>JAZLGZ010000071.1:0-14551 GCA_045616585.1 Lachnospiraceae bacterium
ATTATTGATGTCAAGAAGGGTTACAGTATCATTAGATACACAAGTTCCGATGTACTCACTTAAGGTTCCGTAGATATCTACTTCACAAGATACCGGAATACCTTTTGCTGCAAGACGGCTGTTTACATAGCAAGGAACGAATCCAAACTGAGTCTGGAATGCCGGCCAGCATTTTCCGGTAAGAGTAACATATTTACGATATCCTTTATGTGCTTCAACCCAGTCAAGAAGAGTGATCTCATACTGAGCAAGTTTAGGAAGTACTTCTGGTTTCAGGTTGCCTGCGCCGAGTTCTTCTTCCATCTCCTTAACCTTTGCGGGAATTCTCTCATCATTTGCATGCTTGTTGAATGCTTCGAAAAGATCAAGCTCTGAGTTCTCTTCAATCTCAACGCCGAGGTTGTAAAGCTGCTTAATGGGAGCGTTACAAGCAAGGAAGTTAAGAGGACGGGGACCGAAAGAAATAATCTTAAGGTTGCTTAATCCGTATACAGCACGAGCGATGGGAAGGAACTCGTGAATCATATCTGCGCAATCTGCAGCATCGCCAACGGGATACTCGGGAATATAAGCGCCGATATTACGAAGCTTTAAGTTGTAGCTTGCGTTAAGCATACCGCAGTAAGCATCGCCACGACCGTCCATAAGATCTGCCTGGCTCTCTTCTGCAGCTGCGATGAACATCTTGGGTCCATCAAAGTGCTTCGCAAGAAGTGTTTCTGAAATTTCGGGTCCGAAATTTCCAAGGTATACGCAAAGTGCGTTACATCCGGCTGCCTTGATGTCCTCAAGTGCCTGAACCATGTGGATTTCGCTCTCTACGATACATACAGGACACTCATAGATGTCTGCTGCATTGTACTTAGCCTTGTAAGCCTCAACAAGTGCCTTACGACGATTTACAGAAAGGCTCTCGGGGAAGCAGTCACGGCTAACGGCAACAATACCTAATTTAATCTCGGGAATGTTATTCATTGTGTGCTCTCCTTTAATATAAAATATGATTAATGCCTATTCCGGTAAGCATTAATAATCACATGAGTTTAGGATAACATATCTCATATATGTTATCAACTTTAATCATAATTTTTATGATTATTTAATGTTCAGAAAATTACTGAATCAATTACTTGATATCAGCGTATACATCCTTTAAAGCAGGATACATTTTAACGAACTTCTGATACTGCTCTTCATATCTTGCAGCAATCTCGGGATCGGGCTCGACGGTATCAATAACTTTAACAAGTTTCTCAGCCGCCTCTTCAACAGATGCATATTCTCCGCAGGCTACTGCAGCAAGCATAGCTCCGCCGTATCCGGGTCCTTCTTCGGACTCAATAACATCAACTTTAAGATTCATAACGTTTGCGATAATCTTCTTCCAAAGAGGAGACTTTGCACCGCCGCCGCAGATCTTTGTACGCTCAAGCTTAATGCCAAGCTTTCTTGCAACCTCAACTGAATCACGAAGACCGAAAGCAACACCCTCAAGAATTGCCTGAGTCATATCGGTTCTGGTTGAGTCCATAGACATACCGATAAAAGCAGCTCTTGCATCGGGATTGTTGTGAGGCGAACGCTCACCCATAAGATAAGGAAGGTAATATACATGATTGCGTCCGAGCATATCATCGGTAATACCCTTCTGTTCATCGGCATAAGCCTTTGTCGCAAGAATTTCATCCATCCACCACTTATTGCATGAAGCAGCGCTGAGCATACATCCCATAAGATGATATGTTCCGTCCGCATGGTCGAAAAGATGAATTGCGGGGTTCTCATTCTTTTCAAAGCTCTTGCTTGAAATGAATACCGTTCCGCTGGTACCGAGACTAATATTGCAGCGTCCGTCTCCAACGGTACCGGTTCCTACAGCGGCTGCGGCATTGTCACCCGCACCGGCAACGATCTTGACATCCGTTGAAAGACCAAGCTCGGCTGCCACCTCTGCCTTAAGTGTTCCAACAACCTCGTAGCTCTCAAAAAGCTTAGGCATCTGTGCTTCGGTAACCCCACAGATATCAAGCATTTCTTTTGACCAGCAGCGGTTCTTTACATCAAGCAAAAGCATACCGGATGCGTCGCTTACATCCGTACAGAATGTACCTGAAAGCTTGTACGCAAGGAAGTCCTTGGGGAGCATAATCTTTGCGATTTTCGCAAAATTCTCGGGCTCGTTGGCCTTAACCCAGAGAATCTTGGGAGCGGTAAATCCGGCAAAAGCAATATTTGCTGTAAGTTCAACAAGCTTATCTACGCCGATTTCTTTGTTGAGATAATCGGTTTCCTTCTGAGTACGTCCGTCATTCCAAAGAATAGCGGGACGAATAACATTGTCATCCTTATCAAGGATTACAAGGCCATGCATTTGTCCGCCGAAGCTGATGCCGGCAACCTGTGACTTATCACACTCCGAAGTAAGCTCCTTAATACCTTCGATAACATTTGTCCACCAGTCCTCAGGCTTCTGCTCAGACCATCCGGGATTGGGGAAATATAAAGGATACTCTCTCGAAACTATTTTCTTGATAGCACCGCTGCCCTCCATGAGGAGAAGCTTTACGGCTGAAGTACCTAAATCAACACCAATGTAAAGCATGTTAACAATTCCTTTCGAAATAATATTTATTTAAGCTTATTTAAAGCAAAAACTTTGTCATCAAACAGTAACATTCTCACCTATAAGACCGACAAAAGCTCTTTCGGGCTGTCCGCCGTCCTTGTGAGCTATAAGCCACTTGTTTTCTGCCATAAGAAGCTTGTCCTCGGGAATCTGATCGGGCCACTCTGCAACGTCTGCGTTGGTTCCCTTAGGAAGAATTACTATTCCTCTGAAGCCCTGAGGTTCAGCATTGCAGGGGGCGAAATGAAGTGTTGTTCCGTACATCTCAACAGCAACACCCGCAGGTACCTTATAAGCCTCAATAAGTGATGTGTCATATGTAAAATCATCTGTAATGTCTCTCTGATCACCGATAAGAAGAATCATGTCATAAAGAGCAACATTAACCTCGCTGCAGCGATGATACTCAACAGCATTAAGCTTGTGATTGTTTCCGTTGCAATATCCGACCTGAATGGGAAGTCCGCCATAGTAGCTCTTCTGGAACTCCTTTGCGGTCTGAGTAGCCTCAAGATCTGCATCTCCGGCAACATAAATTACCTCATCGGCAGGCATAGGCTTTGTAGCAAGTACGTCAAGCAGTTCCTTGCAATCAATACCCTCAACAACTTTACCGTATTTCTTAAATGACTTGTCAAATACGCTCTTAATCTCCATAAGATATCCTCCTTAGAATTTGGTAAAAAGCAAAAATCCGCCTTTTACGAACATTATATCATTATTCTAAAAACAATATAATGTCCGGTCTAGCGGATTAGTGCTTTTAATCATTTATATTTTGCGTTTTATTTATTTTTCTTTTTGTTCTTTTTCGGTCTGAAGAAAAGAAGGTATCCTACCACAAATACAAACAATGCAGCTCCGGGAACAATAAGCCACATTGCACCTACTCCCGCCTCTGCGGAAGTGTTTTCGGAAGCAGAGATATTTTCATCTGTATTTTGCAAAACCTCAGCCGATGAATCAGCGTCTTTTGAAGAATCGTCAGCAGTATTTGAATCCGCTGATACATCAGTTTTCGCATTTTCTCCGTTTACACCAATATCAGATATACTGCCCTCATTAAAATCATCATCGGTAATAACAGGTTTTTCTTCACCTTCTTTTGTATACACAAAGGAAATGTCATCGAGATAGAAATTTGCATGTCCGTCGGTTTCGGCATAAAGGTATACCGACTTTGACTTCGGTACATCAAAATTAAAGGCAACCTCTGTCCAGTCATCGGCTTTTACATTCTTCTCTTTAAGAACAACAGGAGAATCCCCGTCAATACCGAACCTGATCTCGGGGTCATCTGACATAGCAAAAAGACGAACTGTCAGGTTGGTTCCGCTGAACTTGGAGATATCTATTTTCAGGGTTGCATCCTGCTCATTTCTTTCACAACAAACCGCAAAACCTATGGCCGCATCTTCAGTGTGATTAATCTTGGGCTTTAATGATACTATCGAACGATGACCGCTGCCTCTGGGAACAATGCCTACTGTCGAGGGTTCCACAACTACCGTTGCACCATTCTCTTTGTAAGGCTCGAATGTAATGAACTCATCCTTAAGTTCCTCCGTGGTTTCAGCCAAAGTCATATCGAATTCTTCACCTTTGGCAGCCATTACAACAGCATTGTATGAGGGTTTTTTTCCAAGATCATCATTAAACAAAAGCGGCTGGTCGCCGTGTCTCCATGAGGTGCCATCGGTCAGTCCCCAAATCGTTACACATGTCAGATTGGTGCCCTCGTCAACAGCATTCTTAAGCGCCGTAAAGAAATCATAATAAAACTGAGCCTGTCTGAAATATCTTGCCTCACCTCTTGTAGTACATCCGATATCAAGCTCTGTAATATGTACTTCTCCTACAGCGTCACTGTAACGCTTAAGTGCATTAATATATGTATTGATGTCATTTGTATCACTTAAATGGCCCTGCATACCGATACCGTCAATCAGTCCGTCGCCGAGAATTGTGCCGTCGCCGTCCTTTTTTATATAATCGCTCTTAACCATTGCCTGGCCTTCATTATATTTGTATTCGGTAAAATATTTTACGGCAATGTCCACTCTTCTGGGGAACCATTCATTGTAATCATTATAGAAAAGCTTGGGCAAAATGCTGTCGAGGTCATCCTTTTGAGCATCCAGGCCATACAAAGATGCATATTCATTGGCATAATACACCTCTGCTTCTCTTGCAAAAAGAAATGCATAATAGAGAAAGTCGGGGCCCAAAATTCTATACCATGAACTTTTTCTGAGTCCGTCTTCCTGACCCTCATCGATTGCTTCGTTTACGACATCCCACGCATATACCGTATCAGCAAATCCGTTGGAATAAATATACTCCATATATCCGTAAATATAAGACTTCATTCTGGCAATAAGAGTATCTCTGTCAACCAGACATTCCTCATCCAGAACATCAACATCGCTGCCGGTTGCCTTTCCTCCCTTTGTGGGTTTAAAGTCTACGGCAAACATCTTGGGATTAACCTGAGAATGCCAAACAAGAGTATGACCTCTCATACTCATACCGTTATCATCCGCCCATTTCAACAGTTTTGCGGCGGTAGCATCAATTTTAAACAATGTATCGGAGTTTTCGTTGAAATTCGCATTTGGCTTCATTGCATTTTCGCAAGTGTAGCTGTTGAACAGATTCAGCACGATATCGGACTTCGCTGAAACATTTACAACATCCTGAGTAACCGCACCGATTTTGAAATAATCCTTATACAGTTCAGCCAGGCTTTCGTAATCACTTGTGTCAGCAAATCCTGCAGCATAAGTCTTTTTGACTTTTGTACCGGCCGAAAAGGTAAGTACAATGCTCAGTGCAAGAATCACAGCAAGGCTTCTCTTAAATATACTTTTCATCATTGTAACCTCTGATAAATTTGATTGTTTCATTTTATTTTTACTTTACCTCATTAACAACTTAAATGAAAGATGCAGTCTCTCATTTTTTGCTATATTTTTACTTGTTGCCGTGCAAATAAATATAAGGTAAAATAATATTTCGAAAGGAATAAAGATAATGTCCGATTCTTCGAAAAGCCGCAGAAAAAGCATACTTCTCCTGATAATAGTCGCCAGTGTAATTGTGCTTATTATCTGCGCAATTTTATTAACATTATATTCTGTTTCAGGATATCGTGAAAGCCTTAAAAACGCTTCTCTTAAAGATATGATAGGAGAATCTTCTCTTGTCTTATCCCAGGATTTTGAGACTCTGAATTTAGGCGACAGCAGTTCGTTCCTCACATCGGATGCGGCTGCCGAGCGTCCCGTAATATCAAAATACGAAAAACTGCATGGTATGAACCCTGACTTTGTGGGATGGATTTCCATAGATGGAACAAAAGTCGATTATCCGGTAATGCAAACGGTAGCAGATGAAACATATTATCTCTATCGGAACTTTTACAAAGAGGATTCAAAATCCGGCTGTCCGTTCATGGATATCAGATGCATTCCGAGAATTCCGAGTACAAACCTGATTATTTACGGTCACAACATGAAGAACGGTGATATGTTCGCCGATTTATTGAAATACGAAAACAAAAGTTACTGCGATAAGCATAAATATATTCGTTTCGATACCATATACGAAGAAGCTTTGTATGAGGTTGTCGCTGTCTTCAGAACACGGGTAGCCTTTAAAGATGAAAATACTTTTAAATTTTACAATTTCATAGAAGCAGACACGGTTTCCGACTTCAACGATTTCTACACCAATATAAAATCAATGTCACTTTATGAAACAGATTCCGATGTGTCTGCTTCGGACTTCTTTATTACATTGGCAACCTGCGAATACACCGTTGAAGACGGCCGCTTTGTCGTTGTCGCAAAAAGAATAGTTTCCAAGGGAGAATGAATTCATGAATAAGTTTTATAAGTTGTCAATATTTGCCGTTTTGGCATCCTTGCTGCTGAGCAGTTTCAGACCGGTCGTTGCAGCCAGTGTCAAGAATATTGAGATTGATGAAGATGAATACGGTCTTTACGTAGACGCGGATTTTAATGCTTACGGTAAATTTACTTCGTCTCCCGCAGACGACCCTGATTCTTATACCTTATGGTTTGATTCCGATGTCGGAAGTGAGCGTTTTGAGCCTGCCGCGGTTAAGGCCGGTTTTGACTCCGACGAATATTTGTATGTGCCGTGGTATGCTACTCTTATCGATGAAAACGAAAAGGAAGTTAAGTCGGGAAAGCTCGACGTATTCATTCCGATACCCGACGATGTAATGGAAAATCCCGAAGATTGTTCTTTCTACAAAGTATCCGGCAAAGACGGACTTACTCCCATTCCTCTCGATTTATATAATTATGACGATATAATTTATACTCGTTTTAAATTCTCGGCGACTTCGGATTACGATTCAACATATGCATTTGTGTACAAAGATCCTTTTTACGAGCCTGAAGATGAGGATGAAGAAGGCGAAGAAGATGAGGACGAAGATGAGGAGGAGGAGGAAACCGTCTCTCCTACCCCTACACCAGAACCCACAAAAGCTCCCACTCCCACCCCTAAGCCTACTCCTGCGCCTACCAAGGCTCCCGAACCCACAAAAGCTCCCTCAAAAGATCAGACCGGGTCAAATACAACATCCTCCGGCAATTCGGGTGTAAAAGATACTATTCCGAAAACAGGAGACGATTATCCTTTAGGAACAATTGTCACAATCGCCGCCGCTTCAACACTGATACTGATCTTTGCAGTTTCAAAATATAAAAAATAAAGGAAGGTAAAGTATGATACTAAAAAAACAAATTAAGAGAATTATTTCTCTCATGTGTGCTGTTTGCCTGGTTCTGCTTCTGGTTCAGCTTCCGAGCAAGGTTCATGCCGCAGAGAAGCTGACAGGAAAAACCTCCATGGAAATCACAAAAATGATGGGCAAAGGCTGGAACCTCGGAAATACGTTCGACGCAAACGGCGGAAACAAAAAAGACATTTACAGTCAGGAAACATCCTGGGGCAATCCCAAAGTAACTGCAGAACAGATTCAAGCCGTAAAAGATGCCGGATTTAATACCATCCGAATCCCAACCACCTGGTATCGATATATTGATGACGAAAACAACTATAAAATCGCCGATGAATGGATGGCACGTATTACCGAAGTAGTTGATTATGCATATGCCGCCGATTTATTTATCATTCTGAACGTTCATCACGAGCCCTGGATAAACACAGCAGCTCTCGGAGACGATTATGTTGCAATCGGCAAAAAACTTTATGCTGTATGGTCTCAGATAGCTGAGAATTTTAAAGATTACGATCAGCATTTGATTTTCGAGGGAATGAACGAACCAAGAGCTGCCAATACTTCCTACGAGTGGACCGGAAGCGGCAAAGAATACGAAGCTGTCAATTATCTCGACCAGCAATTTGTCAATGCTGTCCGAGACAACGGACAGGGTTACAACAGTGAGCGTGCTCTTATGGTTCCCGACTATGCGGCATCAAGCAGCAGTTCAATTCTTCGAACACTGGTGTTGCCCACATATAACGGTGTCCGGGACCCCAATCTGATTGTTTCGGTTCATTGCTACGATCCATACAACTTCTGTCTTCAGGATACACAGTTGACATTCAATCCCAAGAGTTCTGCAGATACTTCAGGCATTACCGGACTGATCAAAAATCTCAATACATTATTTATCGAAAACGGTATTCCTGCAGTTATCGGCGAATGCGGTGCTACCAATTCAAGAAATAACAACGATGCTCGTCTTCTGTGGTTTGACTTTATGGGTAAGCAAACCCGTGACAACGAAATTCCCGCTATAGTATGGGACAACGGTGTAAGCGGTACCTCCGGTGGTGAATGCCATAAATATATCGACCGTAAAAAAGCAATTGCTTATGCTCCCGATTTAATTGAAGCATTTATAAGCGGAATGCCCGAGCAGGTTAAAAAAGCAGAAAACACTGTTATTACTTTTGAACCATACAAGGGTGCTGACGGTGTCGTACTTGTAAATCCTTTCGAGGCGGGTTTCCTTCCGAAAGACTTACATAATAAAGCACAGATAAATCACACTCCCGATGCCGCTATCGGTTATTCGATGGAAATTCCTTCAAGCGTTGAGAATCAAACGGTAACAATGGATATTTCCCATTTTAAAGATAAAAATATATTGGTAAAAGCTTATGTCTATTCTCCGGATAACGATGTAATCAAAGCCGGTGTTACATCCATGATTTCCAGTGCAAATCCTGAGGCTCTGGCAACAGTTACAGCATCAAACGAATGGACTCAGATTTCATTCGTTACCTCAGTCGATGGTAATGCAAAAAGAATTTACTTCACCGGTGAAGCCGGCAAAACTTATTATGTAGACGATTTTGAAATCGAAATAGACGGCAAACTTGATGATATCTCTTCTTCTGTTCAGGAGTCGGACAACAGCGATATTTCAAATGATACCTCCACAGATTCGACGGTTTCTAATGATTCCGAATCGGTAAAGAGTCCTGAGACAAAAACTGACGCATCAGGTTCCGAAGAGAGCGGACATTCGATTACTAATATTATTATTTTAATGGTTGGCGTAATATTAATATTTGCTGCTGTCAAAGCAAGATCAGCAAAGAAAGCAAACAAATAAATATAAAGCATAAAAAAGCAGGAAGGTAATTGTCTTCCTGCTTTTATTTACTATACAACAATCAGTATTCTTTAACAGCTTCAGGTGCAGTAATATATACTATCGAAAATTCATCGGTTACAAATCCGGCCTGAGTCTCAGAGTACTGCACTCTGTACCATCCATCAACAGACTCATAAGGAAGATAAATAAACTTATCTCCGTTTCCCGCTGTTCCCAGTACAGTACATTCTGTATTTGCTTCACTGCGAACATTCAGCTTCGAAGAAATTACCTTAATAAACAACTCATTGGATGCAGTAAGCTTTTCTACAGCCTCTTCGTTAAATACCATATACTCAGAAGAAACATATCCTGTAATGTCTCCGGATTTAATCTTAGCCCATTCGCGACTGCGCTCAATCACTTCACAATAAGCTCCTGAGGGCAGTATTCCGAGTACCTCCGAATCTGGCTCTGCTTCTTTTCTGATGTTTAATTTTCCGGTAACATCAGCAACCGCATATTTAAATGTAATTGAAACATCAACGGGTTCAGGCTCAACAGCAGTTTCATTATCATCTGCACCATCATTATCAGCTAAATCTTCACTCTCAGAAAAATCATTGTTCTGTACAACATCAATCGATTCCGGATCATCTTCACAAACATTAAGTGAATCTTCAGCATTATCCGAGTCGGCATCGTTAAGAATAATGTCAGGAGCTGCAGTAGTTGCAACGGAAGGTTCATCGACATTGTGCTGAGTCAGTGCAGAATCTTCCGCAGATGCATCATCAGTACCGACTGTATTATCTTTACCGGAAGAAGCGGAATCGGTAGTCTTGCGTTCGGAACCCGCAGCAGCTTTATGCTCGGAATACTGGATAAACGAAGTCCAGCCAACAAGACAAATTGCCAAAAAGACCATACATATAATTTTATATTTCTTAATCATCCATTTTTTCATATAACTGCAAATCTCCGTAATATGATAAGATTAATCACTTATTGATAACAGGCGGATCAAATTCATAAAGACCCGAGGACGGTGTATATCTGTACACCTTACTCTCATCGAACTCATAGAAGAAGCAATGTTCTCCGACAATATTTATCCATTTATAGTTGCCGCTTTTAATCCTGCTCTCCGATGCATCATCAACATCGTATTCAAACAGGCCGCTTTCTTTACCGTTATCATACTGATAATAGATTTTGCGACCGTCGGCAGAAAGATTGAACGTACTGCATCTCTTATCTGCAATTACTCTAAGATCGGAGCCGTCTGCCAAACAGAACGACAACTTATAACCGTTATTGACATCAATAAAGTAAATTCCGTCGGCAGTAGCTATAGGATTAAAGAATCCCCCATTCAACGATGATACTTCGGTTCCGTCGATAATATTTGCTGCATGCAGGCATCTGTCCTTTCGAACACCCGCATAATACAATTTGTTGTCATTAAGAGAAACAGCCACACTCTCATCCGAGAACAAATAAGAATCATTTTTCGCATCAATCGAAAGTTTGTGGGTAGAAAGCTCCTCCCCTTCCATATAATACTGATAATACAGTTCATTATCATAAAGAAGAAGCGAACCGATGGGCTGATTCCACAGCATTTTCAAATTACGGCCGTTTTTACCGATTCTGAAAATACCGTTGCTGTAAAAAATAAAAATAGATCTGGCAGATTCATCTTTTAAATTATTCATTCTCGAATAAAACAGATAATGTTCGTCTGCATTTATATATCTTGCAACATCATTAGTCACAAGTTTAAAGTCTTTTAAATCATGACTCATGGAATAAAGCATTCCCTGGTCTTTATAATTCGAAAAATAATACCTCTCACCGTCATCGCAGAACAAACCGTAGTTATACAGATTCCCGGCGGTATTGCCTGAAATCCCCGGTGTACTGCTTCTCGTCATATCCGAAAGGCCTCGAACAAGAAAGCCGCCGATAACAATTACAGCAATAACAACGACAACTATTACTGCCGTTTTATCAACTTTCTTTGTCTGCATAATCACGCCCCCTTCAATCTTTTATTATATCCAATTTCGATTTTCATTGCAATAAAACCTTGAAAATGCAAAGAAGTAAATTAAAAAACATGATCATTTTAATTAATTCATCACAAAGTCATCACAAATTAAAGATATAATTGCATTCAGCAAGAATATAGGAGGAATAAAGAAATGGAAAATCCTTCAGAAGAAAAGAAACCGGGAATCCTGGCAAAGACTTTTATCATTATAGGAGTAGGTATACTGCTGGGTATCGGAATGAGCGGAATATATCAGATCATTACAATAATCAACGGCACAAACAATTCCAATGTCGTAATACAAGCTCCGATTATTGATGAAACAGATCCTGCAATAGTAAACGACACTTCTGGTCTGATTGATTCCGATAACGAATCGGTAATAAAAGCCATTCAAAAGGTAGATGACAGTATAAAAGTCTCAACATCTGATTATTCCGGACTGGTAGACGCCGTTATGCCGGCTGTCGTAAAAATCGAATGTGAAACCACTGTCGATTACATGACTTTTTTCGGAACCACAGAAACATATAAGTCCAAATCCGGAGGAACAGGATTCTTCGTAACTCAGGACCGCTCAAAAATTTATATAGCAACCAACAATCATGTAGTTGAGAATGCGGATTCAATCAAAATCACGCTTAACAATTCAACTGAGGTTTTGGCTGAAACAGTTGGAACGGATAAATATTACGACCTTGCGGTTATAAGCATCAATCGCTCCGACCTTTCCGAAAAAGATTTCGATGCCATCAGAATCGCAAATCTCGGATCTTCCGATTCATCGAACTTAAGTGTCGGCTCCGTAGCAATCGCAATCGGAAATGCACTCGGTTACGGTCAGTCAACAACAGTAGGTTATATCAGTGCTCTCAACAGAACTGTTACCATAGAAGGCAATACCAAAGAACTTATTCAAACTGATGCTGCCATCAATCCCGGCAACAGCGGCGGCCCACTCCTCAACACATACGGACAGGTTATAGGTATCAATTCAGTTAAATATGCGTCCTCCGAAGTTGAAGGTATCGGTTACGCAATACCGATAGATGAAGCCGTCCCCGTTATTAATGACCTTATCAGTTCAGAAACGCTTCAGGAATCCGAAATGGGATATCTCGGAATAAAAGGTAAGGATATTTCGGAAAGCTACTCAGAGGGCTTTAAAATGCCTATAGGTGTTTATATATCGGAAATCGAGGAAAACTCCGCCGCTTCGGAATCAGATTTAAAACCGGGCGATATAATAACCAAGGTAAACGGCCGCAGTGTAAAGACAATGGCCGAGTTGGTTGAAAGACTTAACAGAATCCGAGCAGGTGAACCTGTAAAGATTACCGCTTGTACACTAATCGGCGGTTCTTATGTTCCTAGAGAAATAACTATCATATTAAAAAATCGTCCCTCTAAATAATCCAATATAAGTAAAAGCTTCGACTTGTATTTTGAAGTTTCCGAAAGCGGAACATTTCAAAAACAAGCCGAAGCTTTATTTATTATACTTAAAACATCAAATCCTTAAACAAACTCAAGCAATATGGTTACGAAGTTTTCGAAGCAGAATTGACTGTGTAAAAGGCTTTAATACAAAATCATCCGCCCCGTATTCAAATCCTTTGGTCTCAATATCTGCTGTGATTTCTGCAGTAACCATCAGAACCGGAATATTTTTTAAGTTATCATCGCCCTTTACTCGTCCGGTAAACTCATATCCGTCGATATCGGGCATATTAATGTCAACGAGGATAAGATCAGGCTTGATTTTATTCATTACATCAAATGCCTGGGCCGCCCCAAGACAGGGAATAACTTTATATTCCTCTTTAAGCAGTTGTCTGGCATGCTCAAGGATAGCAGCCATATCATCGATAATCAATATTGTTTTCTTTACATTTACATCTGCTTCACTCATAAAAAATCCCCACTGGATAAAGATTTATTCAACCGAAATAATGTAATAGTAAATAGGCTGACCGCCAAAATTGACCTCAACATCAACAGAATCATTCTGTTCACTGAAAGCATCGGCGATAGCCTGAGCATCCTCTTCTGTTGTATCAGCCCCGAAATAAATGCTTACAAGCTCCGAATCCTCGTCAACCATCGAATTGATAAGTTCAAGAGTTGTATCGAAAAGATCTGTACCGACACTCTGGATGGTATGGTCGTCAAGACCCATATAATCACCCATTTTGATCTCCTTGCCGTCTATCTTTGTGTCACGTACGGCATAGGTAACCTGACCGGTCTTAATATTCTTCATAGCATCTCTCATGACGCTCTCGTTCTCTTCATCGGTCTTGCCGGAAATAAAGCTGATAATAGCTGCAATACCCTGAGGAACGGTCTTTGAAGGAATAACAATAATCTTCTTATCCTCAGTCATGGCCTTTGCCTGATCTGCGGCAAGAATAATATTCTTGTTATTGGGGAATACGAAAATAGTATCGGCATTTACTGCATCGATAGCATTAAGCATATCCTCCGTACTGGGATTCATGGTCTGACCGCCTTCGATGATGTAATCAACACCGAGTCCGCTGAAGATTTCATTTACACCTTCGCCGATTGATACTGTGATAAAACCAACAGGTTTTCTGGGTGTCTCAACAGGCGCGGGAGCACTTGCTGCAGGTGTGCTTGTGCTTGCTGAACCTGCGGCTGCCTTTTCCTTCTCAAGGAAAAGCTTTTCATTATGCTCTTCACGCATGTTATCAACCTTCATGCGGGTAAGCTGTCCATACTCAAGGCCCTTCTCGAAGGCCTTTCCGGGATGATTTGTGTGAACATGTACCTTTACGACTTCTTCATCGGCAACGCATACAATCGAATCTCCGATTGACTCGAGGAATGCCTTAAACTTCAGCTCCTCGTCCATAGTAAACTCCTTCTCAAGGAGAATAATGAACTCTGTACAGTATCCGAACTTAATATCTGCCGTAGAAATATTCTCTGAATTTACTCCACCCTTTGAAATCTCGGCAGGCTTTTCCGCAGTCTCACCGCTAAATACAAATTCTTTACCGCATAAAACATCATAAGCTCCCTTCATAACCTCAAGGAGTCCCTGTCCGCCGGAATCAACAACACCGGCTTCTTTAAGAACAGGAAGCAGCTCAGGAGTATACTGAAGAACCTCATCCATATGAGCAATAACTTTCTCGCCGAAAACAACAAGATCATCGGTTTCACCCACAAGCTCGGCACCCTTATCTGCTCCGCCTCGAGCAACTGTAAGGATTGTTCCTTCCTTAGGCTTCATAA
>JAZLGZ010000072.1:0-41713 GCA_045616585.1 Lachnospiraceae bacterium
TCTTT
The DNA here is from genome assembly GCA_045616585.1 of Lachnospiraceae bacterium. Lineage (GTDB taxonomy): Bacteria > Bacillota > Clostridia > Lachnospirales > Lachnospiraceae > RUG11977. Next base: position 6 of record JAZLGZ010000072.1, read on the forward strand.
TACAAGTTCAAATGCCTCATCCTTAGTTGCAGCGAGTCCTATAATATGAACCTCAACATCGGAATCCCTGTAATACCTGAAAAGAAGTTCTCCCATATTATATATATCAAAGAGATTTCCTTCGTTTGTCGAAAGAGCAATACAGTAGTTTAAAACAGATGTTGCCTTTCTCCATCTTAAACGTCTCTTTATCCCGGCAATATTCGATTTTACACTCTCAGTTGAACGCAAATTATCGTTCCATGTAATCATAATGTCCCCCGGTTATTTTAACGCTTCCAGCAGTAACTTAACCGAAATACGTTTTTCATTAATATCCCTGCAACCGTCAAGCGAGTCTCTGACATAATTCATTACATCTGTTCTGGACTCAAAAAATACGGGAAGCTGTGCCAATGCAGCCGCCATCCTTGCTCTGACCATGGTCTTTTTATCATTCGAAAAAGCTTCCGCCATATCGGACTGTAAATCCTTCACTGCCGCTAAAACAGCATCTTCTGTGAGAATTGTTGAAACCGCATCCTCAAGGTCCGCATATACCGAAAGCGAAACCAGCCTTTCGCAAATCTCCAGATCTTTTAATACCGCAGGTGTCTCAAGCTCGGAATTGTCTTTGTATACCTTTGAAATTTTAGTCTGAACACTTTGAATCTTTTCCATCATGCTTTCAAACTTACCTTCAAGCAATTCCAGACAATTCAATGTTGCCTCGGACATTTCTTCTTTTACACCCGATTTAAATCCTTCCAGAGCTTCATCAGTAAGAAGCTTCATTCCCGCTATGTCGGATTTACGTTCCTCATCAATATATACGTATGTAACGGCGGTTATAAGCATCATATTAACCGCTGCTTCGGCGGCCTGAAGGAATTCACTTATATCGGTAATAATACTTACACTGTCAGCAAGTCTTGTTTCAAGGTCTTTATACGAATTTTCATCCAGTGACGAAAAATCCACACTCTTAAAAATCTCAACGGATTTGTTGAGTTCTGTATAGCATTCATCGAAAGCGGTAAACAGACCCGCTGATGATTTAATCATATAAATTTCCCGTTCAAGTGAAGAACTGTCGGTATCAATATATCTTCTTAATGAATCTTCAATAATCGAGAAAAATTTAGCCTTTGTCATTCTGAGCGGAAGCTGTGAAACCATGAGTCTGATGTTTTCATTGATTACCGCATTTTCATTGTTCCCGAATATTGCACTCAAAATGTCTCTTGCAGATGCATCGTTGTTAAATGTTTTAGCATCAGTCGTGTCAAAGGAAATTCTGTTGAGAACATACTCATACAAAGAAAAGACATCCGTGTAAGAAGCAATTTCCATTGCACGGCTCTTTATATTTTCACGAAGCTCGGTAAGTCTGCCCTTTAATGCCTCAGCATCAAACTCTTCCAAGCCGTAAAGGGCCTCTGCAATCGAATTAAGTTCATTAAGAATCGGTCTGACAACCGGAAGATTGTCTATATTGTGCTTTCTTACTCCGTCGACCTCCGGTTCCCCTGCCCAGGTCTCATACAATGTATAATAATTTACCGCTCCCATAATAACCGCCATTGAAAAATAGCATTCGGGAACATCCCTTTCAATGAATTTTTCCAAATCCATTATCTTATCCTCCGATACCAATAAATAATTCAATATAATACGCAATCGGTGTTGCTCCGAAAATCTCACTGCCTAGCAGCCCTTCGAATACACTGATAAAACCAAGTATTCCAAAACCGATTACAACGAAACTGCTGACAAACTGATACATAAAAACATTCTTTGACAACCGCACCAGTATATAAAACAGCAGCGTACCAAAAAGCATAAAGCAAATGTTTAGGCACAGCAGCTTAATAACTTCCGTTCCCGTCATGCACTTAAGAAACAGCACAGACATCAATATAATCATAGGAAGCATAAATGTCGCAACCGCCGAAATCTCACGAAAACCCGCAAGAAAAACATTTCTGCCGATTGTAAACAGTCTTCTTCTGACCCCGCTCTCATATTCGCCTGCTATTGCATTGCAGCTGCAAAAAGCTATCAGCATAATAAGCATGGCCAGCATTCCTGCAATCATTTGTCTGTAGACCATACCGTTTGTCACGTCATGTGCCGAGGTTGCCCCTGTACCCGCATCAATATACGAGACATCAAAACTGAAAGCAAAGGAATCATCTCCCGAAAGCTCCTCTACATATTCACAGTATTCCGAATATGTCAGTTTTTCGATTCCATCGAGCTTATTTAAAGCCATATATCGATTGTATGTTTTATCGATACAGATTTCAAACAGCATACATCCGGCTATGATATCACCTACAACCGTTGATATCTTATCATCTTCCGCAGAATAGATGCTTATGAGTTCCGCAGTATTTCCAAGTTTAACATTGTCGCCGTAACCTTCTTTGATAATAAACAAAGAGTTGATATAGCCATCAAGAAACAGAGACTGCAAATAATCGCGGCTGCCTTCATAAACATATAATGCCTTGCTCTTTAATATCTCCTTTCGAAGATTCTCCGATTCGGGCGAGTTATCTTCATTTATAAGACCAATCGGAAGGCTTGAACGTTCCTCGGAATGCATATTGAGTCCAAGTATAACCGATACAATAACCGCTACCGCCAGTCCATAGCAAATCAGAGCGGTTTTATCACGTAAAAGAAGCTTTAAACGAAGTAAATATTCACTCATAACAGCATTTTAATAAACCAATAGTTTGGTGTAAAACGAGCAACCCTTGCAATTGCTTCGGGTAAATACATCACGGGTATAATTCCGCCTCCGACAATCGTCAGCAATAATATAAGCATATTGGTAAAAACAATATATCCGCCCTCCGATTTAAAGACGTTTCCCAATACACAGAAGAAAAGGCTGCTTATAAAAATACTGAGCAAAATACTGATTACCGAAACTGCTGGAAAAGAAAAGCGAGAAAACAGATTAACAATAATCAGGCTTATCAATACCATTCCGCCGCAAATCAAAGTATATGCAAAGGACTTGGACAGCGTCATTTTTACTTTTGAATTGCCGATTGATTCCATTCTTAATCTGACTTTACTGAGTTTATCCCTCAGCAGTCCCAGACCCGCAAATGTTCCGCAGTAAAGAACCAAAAACATTAATGCGGAATAAATATAATAATTGACAAGCGAGATACCTTTTATTCTTTCCGAAGGTTTGATTTCATAAAACTCGTCTTTTCCCAAGGCAGTAAAGATAAGGTCGTAAGAAACGGCGAAATTCTCCTCATCAACCAATGAATCGGGATATCCTTCCCTATCCATAATATCATACAGTGCCTGACAATTAAGTTCTACAGCACTTATATATTGTCCGTAACTTTCCAGCAATGTCTTATATACAACAGCTTTGGTAGGGTCAGCACTGTTGATAACCGCCTTCATCGGCATGTTATTTATCTTAATCAGATTCTCCGCAAAGTCTTTGGGAATAACAAGATACACATCAAGTTTCCCTTCAAAAAACAACCGTTCAAGTTCATCTTCACTTTCTTCAACAATCTCAATATACGAAGTAAAAACTTCATTCTGTTTGAAATAATCGACCAGAAGAACGGAATATTGAGAGTTGTCGTTATCACATACGCCAAGACTTACTTTCGGCGTTTCGCGGTTTTGACTCCCGAAAATTACAGCAATCATTGTAACCGCCAGAAGTATCAGGGAAAAAAACAAGAATCTTTTTTCACTGACAATCAATTTCAAATCTTTACGAAACATATCCAATATCACTCTCTGTGCGTGTGTGTAAACAAATGGTCCTGACAATATTCGTAATTGCAGTTGCATCGCGAACAGAATCTGAATTCCAGTTCATCTCCGTCCAGCTCGGTTCTGCCGCAAACCGCACACTTATGCTTTGTAACCATAGTTTTTCCGGTTGTCGGATTCACAGTCCGTGCCTGCATACCTTCTTCCGCTCCGGCCTTATAGCTGCGTTTAAAAGCAGCTCTTCGCTTAAGATTAGCAGGTGAAAGATAACGCTTTGTCATCATAAAATAAATAAAGAAATTCAAAAGCGAAAACGCAACAGCAACCAACGTTCCGACACCGACGGTAACTCCCCAATTCGAAAATGCACTGATTACATCATATCCAAGCAATATCGCGTAGCCAACCAGTAAGTACTTAGCTTTCAAAGGAATAAGGAACATAAGTAAAAACTGCATATCCGGGAAGGTAAGTGCAAAAGCAAGCAACAGCGATAAATTCAGATAGTACATCGTATTTATGGCATTTGAAAGTGTAACAAACATATAATATCCGATCTGACCGAGAATAATCCAAAGGACTGCATTGGCCACAATGGTAAATAAAAAACCGATCAGGTAGAAGAAATTGAATCTGAATGTGCCCCATACCTTTTCCAAAGTCGATCCCAGCGAATAGTACACATACATCATCAAAAGATAGAAAATGAAGTCTCTGCTTTGAAAATTGCCGAATAGTCCCAAGGGAAAAGTAAGAATTCTCCAAACCTGACCATGAAGAATCTCGCTTCCATCAAATGCAAGCCATCTGAAATAAAAATCTCCCGCAACAGAGCGAATCAGAAAGCCCGCAAAACTGTATACACTGACATACAGCATGAGATTCTTTATTGCATATTTTCCGATTTTTCTTTCAAGTTTTGACAGCAAAATTACTCCTCCTTTGCCGGGTCACCGGCAGTATCTGCAAAATTATATATCGTATTAACAACCGTCTCCCTGTTGTTCTCGGTATACATCTCATATTTTTCGGTTGAAACCGTATCATCATTATGAGGAAACGCTATTATTTCAAAATCATCTGCATTGAGTTCACCCATAGCGCCGCCTTCTTTATATCTTCTCATATCATCTGTACAGACCTGTACGGAACCGAGGGGAAGGATATGTCCTTTTCGAAGGAACAAAGGAACTTCCTTAAGCTTACACTCTATATAATGATGACCTTTTTCAAGAACCTTTGTTGTATATTCGGTAGCTGACTTAAAGCATATATAGAGCATGTCTTCGGGAAGATAAACATAACGTCCTACAGCGTTCTGAGTATATACCGGTGCTATCATTAAGCCTTCACCAAGTAATAGCTGGTCCTCAATCGACAAGGCCGTATCATCATCTTCAAAATCGAATCCGAGAGCTCTGAAATACATTTCATCATTATTCGCAGCCTTAAGATACTCACTGTAAAGATAGGGAATCAATCTGTATCTTAATGAAATAATCTCTTTAAAGGCATTGTTGTCGGTAAACTGATAACATTCCTGACGTCGGCTTCCAAGCGTTGTATGATTACGAAGAAGCGGGGTGAAAATGCTCAGTTCCAACCATCTGATAAGAAGATCCTCAGTAACATCACATCCGAATCCACCGGTATCGGCTCCCGAGAAAAGGAATCCGCACATATTGAGTCCGCTGAGCTGCTGGAGATTAAGCAGCAGATGGGACCACCAGGAATTATTGTCTCCGGTCCAGATTCCTCCGTATCTGTGAGCTCCGATATAAGACGAGCGCGAGAAAAGCAAAGGTCTTCGTCCCGAAAGCTCCTTATCAAGAACCTCAAATGCTCCTCTCGTCATATTATATCCGTAAAGATTGTGAACAAGATCATGTCTTATTTTTTTGCCGTCAATGGTATGGAAGAATCGTTTATATTCCTCATGACTTCTCCACTTCTCCATTGAGTCGGTGATTCTGTAAAAATCATTGGGCTTGGGCTCTTCGTCCGAACAGTGCATTTCGTTAAATGCATCAATGGTATCGCCGAAACTCCATCCGGTATAGAAAATCGCAGGTTCGTTCATATCGTTCCAGAATCCTTCGATCCCCGAATCGATGAGGGTAAGATACTGCTCTCCCCACCATTTTCTGACCTCAGGTCTTAAAAAGTCGGGAAGATTGCACCATCCCGGCCATACCCCGACACTGAAAAGCGAATTATCTTCGTTGGTGCAGAAGTACCCCTTTGCCTTACCTTCATCAAAGGGTGCATATCCCTCTTCATTCTTAATGCCGGCGTCAATTATAGGAACCAGTCTTATACCCTGTTCTTTTAAATCTTCGGTAAAGTCGGCAAAATTCGGAAACGACTCTTTGTTAACTGTAAAGTTTTTATATTCTTCCATATAATCGATATCAAGATATACGGAATCAAGAGGTATTCCGGCCGAGCGATACTTATTGACAACCTCACGAACCTCTTCCTCATTCATATAACTGTATCTTGACTGGCCGTAGCCGAATCCCCATAAAGGGGGAATGTAACTTTTGCCTATAATTTTTCTGAACTGTGAAACTATAGACTTCATGTCACAGCCCATAATCAAATATATAGCAACATCCTTTTCGGGTATGGAAACAACTATCTCATTGCGGTTCGTGTAACCTATATCAAATTCCATCCTGCTCGGATAATCAAAGAAAAGTCCAAACTCTTCTTCGGCATCTTTTACAACAAAGAAATTATGTGCGCCGTAAAGACTGTGCTTCGTTTCAAGCTGAGAGGGTTCGTCGGTATTGTCGGAAATATACTTATAACCTCTCTTATTGATTCCGCGCATACTCTCGCCAAGACCGTAAACAACCGCATCATCCCCCATTGTATAAATGAGTGTAACCGATGCCTTGTCTTCTTTGGAACGCTTTCCGTTGAAAAGCGAAACTCCGATATTACCCAATATTTCAAGAAACTCTACATCACTTCTGTCATTAACTTCCGATAAATCAATTACCGCATCCGTTTCAATTGGATTTCCCAAAACTGTTCTGTATATCATAATCTTAAGAAATAATTATATCCGTTTGGATTTAGTATTAACCGCCGATAATACTACGGACATAATGTAAGTCCTTCGAGAGAAGGAACCGCTATCATTGAGTAATTGGTATAATAAACAACAAACCCGGGCTTTGAGCCGTTCGGTTTCTTAACGTTCTTTCGTTCAAGATAGTCGACCTCAACCTTGTCATTATCCTTATTCTTCGAATAGAAAGCAGCAAGTGATGCCGCCTTTTCGAATACATTGTCGGGAATCTCTTTGCCCTCGGTTTTAAGAACAACATGTGAGCCGGGAACGCCTTTTGCATGGAACCACCAGTCGCCTCCGTTTGCGATTTTAAAGGTCAATTCATCGTTTTGATAATTATTCTTGCCAACAAGTAACGTAAAACCTTCTTCAGTTACATAAGTAAAAGGAACACATACCTTACGTCCGGATTTCTTATTGCCCTTTTTCTGCGAACCAATTTGTTTTCCGTTCTTCAGCAAATGTTTTTTCATATATCCGAAATCCGAAAGCTCCTCCCGGATGGCCTCAAGATCTTCTTCATGCCGTGCTATATCGAGTGAAATCTTGACCGATTCCAAATGTTCAAGTTCTTCTTTTGACTCAACAATATATTTTGACAATGCTTCATATGTTCTTTTAAGCTTCGAATACTTATCAAAATATGCTTTGGCATTATCTATGGCACTGACCTCAGGATCGAGAGGAATGTCAATATCCTCTCCGGTATAATAATTATTTACGGTCACCGATTTTTCTCCCGGTACGACGGAATACCCGTAAGTAGTCAAAAGTTCACCGTAAACCCTGTATTTATCCCGTTTTTCGGTATCAGCAAGCTGTTTAAGCTGAAGCTCATACTTCTTTGAAACTCGTCCGATAGCATTTGACACTACCTTTAAAAGATCCGAAGATCGCTGTCTTATGCGAGTAACTGTATTACGGGATTTGTAATAGCTCTCAAGAAGTTCACTGATACTCTCATAATCGACCGATGAATAACTCTCATCTGCCAGCATATAGGTAAGCTTAACAGCTGCAAATTCTTTGGGAATCTCTCCGCTGTATATGATAGCAGGACTGAATCCCCCTTCTTTTACATCTTCCATAAACCTTGCGAAGGTTTTATAAAGATGAACGGCAATATCATCTCCGATATCGGCAGCATTAAGATCCGGTGAAAGAGAAGCCCTGAAAATAATCTCGTTTGCCATGACGGGACTTATACCCATCATTCCGTTATAAAGGGCTTTACTCAGATCAAACGGCTGCTTTAGAACCTGATCTGTAAATACCTGCTCGGATATCTCAAAAGGATTCTCTTTCTCAAGAGTCTGCGGAATAAAGTAATCCCTTCCGGGCAGAACCTCTCTGACAGAACTTACCGATGCGGGGACTCGCTTTATACTGTCGATAATCTTGTTTGTATCGTCACAAAAAATGATATTGCTGTGCTTTCCCATTATTTCGATGATGAGCCTCTTTCGCTTAAGGTCTCCCATATCATCAAGATGTTCCAAATCAATGAAAATAACTCTCTCCAGCTTGGGCTGGCTGATATCAAGTACCTTTGCGCTCTGAAGATGTTTCCTAAGCAGCATACAAAATGCAGGTGACTGCAGAGGTGCTTCCTTTGCGGTATCGGTAAGATAGATTAAAGGAAGGCTTGCATCAGCCGAAAGCAAAAGCTTATATTGATCGTAATTTTTAATCGTTATCATCAGCTCGTCACGCTCAGGCTGGCTGATTTTCATTACTCTTCCGCCAACCAGCTTCTCTTTCAGTTCTTTCACAAGTGCTGCGATAACCACGCCGTCAAATGCCATAATAAATACCTAACAGCCTTAGAGTTTAATAAACTCAGGCTTCCTTTTTCTGTAAACGGCATAGTATTTAAATCCCAATGCCTTTAAATACTCACCTGCCGCATCAAAATCATAAAAAATGTGTTCGGGCTTATGTCCGTCCGCTCCGACTGTAACCAACTCACCGCCCAGTTCAAGATATCTTTTTAAAATAAAGTCGTGCGGATGCACAAAACCAAGACCGTATTTAAGTCCTGCAGTATTAACCTCAAGCGCTTTTTCGCGACTGATCAGAGTTTTCAGCAAATCATCTATATAATCCGAATAATCCGCAGGCTTATAATTCTCAGATGCTTTCCAGTTCATTTTTTCGGGAACATAACGTACCACATAGTCCGTATGTCCGAATGAATCATAACAATCATAATATGCCGCATTGTAACAGCAAGCCTTAAAATAGTTCGCCAACCCTTCATGTACGTTCTTGCCGTTCCAATAACTTTCATAATACGGATCTGTATGTTCGAGGCAATGAGTCGAGCCTATCACAAAGTCAAAATCATACTTCGAAGTAAGTGCTTCATATCGCACTTTCATAGATTCCGCAATGTCGGACTCGTTGCGAAGACCGATTTCGATACCGATCAGAATATCAAGCTTGTCCTTATAGTGTTCTCTCAACGCACATAACTTGCCGTAATAATCATCCGTATCGAAAACAAAAGTAATATCCGGATCCGACGAAGGATAATCCAAGTCCATATGATCGGTAAAACATATTCCCTTTTTATTGAGTTCAACAGCTTTTTCAATCTGCAGAACAGGATCTGTTTGAGAATCATCCGAAAAGCTCGAATGCATATGACAATCATATAAAAGCATAATCATTCTCCCGCATTTTTAATAATCGGCACCTACAATTCTTCGAAGTGAATCGATGCATTGAGAAAGGTTCTGAACCACGTACTCGATTTCTTCTTCCGTAGTATACTTTGAAAGACTGAATCTGACTGAACCGTTTATATATTTATCGGATAAATTACATGCCTTAAGTACATGAGAAGGTTCCATCGAAGATGCGGAACAGGCCGAACCGGTTGATGCGCAAATCCCTTTCATATCAAGCTGAACCAGAAGAGATGATCCCGATATATCGGCAAATGCAAAAGATACACTTCCGGGCGTTCTAAGCTTGGAATCCTGTGCTCCTGTAACAATCGTACCCGGAACAGCACTTAAAACTTCTTTAATCATCCTGTCACGCAGGGAACATATTCTCTTGCTGTCAGCTTCAAGGTTCTCGGCAGCAATTTCACTTGCCTTACCGAGTCCTATTATTCCGGCAACATTTTCGGTTCCGGAAATAAGCCCGCGTTCCTGTCCTCCACCGAAAATGAAAGAGGGAAGCTTTATACCCCTTCGAACATATAAGAATCCTATACCCTTGGGTCCGTGAAATTTGTGAGCGGACGCACTGAGTAAATCAATATTATCCTTCTTTACATTTATCGGAATATGTCCGACAGCCTGAACCGCATCGGTATGGAAAAGAATGCCGCTGCTTCCCGCATATTCGCCTATCCGTCTGAAATCATTTATCGTTCCGATTTCATTATTGGCAGCCATGATACTGATAAAAGCGGTACTGCTGTCAATATGCTGTTTAACATTATCAAGCCCCACATATCCGCTCTCATCACATCCGGCAAATCGTACCTGAGCATTCGTCAATTGCGAGATACCCTTCAATGTATTAAGAACTGCCGGATGTTCAGTGTTTTGAGAAACAATATTAATCTTTTTGCCTGACGAAGCCTTCAGCCTATACATCCCCCATAGAGCTGCATTATCGGCTTCGGTTCCTCCGGAGGTAAAATAGATTTCATCTTTTTCGGCTCCGATCAGACCTGCCACCTGCTCTCTGGCACGTCCTATTGCGCTTCTGGCCCTGGCGGCAAAACTGTATGATGATGACGGATTCCCATAGAAATCCGAAAGAAAAGGCTCCATAGCCTCCAAAACCTTTGGATCGGTTTTTGTGGTTGCCGCATTATCCAAATATATCATTTTATTCATTGCCATAAATTATAAATGAGTCTCGGCCGTTGTCCTTTACCTTATAAAGAGCCTCATCCGCACATTCGACAAGTCTCTCATAAGACGATGCATGGTCAGGAAAAAGGGCAATACCGATACTTGCAGATTTATTTATAACCTTTCCGTCGATAGTAACCGGCTGACGAAGTACCTCATGAAGTTTCTTTGCCTGCTTAATCTGATCCTCCGGATTCCTAACATTGCATACAAACACAACAAATTCGTCACCGCCGATACGTCCGATAATATCATTGGAACGGAAAGCTTTGGTAACCTGATGAACAACCTCAATAATGATATTGTCACCCATAATATGTCCGTATGTATCATTTATATTCTTAAAATGATCGATATCCACGAGCAGAAGCATACCGGGATTCTCCGGATTGTTCACAATATATTCGTTAATCCTCGACTTGGTGAACTCCTTGTTGAAAGCTCCGGTAAGCGGATCCTTCATTGCCTTCATTTCAAGGACGCCTATCTGCTTTTTCTGCGAGTCGATGTTCATCATTTTTCCGACAAATTCCTTGTTTGAACCGGAATTGTCGGCAATCGGCACTCCGATAATACGGTTCCAGATATAATCACCGGACTTATCTTTTATACGAATCTGATGATCGAGATTGCCGTCCTTATGCATAATAATACGCATCATTTCGGCAATGGTCTCATAATCCTCACTGTAAACATTGCCTTTTTCCCACATCTTGTTGGCGAAGAAACCTTCGATGGTGGTCTCCCCTCCGTAATACTCCTTAAAATTCTCGCCGAGTTTAAGTGTATCGTTCACAAGGCTGTAAGTCATAATAACATCATTAGAAAGTTCGGTTGCCAGTCGGTATCTTTCCTGTTCAAGCGCAAGCTTCTCTGCATACTCCTTTGCAAGAGTAATATCGACAAGCGCCGCTGAAATAGTCGGAAGTCCTTTTCGCACAACCAGCTTACCTGTGAATCTGAACCACCTGATTCCGTTTCCTGTTTTAATCTTTAATTCGGTATCGATAGACTCATTTTTATTGTGTGACAATTCACGAAAAAAATGTTCATTTTCTTCACCTATAAGCCTGTAAAAGCTTTTTTCGTAAACATCTTTGATTTCTTCCTTGGTCATGCCCATAATGTTGTAAAAGCCCTGACTCGCATATGTAATAACGCCGCGATCATATGTAAAAAAATTGACAAAACCCGCGTCAATACTCGCGGTAAGTCTATTTATTTCTTTTGACATGGCTCCGGATTTCTGCTGAGAAATCCACATATAAAGCACAAAGCCTGCCAGCAAAATAACAACCCCTACACTTCCGACAACAGTAATAACCATAGCCTTGGGAAACGGCGGTTTTAGAGCTGCAGTATTGGCGAATAATACATATAAACTTCTCATGTAAACCTCCTAACGGAATTTTTCACATAATAATCCAATTTAATTTATTATAACATATCACTAATATTTAGTCGAGAAAAAAGAATTTTCTTAACCTTTACACCCCTATCCTATTTTGTTATAATATGTAAGCTATGAAAAAATAAATTCATGCATCCGTAGTGAAGTGGATATCACGCAGCCCTCCGAAGGCTGTAACATGGGTTCGAATCCCGTCGGATGCGTAAAATGGACTTTACCTTGAATCGACATATCAAAGTAAAGTCCATTTTTTATATGTTATATACATACTTCCAATCTATACGGAATAAAACTGTTTGAGTAAAAAAATAACCGGAGTAAAACTCCGGTTTAATTTTTCTGCTTATTCAGCTGTAGCAACGATCTCCTTCTTGTTGTAGTGACCGCATGCCTTACATACACGATGAGGCATCATAAGCGCACCACAATTGCTGCACTTTACAAGATTAGGAGCAGTCATCTTCCAGTTAGCACGACGACTATCTCTTCTAGCCTTAGAAGTTCTGTTCTTAGGACAAATAGCACCCATTGCTTTTACACCTCCTTCTGTCGGAACAAATCCCGGATAATTGACATTCTCGGGTCAAGCACGGTGCGGTCGCAACCGCACTCTCCCCTGTTGAGATTCGCTCCGCATACAGTGCAAATTCCTTTGCACTCATCAAAGCAGAGGACCTTCATGGGAAACCCTATCATAACCTCTTCGCTGACTAACCCGTCAACATCGAGCTCATATCCGTTAATATAGTTTATAGGCTCATCATCATCCTCCAGAGATGCCCCGCCTTCATCCGAAATCACATATCTGTAATCAAGGTTGATATCAAACGGTACGGATACCGGCTCCAGACATCTGGAACAGGGAACCGACAGCTCCAAAGCAATATGACCGATGAGTTTAACAATTTTAGGTGAAACCTGCGAAAGATGAAGCTCTACGGGACTCTTTGAAATAAATTCATATTCAATCCCCTGCAAACTGTATGTCTGCATCTCAATATCCACATTCATACTACGAACCTCAGACTTAAGATTCATAATCTCAGATAACGAAATATGCATGTCGAACTCCATTCATATACTGCATTATTCACACAAAAAACAGTGCGCTCAAAATCGCACACGACTAATTATAGCAAATATAATATGATTGTCAAACAGTTTTTTTAAAATTGTAATAAATCATAATCATAATGTTTGTTAGCATTTACCTTATCGACAAAGTTAAGAATATCTTCAAAATCATCCTCATGAACAATTCTCATAAAAGCAAGAAATACCTCCATATCGAAGTTCTTTACTTCTTCTATCATGAGCTCCATGGCTGTGTTTCGGTCGAATGCCGGACGATAAGGTCTGTCGGAAATAAGTGCAGAATATACATCACATACACGAAGAATTCTTGAACCCAAAGGAATAGCTGTACCTTTCGTGTTGTTCGGATATCCGGAACCGTCAAAATTTTCATGATGATGCAGCACAATCTGTCTCAGTTCTTCCGTGCCGACGTTCTCATCACACAACCTTTGATAACCTATGGACGGATGACGTCTGACATATTTCATTTCCTCGATCTTCAGTACGTTCTTCTGACGTCCGTACATTTTATTGCTCAGTTCCAGCTTCCCAATATCATGAAGAAGCCCCGCATCAGCCATCATATTGCAGAACTCTTCATCATAACCCAGTTCTCTTGCAAGCCTGAATGCCAGATTCGAAACAATATATCCATGATTGATTGCGTCTTCGATGTCTTCCTCAAAATCTATATCAACATTGAAGAGTTCCATCAATTTGGACTTTTCCTTAACCATCATATATTAAACCCTCTATTTAATACAGTTTCCCTCAATATATTTTCGCTTGCGTTCAATCATCTCGTCTATTCTGGCGATATATTCATGAACATTTTTTACATTTTCAACCCTCTCGAAACGTTTATCCCCGTTATCGCGTACAAATTTTGATGAAGCTCCCGAACCGCAGGCAAGAATCATTTGTTTTTCCTCCATAATAAGAATATTATAAAGGCCTTCTTTTCCCTTTCGAGCATATCCTACATTCTCCAGGTTCTCACTCATATTCTTTTGTCGGTACATATAATAGGGTTCATAACCATGTGCTTTCATATAATCCGCAGCAGTGTCTACCATGAGCGAAACATCCGTAGCTTCATTGCCTTCATACAATTCGCTCTCTGTAGTCAGTCTCGCCGCACGTTTTAAAGCCAAAGTATGAACGGTTATACTGTCGGGGTCGAGTTTCTCAATCTCCGAGAGTGTCTTTTTGAAATCCAATATATTCTCTCCCGTCAGTCCGGCAATCAAATCCATGTTTATGTTATCGAATCCCAAACTTCTTGCAAGTTTGAATGCATCAGCAACCTGTTCTGTCGAGTGTCGTCTTCCGATTGTATCCAAAGTTCTTTGTACCATCGACTGAGGATTTATGGAAATTCTGGTAATTCCTTCCTCCTTCAACATACTAAGTTTTTCTTCGGTTATGCTGTCGGGTCTACCGGCTTCGACGGTAAATTCACGTACATTCGAAATATCAAAATTTTCTTTTACACATCTTATAACGCTTCTGAGCTGATCTGCGGTAACCGAAGTAGGTGTACCTCCGCCAAAGTAGACAGTCTCCAGCTTTCTGTGCTTAAAGCACGAAGATGCAAATATGATTTCTTTTTTAAGTGCTTCAATATATGGTTCTACGCAATCGGCAAATCTGTCGATCGGATGAGATCCGAACGAGCAATAATTGCATATACTCGGACAAAAAGGTGTTCCCACATAAAGACTGTAACCGTTTGAATAGTCGATTGCATCTAGCAGTTGGTATTCGACAGCTGCAATCCTTGTCGCGAGCGAAGCCTTTTCCGCGGAAACATAATAATTGTCCGCGAAGAATTTCAAATGACCCGCTTCACCTTTTTCGATACGCTCAAAAATGAGCTTGGTGGGTCTGACACCGGTCAATATTCCCCACGGAAGCTTCACATTCAGATATCCCGAAAGCATTCGGTAAATTGCACGCAAAAGCTGATTGCGGTAATCTCTGTGGAGCTTCTTGGCATCCGTTTCCGCAGATACGATATCTTCTTCAAGCTGATCGATGACTTCCTCTTTGTCATGAATCTTTAATACAAAACTCTTTTCAAAAGCACAAAGACTGATAGTAAGTTCTTTTTCATAAACAAGTCCGGGAAAGAACTCTTTTATCAACGGCTCAATATCCTGTCTGAAATCGAGGCCTTCAATTTGTATAACAATCTTTTCCTTCAAATCAAATCCACCCAATAATAATGTCCTTAATAAATAAAAGGATTATTTGCTTTTTCGTATTCAACATCTGTTGCGGGGCCATGTCCGGGAAGAAGTCTTGTATCATCCGGAAGAACAAATATTTTATTAATAATCGAATCAACAAGAGTGATTTCATCCCCGCCCGGGAAGTCGGTTCTTCCGACACTTGCCCTAAAAATAGTATCGCCGCAGAAAACGACTTTATTACATTCAAGATAATAGCACATTCCGCCCACGGTATGCCCCGGAGTCGCCAGACATTCTATTTTTGCACCGGCAATATCGATCATATCGTTATCGTTTAGAAATACCGCTTCGGAGACCTTTAAAGCTTCTCCCGAGAAAGCAGAAAGATTTTTTTCGGGACTTTCGAGCACTTCCGCTTCATCAGCACTTGCATATACTTTCATATCCTTATATTCGGACTTCAAAGCCTCAACCGCACCGATATGATCGTAATGACCGTGAGTCAGCAAAACCGCTTCGGGATCAATTGATAATTCGGAGAGTGTATTGCTGATGCGTTCAAAATCATCTCCCGGATCAACGATAAATCCCTTTCCGTTATCTTCGTTTTTGACTATATAACAGTTGGTACCCAATCTTCCGACCGCCATAGAAAATATCTTCATAAAAACCTCGTTTTCAGCCCATCGTTCTGGTGATATCAAGTACACCGTCAATACTGCGCAGTTTCGAAATAATGGCAGCAAGAGTTTCTTTATCGTTGACACTGAAGCCCAGCGTAATTGTTCCTATTCCCTGTTTGCTGGTTCTTGCATTCATGGTGGTTACATCTATATTATTCTCTGTTGTAATCTTAGAAACATCAAGCAGAACACCGTTTCTGTTCTTAACATAGATATTAATCTCTGTTGAGAACATCTCCTGACCTGCTTTATTCTTAGCTTCGTTCCATTCAGCGGGAATCAGTCTCTGTCGTTCTTCCGCTGACATATTCATAATATTGATGCAGTCGGTTCTGTGAATCGATACTCCTCGTCCTCTGGTTACAAATCCGCAAATCTCATCCCCGGGCACAGGTGAACAGCATCTGGAAAAATGTACTGCAACATCGTTCACGCCCTGTACGATAATATTTCCTTTTGAAGCCAGAATAGGTTTCTTTTCGACAGCTGTTTCGGTAATCGCTTCAAGAACCTGCGCATCTGTCATATCCTTCTTGTTCTTCTTTTCAAATTCATCAACAAGTCGACTTACAATCTGACCTTCCTTTAATCCGCCGTGTCCGATTGCCGCATACACGGAATCCCAGTCTCTGTAGCCGTATTTTCTGAGAATAGGCTCCTGGAACTCGGCACGCATAATGTCGGATACGTTGATTCCCTTCGTCTTGCAGTAAGCTGCTACAAGATCCTTACCTTTCTGAATATTCTCTTCCTTAAACTCAGACTTGAACCACTGATTAATCTTGTTCTTCGCCTGTGTTGTCTTAACAAGCTTCAGCCAGTCTCTTGAAGGTCCTTTTGAATTCTGGGATGTAATAATCTCAACCTGATCGCCGTTCTGGATAACGTAATCGAAGGTAACAAGTTTATTGTTTACGCGGGCTCCTACCATCTTATTGCCGACAGCACTGTGAATACTGTATGCAAAATCAATCGGTGTCGAACCAACGGTAAGATTCTTGACTTCACCCGAAGGAGTAAAGCAGAATACACTGTCGGAAAACAGGCTGAGATCGTCTTTCAACAGCATCAGAAATTCCTTGTTATCCGAAAGATCCTGTTGCCATTCAAGAATCTGTCTGAGCCAGCTGAGCTTCTCCTCCTCAGAATCCGTGGTCATCTTGCCTTCGGGATCGACTTTATACTTCCAGTGCGCAGCAATACCGAATTCTGCGGTACGATGCATGTCCTGAGTTCTGATCTGAACCTCAAAAGGAGTACCGTTGGAGCTGATAAGCGTTGTATGCAGAGACTGATACATATTGGGCTTGGGCATAGCAATATAATCTTTGAAACGTCCGGGAACAGGCTTATACATTTCATGGATTACTCCGAGCGCCGCATAGCAGTCTTTTAAATCTTTAACAATAATTCGAATAGCGAAGAGATCATAAATCTGATCGAGAGTCTTGTTCTGAGTAACCATTTTTTTGTAAATGGAGAAAAGATGCTTTACTCTTCCGTTGACTTTAGCGGAAATGCCGGCTTCTTCGACATGATTTCCAACTTCCTCGACAAGCTCATTAATAAGGTTCTCCTTCTCGGCCAGTTTTGCGGAAATCTTCTCCGAAAGATCTTTGTACATGACCGGTTCAAGATATTTTAAGCTTAAATCATCGAGTTCAATTTTAAGTTTGGAAATACCGAGTCTCTGTGCGATAGGCGCATAGATATCCATAGTCTCCCTGGATTTCTCATACTGCTTGTTCGGAGGCTGGTATTGCATAGTCCTCATATTATGAAGACGGTCGGCAAGTTTTATAAGTATAACGCGGATATCCTTTGCCATGGCAAGGAACATCTTACGCAAGTTCTCGGCCTGAAGCTCAACTTTATCGGCAGAATAATTAAGTTTTGTAAGCTTTGTAACGCCGTCAACAAGCATGGCAATTTCAGAGCCGAACTGTGCTTCCAGCTCCTCATAAGTAATAATGGTGTCTTCGATTACATCATGGAGCAATCCCGCTGCAATACTTTCAACATCAAGTTCCAGATCAGCAAGAATAATCGCAACACAAATAGGATGAATAATATAAGGTTCACCCGATTTACGCTTTTGATCCTTGTGAGCTTCACAAGCAACCTTATATGCTCTTTCAATGGTTTCGATTCCGCTTGCATGATGATATTTTTTGACACGCTCAATCATTATCTCATGAAGCTTTTCAGGCTCCATAAAATCTGCCGGAACATCCATGCCTATTGCTTTTTCGCTATAACTCATATAATCACCTGCCGTATCAAATAATAAGTATTTTCGAAAAAATGCTAATAAAATAGTTATATCATTTCCATATTAGTTATGCAAGAAAAAAGGAGCATGACAAACTGCCATACTCCTAAATAAAATATTAAAAATTTCTGACTGTTCTGACCGCTGTAAGATGCTGCAGGCTGCTGATAAACAAATATTTCAGCACAATTATTTAACCGAAGCAACAGCTTCTTCGAGACTCATACCGGTAAACTGCTGAGCACCAAGATATCTGCCGGATTTTTTATCATCAAGAAAAGCTCCGACAACCACTCCAGGTATTGCACTTTCGGGTGCATTGGGTGCTCCCTGACCTCCAAGATCGGTTCTGCACCATCCCGGATCGGTAAGATTAATCATAACATCCGTGCTCTCAAGCTTCGATCCGATATCAACAGTAACTTTGTTAAGTGCTGCCTTGCTTGCTGAGTATCCTGCCTGCTGAGGATCAAGTGCTATGCCGCTGGTAGTATTCACTATTCTTCCGAATCCGTTCTCGATCATCTTGGGAAGGAAATGATATACTATCATCATAGGTGACATGGTATTCACCTTAAAACTAACATCATAATCCGAAATAGGTGTTTCAAGATAATTTGTTCTGTAAGCAATCTGAAGTCCCGCATTATTTAAAATAATCTCAAGATTAATGCCGAAAGAATCGATTTCTTTTAACATCGCTTCAACCTCATTTAGATTTCCAAGTTCGGCCGCAACACATTTCACTTCGATTCCTTTGGCTTTAAGATTCTCTGCAAGAGCCTTTGTATGCTCGAGTGATCTGCTGTGAAGAATAAGATTGCATCCGCGCTCTGCCATGAACTCAGCCGAAAGCTTTCCTATGCCTCTGCTCGCTCCCGTAATCAGTGCCCATTTTCCTTTAACGTCTACCATGATGTTACCCCCTTGTATTAAATATTGTTTATATTTTGTTTTTGCTTATTGCTATAATAAAAAAACCAAAAAACGCGACTTAAATTCACGCATTTATCTCAGGAACATTAAGTCCGAGAGCTTCAACAATTTCAAAATCAAGGTCTTTCGGGAATTTCAAAACCTTAATCCCCTTCTCGCGTATGAGCGTAAAATCAACCTTTTTGAAATCAAACATACCAAACGAACCGTAGTAATCCCAGCTGGTTCTTGCTATGTTGCGTTCTTCGAGAAGTCCCGCGACTATTCGATACCAGTTAACCCTCTCCTCATGATTGGCAAACGGCGAGAAACATCCGAATTCCCCGCAATAAACAGGCGCATTTCTTTCAATGCTGAACTCGGCATACCTATCAAAAAATCCGGTTACCGCTTCTAATGTGCCGTCTTTAGGATAATTCTCGAATTTTGCTTTCTCATATTCCGTTGCATCCTCGGGAAGTTCGGGCATTCTCGAAGGATCGAAGGGAAAAGGTATTCCTACAACTCTCTCCATATGACACCAGGATGCTCCCTGATGGGTAAAGGTATGCGGATCGTAAAAATGGAAATTATAAATTACTTTGTCGCTTTTGAATTTCGGAAGTGTTGTCATAGCGGCAAAGCTGTTCCAGTCTGCTCCCCCGACGATTATATAATGGTTCGGATCGATTGACTGAACTTTATAGAACACTCTTTCAATAACTTCATTCCATAAATCGATTTCTATCCCATGAGGCTCATTCATAAGCTCGTATATAACATATGGCGAGGCGTCCTTATACCTTGCTGCGATCTGAGTCCATATCGGCATAAGAATACCTTCGACTTCGTCTGAAGTTCTCGAATCAACATCGGTTGCGTTATGAAAATCAAAAATAACATACATCTGAAGTTCACGCGACCATTCTGCAATGTTATCCATGATACCGAGTATCTTGTCCGGAATTACATATCCGTTTTCTTTATTGCAAAACCTTTCAAAATGAATAGGTACACGAACAACATCACAGCCCAGACTTTTTACATTTTCAAAATCGGATTTATCGAAAAAGTCAGCCTGAATATGCTCTGCATCGCGGTGTTCCAGCCAGATAGTAAAATTTACACCCTTTTTAAAAGGTGCGGATACTGCTTTAAGCATAAGTTACCTCAATCTTAGTTTGTGTGTACAAAGTAACAACCTAATAAAAGTATAACATCCGATATCCGCCGCGGCCATGTAGATAACTATCTTCGAGATGTAATATCCTAGCATATATTATTTCAATCGACTGCTTTTTCATTGACGTCATGTATCGATTAATGCATAATTTTATTCAGACAGCTACCTTGCCGTTTTTAACATTAGGGGGATACAATGAATTATTTACAGATTAACGGAATCTCTGCACCTGTATCGCGAATTGCACTCGGATGCGCAATTGCACCTATGCTCGCAGGTGAAAACGTCGACACTCTTCTTGACGAATGCTTTAATATGGGTATCACAACGTTTGATACTGCCGAGAATTACGGGCTAAGTGAAGTCAGCCTCGGCAATTGGATAAAATCAAGAAAAAATCGTGAAAAACTTGTTATAATCTCCAAAGGGTGTCATCCATATAACGGAAAAGACAGAGTTACACCGAACGATTTGATCCATGATATCGAGCAGTCCTTTGAAAGACTCTCAACCGACTATATAGATATTTATTTTCTGCATCGTGATAACCTTGATATCGAACCCGGAATAATGGTCGAAGTGCTTAATGAATATCACAAAAAAGGGAAAATAGGAGCATTCGGCGGTTCAAACTGGACTCATACCAGAATAGCCGAAGCAAACAAATATGCAAAAAAGCACGGTCTTGTTCCTTTTACGGTTTCAAGCCCCAATTACGGTCTTGCCGACCAAATCGGCGATCCTTTCGGCGGCGGTGCCGGCTGCGTAAGCATTTCCGGCCCCGGAAACACAGATGCCCGTGAATGGTATCTGCGCAATGATATGCCCGTGTTTGCCTATTCAAGTCTCGCACGCGGATTTTTCTCGGGACGATTTACTTCCGATAACCCGAATACCGCAAAAGACTTTCTTGACGAGTTTGCTATAAAAGGCTACTGCTATCCAGAAAACTTTGAGCGCCTTCGCAGAGTCGAGATAATGTCAAATGAAAAGAATTGCACCGTTCCGCAGCTGGCTTTAGCCTGGACTTTGGCGCAGCCCATAAAGTCTGTTCTTTTGGCCGGTGCCCGCTCGGGAATTCGTATGAAAGAAAATATTAAAGCCCTTGATATAGTTCTTACACAGGACGAGCTTAAATGGCTGAATTGCGAAGAATAATTTCGGTAAAATAATCATAAAAAGGCCTTCGGATTTATCCGAAGGCCTTTCTGACGGAGTGGGTGGGATTCGAACCCACGAGACGTTGCCGCCTACCTGATTTCGAGTCAGGGCCGTTATGACCACTTCGATACCACTCCATATCATATATAATGCTTTTAAGCACATATGCGATTATATTATAATGATGCCAAATTTGCAAGCAAAATCTCCATACCGATTTCTTCGTTAAGATTTCCGTTTTTTATATTGTTTTCGGTATCGGTACACAACCTTACAGCTTTAATAAGTTTTGACTTACCAAAATTCTTCACTCTGGCCCGATACTTCCTTGCCAACCAGTCTGCACAGTGAAGTTCGGCTGCAAGTTCGGAATCGGAAGAACCTCGATCAATTTCATCCCTGATAGTAACAAATTTCATATACTGCTTCAATATATATCGAAGCAGATTCAGTGGCGGTTCGCGTAAAGCAATCAGATCAAAATAAACTTTCATAGCCGCCTTTACATTACTGTTCATCAGCATATCAACAATATCGAATATTTTATTCTCGATATGCATCGAACAAACTTCATCAATATCGGACTTCAATATAACATTGCGCTGTCCGGTAAAGTCTATCAGTTTATCCAGTTCCGATGTAATATTGTACAAATCACCGCCGACCGATGATATAAAATAATCGCAGTCAGACTGTGAAATTCTCTTGCTTTCTTTTCCCAGGTATCCTGCAACAAAAGTCAGAAGCTGATCGGGTTTTGGAGTCACAAACTCACAAACATATCCAACGTTTTTAATCTCTTTGTATAACTTCGTATGCTTATCGGTTTTTTGCTCGACGAGTACCAGAACTGTCTCTTCGGGAATTGCTGAAATAAAATCCGCGAAGCCGTTATCAGCTCCGAACAATCCACTGTTCTCGACTATAACCAATCTTCTCTCTGCAAAGAATGGAAGCGTCTGAACAATATCTTTCAATTCGTTTATATCATACCCCGTATTGCCGTCGAAGCTAGTAAAATTAACTCCCGTATCATCGTCTCCGATAACACCCTTCTTCAGACTTGCAAGACATTTACGCATAAGATAAACCTCCTCGCCATAGAGGAGGTAAATTCTTTTGTATCTGTTACTTGCTATATCAGCCTTTATATTTTTCATTATATCCTATCTGTTCACCCTGTCTGACCATAGTCTCATAACCCTCGGCAGTATTTCTTACGATATCTTCATCGGGAGTAAAACAGTTTTTCCTGAGCAGAAGCACAATCGTCGACCCGCCGAATTCAAAATAACCCTTTTCTTCCCCGCGTCTTACAATGCCTTCTCCTCTATGGTTGACAATTCTTCCGACTCCCATCGCACCGACTTCCATTTGAACAATCGGACCGAAATGTGCTGAATGCAGAGTTGTATACATCCTCTGATTTTCAGTATAGATATCGGCAAAATCAAGTGCAATCGGGTTTACTGTATGAAGAATTCCCGGAAGGAAAACATCGTCGGTCTTATATCCGTCATCCGGATAACAATAACGGTGATAATCATCCACAGTAAGTCTTAAAATCATGCAATATCCGCCGGCATACTGCTGAGCAAGTTCTCCATTTCGAAGAAGTGACTGAACAGTATACTTTGAACCTTTTATATCAAGAACAAGGTCCTCGGAAATAGTATAGACACTTGCACGGCAATCACAGGGTGAAGGAAGTGCGGCAGGATCCGAAACAAACGGACGCCGTCCATCCTTTATCTTTCTGGTAAAGAAATCATTGAAGCTTTTATACTTCGTCGGAACATAATCCTTAAGGCTGATATTGTTTTTCTTAACAAATGAATCAATCCTTAATGCAGAAAAAGGGCTCTTCATATAGGCCCTTATTAAGTCCGAAAAGGTTGGATTAATCAAAATTTTCAGAAGCTGTCTTCCCGGTACCGTCTTGTAAAGTGCCCACAAAGCTTTCTCAGGAGTAGCATCCTTGGTCTGAATATTTCCCTGTCTGTCTTTAAACATGCATATCCTCTTTCAGTTTTTATTTATTAACCTGCAAAACAAACTCCGATAAATACCGCAAAAGCAGCAAGCCCTACTATGATAAGCTTTTTTCCGTGAACCTTGGGGAACTTAAAGTCAAGTACAAAAAGAAATGCCAAAATAAGTTCCGAAGCAAGCATTGCATATGCAAAAGCAATTCCCTTGAGGAAATACGAAGTAAGGAATACAAGAGGTACCATAAGTGTTGAATTTGTAATAGGCAATCCTCTGTAATAATCTCTTAATTTATTTCCTTCTGTCTGCTGTCGTTCTTCTTCGGTAACATTGAAAAATGCAAGTCGGATAACACCGCAAAGCATAAGAAGAACTCCCAGAACAAGTGCCGCAATATGAAGCCACTCCGTATCCGGTGCATAGAATTCAGCTATGAAATAATAAAGAACCGCAGGCTGAACACCAAAGCTGATACAATCACAAAGTGAATCAATCTGTATACCGAACTTCTTTGCAAGATCGGTTCTGTCTTTTTTGGTTCTGGCAATAGGGCCGTCTATCATATCGCAAAGACCTGAAAACATCAGACAGAAAATGGCTGACTTAAAGTCTCCTTGAGTAGAAAAATACATACCTACGGCGCATGAAACAACGCTTAAATATGTGATAACGACAGTGTAATTATATACTCCCAGCATGCAGGCAATCTCCAATGTTTTTATAGTTTGTTAATTATTTCTTATTTAACTCTTAAAATTATATAGTAAACAGGTTAAAAAAACAACTTTAAATTATCATGGCAGTAGTCACTCCGCATCCTCCATATGCTTAAATAATTTCACCGTCAGGCTGTCACAATCAACCATATCCAGTTCAATCATACCGCAATCCCTGGTAATAAATACATCGGTATCAACCGCATTAAGCCTTTCAATCAGTTCCGGAGATGGGTGATTGTAATTGTTCGCAGCAGAACACGAAATAATGGAAATCGCGGGATGTATCCCGGCCAGAAAGTCCGATGAAGTAGAGTTTTTGGAACCGTGATGAGCGCATTTGAGAACTTTAACCGGTGTATCTGAAAGATTGCCGATATATATTTCTTCACTGTCAAAATCGGAATCTCCCGTAAGAAGAACGGAAATGCCGCCTATAGCGGCTTCAAGCACCAGTGAATTCGTATTTAAATCTTTTCCTTTTTTTTCTTTTGACGGTGAAACCGCCCTGACTGTTGCCGCAAACCTCTTTCCGCCGGTATCTGTATCCTCAAATATCACATCACCGGCTCCCAAAAAGGTTACTGCTATTCCGTTCTCCTTCAGGCTATCAATCAAAGCATTCTCCGTATCGTATACATTAAAAATCACTTCGTTAATTTTAGGATACCCGATTTCAAAAAATTCCTTTAATGCACTCATGTGATCATTATCGGAATGTGATATTATCAGATGATCGATTTCGGAAACACCCGAATATTTCAGAAAAGGAATAATCCTGTACTCACCTACTTTGCTGACATTCGAAGATCCGCAGTCGTTAAGGAATGTTTCCTTGCCCACTCTGAAAAAAATACTGTCCCCCTGTCCCACATCAAGGAAGCAAAAAACAAAAGGTGCTTTCTTTCCCGGAATAAATATTACCGTAAGGCACAATAAAATAATAAAAATATGCCTTTTCCCCGCCACTGTGGATTTAATCCGGGAGCGAACCAGAATATGTCTCATCATCATCAAAAATGCATAATACAGAAATACACTCAAAGTCGAACGGTTCCCGACCACTATTGTTGCAAACGGCAGCTTCTTTTCAAGCAGACATATTTTTTCATAAAACTCAAGTATGTAGTACAACGGTCCGGCAAGGAAAATATACCCGAATACCCCTGCCAGAAAACCTGCCACAAGCAGAACAGACATAAGAGGAAGAACAAACAGATTAATGAGTACAGAATACGGATTCAAAGTGTAGTATGTGTTCAGAACAATCGGCAAATCAAAAAGCCATACCCCTGCACTCAAAATAACAGATTTAGCGGCTGTATTTTTCACGTCAAATGCCGTTATTATTTCTCCCGTTACATATATTCCGATGACCGAAAAAAACGAAAGAAGAAACCCGGAATCCGTAAGCATTCCCGGATTATCGAGCAGAATTATCATTGCAGCAAGTCCTATTGCGCTCGGCATATCATATGCCTTTCGTAATAGCTTTCCAAGAAGCATAACACTCAGCATTATTATTGCTCTTGATGTCGAAACCGAGAAACCGGTCATGCAGCCATACATCAGAACTATCAGCAAGGTGGTGAATACACTCAGGCGCAGCCGTGAAAAGACTTTCATCAGCAGTCTGAAAAGACCCATCCCGAGAATGGTAATATGAAGTGAAGAAATCGACAATATGTGTGCGATTCCACCCTCCGAATACAATTTTTTGATATCCTTGTCAAGCATCCCACGGTCTCCCGTTATGATTGAAACCATAACCGAAGCATTTTCAGCCGGAAGTACAGTATAAAGATTCGAAGATAAATAACATCTGATTTCATAAATCCGCTGTTTGACTTTATAAAAGAAACCGGGTCTGAAACTATCATCTTTAATAATATAATCAGCCTTACACCCGACATCATAGCCCCTGACAGTATAATAATCAAAGGCATCAAATTGTCCGGGATTCGATGCGGCTTCAAAGGAGTATATGTTTCCGCTTATAAAAATCTTTTCACCTATGAATGGAGTATATAATTCGTTTGGAATTGCAGTCAGAATTTTTCTGATTTTAAAGGATTGTCCTTTTAAAAATATTTCGGAATCTGTTAAAGTCACAGAATAAGAATTGTCTTTTATCGAAATGTCATCTATTACGCCCGAAGCAACCGCCTCTTCGCTTATCTCGGGCAATCTGCAGAAATGATTTAATTTATTATATTCGACTGTTCTCAAATAACCTATAATGCAAAATATCGGAACGCATAACCACACCGATACAAGATATATAAATCGCTTTCTTTCATATCTGCCCGAAAATATCAGCCATATTCCCAGAATCGTCAGAAATGCCAAAAGCACATGTATAAAAAAAGTTCTCCCCGGCAAAAGAATTCCTGTAATATATGCCATGCATATAATCACCATGGGTCTGCACAGGATTTTTTCAAAACCGTTCAGTTCTTTATCAGCTCCCTTCTCGGCAATTTTTAATCATATCAACGTTGTGCTTGCGAACTGTCGCCCGCCTTTTCTTCCGGTAACAGCTCAGGTCTGTATTCAAGCAGAACAGGAATTAACATTCCTCCGTAACTTTTCAGCTGATGCTTGTCAACAGTAATCGAGACCTTCGAAACATAATTCAGCTCGGTAAGGGAATTTACTATACTGTAAATCACAACCTCATCGGATACACCTTCCGGCTTTTCCAGAAAAGCTTCGTTAAAATCCAGATAAGTAACACCATCTTCCGTGTAAACGGAATTGAGCTGTGTCTTGGGATTAAGTACCAAAAGCATGGGAATGTCCACCACAATCGGTCCGGCAATCAGTCTTTCGACTACAAGCTGCTCCGGCTGCTTTGTTCCGTTGGTATTTACTATCAGATTCGACTGAACGAGTGCATTTCCAGACTCATCCGGAAAATAAACGGTTATATTCAGCGATTGTCTGAACATAATGTCCGCACCGGTATTGTCGATAAAGGTTTCTTCCGTCATTATTCCTGCAGGATTATCCGCACTCAGCATCAGGGCCTGACCGTTTATATTAAATTCAACACCGGATACGAAATCAAGTCCGCAAAGGGTTTTAACAATCCCGGCCCTGCACAGAATTTCATCAATTCGATCCATTTTATAGTAATCATCCGAAAAATCAATAACAACCTGACCGTCAGCCCCGAATACATAAGAATCAATAGTGACATTTTGCGGTAGAACGGGGACATACAGATTCTCTTCTCTTACGGTAGAAATTTCCCGCAAAACCTCATTTATAATATCCTCACGCCTGGTTTTCTCCGGCAAATAATAATCCCAGTAAAGAGCATTGGAATTTACATCTTTTAAATATATACGTATAGAACCTTCGGGTATTGCCTCTGAGTCCTTTTTTGAACATGAAAAACAAACCATGCAGAGCATGATTACCAACAGCATTCTTATATCTTTAAGCAGTTTTGTTTTCATGTTATACCTTTCGTTTAAGTTCCCGGAATAAAATTCAAAGGGATTTTTATAGTAAAAATTGTTCCGACATCTTCATGGCTTTCAACTTTAATTATACCGTGGTGCATCATAACGACGCTTCTTGTTATGGCAAGTCCGAGCCCGGTACCTCCGGTCTGACGTGAGCGCATTTTATCGACTCTGTAAAATCTTTCAAATACACGATCTATATCATCCTCGGGAATACCGATTCCGTTGTCCTCAACAGTAATGAGAAAATACTTATGATCGCTGTTGAGAGTAATCTTGACAGTTCCTTTTTCTTTATTGTATTTTATTCCGTTCTCAATCAGATTTGTAAGTGCTAACGATAGCTTTACTTCATCAACCTCGGCTATTACGTCACGATAGCTCTCAACTATTATTTCAACGGAAGAAGCACTCGCGATAGGAAGCATTCTCTTTACAATCAGGTCTATAAGTTCATTGATGCTGACCTCTGCTATATGCATATCTCCTGATTTTCTGTTGAGTTTTACCAGTGATAATAAATCGGTGATGATTTTGTTCTCCCTGTCAATTTCGGAATTTATATCACTCATAAATTCCCTGTACATCTCAACGGGAGCATCCTCCTGTGCAAGTAAAGAATCCGCAAGAACCTTCATGGAAGTAAGCGGAGTTTTAAGTTCGTGTGACACATTTGATACAAATTCCTGTCTGGAGGCTTCAACATTTTCCAATGCAGCAAGCATGTCGTTGAAGGACGAAGAAAACTCATCCAGCTCTGAAAAACCGGAAAGTTCGACTTTATCATCAACATAGCCGGCCGATACATGTTTTACAGATTCGTTAATAGTTGCAAAAGGCTTTGCCAGACGTATGGACGCAAATACCGCAAATATGAAAAGGACAATTAAAATGACAAGCATAACAAGAACAAGGACCTTTTGCATATATGCTGCAACTTCATAGCAGTCTTCTATCGTAAACGATAAAATAAAAACTCCCTGTATATTTTCATATTTGCTTTCTGATATACCTTCCGAGTACGCATAATTATCATCAATAATCGGAAGAGAGATTTCTATTTTTCTGTTCTCTTTATCATTATACTCAAAGGATACGCCTCTAAGCCCCTGCAAGGCCTCCGTCGAAACCAAAACCTTTCCGACTTCGACACCGTACGAGTCGTATACTATGGAAAGGTTCGAATCGGCAACAATAATACGTCCGCCGTAAAGAACGGACAAAATATTAAGTTCATTAATTATTTCGGTAGCTTGTGCAGGATATACAGTATAAACATTCGTTGACATCTTACGAATTATTTTTTCTGATCTGTCATATACCTGCGCAGATTTCTTTTCAACTGAATGTCTGAGAATAACAGCGGAAGTGATAAAGAAAAAGGCACAGCCTATCAGACAGCCTATAATAATGACTGTCAGAAAGACTCTTAATTTTAAACTTCTGAAAAAAGCTTTAATCTTCGCAGCTGAAGAAGTAGCCAACTCCCCATTTGGTGTGAACATACTTAGGTTCTCCGGAATTTTTCTCAATCTTTTCTCTTAATCTACGAACATGAACATCTACGGTTCTTACATCCCCGGGGAAATCGGTATCCCAGATAATTTTAACCAGGTCTTCACGACTGAATACTCTTTCGGGTTCAAACACCATAAGCTCCAGAATATCAAATTCCTTGGCCGTAAGATTAATATTTTCACCGGCTATAACAACCGTACGGCTGACTGTATCAAGCATGAAATCACCGTACCTCACGCTCTTGGGTTTTTCATCGCGGCTGACCTTTGTACTTCTTCTGATAATGGCTTTAATTCGTGCCTTAACTTCAAGAATGTTGAAAGGCTTGGTAATATAATCGTCAGCGCCGTATTCCAAACCCATAATCTTATCAATATCATCGGCTTTAGCGGTAAGCATGATAATCGGCATGTCGGAAAACTCACGGATAGCCTGACATACATCATTTCCGGACAAAACCGGAAGCATTAAGTCAAGAAGAACAATATCATATTCCTTTGTTTTGGCAAGTGTCAGCGCCTCTGCTCCGTCATAGGCGCAATCAACGATATATCCCTCCTGCTCAAGGCTGAATTTCAGGCCTTTTACGATTAATCTCTCGTCGTCTACAACCAGTATTCTTTTCTCCATATTCATCCTCCCTCCGCCGATGTATCCTCAACGCATATCAAATCCTTTATCTTATTAAAAGTACCCTCTTTTATACCCGGAACCTTCATAATATCTTCTATCGACTGAAAAGCTCCGTGCTCTGTCCTGTACCGCAAAACAGCAGCCGCCTTAGAAGGACCGATTCCTTTAATTTCAGTCAATTCACTTTCATCGGCCGTGTTGATATTCACCAGCTTCTTCTGAAAAAGACTATCGATAATCGCAGTATCACCTTTGGGCTGTTCCCGGTCCGAATTCAATTTTTCATTACTGTTGTTCTCTCTATCCGTTCTGACATCGGATTCGTTTCCTAAGACATTGTTTTTCAAATAATCGTCTGTAACCTTATTCCCGCTCTTGTACATCACAGCCGAACCCTCTTCTGCCTTAAAACAATACAGAACGGCACATATTGACAGTGCCAGGCCCATCAGACAATATCTTAATTTTCTGTAATCCTTTTTAATAATAAACTTCCTTTCTAAATATAATTTACTTTTACATCAAATACAATACTTGCCCTAATAAATGCAAAGTGATAAAATCAAGCAAAACCAAAGAAATCAGGAGGAAATATGACTGTATCCGAAAAAGCAAAGCTGATGAAGCAGGTTAGTCCTCTTCTTGCAGCTTCGACCATAGAAACACGAAACAATGCTCTTCTTTTAATCGCAAAGAAGCTTCGAGAAAATGCCAAAGTTATTTTTGATGCAAACCATAAAGACCTTACTCTGGCAAAAGAAAATGACCTTGCTGCTCCGGTAATCAAAAGACTTACCTTTAACGAAAGCAAGCTTGAAAGTGTAATCGAAGGCATTACCGGACTTGTTTCACTTAAGGATCCGCTTGGCCATGAGCTTCTTCACCGTGAACTTGATGAGGGTTTGGAGTTGCACAGGGTTACATGCCCTATAGGAGTAATCGGTGTAATATTCGAAGCCAGACCCGATGCTCTCGTACAGATCTCAACACTCTGCATAAAGAGCGGCAATTGTGCAATTTTAAAAGGCGGCAGTGAAACCACCAACACAAATCGCACTCTTTTTGAAATCATTTACAATGCTGCAATAGATGCAGGTCTCCCCGATGGTATACTCTTCCAGGCAGAAGAACGTTCGGAAATAACAGAGCTTTTACAATGTGAAGACTACGTAGACTTGATTATTCCCAGAGGTTCGAATTCATTTGTTAAATACATAATGGACAACACTTCCATAACAGTTATGGGCCACTCTGACGGTGTATGCCATATCTATGTTGATGATTCGGCAGACTTTGATAAAGCATTAAAGATAATAGTTGACGCCAAAACACAATATGTGTCGGTTTGCAATGCTCTCGAAAGCATTCTGGTAAACAAAAATATTGAAGATACTTTCCTTCCCTTGCTTAAGAAAGCTTTGGAGGAAGCACATGTAACCGTCTTTGATTCTCCCGAGAATCCTCATACCGAATATCTCGATTACTGTGTTTCATTATATGTAACGGAAAATATCGATACTGCCATTGAACATATCAACAAATACGGTTCACATCATACAGACTGTATTATTACGGAAGATGATGAAAAAACAGAGAAGTTCATGCAGCTGGTTGATTCAGCCAATGTTTACCGCAATTGCTCGACAAGATTTGCCGACGGCTTCAGATATGGTTTCGGAGCTGAAGTAGGTATAAGCACCGGAAAGCTTCATGCAAGAGGACCCGTGGGATTGGAAGGTCTGGTAACTTATAAATACAGACTTTACGGCAACGGACACATTGTAGCGGACTACGCCGAAGGACGTAAAAAATTCAATTTCAGGGATATGTAAAAAGAAGTGAATTCGATATGATTATTACACAGGAGTTCCCGTAACGGAAACTCCTGTATTTTATGGTTACATCGTAAAGAGCAAAAAAATTGTATTATCTGTCTTCCGAGAATACGCTGTTGACCTGTGTTGAATCGATTTTAGCAATATTAGCTTTAATTCTGGCTTTCTCCTCACCACTCTTCCAAAGGTAACTGAAATGCAGCTCGGTACCTTGTTTGATTCGCTTTAAATTTTCCATATGCTTTGAGAGCATAGCCACCGAGACAAAGGCAAATATCAACAGTGAAATCCAATAGTCCTCCGACCATGCATAGATTATAGGATAAAGAATGCTGACAGTAATCGGAGCAACGCACATATAATCAACTACAACGGCAAGGATAAGCTCTGAAATAAATAATATAACAAAAAGCAATACCGAATATGCCATAATAGAGCCGCCGATACAAGCCAGACCCTTTCCGCCCTTAAAATTCATAAATACCGGGAACATATGACCCATAATGCAGGCGGTTGAAGTAAAAGCAAAAATGCTTTTAACCTCAGGGAACAAATAAACCATTGCTTTAATAATTCCGAACGCCTTGAAGATATCAAAAAGTATGCAGAATATTCCTATCATTTTGCCCATGGTAATAAGAGCATTGGAACCTCCCGCATTACGCGAACCCATCTTTCTGATATCAAAACCTTTAAACCTGCTGATAATGTATGCCGGATTAATAGTACCTACCAGGTACCCCGCAACAACAGCAATTAAAATAGAATAATATTCTGACATTTTATTACCCCCAGTTCCGATCAGAACTTTGTTTCATCATCTATGGGATGACCGTTTACGCTTGCATTTTCATTGTCTTCCCAGGGAATAATGATATATTTCTTATCGTTTATATATTCGGCTCTGACAAAATCAGCCTTTTCGGGCTGAACGGTCAGAACAATATCAAAAGCCGCCAGAGCTTCCTCAGACCTGCTCTTAAGCTTATTGTTCAACTCAATAATTTCCTTAACCAGCTCTTTTTCACGCTTCACCGGTTCGTTAGCTTTAAGAGCTCTGTTGTCAACCAGATTCTCTATCGCGGGAAGCTCATCCGCAAATTCATCAAGCGTAACTTTTTTAATAAGTGATGCCGGTTCCTCTTCAATATTGTTTTCTTCAAGGACCTCATCGATTATTTCGGGCGATAATATAATCGGCTGTGATACGGATATCCCTTCTTTTTCAGCCTCATCCACCCTTAACTTGAAGCTCTCCTCGATATCAAGAAGCACTTCCTCTGCCTTGTCTTCATCCTTAAAAGCTTTTGCTACGATAGCACCCAAAGTATTTCTCTGCTCATATGCGGTACGACGAACGTTGCAGCCGAGCACATCCTCGATAAACTCATGATGAGTATCCTTTGGATCCTTAATAAAATAAGCAAGTTTATGTATATCGGAGCTTCTGTCGTCAAAAGCAGGGAACATAAATCCTATATCGGGAACGCCTACAACCCAATCACGGATTCTCGCACCTATTCGATTCTCATCCGGACGATAACCGAGCGCCGGCTTTGAAAGTTCCACAGGACAAACGGCACAGAGAAGATACTCAAAAACCTCCTCCGACTCATCCAGTTCAAGGTTGTCTTTGGTCTTCTTCATAACATCGTAGCTGTCATGGAAAACGAGAATAAGATAATTCCCGGTATATGAATACTTTTCTATGATAAGCTCATATAAACGATCGAGCACATCTTCGTTCCTCAGTGCACTTTCTTTAAGACCCATAAGAAACTGCTGTTTACCTCCGGGCTGCTCCTCCTCCGCCGGAAAAGAGAGCTCGAGAATATTGTTTCCTATGGTTCCCGAAAGCGTTTTCTTTGCAATA
Organism: Lachnospiraceae bacterium; assembly: GCA_045616585.1. GTDB lineage: Bacteria > Bacillota > Clostridia > Lachnospirales > Lachnospiraceae > RUG11977. The sequence continues at coordinate 33,644 of JAZLGZ010000072.1, forward strand.
TCAAGATATTTGTAAAACTCTTCCTCCTGAACATCAAGGAAAGATTCATTGAGTTTAACAACAATATTTTTGTTGCAGTCAACATAACAACCGGCGACTCTGTCTATGGAAGTACTTTTTGTAAATCTTTTCCTGATTTCAAGAACATCCTTTTTATTCATTTATTTCTTATATTCCTTTTTCATTTCTTTTTTAAACCCTCTGAAATCCTTAAGAGCCTTCCATCCTATTTTGAAAATCTTCTTTAAATTGATGGAATTCTTCCCGCCCTGTCTCGGCTTAAAAGATACCTCTTTAAAGCAGATATTCTCTTTGTAATAAGAGAAGAATGTAGTAAACATAATATTAGGCAGATTGTAATTCACGGGCAAGCGCTTTATATACTTGCCTACCAGTTCCGACTTCATGAGTCTGAACGGAGCATTGGCATCTTTGACCTTTACACCGAAAATAATACGAAGCAGAAGACATACGACATTCTCTACCATTTTCCTTGATTTTCCGTCTCCGCGAACGGTTCTGTTTCCGAGTATTGCATCATATTCGCTACGTAACTCCCAAAATGCCGCAAACTCTTTCGCATTGGTCTGTCCGTCGGAATCTGTCTGAAAAATCCAGTCAGCTCCATGTGAAATGGCATAATTGTAACCGTAAATAACCGTCGAGCCATGTCCGCCGTTGACCTTAGTAAGCGCTGTCAGTTTCGGATAATGCTCCTGAAGATCTCTCAGAATATCGTAAGTATCATCGGTACTTCCGTCATTTATCACTACAAGTCGTGATTCATCGGACTTGTCAGCAATAACAGGATACCAGTCCGCAACCGTCTGAACAATATTATCTTTTTCATTATATGCAGGTATAACAATAAACAAATTATCCATACAAAATTCCTCCGGCCTATTTACGCAACCTATACTATTATCCCTTAAAACGAGTTCAAAAGCAAGCTAATTTGATTCCGTTTTCCGTAAGGCTTATGATTTCTTTTTGCCGTTTTTAATCCTTAATGACTTCAGATACTCCTTCTGTAGAGAGGTAATTCTGTAACTCTCCACACCCTTTTGAATGGTTTTGTTGTGAACCCAATCCGAGAGTCTTTTCTCCTCCAGATACGGAATCGCAGCCTCCCACTGCTTTGCAAGCGCTGTTGCAAAAAACCACGCCGCAACCATATCAATATAATAATCCTGCGGCTTTAGGCAGGCTGCAAGCTCAAGATATTCCGGTTTAAAATTATCATCAAGATAATATTTCATAAGAATATCGACCCCGAATCTGCAGGTATATATGTCATCCGATGCTATCCATTCACGGAGCTTACATATCAGTTTATCCGTATTCTTCTTAAAAATCTTAGGCGACATAATATCACAAACAGCCCAGTTGTCTACATAGGGCAAAAAATCCTCCACTCCCGCAATGCACAAATCGTAATCTTTTATTTCACTCAATAAAAGACCGTGGAGCATGTCCTCATCGTAATATTTATGCGGAAGACTTTTTAAAAACAAATCCGCTTCGGGAGTGCCTGCCAATTCTTTGGCCAGCTTTCTGGCATCGGGAACCCTGATGCCCACAAATTTGTCCGCAGGAATATTGGGTGTCAGCTTACTCTGAAATATTGCATACTCCTTATCGCTCAATTCTAAGATTCTTTCTAAAATACTCATATCCGATGCTCCCTAAAAAATAAATTATGTACCTCATATCTTAATTGATTATATATTGAATGTAATAAACAGCTGCATTTCACATATAAAAACAATCTGCAGGTAATCTGTCACTTATATTATACACGACACTTACAATTTTACATTTTTTTAATCATTTGCAGCAGCAATTTTGTATTGACATTTATACAATATTGCATACAATTTAATCAAATAAAATATTATCTGCAAAGGGGATATACCATATGGCAAAGAATCCGGTTAATAAACATGAAGTAATTATAGATACTCAGAAATGTATCGGATGCGGACTGTGTGCAAAAGACTGTGTCGGTTTCGATATTGAAATAATTGATGGGAAAGCAGTTCCTGCAGGCAAGGGCTGTATCCACTGCGGACACTGTGAAGCAATCTGCCCTCAGGGAGCCGTAAAACTTACCGGTTACGAGGACGAGGTTGAAGAATTCGATGAGCAGACAAGACTTGATCCCAATACTCTTCTGCAGGCAATCAAGACCAGACGTACCATCAGAAGGTTTACGGACAAACAGGTTCCCGCAGAAATACGCGATATGATTATCGAAGCTGGCCGACTTGCTCCCACAGGTGCCAATTCGCAGGGAACAAGCTATGTGGTTCTCGATTCGATGAAGGGCGAATGCGAAAAGGTCGCTGTTTCAATGTTCGGCAAACTTGTAAACATCGGAAAGAAGTTTGTTCCTTTCCTTTCAAAAATGAATATTGACGAGAATTTCTTTTTCAAGAAGGCACCGCTCGTAATCGTAGTATTCGGCAAGGATGCGGTAAGCGCATCCTTAGCCGCTCAGAATATGGCATTTATGGCTGAAGCAAACGGACTCGGTGTGCTTTTCAGCGGCTTCTTTACTACCTGTGTAAAGATGAGCCGAAAGATCAGAAAACTGATGAATGTACCGAAGAAACCGAAGCCCGTTACAACTCTTGTAATAGGCTATCCTGCAGTAAAGTACCGCAGAACCAGCCACAGAAAGCCCGCAAACATCAGCATTCGTTAATATAAAACGAGTAATTTTCGGTTCCGTTTTCGGAAAATACCTCTATGCCCTCGGCATCTTCCAAAGCATACACAGTACCTTTTTCGCCTTCGATTCCAAGGACTTCCTGCCAATCCGAAGGCATAGGAACATGCTTTAGAAGGTGCCGGGCTTCTTTTACGGGAAATATATGCAGACCGTCTTTATCGAAGCTTATTTCTCTGGGAATCGTCAATGCACCGGCACTTGTACTTCCCGGCTTTACCTCGGTTTTCCAATCAAAAAACCATCCGATAAGTATTCTTCTTCCGGATATCGTTTCAAAAGTCTGAGGTGCATAAAACTTTGGTCCGAATTCCACGGGATATTCCTTCCCGGGGATAAACCTGCTGCCGTCGAACTCTCCTTCGATAAACGCTGCCTGACAGTTATCGAAACCTATTCGACTGAACAAAAGAATCCATTTTCCGTCAACCATGAACAAATCCGGACATTCAATCGCATTCAGATAAGTCGGTTCATCATATAAAATTCCAACATATTCCCATTTCAGCAAATCAGCCGATTTATATATAACAATTCTTCCGTGTCCATCAAATTTGGTACCGATAACCATACGGTACTCATCTTCATAAGCAAACACCTTTGGATCTCTGAAATCATATGTTGCTGACTTCTCCGGATAATGAGGAATAACAGGATTCCCCTCGTATTTGGTAAAATGAATTCCATCATCAGAGTAAGCAACCGACTGCGCCTGTCCGAATTCCTTGGAAACGGAAGTATAAAACAGATACAGACGATCATCCTTTACTATCGCACTTCCGGAAAAGCAGCCCCCGTCATTTTCATATTCTTCGTCGGGATAAAGAGCAATGGCAAGTTCCTCCCAATTCAGAAAATCCTTGCTTACGGCATGTCCCCAATGCATGGGCCCCCACTTTATATCATGAGGATTATGCTGAAAGAAAGCATGATAATGTCCTTTAAACTCCACAAGTCCGTTAGGGTCGTTCATCCACCCTTGTTTAGGTTGAAAATGGTATTTCATGTCTGTCTCAATCCTTTTTTCTTAATATCCAAATAAGATTGCTCCTATGTTTTGCAGCGGTCATAGGATCGTTCATTAGAATAATAAATTTTGCCCGAAGCTTACGCCTCGGGCATTTTACATCATCTGTTGTCTCAGCACGATCAAAAGTGACATCATTCGTAGAATTCAACGTTTCATTATCTTTACCGCAGGCCACTAAAGATAGTGTCATGACTGCGCATAGCAAAATTGCTAATACTTTTTTCATATGAAAGTATCCTCCATTTTAATACACATACATTTTCATTTTTAATCGGAACGTAGAATTTAAAAGAAATTCATAGATGCTCTCGCATGAAATCTGATCTCTACGCAAGTCTATTATATGAGAACGTATTTCTTCTGCAGCGCTTTCTGCCTCCTCAATTATATCATACTGGATATATATTTACATAATAATTTACGGCAGCCTGATATACAGACCGCCGTCATATAAAAATACCAAATAATCACTTATTTCTTTAACCATTCCAGTACTTTCTTTGCAATCTCCTCCGGTGTTCCGTTTGTGCAATCTAATGTATCAAACTCCGTATCCCCTAGAGAATTATGAGTTCTAAAATAGTTATTGTAGTCTATTGACCCCTGAATCCAAGCTTCATCACCTATGCCCCTACCTTCTGTCATACGCTTTTTAGGAGTTACAACACTCCTAAGCACTTGTCATAACCACAATATTTATAGATTACTACTCGCAGATAAGAAACTCACCATAACCATTCTCTATTCTTCCATTATGATTGCCTGGCCCGGAGCTATTTTCTCCATAGCATGTTCCCGTGTAAAGTAATCGCAATTAAAATATTTAACAAATAATGGCTTGCCTTCCCCTTCGGTATAAAAGATAACCCAATACTCAGATGTCGGATCAGCATCCGGATACTTTTCAAGGTCCGGCGAAGTAAATAAATCAAAGGAATACTGATACAAGCAACAAGAATATTCACCGACTGAAAAGTTCATAATACTACTTCGTTCTGAATGATTATCAAGCCAATCATATGCAATTAGTTTTCCATCTGCAAAAGTTTCCCGTTCAGAAAAGGCTGGATCCATACATTTTCCCTCACCGCCTAACATATACCACCCGACAGGTGTATAGTCTTCATGCATTGGCTCCTCGTATGTATCTGCCATAAAGAATACACCGCTGAAATTAAAAATCAGTTCATCCGTAATGTCAGTAGTTGTAATGATAATATCACCATCTCTCTTAGACCCAAGATTTGATTGATATTTTTCAGGGACTTTTGTAAATATATAATCGACTTCATTAAGATTATTTGCATCTATATTTCTGATAGCAAAGCACGGTAATTCATCGTCCTTAGCCTCATCATATCCTTTATCCCAAAACTCTTCTCTCTCCGCAGACAGCCAAAAAAACTCATAGCTTGAAAGAGAAGAAATAGGAGTTCCCGGAGCAAAAATATAGGTTGTTGAAGCATCTGCAAATCCATAGGGCATGGATGTTGTCACTCTGATTCCATCTTCTTCCGATACTTTACCCGGTTCTTCATACATTAATTCCCCAATATGGGTAATATAAATGTTTTTACTTAAATTCACAGGGGACTCAAAATATCCCGAAAATTCACATCTTTCAACACTATCGGCATTATAATCTTCATATAATCCAACAAAATATCCGTCACTATACAAATAAATGCGTGACTGCAATCCACCTGTACCACTTAGCATCCAGTATTCGCCGGCCATTTCTTTACGCAGTTCTGTTACAATACCTGAATATTCAGAAGGTTTTTGTACCTCATTTTCGTTGAAATCAGTGTTTGTTTCATCGGGACTAATGTTTGTTTCATCGACCTCATTACTATTGACTAGATATTCCATTAGCGAGGTTTCTTCTTGATAAACAAATTTTGCTCCGTCAGAGAGCCCCCACATTGAATCTTGATATGATTTATCAGCATCAAAGAATAGGTTTCCACCATCAAATAGAAATACTATCTTTCTGTTATCCCCCATTCCTCGGTCATTAAATATAATACATTCACCATCTGTTTCCCATGTTCCAACACCCATGTAGCTGCTTATTACACTTGGAAAAAAGGAAAAGGTACCGTCATCATTGATTAAAAGTCCTGCCGTGTAAAACATTGGATTCTCATTGGAATCATGGTTTGTATATAACCCTGTTGTGACTTCAATATTATGCTTTTCTTCCTTAGGGTTTGTCAGAAAACAGATTGCCACAACAACACAGACTATTACGGATATACAAATAACCCAAAAAGCAGGCTTTCTGTAATTCAAAACATTCTTAATTCTTCCCTTCACATCTGTCTCTCCAAAGGCAACGGGACATGCCGCAATCATTCTTCTTTGTGTGGCACAGGTAAGCAAGGCCTGTGAATAACTTGCAATATGCTCTCGATCCATTTGGGCTATTACTTTTTCGTCACAGGCAGCTTCTATATCCTTGCACAGGAAGATATAAGCAATCCACATCATTGGATTAAACCAGTATACAGACAAAAGCATATACCCTAACGGCTTCCAGATATAATCAAGCCTTTTCATATGTGCCATTTCGTGGGCAACAACATTCTCTCTTACTTCTTCGCTTATTCCGGACGGAAGATATATTCTTGGACTTATGATCCCAAGTATAAAAGGTGAGCTTATTTCATCACATACATAGATCCTGTCATCCTTTTTTATGGATGCTCTGACTTCTTTACGCAGTCCGGCATAACTTACCAATGCATATGCTACCATTGTGATTACGCCAAACATCCATATATAAACAACTGTAGGCATATGGACACCTGATGTTTTCGTTGCAACTAATGTATTCTCCGGCGTAACATTATCATTTTCCATAGTCGGCACTTCAAATATGAGTTGCGGTTTCTCTGCCTGTCCGTTATATGCAAAATATTCTACCTGCCCACTTGAGATTGTACTTTGACCTAGCATATTATACGCAGAAAAAACACTCGAAATGCTAAAAGGGCACATCAGTCGAAATGCAACCAATGCCCATAGTATGCAAATATACTTTTTAGGTGCCTTTCTTAATGCAACTCTCAAAATCATGATAACCAACACCAGGATGCTCGCCGTTAGGCTCATGTTCAAAAGCTTTGTGAAAACTTCATACATGCCGTTACTCCCCCTTGTACTCGTTTATCATTTTTTGGATTTCATCGATTTCACTCTTACTGATTTTCTTATGTGACATAAAGGCTGCAATAAACGCAGGCAAAGAGCCTTCATAAGTATCTTCCACGAACTTCTCGCTTTTTGAGGCATTAAACTCTTCTTTTGAAACTAACGAAGTGACCACACCATCCTCATTCTTAAATAGTCCCTTCTCACATAATTTTCTTAAAACGGTATAAGTCGTTGGTTTCTTCCAATTCAGTTCTCTCTCACAGATTTTTACAAGTTCCCCGGATCCTATGGGTTCATTACTCCAGATAATATCCGCAAATGCAGCCTGTACATCTCCCAATTCTATTTCTTTCATTTCCATTTCCTCCATTGGTTTATTCCAGATAAACCTTGTGCTTTAAGTTTACTCTGGATAAACCAAAAAGTCAACAAAAAAGACACCTTCCAGAACTTTCTGGAAAGTGTCTTCATAAACTGTCCCTCAAAACCCTTTTGTGTCATAATACGATTGGAATTCTATTGACGCGCATTTTTATATTCTCTATATCTTCTCAAGAAGGTGGATTTACTTATTTCAAGAAGCCGGGCAGCCTCTGTACTATTTATTTTCTTGTTTTGATAATCCAAAAATATCTCTTGCGCTGCAAGCTTGTCAATTCTAATTCTGGCTCGTCCTTTATAATTTCCTTCTTTTGCCGATTGCTTGATTCCTTTACTTCTATGTGAATCCCAAAATTTACGTTCTGTACTATACAATGCCATTAACAAATCATAATACTGCTTTCGATTTTCATCACCCACCGTCAGCACTGGTGATATCACTTCATCACCGATTGACTCCACCTCACTACCCATCTGTTCCATAGGAACGGATGCCTTCCTGTCCTCTCTATGACTTCATCTACTACTTATACTTCTTTTTTATCCCCCAAAACATTATTTAGTATGTGTTTTTGAAACAAAAAAAACCCGTAAACACAATGTTTACGGGCCAATTTACTTACTCTGGAATTAATCCTGTACGTAAGGCATAAGTGCTACGTGACGAGCTCTCTTGATAGCTACAGTCAAAGCTCTCTGATGCTTTGCACAGTTTCCGGTGATACGACGAGGAAGGATCTTACCTCTCTCAGATACGTATCTCTTTAAC
>JAZLGZ010000073.1:0-8156 GCA_045616585.1 Lachnospiraceae bacterium
CCTGGTTTGAACGATATGAAAAATATCAGAATGAAATAAAAGAATGTGAAAAAATAAAAGATGTCACAGAGAAAGCAAATGCGCTTCTTCGTGCCGAGGAATCCTTTAATCTTTGGATGGACATCTACCCAGAATCTGAACTTTGGCTTGACCGCCTTAAAATTCAAAAGGCTCATGACGAGCGTATGGATTTCTATGGACTTAATCCTAAGAATCCGGATTAAATCACCAGGCAAAATTTATAAAGAATAAATTTTTGTACCCAAATTGAACCCAACGCAAATTAAAAAATCCCTACAAACCGCTTAAAATCACGGTTTGTAGGGATTTAATGTTTTACTCCATCTCTATTGTTCCCGGAGGCTTGGAGGTGAGATCATAGAATACTCTGTTTACTCCTCTGACCTCGTTTATGATACGGCTCATGACTGTCTGGAGAACAGCGAAGGGAATCTCTGCACTTTCTGCGGTCATGAAATCGACTGTACGAACTGCACGCAGAGCAACTGCGTAATCGTAGGTACGCTCGTCGCCCATAACGCCTACGCTGCGCATATTTGTAAGCGCTGCGAAATACTGATTGGGCATCCAGGGAGCTTCCGCACCGTCGTGAGAAGCCTTATATTCAGCAGCGGCCTTGTCGACTTCGCTGCGATAGATGTAGTCTGCATCCTGAACAATCTTGACCTTCTCAGCGCTGACTTCACCGATGATACGGATACCGAGTCCGGGACCGGGGAAGGGCTGACGGAACACAAGGTACTCGGGGATTCCGAGTTCTAAGCCGGCCTTACGAACCTCATCCTTGAAGAGGTCACGAAGCGGCTCAATGATTTCTTTGAAATCAACGAAATCGGGAAGACCTCCGACATTGTGATGAGACTTGATAACGGCTGATTCACCGCCAAGACCTGACTCTACAACATCGGGATAGATGGTTCCCTGTGCAAGGAAATCAACTGCACCGATTTTCTTTGCTTCTTCTTCAAATACTCGGATGAACTCTTCACCGATAATCTTACGCTTTCTCTCGGGTTCTTCAACGCCTTTAAGCTTCGAATAGTAGCGCTCCTGAGCATTTACACGGATGAAGTTGAGGTCAAACTGACCGCCTTCACCGAATACACCTTCTACTTCATCACCCTCATTCTTACGAAGGAGACCGTGATCGACGAATACGCAGGTAAGCTGCTTGCCGATTGCGCGTGAGAGAAGACCTGCCGCAACAGAAGAGTCAACACCGCCTGAAAGTGCGAGGAGTACGCGTCCGTTGCCTACCTTCTCGCGGATAGCCTTTACGGTATCCTCAACGAAGGTATCCATACGCCAGTCACCTGCACATCCGCAGATGCCGCGAACAAAGTTGTAAAGCATGCTTGAACCCTCGGGGGTATGAAGTACCTCGGGATGGAACTGAATTCCGTAGAGACCGCGCTCAACATTTTCCATTGCGGCAACGGGAGTGTTGTCGGTGTGAGCGATGGACTTAAAACCGGGTGCAAGCTTTGAAATATAATCGAAATGGCTCATCCAGCAGGTAGTCTTTGAAGGCATCTGCTTGAGGGCTGCATTACCGTTTCCGCCGAAAAGAGCAGAAGAGGTGTCGAGAGTAATATCGGTCTTGCCGTATTCTCTGTTTGCGGCTCTCTCAACCTTGCCGCCGAGCACATGGCTCATAAGCTGCGCACCGTAGCAAAGACCGAGAACCGGGATGCCGAGATTGAACAATTCTTCCGAGCATGTAGCGGCATTTTCCTCGTAGCAGCTGCTGGGGCCGCCTGTCAGAATAATACCCTTGGGATTCATTGCTTTAATTTTTTCAAGGTCGGTCTTGTAGGAATAAATCTCGCAGTAAACGTTGCACTCACGTACACGTCTTGCAACGAGCTGATTGTACTGACCGCCGAAGTCAATTACAACAACAAGTTCTTTTTTCATGAATTCCTTTCTGTATTCGACGAATCGGGAACCGAAAAGCTTTCCCGCGCGAATTACTGTTGATTCTGTATTCTGATTTAAAGGTTAATCTCACCGTTGCCGTCTTCAACATTTGCGAGTAAGGGACGAACCTCCTTGAGGAAGTTGTCAACCTGCTCGGGACAGCGGCCGATGTAAAGCTTGGGATCGAGAACGGCTTCGATTTCTTCCTTGGTCATGGCGAACTCGGGATGAGCAGCCAAAAGCTCGGGAAGATTGCATCCGAGACCTTCCTTCATGTTCTTGGTGGCAATCATGGAATCCTGACGGATAAGCTCGTGAAGCTCCTGACGGTCACCGCCGCGCTTAACAGCTTCCATAAGGATGTTTTCCGTAGCTGAGAAGGGAAGATACTCCATAATGGTACGCTCTACCATCTTCTCGTTTACAATCATGCCTGATGTAACATTCTGTGCAAGACGGAGAATAGCGTCTGCACAAAGGAAGCCTTCAGGCATTGAAATACGTCTGTTGGCGGAATCGTCGAGAGTACGCTCCATCCACTGAACAGCAGCGGTCATGGGCGCGTTCATCGCGTCTGCCATAAGATAACGTGCAAGTGAACAGATACGTTCACTTCTCATGGGATTGCGCTTGTAGGCCATAGCCGATGAGCCAATCTGATTCTTTTCGAAGGGTTCTTCAAGCTGGCGGTCATGCTGAAGAAGACGGATATCGTTAGCCATACGATAGCAGCTCTGTGCGATGGACGAAAGTACATTTAAAATCCTGCTGTCGAGCTTTCTGGGATATGTTTGACCCGAAACGCTGAAGGTCTTTTCAAAATTGAAATCAGCACAAATCATGCGGTTCATTTCATCAATCTTAGCGGTATCGCCTTCGAAAAGTTCTACGAAACTTGCTTCGGTACCTGTTGTTCCGCGGCAGCCGAGAAGCTTCATGGAACCGATGACGAAATCAAGTTCCTCTAGATCTGAAACAAAGTCCTGCATCCAAAGTGTTGCACGCTTACCCATGGTTACGGGCTGTGCGGGCTGATAATGTGTATATCCGAGAGTGGGGAGAGCCTTGTACTGCTCTGCGAAGTCAGCCAGGTTTCTGATAACCTTTAAAAGTTCTCCGCGAAGATAAACAAGACCGTCTCTGTAGATGATGACGTCTGCATTATCTGTAACATAACAGCTTGTGGCACCGAGGTGAATAATACCTGCAGCTGAAGGAGCAACCTTTCCGTATGCGTATACATGAGCCATTACATCATGTCGTACTTCTTTCTCGCGGGCAGCGGCAATCTCAAAATCAATATCGCTGATGTGCTCGGCAAGTTCGGCAACCTGCTCTTCACTTACGGGGAGCCCAAGCTTGTTCTCTGCCTTGGCAAGAGCTACCCAAAGCTTTCTCCAGGTTTCGATACGCACCTGAGGAGAGAAGAGTTTCAGCATATAATCAGAGGCATAGCGTGATGCCAAAGGTGATGTGTACTTATCATTCATGATAATCTATATCCTTTCCAATTTATTTACTAATGAATCGAATCCGGTGTATCAATAAATACAAATGAATAAATTCGGCGCATTAACCGATTTCGGAAGATGCTGCTTAATATTACTCGACTGTAACGGATTTTGCAAGGTTCTTCGGCTTGTCGATATCACAGCCGTTTTCCTTTGCAACATAATATGCGAAAAGCTGGAGTGGTACAATCTCAACAGCAGCGGCGAAAAGTGCGTTCACTCTCGGAACGAAGATGACTTCGTCGGACTGCATTACTACTCGGCGTTCGCCCTGGAAAGTAACTCCGAAAACTTTGGCGCCTCTTGCTTTGACCTCGATGATGTTGCTGATGGTTTTATCAAGAAGTCTTTCGTTGCAGCACAGGGCAATAACAGGCTCGCCCTGCTCGATGAGTGCGATAGTTCCGTGCTTTAATTCGCCTGCGGCATATGCTTCGGAATGAATATATGAAATTTCCTTCAGCTTCAATGAGCCTTCGAGGCAAACTGCCCAATCGGTATTTCTTCCGATAAAGAAAACCGAGTTGAAGTTGTGATTGTTCTTAGCAAGCTCGGGAAGAGCATGGTTCATATCGATCGCTTCCTGCAAGTGTCTCGGAAGATCGATAAGATTATCGAGAAGCTCGTTGTAAAGCTCGTCGGTTACGGTGCCCAGACGCTTTGCACAGTAAAGTGCAAAGAGGAACAGCAGAGAAACCTGAGTGGTATAGCCCTTTGTGGTAGCTACCGCAATTTCGGGACCGGCCCAGGTATAAAGCGTATGGTCGGCAAGCTTTGCGATGGTGCTTCCGACAACATTTACTATAGCTATTGTTTTTGTGCCGCGGGCCTTACACTCTTTCATAGCAGCGATGGTATCAGCAGTCTCGCCCGATTGTGAAAGAACGATCAGCAGAGTGTGTTCATCAATAATAGGATTTGAATAACGAAGCTCGCTGGCGATTTCCAGTATAACCGGGATGTGACAAAGTTCCTCAATGGCATACTTCGCTGCGCAGCCGGCGTAATATGCCGAACCGCAGGCAGTAATAAGGATTTTGTTGATATTTTTAAGTTCCTCGGCTGTAAGCTCGAAATCGTCAAGGACTATTTCACGGTCCTTTATACGGGGGGTGAGAGTGGACTTGACGGCACGTGGCTGCTCCATAATCTCTTTGAGCATGAAGTGGTCATAGCCGCCTTTTTCGGCTGCCTCTATATCCCAGGTAATACGGCTGACCGGTTTGTCAATCTGACGTCCCGTGCAGTCGAAAACTTTGAATGAATCAGGAGTAAGTTCAGCGAATTCTCCGTCATCAAGATAAACGGCATTTTTTGTATAGGAAACCAGAGCGGTGACATCCGAAGCGAAGTAAGTTTCATCAACACCTATGCCCAGGATAAGGGGACTGTGCTCCTTGACCACGAAAAGAGTGTCGGGAAGCTCAGTACAGATGATTCCGAGAGCGTAAGAGCCTTCAAGTCTCGCCGCGGTCTTCATAACGGTTGCTTTTAAATCACCGTTGTAATATTTCTCGAGAAGGTGTACGACAACTTCGGTGTCGGTCTGACTGGCAAATTCATAGCCGTCGGCAATAAGCTCTTCGCGAAGAGCTGCAAAGTTTTCGATGATGCCGTTATGAACTATTGCGAAATGTCCGTCATTGCTGATGTGAGGATGAGCATTGGTGTCGCTGGGAGCACCGTGAGTTGCCCATCTGGTATGTCCGATTCCGACGCGACCTTTGTGCGCCGCGCCGTTCTGAGTCTTTTCCACAAGACCCGAAACCTTGCCGGTAACCTTTGAGAGTTCTATGCCGTCGTTGCCTATCACAGCTATTCCGGCCGAATCATAACCTCTGTACTCAAGTCTTTTAAGACCTTCCAATAACACCGGAGCAGCCTGACCCTGCTTTCCGGTGAACCCTACAATTCCACACATAAATTATTCCTTTCTTCGGTGGATTTGAACGCAATTCGTAAAAATTGCTTCCACACAAAAGAGATTTAATACGCTGCCATACTAAATCTCTTTGAAGTCATTATTTTTCTCTTAAAATGTAAGCATCTCTCTCGGGGCCGACGGAAACATAGGTAATGTGGCATCCGATGTTCTTCTCGATAAGCTCAACGTACTTACGCGCGTTCTCGGGAAGTTCTTCCCAGGTACGAATTCCCGAAATGTCGCATCCCCATCCGTCTACGTATTCGATGACGGGCTTTGCATCGGCAAGTGCTGTGGGGAAGGGGAACTCATCGGTCTGCTGACCGTCGAGAATATAATGCGAGCATACCGGAATCTTGTCCATGTAGCTTAATACATCCATTTTTGTAAGAGCAATATCAGTAGCACCCTGAACCTCTACACCGTAGCGTGTTGCAACGATATCGATGGGTCCTACACGACGGGGACGTCCGGTCTTTGCTCCGTACTCACCGCCTGCTTCTCTGAGCTTATCTGCTTCCTCGCCGAACCATTCACAAGTGAAAGGTCCTTCACCTACGCAGGTCGAGTAAGCTTTTACAACACCGATGACCTGGTCAACCTTTGCACTGGGAAGACCCGATCCGATAGGAGCGTAAGCTGCAATGGCGTTTGAAGAAGTTGTATAAGGATAAATTCCGAAATCAAGGTCACGCAGTGATCCGAGCTGTGCCTCGAAAAGGATATTCTTGCCGTTCTTCTGAGCGTCACGAAGAATTGCTCCGGTGTCGCAGATGTAAGGCTTAAGTTTGTTGCCGAAATCCTCGAACCAGGCGAGCATCTCTTCCATGGTAACGGGTTCTGCACCGTAAACTCCCGTAAGTGTAAGATTCTTCCACTCAAGAAGGTCTGCAAGGTGCTGCTTTAAACGTTCGGGGTAAAAGAGTTCTCCGGCAAGGATTGTCTTTTTCTGATATTTATCCGAATAGAAAGGAGCGATACCCTGCTTTGTGGAACCGTATTTCTTGTCTGCAAGACGAGCTTCCTCAAGTCCGTCAAGGGCACGATGCCAAGGGAGAAGTAATGAAGCACGGTTGCTGATTTTAAGCTTGTCGGGTGTAAGAGCTACGCCCTGTGACTCAACAGCCTGCATCTCGCTCCAAAGATTTTCAAGGTCGATAGCTACGCCGTTACCTAAAATATTGATAACACCGGGTCTGAAGATTCCCGAGGGCAGAAGATGGAGAGCGAACTTTCCGAATTCATTGATAACGGTATGACCTGCATTGCCGCCGCCCTGATATCTTACTACTACGTCATACTTCTCGGTAAGAAGGTCTACCATACGGCCTTTTCCCTCATCACCCCAGTTGATTCCTACGATTGCACAATTAGACATTGTATTCCTCCGAATGAACATATTATATATGTTAGTTAATAACATAACGATAATAACATAAAAAACTCAAATGTGAAACTATAGTATTAAAAATATTTCCTATTTATAAGAAAACAAGGGGCTGTGTTTCTTTCACAGCCCCTTGTGACTTTTATAATCGGTCGAATATTCAATACAATTTTAATCAGTATGCGATACCCTGAGCAACCATAGCCTCAGCAACCTTTGCGAAGCCAGCGATATTAGCGCCTGCAACGAGGTCCTTGCCGTCAGCGTACTTCTGAGCTGCATCGTAAGCTGCGTGGAAGATGTTAACCATGATGCCGTGAAGCTTCTCATCAACCTCTTCGAATGTCCAGCTGTATCTGATTGAGTTCTGGCTCATCTCAAGACCTGATGTAGCAACACCGCCTGCGTTGGCAGCCTTAGCGGGTCCGAAGAGAACGCCTGCGCTCTGGAATACTTCGATAGCTTCGGGAGTTGAAGGCATGTTAGCACCCTCGGCAACAGCGATTACGCCGTTAGCAACAAGTGCCTTAGCTGACTCTTCGTTGATTTCGTTCTGTGTAGCGCAAGGAAGAGCAATATCACACTTGATTGTCCAGATTCCGCTGCAGCCCTCATGATACTCAGCTGTGGGAACGGCATTTACATACTCCTTAATACGAAGTCTCTTTACTTCCTTAAGATCCTTGATAACGTCAAGGTTTACACCGTTAGCGTCATAAATATATCCGTTTGAATCGCACATTGCAACAACCTTAGCACCGAGCTCGGTAGCCTTCTGTGCAGCGTAGATAGCAACGTTACCTGAACCTGAGATAACAACTGTCTTGCCTGCGAAGCTGTCGTTCTTCATGCACTTAAGCATTTCCTGTGTGAAGTAGCATACACCGTATCCGGTAGCTTCCTTTCTTGCAAGTGATCCGCCGTAAGCAAGACCCTTACCTGTAAGAACGCCTGTGAACTCGTTGCGAAGTCTCTTGTACTGACCGAACATGTAGCCGATCTCACGAGCACCTGTTCCGATATCACCTGCGGGAACGTCTGTATCAGCACCGATGTGCTTAGCAAGCTCTGTCATGAAGCTCTGGCAGAATCTCATAATCTCGCCGTCTGACTTGCCCTTGGGATCGAAATCAGATCCGCCCTTGCCGCCGCCCATGGGAAGGGTTGTAAGGCTGTTCTTGAAAATCTGCTCGAAGCCGAGGAACTTGATGATTGAAAGGTTTACCGAAGGATGTAAACGAAGACCTCCCTTGTAAGGTCCGATTGCTGAGTTGTACTGAACTCTGTAGCCGCGGTTTACCTGAACCTGTCCGTTGTCATCTACCCATGCAACACGGAACATAATCTGACGCTCGGGCTCTACGATTCTCTCGAGAACGCCGTTCTTCTCAAT
>JAZLGZ010000074.1:0-24331 GCA_045616585.1 Lachnospiraceae bacterium
ATACTTCATATACCATCAACAGTGGGTACTTAACTGCAGGACATAAGTATAAGATATTTGTTCAGGCAAAGAATGATAATCCCTATGCAACTACTGCAAACAATAGCGTATTCTTTTCTGTTGGCGAAAATGAAGGTAAAAAACAGATCCTTGAGGAGAACTATAAGAAAGATGCATCTTTGCAGCTTTATAACAAAATGTTGCCGGATTTGAGAAAAGCCAAGTATCTGTATGAGTACAATACTTTCACGATTGGAAAGAAAAAGTATACAGTTTATCTTTACAATGCAATTAGTGGGAAAACAAGAGAGAAATTGCCGGTTTTTGTATATAGTGATACCAAGACTGTAGTGACTGATAAAGAATTACTCAAGCCATTATATGCAATGTTTCATGCAATCTACGATAATGGGGCTACTAATGCAAAAAACTTAAATAGTGCCGCAGATAACTTAGAAGATTTGATTTCTTCATGCCTGAAGGCTGAAACTTGCTATAAAAGTTTTGAAGGTATAGGGAATGCGGTAGGAGTCTATGCCACTGGTGGTTATTCAAGTGGAATAGCTAATGGCTTAGCAAAAGTCGGTAAAGAATTAGCAAAATCAACGCTGCCGACGAAACCTAAGGATGCTGCTGAATTATTGGGAAAGACTTCAGTAATTGCAATAACTGGTTATTATACCGACATGTATAGATACTATGCTAAAAAATTTAAAAATGAAACATTGACATCTTTCGAAGATTACGAAAAATGCGTAAAAATGGTTAAGACTTTTTCAGAAGTAACAAATACTACTACTTCATACATGATAGATGTCTTTGGTATTCCTAAAAACAAAGTTGATGCTGCGGTTAAGGGAATTATGTCATATTTTAAAGGGGTAGTAGATTCGATTGCCGGTGTGGCAAAAATAGGGACATATTATGTTTCGCCATCCGGAGCAAATGCAAAGCATGCAGCTCTTGTTAATAAAGTTACTGAACTGAATTGGAAAATAGAAGAATTGTCTCTTAAGAAGCTGGTCGGTGACACAGCACTTAGTGGATATATGGGTAAACTTAACCTTAAAGTAACGGATTTGCTAAAAATATCAAATCTGAAAAAAGGTGGAAAAGCCATTTATCAATTATATGGATGGATAGATAGTTACTATTCTGCAGTAAGTAATTGTACAGGTGTTGAGTTGAAGGCTGATTATGCAGATATGGTTCTTTTAGGCTATATGTCCATATACAATAGCATGCTAAAGGATATAAATTAATTGCAAATATAGGTTAGTATAAAGGAAACTTAAAAAATTATAGGTTTTGGTATTTTTGCTGCAGTTTTGGGAGTGGTTCTTCTGATTCTTGGCAACGTAAGGAAGAGCAACCAATCATCAGATAGTAATTCACAAATTGACAGCAATAATGACGTTAAGGATGAGTAATCAATTAGTTCTTTCTCAACACGAAAAGTATCTGTTTGTATTTAGTATTATGTTTGAAAATATGTTTGAAATTGGATGAATGGAGGAATTACTTTAATGATGAAAAAAATAATTGCATGTTTATTGAGCTGTGTGCTGTTTGTAAGTTTGGCTTCATTTGGGACAACAAAGGCTAGTGCGGCATCGATTGTAGATAAGGCGCGTGAATATGAGTGGGGACACACTTATTCCGGTATTACAAATACTAGCACTCATATATATTATAGGATATCAATCGACGAAAAAAGTTTGGTTAATATTGCAGTATCTTCTGGTAATTGTTATGGCCTAAATTTGTATAGCGCGAATGGAACTAGTGAAGTAATATCAATGCGCGATTTTTATTGCACAGAAAATAAAAGTACTGGAGTTACAACGTATACTACTAATCGAGTATTGGACGAAGGAACATATTATCTTGAGTATGAGTCTAGATACGCCAATAATAATTCTTGGTCCGTTATGATGACCAGAGAACCCGCGCTTAGCCTAAGAAAAGCTAAGACAGAAAGTGTAAAAAGTACTTCATCAGGAAAGCTTACAGTTACCGCCTCAACCAAGGATTCTGATATAACCGGATTTGAGATTCAGTACGCTACTAAATCTGATTTTTCAGATGCAAAAACCGTTGAAACAGATGATGACACAGCTGTTATTAGTGGTTTGGTAAAAAACAAAAAATATTATGTTAGATCACGAGCATATGCAATTTATGGAAACGGAATGTATGTTTATAGCGCTTGGTCTACGGTAAAAAGTAAGAAAGTTAATTAAATAGAGATGAACAGATACTTTACTGTTTAACGCGTGTAGGAATAACATATTGACTTGGAAACAGAAGGGCGCCTGAAAAAATGAATTCTCATTTTTTCACACGCCCTTTTGTTATGTTAAGCTTTTTTCAGACAATGATTTTTTAGTGCATTAAAGGTTTCTTCACTGATATCGTGTTCCATTCTGCAGGCGTCTTCCATTGCAACTTTTTCACTGACACCAATCTTAATCAAACAGTCAGCTAATAAAGAATGACGCTCGAATACGTTCTCTGCTTTTGTAAGACCGGTGTCAGTCAAGGCAATGTATCCTGTATCTGTGATAGTAATGAAATTTTTTTCGCGCAGGCTCTTCATGGCGATGCTGACGCTGGCCTTTGTGTATTTGAGCTCGTTTGCGATATCAATAGAACGTACATGGCCGTTCTTCTTTTGCAAAATCAGTATAGTTTCTAAATAGTCTTCCATAGATTCTTCAGACTTATGTTTAATATAACTCATGCATATCCTCTTTCTTATCGGTCAATAGATTTCGAAATTCTTCGCAGGAATTCCGTCCTTAAGCAGACTTGAAAATCTCTTCGGGATTTCCTCGTTGAAATAAGAGCGGTAAAGCTTCCCTTACTTCATACTATAACAGTTTTGGTTTGATATGACAAACCAAAATAAATAATTAGTATTGACAAACTGAGTTAGGCATACTAAACTGTCATTGGTTAGCAACTACTAACAGGATTAGAAAAGACAAACGCAATTAGAAAAAACTAACGCAATCAGAAAGAACTTATATATATTGCAGGAAAGGCGACGCAATGAATTTAACAGAGGCAATAATCGGACAGGATTGTATTGTAAAGGACATAGCAGCTGATGATGAGGAACTGAAAAGCTTTTTGTTTTCTTTAGGATGTTATAGCGGAGAGATGATTACAGTTGTTTCCAAGAAAAGAGGCGGATATGTTTTATCCATAAAGGATGCCAGGTATAACATAGATGAGGATCTGGCAATGGCAATACAAATATAATTATGCATAAAAATTTGAATCGAAAGGTTCATTTTTTTACACCTGCCGGTTAGGAAAAGCTAACCAACGGACAGGACAAAATTTTACAAAAGAGTAAAAGGGAATAGGGAGGCTTGAAATGAGAATCGCACTTACGGGAAATCCCAACAGCGGAAAGACCACAATGTATAATGCATTAACCGGTCGAAATGAAAAAATAGGCAACTGGGCAGGCGTAACAGTTGACAGAAAGGAAAGCGGCATTAAGAAGTCATACTACGACGGAGATAGAGAGCTGATTGCCGTAGATCTCCCGGGTGCTTATTCAATGTCACCGTTTACTTCTGAAGAGAGTATTACAAGCAGCTATGTTAAGCATGAGAATCCGGATGTAATCATAAATATCGTGGATGCTACTAACCTGAGCAGAAGTTTGTTCTTTACTACTCAGCTGCTTGAGCTTGGGATACCGGTTGTAGTTGCACTTAACAAAAGCGACATAAATGAGAAAAAGGGCACTAAGATTCAGGCAGATAAGTTATCTGAGAAGCTTGGATGTCCTGTAATAGAAACAGTATCGACTTCGTCAAATGGTTTAAAGGAAGTTGTTGCAAAGGCAGCAGAGGTTGCCGGAAGCGTTCAGAAAGCGCCTTATTCTCAGGGAAATATCGATCTTCATGATAAGGCAGAAGTTGAAAAAGCAGACAGAAAGCGATTTGATTTTGTAAATGCCATTGTGAAAGAGGTTGAAACCAGAAAAATTCTGACAAAAGAAAAGAATGCAGGTGATAAGCTGGATGCTGTTTTAACACATCCTGTATCCGGTCTGCTTGCCTTTGCAGCAATTATGTTCCTCGTATTCTACATATCACAGTCAACTTTGGGAACATGGATTGCAGACTGGTTAGTTGGCTGGATTGAAACCTTCCAAGAATGGGTAGGCGGAATGATGGAAGATGCCAATCCGTTACTTTACGCATTACTTGTTGATGGCATAATCGGCGGTGTTGGTGCTGTTGTCGGATTTCTTCCGCTTGTTATGGTTATGTATTTCCTTATTGCACTTTTGGAAGACTGCGGATACATGTCCAGAGCTACAGTTGTTCTTGATCCGATTTTTAAAAGAGTAGGCCTTTCCGGTAAAACAGTTATTCCTATGGTAATCGGTACCGGCTGCGGTATTCCGGCAATTATGGCATGCAGAACTATAAGAAATGAGCGTGAACGCAGAACTTCTGCAATGCTTGCAACATATATGCCTTGCGGAGCTAAGCTTCCTGTTATAGCACTTTTTGCAGGTGCATTTTTCTCAGACGCAGCATGGGTCGGACCGCTTATGTATTTTGTAGGAATTGTACTGATTCTTCTCGGAGCTTTACTTGTAAAGGCAATCAACGGAGTGAAATACAGAAAGTCATTCTTCATTATCGAGCTTCCTGAATATAAAGTACCGAGCCTTAAATTTGCATTTGGCTCAATGCTTGAGAGAGGTAAAGCATACATTATCAAAGCAGGAACAATCATTTTAGTATGTAATACAGTTGTTCAAATTATGCAGTCATTTGATACACACTTCCAGGTAGTAGAAGAAGGAATGGAGAATACATCTATTCTTGCAGCTATTGCATCTCCATTCTCATATCTTCTTGTTCCGATTGTTGGTTTTGCAGCATGGCAGTTAGCAGCTGCTGCAATTACAGGATTTATTGCTAAGGAAAATGTAGTAGGAACACTTGCAGTATGTTATGCAATTACTAACTTTATTGATACAGAGGAACTTGAACTTGTAGCTGGCGGCAGTGAACTAGCTGCAATTATGGGACTTACAAAGGTGGCAGCGCTTGCATACCTGATGTTTAACCTTTATACACCACCTTGCTTTGCTGCTATCGGAGCGCTCAACTCAGAGCTTAAGAGCGGTAAATGGCTTGCAGGTGCAATATGCTTACAGCTTGCAACAGGATTTTCGGTCGGCTTCCTTGTATATCAGATCGGAACATTAATTACAACCGGAAGCTTAGGTGCAGGATTCGCAGGCGGACTTATTGCTGTTCTTGTTTTTGCAGCGGTTATCATAGGGCTCATTGTAAAAGCAAATAAGCAGATTGACAGTAACTACGCATTAAACAAAGCATAATAAATTTCCGAGACGGGGTGGATATTGCTTATGACAATGAGTAATATCCACCCCGTCGCTTTTGGGAAAAAGCAGGTAATAAAAAGGGATTTTGTCTGAATGGAGGATACATATGATTAACATTATTATAGGTGTAATAGTAGTGGCTGTTGTTGGCGCTGCCTCTTACTATATTTGGAAAGAAAAAAAGAAAGGTAAAAAATGTATCGGATGTCCTTATTCCGGATCGGCATCCTGTCATTGCAAATAAAGCAAAGGATATTTATGGGTGAAAGCTTATTCCGGATGCCGATTACAAAGATATTAAGGAAGCATACACTAATTCTTTGTGTTGTATTGGGAATTAAGAGAATTAATACAAAGAAATAATGAAGAAGCCATGAAATCTTTGTAGAACAGACTTAATAGGGAGCGTAAACACAAAGGAATCAAGACGAATGAATGACTTCTTTGTAAAACCGACCGGATCTTGCCGGAACATAATGGGAATTATAGTTTGCTTTTTATCTGTATATAACTGATAATAGCAGGTGTATAAATAACAGGGTGAGATTCGGAGGAGAGAGATGCGCGATTTTTTGTTGGTGATTCAGTATCTGAGTGTGTTCCTGCTGCTGGTTGAGGCTGCGTATATTTTTACGAAGAAGAAAACTGAGCTGCAGGCATATCTTTTTATCGGGTGCGTTGCCACTTTGATTAATTCGGCAGGCTATTTGCTGGAGATGACTGCGGAAAGCGAGGAGGCCTACCTTACAGCACTTAAACTCAGCTACTTGGGAAGAGTGTGGGTTCCTTTTTCGCTCTTTATATTTGTTTTATTTGTATGCAAATTCAGAATTGTCAAGGCATTGATGATACCGCTCGGGTTTATTCATGCGGCAACATTTTTCCTGGTGCTTACATGCAGACAGAACGATTTGTACTATACGACAATGGAGTATGTAAAGGCTGACCCGATTGATTATATCAAGTGCGGTCACGGCCCGTGGTATATTGCTTATTCGGCAATGCTGCTTGTTTACATAGTCTGGGGACTTACATCATTGTTTATAACTCTTGCCAAAGAGCGCCATCCGATTGCAAGACGAAGGCTCGGCTGGATAACAGGGGCAATTGTGGTGGAAAGTGTGTTTTATGTGCTTCAGCTGTGCGGAATGCTTGGCTCGTACGATGCTACACATTTGGGCTATACCATCGGAACCGTATTCATGTATGTTGCTATTTTCAAATATGACCTGATTGATAATATGCAGCAGGTCAGAGACTACGTAATCGATGAGGTTTCTGAGGCTATCATTGCGCTTACACACGACGAGAAGGTTGAGTTTTGCAACAACCCTGCAAAAATGATTTTGAGCTGCAATGATGAGGATTTTATTCAGAGGGTTGCTGATATTAAGAGGGCGGCTATGGAGCATATTCCCATGAAGATTGGCGAGAATATCTATTCTCCCGAGATAAAGCCACTGTATCAGAATGATATTAAAACCGGTGAGGTAATCGTACTTGTAGACGATACCGAGCATTATAAATATCTTGAAGAACTGAAAAAGCAAAAGGATATTGCCGAGGCTGCGAATGCTTCGAAATCCGCATTCCTCTCGGTTGTTTCGCATGAAATCAGAACTCCCATGAATGCTGTTGTCGGTATGACAGAGATTTTGCTTCGCGACAGCGCTAATCTGAATAAAAAGCAGGAGAAATATCTGAGGAACATTAAGAGCTCGGGTAATGCTCTTGTCATGATTGTCAATGATATTCTCGACCGTTCAAAGATTGAAGCCGGCAAGATGGAGCTGGTTGAGGCACCTTATGAATTACGTCCGGTGGTTGAGGATGTTAAGCTTATTATAGAAAACAGAATCGGCAATAAACCGATTAAGCTTTTGACAGAGATTTCGAATGATGTTCCGAAGAAGATAGTCGGAGACAGCCTGCGTATACGTCAGATTCTCATTAATCTGATGAATAATGCCGTAAAATTTACAGACAAGGGTTACATTAAGCTAAGTGTCAGCCCGGTAGGTTCTGATGCACCCGGTACATATCGTTTTACGGTAAAGGATTCGGGACAGGGAATTAAGCCGGAGGACCTCTCAAAACTCGGAGAGGCTTTTCGTCAGGTGGATCAGAAGAAAAATCATGACAAGGAAGGCACAGGACTCGGTCTTTCGATTTCTAAGGATTTCATCGAGATGATGGGCGGATCGCTTCAGGTGAGCAGCGTTTACGGTGAAGGAACAGAATTCTTTTTCGAGATTGAGCA
Source organism: Lachnospiraceae bacterium (assembly GCA_045616585.1). Taxonomy (GTDB): domain Bacteria; phylum Bacillota; class Clostridia; order Lachnospirales; family Lachnospiraceae; genus RUG11977. The sequence continues at coordinate 7,650 of JAZLGZ010000074.1, forward strand.
GAAATCTGCAGAAGATAGCTGTGATGTGAACAGCTCGGATAATATAGCCATGAATCTTAAGTTCGGAGATTATACATGTCCTGATGCCAGGATTCTGGTTGTGGATGATACCGAACTGAATCTGCTTATTACAAAGGAGATTATGGAGCCGCTTGGTGCAACGGTTGACGTCTGCGATTCCGGTCGTGAAGCTCTTAAAATGATTGAAGAAAATACCTACAACATGGTGTTTACGGATTACTTTATGCCGTATATGGACGGAGTGGAGACTACTGAGAGAATCCGAGGCATGGTCGATGAGGCAGATAAAAACGGTGATTCCGAGAAGGCAGAGTATTTGCGCAAACTTCCGATTGTGGCTCTGACAGGAGACTCGGGGGACGACACAAAGGATAAGTTTATTAAGGCCGGAATAAGTGATTTTACCGAAAAACCTGTTGATATCAGTCAGCTAAATTCACTTATTTTCAAATGGCTTCCTGAAAAGCTTATTGTAGTTTCAAAAACGGGCGTAGAGTGAAAAAACCTTGAAAAACAAGGGTTTGTAAACCGGTTGCAACCGACGGTTGACAAATTTCCAAGGCAGCTTTATGGTATGCAACCGTAATTTGAGACATGATGAACTCGTTCGAACAGGAAAAATTCATCGTGAAAGGAAAAACGAAAATGATACTTGCAGACAAGATAATAAATGAGAGAAAACGTAACGGATGGAGTCAGGAAGAACTGGCAGAGAGACTCGGAGTTTCAAGACAGTCGGTTTCAAAGTGGGAGAGTGCGCAGTCGGTTCCGGATCTCAACAGAATTCTTCAGCTGGCAGATTTGTTCGGCGTAACAACAGATTATCTGTTAAAGGATGAAATCGAAAGTAAAGAGGGTGAAACGGTAATCACCGAGGCAGCCGAGCCTGCAACACCCTTACGCAGAGTTTCAATGGAGGAGGCTTCGGAGTTTATTGCTCTTGAACATGAACTTGCGCCCAAGAAGGCGCTCGGAGCAATGCTCTTTGTTCTTTCCCCTGTACTGTTAATCTTTCTTGCCGGACTCTCGGAAAGCAATATAGGAAACATTACCGAGAATATGGCAGCGGGAATAGGTGTGGTAGTAATGTTCGCAATTATTGCCGCGGGTGTGTCGATTTTCATTATCACTTCCGCAAAAGAGAAGAGGTTTAACTTCCTAGAGAAAGAGGAGATTGAAACGGCTTACGGTGTTGACGGTATGGTAAGAGATAAGCTGTCTGCTTTCGAACCCAAGCGTATCAGACATATAGTCATAGGTGTTCTTCTTTGCCTCTTCTGCTATATTCCGGTTGTAATCGCAGCTCTTTCCTCGAGTGAGGATTACATCATTATTTCGATGGTATGCGTTCTTCTTATTATGGTTGCTGCTGCTGTGTATTTATTTACTTCCGCAGGTGTAATCTCGGCAACCTATAACAAACTTATTCAGGAGGGAGACTATACTGTAAAGAAAAAGAGCGAGAAGCCCGTTCTCGCAGCAGTATCGACTGTTTACTGGGTTCTTGCGACTGCAATTTTCTTCTTTGTTTCGTTTGTAAAGAAGGATTGGGAAAACAGCTGGATTGTGTGGCCCGTGGCCGGAGTTCTTTATGCTGCAGTTGTGGGAGTGGTTAATCTTATTACAAAGAATGAGGATTGATAAATATCAGATTTTGTGGAATGCTGACTTATTTTCTTCACGTATCCTTTTTATAATAAAAAAGTGCATAGTATGTGTCTTGACAAAACCTGAAAAGACAGATATAAAGTTATTTACCCGACCGGTTGAACAGAATAATAGGGTTTCGAAAGAATTTTTCGTCGAAAACCGGAGATTTCTTCGGATAAGATAAAAAATGGAACCGGTTTGGAATTATGTTCGTCAAAGAATTGACAACAACAAACGCATTGAAAAAAAGGAGAGAAAGATGAAAAAGTTTATTGCATTAATGATGTCACTTGTTTTGGTATGTGCACTTGTTGCCTGCGGCAAAAAGACCGAGGACAACAACCAGGGTGCAGACCAGACCGTTAGTACCGCTCCCGAACAGGGCGGCGAAACAGCACCTCAGACAACACCCGAGGCTACTCCCGAGGCTCCTGCAGCTTCAGCTATGGAATCACTTCCCGCAGATGCTACAATTGCCCAGACTGTTATTGCGGATTTTACCGACAAGATGAACAGCAAGGAGTTTGCCAACATCGAGGATCTTGCAAATGCCATGATGGAAGGCGAATACATTCCCTTCGGACCTATGGTTATGCCCGTGGTTCCCGGATATCTCAACGGTTTCTCGGCTGAGATCAACGGTTTTAACGAAGGCGTGAACTTCGGACCCATGATCGGGTCAATTCCTTTTGTAGGATATATCCTTACAACAGGAAGCGCTGCCGAGGCAGATACACTTGTAGCAACTCTTAAGGATGCAGCAGATCTTCGTTGGAATATCTGCACTTCTGCAGACGAGATGCTTTACACCGTAATCGACAACAATGTTTGTTTTGTAATGGGACCTACTGCTATTGAGGAGTGATTTAACCTATGCTGTTTTCAAGTATTCCGTTCCTGTACTACTTTTTGCCTGTAGTACTGATATGTTACTTTGCAGCACCTCGAAAACTTAAGAACACTGTACTTCTCGCCACAAGCCTGTTTTTCTACGCTTGGGGCGAGAAACTTTTAGTGGTGCTTTTTGCTCTGTCGATACTCATCGGCTGGGTTATCGGACTTTTGACGGAGAAAGCGCAGAAGCCTGCACTTCGAAAGCTGCTGATGGCTTTTGCGGTTATATACGATCTCGGAATTCTGGGATACTTTAAGTATTCGGATTTCTTTATAGAGAATATCAATGGGGTACTCGGGACCGAGATACCTTTGCTTAATGTAGCCCTCCCCATCGGTATCAGTTTTTATACCTTCCAGCTGCTTAGCTACAATATCGATGTATACCGACGTTCGGTTCCCGCACAGAAGAATGTAATCGATTTTGCAGCATATGTTTCGATGTTCCCTCAGCTGATTGCGGGACCTATCGTCAGATATTCCGATGTAAACAAGAGCCTTGAGGAAAGAACACATTCTTTTGAAAAGGTATCGGCCGGTATCGCCAGATTTACTGTGGGACTCAGCAAGAAGGTTCTTATCGCAAATATTCTCGGTGAGCTCTGCAGACAGTTCAGAGCCACTTCTGAGCTTTCGGTACTTTATTTCTGGATGTATGCGGTGGCATATTCCCTTCAGATTTATTTCGATTTCTCTGGCTACAGTGATATGGCTATAGGACTCGGAAAAGTATTCGGCTTCGAATTCATGGAGAACTTTGATTATCCTTATATTTCAGCCAGCATCACCGAATTCTGGAGAAGATGGCATATTTCGCTGGGCTCATGGTTCAGAGACTATGTTTACATTCCTCTCGGCGGAAACAGAAGAGGCACGGGACGCCAGCTGCTTAATATTATGGTTGTCTGGATGCTGACAGGTTTCTGGCACGGAGCTTCCTGGAATTTCATTTTCTGGGGTCTTTTGTATGCGGTTCTTCTTACTCTTGAGAAAGTAGGTTTCAAGAAGTGGCTCGACAGACATAAGGTTACCGGACACATATATGTTATAGCATGCGTAATGCTCGGCTTTATTTTGTTTAATGCCGCGGACCTGGCTCAGGCGGGAAGCGATATCGCCGGATTGTTCTCGTTCGGAAAAAATCCCTTTGCAAATACAGAAACCCTCTATTATCTGAGGTCTTACGGATTTGTTCTGCTGATAGGTATAATAGGTGCGACTCCTTTGCCGAAGTATTTGGTTGAAAAACTTAAAAAGAATGCTGCCGCAAAAAAGGTCATCAACGTTGCGGAGCCTCTTTTCTACGTTGTGCTTCTGCTTACGGTGACAGCATATCTTGTGGATGGTTCGTTTAATCCGTTCCTTTATTTCCGTTTCTGAGGAGGGGGAAAATGAATAAAAATACAAATAATATCAAAAATATAATTACTGTTGCATTGTATGCTTTTGTACTGTTCGGACTCACCTTTATATGCTGGTTCGGCCCGGCCAAGGCTTATTCGGATTCGGAAAGACGTGAGCTGAGTAAGTTTGCGAAGCCTACAGCAGAAACCTTAAAGAACGGCAAGTTTATGAGCTCGTTTGAAGACTACACGCTGGATCAGTTCCCTGCCAGAGATACTTTCAGAAGCGTGAAGGCTGTCGCATCGAAGTATGTGTTCGGGCAGAAGGATAATCATGGTCTTTATACGGTGAACGGATATCTTTCAAAGCTTGAGTATCCGATGAGCATGGACAGAATCAACATAAACATCTCAAAGCTTAATGAGATAAGCGATAAGTTTCTTGCGGGAACAAGCTGCAAGACATACCTTTCGATTATCCCGGACAAAAACTGCTTTATGGCGCCTCTTGGAAACTATCCTTCCGTTGACTATCCGAACATGATCGAGACGATAAAGAACGGAGTTAAGCATGATACATTCATAGATATTTTTGATCTGCTTGCTTTGGAGGACTATTATTGCACAGATCAGCACTGGAGGCAGGAAAAGGTTGAGGATGTGGCCGAAAGCATTCTTTCTTCCATGTGCGGAACCGGTATTATCGCCGACATTCCCGAGTATACGGTAAATACTCTCGATAATGAATTCCGCGGGGCCTATGTAGGACAGTCGGCATTATCGTTTAAGGGTGATACCGTTAATTATCTTACAAATGCGATTACGGACGGATGCAGCGTTACAAGCTTTAATACCGGCAAGGGAAAACCTGCTTTTATGTACGATATGGATAAGGCGCACGGAAAAGATCCCTATGAGATGTTCCTTTCGGGATCGGATGCTCTCCTGGTAGTGGAGAATCCTGCATGCACGACGGGCAAGGAACTGGTGGTTTTCAGAGACTCCTTCGGAAGCTCGCTTATTCCTCTTTTGACACCCGGATATTCAAAAATTACCGTGGTCGATTTAAGATATATTGCGAGTGCTGCAATCCCTATGTTTGTCGAATTCGATAGCCAGGATGTTCTTTATCTTTACAGTACACTTATATTCAACAACACGATATCGAAGTAATTTTCAGTGAAAGAACACGAATTGAAAAGAAAGTAAATTAGATGTCATAGTAATGTGCCGCGAAGGCTTGCAATACATAGGTTCTTACTTGACATGACTAATTATTCAAGCTATTATAGGGATAACTGTCGGGTGCTTTTTTTATAATTTTTTAAGAAACAGCATTCGACTTCTATCCCTTTTTTAGGATAAATAATAGGACAAGGAGATTTATAATGAGCAAAAATGGTATTTCTCGTAGAGACTTCCTTAAGGGAGTCGCTGCAGGTGCAGTAAGCGTTACCACTCTCGGACTTCTCGCAGGCTGTGAGAAGGCTCCCGCAGAAGCTCCCGCACCTTCTACCACACCCGAGCTTACACCCGAGGCTACAGCAGCACCCGTTGTAAGCGCACCCGCTGTTACAGGAAACTATACACCCGGAACTTATACAGCATCTGCTGACGGTATCGGTGTTGTTACAGTAACAGCTACATTTGACACAGACAAGATTACAGCAATCGAGCTTGACGTTTCAAACGAGACAGAGTCAATCGGCGGTGCTGCAAAGGACGAGATCGTAAAGCAGTTAATGGCTTCACAGGGCGCTGACATTGATGGCGTTACCGGTGCTACCATCACATGCAATGCAGCGCTTTCGGCACTCAGAAAGTGTATCGCTCAGGCTCAGGGTCAGAGCGTTGTTGCAGGTCCCGCTGTTATTTTACCTACAAACGGATCATTCGTTATGACAGACATCATTCCTGAGGATGTTGCGAATTCTGCAGTAATTCTCGATGAAATCAAGGATTTCGCTGAGGAGATTACAGTTGATATCGTAGTTGCAGGTGCAGGTGCTGCCGGCGTTGAGGCTGCTGTTTGGGCAGTAAACAACGGAGCAAAGGTTGCAGTCCTTCAGAAGGAAGCTTTCGCAGATTCACAGGGTAACTGTGCATCGGCTATCATTAAGGGCGGATCCGACGCTTTGGGACTTAAGAGCTGGAAGACAATGGCTCTTGCTACAAATGCTTGGAGAAGCAATCCCGCACTTATCGATGCTTACATTGACAATTCAGAGCCCGCACTTCGTTTCCTTTGCGAGAAGGGCGGCGTTCCCAATGGTGCTCTTAACGATGAGTCTGACAAGATTGAGGGCTTAAAGATTTACCAGTCATCTGATTCCGTATTCACAGGCGTTATGCATGACGGAACACAGAGCTATGACTTCGGTGACGGCAAGTGCCAGATTTTCGCTCCCTGGTTCGGACCTAAGCCCAACAACTTCGGAACACTTGTACAGGGTGTTCTTAACGATGCTGTTGCAGAGTTCGGTGATAAGATTGATGTTCATTACTCAACTCCTATCGTTCAGCTTATCAAGAACGATAAGGATGAGGTTGTAGGCTGCGTTGGTCAGACAGCAGACGGCAAGTACATAAAGTTCAATGCTAAGTCTGTTATCATGGCTACCGGTGCATATGAGAACAACCCTACAATGGTACGTCGTTTCTGTCCCGATGCCGAGCCCTTTGATAAAAAGGTATATCACAGAACAGGTGACGGTAACATCCTTGCAATTGCTGCAGGCGGTGTTATGGAAGGTTCAGCTCATTCAACAATTATGCACGACTTTGATGCAGGTCTTATGTGGGACAACCCGTACCTTTCACTTAACATGGATGGTAAGCGTTTCGTAAACGAGACAGTTGATATGGCTTACATTTCAAAGCAGCTTCGTTGGCAGCCCGGCTATAAGGGAGCTAACCGTGATGCTGAGCATAAGGATGTTGCTACAAAGGGATGGTATTGCCAGATTTACGATAATGATTATATGGGATATGAGTTCCTTCAGAACATTCAGCCCGGAGAGCCTTATCAGGCAATTCCTGATTTCGTAATGACAAAGTATATGCCCGAGGAGCCCGAAGAGAAGCATGTAGGTGTATTCACTAACCTTATTGATACATACAAGGCCGATACTCTTGAAGAGCTTGTTGAGAAGCTTGATCTTCCTAAGGAAGAGGCTCTTGCATCAATCGCTCGTTACAATGAGCTTTGTGAGAACAAGTATGATGAGGATTTCGGAAAGCCTGCAAGATTCCTTAACAAGGTTCAGACAGCTCCTTTCTGGGGTATTCGTCGTCATATCCGTTGCTCGTCTATCACAGCCGGTGTCCTTACAGACGCTAACTCAATGGTAGTACGTGAGGACGGTACACCCATTAAGGGTCTTTATGCAGTTGGTAACCTTGGCGGACAGTTCTTCGGTGGATGTGATTATCCTTTCTTCTCACCCGGACTTTCACTTGGTCACGCTGTTACATTCGGCTACATTGCTGCTAAGCATGCGGTTGAGAACCTTTAATTTTTAACTTCTGTGCCCGGCTCAGAAATGAGTCGGGCTTTTTCAAGATATATGAATGCGCTTTTTCGGCGGACAGAAGCTCACTTTTACCGCCGAAATAGAATGGAGAGTAGATGAAAATCGGATTTACCGAGATTCTCGTTATTCTTGCGGTTGCGCTTATAGTTCTGGGCCCGGACAAATTTCCCTATTACATGAAGAAATTCGGTAAGGCTTTGAAGGATGTCAGAAAGTATACCGGAGAACTGACGGATGATCTCAAGGAGAACGTTATCCAGCCTTTGGACGAAGCACAGAAGCCCTTGCGCGAAGCTATGGAGCCTCTCGAGGAGATGGATAAGGAGATTAAGGCCGGCGTGAAAAATATGGAGGATTCTCTTAAGGATGTGGAGAATTCGGTGAAGAATATCGGAAAGAAAAAGCCTGCCAAGAAAGAAGACAAGTCTGAGGATACTAAAGCCGGGGAAGAGAATACTGAAGCTGAGGGCAATGATGTCGATGCTGAAGAAGATGCGGAGACGCAGCCTCAGGATGAGACAAAGAACAACGACGAAAACAACGACGTTTCCGAAGAAGAGCCTGCTGAAGAGCTTGCGGACGTCGATGGAACTATAGAAAATGAATCTGAAGAAACAGATTCAAAGGAGGAGACTTTATGAAATTTGGTGTAACTGAGTTACTTATTATTCTTGCTGTGGTTATCGTTCTTTTCGGACCCACACAGATTCCCAAGCTTACCAGAATGTTCGGTAAGGGCGTAAAGAATTTCCGCAAGGGAATGGCTGAAGATGACGATGAAGAAGATGACGACGATGACGATAAGAAGTCAAAGAAGTCGGAGAAGAAGGCAGACAAGAAGGTAAAGAAGTCTGACAAGAAGGCAGAAAAGGAAGAGAAGGAAGAGTCTGACGAAGAAGATGCGTAAAAAGAAGCAGAAGTCCGGTGAAAATGCCGAGACGACGATGACTCTGAGCGGACATCTTAAGGAATTAAGACACAGACTTACTGCAGTTTTTGTGGTACTTATTGCAGCTTTCGGTATATGTCTTGCGAATGCGGGATGGATTATCGAAAGGCTTACCGCAATGGGTGAGGAGTACGGTTACACTTATGTGTATATATCTCCGCAGGAGCTTCTGATGCAGCACTTTGCCGTATCACTGGTATTTGCCCTTGTGGTTTGTATTCCGTTTATTGCATGGCAGATTTGGCGTTTTGTTCAGCCGGGTCTGACAAAGAGCGAGAATACTGCATTTTGTCTTTCACTTATATTCGGAATGATTTTCTTCTGTATAGGCGTGTACTTTGCCTACAGGATTTCCCTTCCGTATATTCTCTATTTCCTGATACATATCAGTGAAGGAAGCGAGATTACCGCACAGATCAGTGTACAGAATTATATTACATTCCTGATGACGGTATTTATCGTATTTGGATTTGTATTTGAACTTCCGGTTGTTTCCGTTATTCTTACCGGTATCGGAATTATTAAAAGTATCTGGCTCAGAAAAGCCAGAAAAGTTGCTGTTGTTCTGATTTTTGTTCTTTCCGCAATTATCACACCTCCCGATGTTGTGTCGCAGGTTATGGTTGCGTTTCCGATGCTCATCCTTTTCCAGATGGGAATATGGCTGAGTATGATAGTCGAGAAACTGAAGCGAAAGAAAAAAACGGACAAACCCGAAAATGAGGGTGATGATGAGGAAGAATCCGAAGAGGAGGACTCCGGCGAGGACTAAAGGATGAATTATCACATCGATGAGAAGGCCTCATCACCGGCCTACATACAGCTTTATTACCTGTTGAGGCAGGACATAATTACAGGCGTATATCCCGGTGGATCCAAGCTGCCGTCAAAAAGGACGATAGCTGCGGACACGGGGCTGAGTCTGATTACGGTGGAGCATGCGCTGGAGCTTTTATGTGACGAGGGGTATACCGAATCCAGAGAGCGAAGCGGATGCTTCGTAATATATCGGGAGGATGATTTCCAGGGTGCACCCGAAAGCGGACCCGAGCCGGCCGGGACAAGAGAGTGGCAACCGCACAGCGGAAGCGAATTTCCGTTTTCGGTTATGGCCAGAACCATGAGGAAGGTGCTTCAGGATTACGGTGACGACATTCTCGTTCGTTCGCCCAAGGAGGGCAGTCCGGAGCTTAGAAAGCAAATATGCGCGTATATTGCGCGAAGCCGCGGTATGAAGGTTGAACCGTCTCAGATTATTATCGGAGCCGGAGCTGAATACCTGTACTCGCTGGTAGCTCAGTTACTCGGCAGGAACCGGGTGTTCGGACTCGAGGATCCCTCGTATCATGTTATTCGAAAGGTTTATGAGTCCCTCGGCATAAATTGCGAGATGCTGAAGCTCGGGGAGAACGGAATATCTTCGGACAGTCTTTCTAAGACAGATGCCACGGTACTCCATGTTACTCCTTTCCACAGCTATCCGAGCGGTGTTACGGTCGGAGTATCTAAGAAAAAAGCGTATCTGCGCTGGGCTGATAATTGCGGCGGATACATAATAGAAGACAACTACGATTCCGAACTTACGGTATCGAGAAAAGCTGAAGATTCCCTGTTTTCGATGTCGGAGAACGGAAGAGTTATTTATATCAACACTTTTTCAAAAACTATTGCTCCTTCAATCCGAGTCGGCTACATGATTCTTCCTAAGAATCTGGCGGAACAGTTTGAAAAACAGCTGGGATTTTATTCCTGCACGGTGCCTTTGTTCGAACAGTATGTGCTTGCGCAGCTGCTTGGAAGCGGCGATTTTGAAAGGCACATAAACCGCGTCAGAAGAATAAGAAGAAAGAGCGAAAAACAGAATGCGGTCAAATGAGGTTGTTATTTCTTGGCTAGTCGGATATAATTACTGAAAAATATCGCGTGTAAACCACGCGGGAAAGAGGATAAATATGTTTAAAGAATTTAAGAAATTCATTTTAAGAGGCAACATGATGGACCTTGCCGTAGGTATGATTATCGGTGCTGCTTTCAACAGCATTGTATCTTCATTGGTGAATGATATTTTCATGCCTGTAATAGGCTGTCTTATCGGAAATACCGATTTCTCGAATCTGTACCTTATTTTGGGAGCCAATCCTTCGGGTGTAAAGCCTGAGACACTTGCCGCAGCTCAGGAGCTCGGACTTGCAACTTTCAATTACGGAAAGTTTATTACCGCTATCATTCAGTTCCTTATTATGGCTGTCGTTGTATTCATTATCGTGAAGTCGATCAACAAGCTTTCCGATATGGTAAGCAAGAAGGAAGAGGCTGCGCCTACAACAGGCGACTGTCCTTTCTGTCAGTCTAAGATTAGTCTCAAGGCTACAAGATGTCCCAACTGTACTTCAGAGCTTGTAAAGGACTGGGGTCTTGAAAAATGAGTAAATATCAGAACGAAATCTCGAAGAGAAGAACTTTCGCGATAATTTCCCACCCCGATGCCGGTAAGACCACTCTTACCGAGAAGCTTCTTCTTTACGGAGGAGCTATCAATCTTGCGGGTTCGGTAAAGGCAAAGAAAACTTCGAGACATGCAGTATCGGACTGGATGGAAATCGAGAAGGAGAGAGGTATCTCGGTTACGTCGTCGGTTATGCAGTTTAATTATGACGGTTATTGTATCAACATTCTTGATACCCCCGGACATCAGGACTTCTCAGAAGATACTTACAGAACCCTCATGGCAGCGGATTCCGCTGTAATGGTTATCGACGGATCAAAGGGTGTTGAGGCGCAGACCATCAAGCTTTTCAAGGTTTGTGTAATGAGACATATACCGATTTTTACATTTATAAATAAGATGGACCGTGAGGCCAGAGATACCTATGAGCTTCTCGATGAAATCGAAACGGTTCTCGGAATCAGGACTTGTCCTATGGACTGGCCCATCGGATCGGGAAAGCAGTTCCAGGGCGTTTACGATCGTCAGACACGTAAAATCAGCCGATACTTTGCGGCAAACAACGGAATGAAGGAAGTTGAGGCCATTGAGGCAGTCATCGGAGATCCTTCACTTGACGAGATTATCGGAAAACAGGCTCATGAGAAGCTCCAGGAAGAAATAGAGCTGGTTGAAGGTGCAACGGATGAATTCGATCTTGCACGCGTCCAGGCCGGTCAGCTGACTCCTGTTTTCTTCGGTTCTGCTCTGAACAACTTCGGTGTGGAGAACTTCCTCAGATACTTCCTTAAGATGACTCCTTCGCCTTTGGCAAGAACTGCAGGCGGAGAGCAGATCGATCCTATGGAGAATGATTTCTCAGCATTCGTATTTAAGATTCAGGCTAACATGAACAAGGCCCACCGCGATCGTATCGCATTTATGCGAGTTTGCTCGGGACGCTTCGATGCGGATGCCGAAGTATATCATATGCAGGGTGGAAGAAAACTTCGTCTTTCACAGCCTCAGCAGATGATGGCAGAGGAACGTAAAGGTATCAGCGAAGCGTATGCGGGAGATATTATCGGTGTATTTGACCCCGGTATTTTCTCAATCGGTGATACGGTTTGTGCTCCTTCGATGAAGCTTCAGTATGAAGGTATCCCTACCTTTGCTCCGGAGCATTTTGCGAAGATTCGTCAGATGGATACCATGAAGCGTAAGCAGTTCCTTAAGGGTGTAATGCAGATTGCGCAGGAAGGTGCCATTCAGATTTTCCAGGAGTTCAATTCCGGTATGGAGGAGATCATCGTCGGAGTTGTAGGTGTCCTTCAGTTTGACGTTCTTAAGTTCAGACTTGAGTCCGAATACGGAGTTGAAATCAGAATGGAAACACTTCCCTACGAATATGTTCGATGGGTTGCAGAGACTCCCAAGCCTCTTTCGGAGCTTAACGTTACATCGGATACAAAGCGCGTAAAGGATTTAAAGGATAACCCGCTGCTCCTGTTTGCACATGAGTGGAGTATTCGTACAGTATGCGAACGTAACGAAGGCCTTAAGCTGGAAGAATTTTCAAAGAATTAATATAAGAATAAAAAGTCTACCCCGTAAGTATTTACATATGGGTAGACTTTTTAAAACTTCGGGCAAAGTCTTTGAACAGGTGAAAAGCAGAAGCAATCATTATATTGATTTGGAATAAACACATGGAGGGGAATTACTATGCAGTACGGAATGGTTGATATAAGAAATGCAGGTTCACAGGAAAATGCACGTCTTGAAATATACGCTCTTGATAAGAGCAAGGAAATGCCCGGCAGCAATCTGCGTCCGATAGTTATTATCTGTCCGGGAGGCGGCTACGAGTGGACCTCGGAAAGAGAGGGAGAGCCTATCGCTATGAAGTTCCTTGCGGAAGGAATTCATGCAGCTGTACTTTGGTATTCCACCAAGCCTGCAGCTTTTCCCACGGCACTTCTGGAGGTAGCCGAAAGTGTGAAGTATCTTCGTATGCATGCGGAAGAATTCAGAATAGATATGAACAGAATTTACGTAGCCGGTTTTTCTGCAGGAGGTCATCTGGCAGCAAGCTACGGCTGTTTCTGGAATTGTGATTTTGTGAGAGAAGCTTTGGAGCTTGGACCCAATAAAACAGGATGGTTAAAGCCAAACGGTCTGATTTTGGGATACCCCGTAATAACTTCCGGTCCTTTCGCTCATCGAGGTTCTATCGAAAGCCTTATGGGTACTGATGAATCAATACTTGATACTGCAGCGGTAAAGGAGATTGTATCGCGAGTATCGGAGGGCGCCGAGGACGGAATCGAAATATCGGTTTCTGATTTTGAGGAAGCTCTTTCTCTTGAAAACCAGGTCAGCGAAGACACTCCCAAGACATTTATCTGGCATACTCAGCCTGACGGCTGTGTGCCCGTAGAGAATACCTTGATGTTTGTTAACGCACTTCAGAAGCACGGAATCAATTATGAACTGCATATTTATCCTCAGGGCGGACATGGTCTTTCTCTTGCCAATAAGACGACACTAAGTACTTATGGATCGGAGAATGTTGAAGAGGTTCAAAATTGGATAGACATGGCCTGCAGATGGGTGAAGATGTAAACGAGACAGAGAATGTCTTTTAATTTCGATAATTTTATATGAAAAAAGCATCGGGAAAACACGAAAGAGGGATCCCGATGCTTTATTTTGTTCTGCGTACAAGACGGTTTTTGTACAAGACGGTTTTTGTGCAAGATTGTTTTGCGTATAAAACAGTTTGAGTATATGGTTGCCTTGTTTATCAGATTGCTTTTTTCTCGAACGAGTGCAGCCAGTCTGCTTCAAAGTAGTATATTACGAAGATTATCGAGCTCAGCGACCAGGTAAGAGGATAAGCCCAGAAAATCGTTTCGATGTTGTGGAAGAGGTTTACCGTAACCGTAATGTAAATGATACGAATTACGCACCAGCATGCCAACATTACAAACATCGGAACCGAGGTTCGTCCGGCACCTCTTAATATACCTGCCATACAATGAGTGAGGGCAAGCAGGAAGTAGAACAGTGCCTCCGTGTGAGCCTGGGTAACACCGAAGCTTATTACGTCGGCATCACTGCTGAACAGTGAGATAAAGAACGGTGCGAACTTGTAAAACGTCAATCCGATAAGCTCTGACAGGAGCACACCCATGATGACTCCGAATGTTGCGCCTCTCTTTGCCCGATCGTACTTCTTGGCTCCGAGGTTCTGGCTGGTAAAGGTTGTAAGTGCAGCACTGAAGCTTGTAATCGGAAGGAAGGCGAAGCCTTCGATTTTGAAGTAGCTTCCGCAGCCGGCCATGGCAATTTTTCCGAAGGAATTGATGTTTGACTGAACAATAACATTTGCAATGGCGATAACCGAATTCTGAATACCTGTGGGAAGTCCGATTTTGAGCTCCTGCTTGAGAGTGGCGGGATCGATTTTGATCTCGCGGATGCGAACTCTGTGTTCACCGTCGACTCTTGTAAGCTTGATAAATGCGAGACTTGCGCTGACGAACTGTGCGATAACTGTCGCTGCCGCAGCACCCTGAACATCAAAGCCGAGTACAGCTACAAAAAGAATATCAAGCAAAATGTTGAGAATCGCACTGGTGATGAGGTAGTAAAGAGGATGCTTCGAGTCGCCCATTGCCTGGAAAATACCGCAGCAGGTATTGTACATTACATTGCCCAGACCACCCATAAAGTAAATTCTGAAATATGCAACCGATTTGGGCATTACGTCTGCGGGAGTACCCATCCATTCAAGCAGGTGAGGTGTAAAGAAGATACCTACAACCGTTAATACCACACCCATGATGAGTCCAAATGCGATCGAAGTGTGTACCGCAACATGAACACCGTCATATTCTTTGGCACCGAAACGTTTTCCGATGATAACACCGGCGCCCATGAACAAACCGTTTATAAAGCCTACAATCAGGAATATCAGACTTCCTGAGGAACTTACGGCTGCCAGCGCTTCTTTTCCGCAGACATTACCGACAACAACCGAGTCTACTACATTGTACAGCTGCTGCAGGAACTGACCGAGAAAAACCGGGAGCGCAAACAGCAGAATTTTTTTGGAAATACTGCCTTCTGTCATATTAATCTATATCCTCAACAATAAATTGAAATAAGCAACTTACATGCAACTTATTCATTTTACTACGAAAAAAATATTTTACAACATCTTTCCGGCAGAAAAGTACATTGACCGCAAGAATTTATGTTTTTATAATATTTTTGCACTGTGCGGGAGAAAAATAACCGCACAAAGGCAGAACATACAGAATTTGTCTATCAGGAGAAATAAATGAAAAAATTACTCTTAAACGGAGAATGGACTCTCAAATTTATGGATAAAGAGATTCCGGACGCAAAGGTTCCGGGATCGGTATATCAGGCGCTGCTTGATAAGGGAATGATGGAGGACCCGTACTGGCGCGACAATGAGCTTGAAGCATTAAAACTCATGGATAACGACTGCGAGTACAGCTGTACTTTCAATCCCGGTGAAAAAGTGTCCGGAAAGCCGGTACTTGTAATGGAAGGTGTGGACACCTTGGCGGATGTGCTGCTGAACGGTATACTTATCGGTGAACTTGACAATATGCACCGCACATGGAGAATCGATATTTCGGATGCCATTAAATATGATACCGTAAACGAACTCAGAATCATTATTCATTCCCCTGTTAAATATATCAAAGCGGAGAATGAAAAACTTTACTGCGGAGGCACTCCTGATGCTATGGAGGGCTTCCCTCACCTTAGAAAAGCACATTGTATGTTCGGTTGGGACTGGGGCCCGAGACTGCCTGATATGGGTATATTCAGGGACGTATATGTTGGCTTTGAGGAAGATTTTTGCCTTGAGAGTGTTTATGTCACTCAGCGCCACGTAAAGAATGCCGAAGGCGGTACCGATGTAACTCTGGATTTTGATATTAAATATTTCGGTAAAGCTTCCGGCTGCATCGCAAAAGCCGGAAGCCCCGAAAGCCGTGCAGACGGAGCTGCCGATGAAAATATCGGATATGAGACCGTAATATATGTTACAGCTCCGGACGGAACAGGCTGCAGTACCGACGATGACAGTATGCTCATCGAGAATGCGAAGCTTTGGTGGCCCAACGGCTACGGCGAGCAGCCACTCTATACCGTGAGTGTTGTCGTAATGGATGCAGACGGAGTAAAGGTTGATTCATGGACAAGAAGAATCGGACTTCGTACCATGAATATCAATACAGATAAGGATGAGTGGGGTGAATGCTTTGCTCACGAAGTAAACGGAGTAAAGGTATTTGCAATGGGTGCCGACTATATTCCCGAAGACAATATCCTTTCACGAATGAATCCCGAAAGAACCAGACGTCTTCTTGAGGATGCTGCAAAAGCACATCATAACTGTGTACGTGTATGGGGAGGAGGATTCTACCCTCACGATTATTTCTACGATATTTGTGATGAGCTTGGACTTATGGTTTGGCAGGACTGCATGTTTGCCTGCGCTTCTTACGAGCTTACCGAAGCGTTTGACAAGAGCATTCGTGCCGAAATAAGGGATAATGTAAGACGAATCAGACATCATGCAAGCCTTGGCCTTTGGTGCGGCAATAACGAGATGGAAGACCAGACTATCGACGGCAGCTGGAGACCTTCTGTAAAGCAGCGTGCGGACTATCTGAAAATATTTGAGTACATTATACCGGATGTGATTCGTGCAGAGGATCCGGCAACCTTCTACTGGCCTTCATCACCCTCTTCCTGCGGAAATTTCGACAATCCTCAGGATGAGAACAGAGGAGATGCACATTATTGGGATGTATGGC
>JAZLGZ010000075.1:0-37833 GCA_045616585.1 Lachnospiraceae bacterium
AATTCTAAACGCAAGACTGGCTCTCAGAGCCTTTGTGCTTCTGCCTATTATCATTATTCTTACCTTTATTTTCAAAAAGGTCTCAAGAATCTGCTACAGAATCACGAGGAGCAAGATTACTGCGCTTAACACATATCTTTCCGAACATATTTCGGGTATGAAGATTATTCAGATATTCAACCGTGAGGAAGAGAAGAACCTTGAATTCCGAGCAAAAAGCCATGATTTGTATCGTGCGAATTTCCGTGAAGTTATGGTGTTTGCGGTGTTCAGACCAAGTATCTATCTGCTTTCGATAGTTGCCCTCATCAATATCATCTGGGGCGGAAGCAATCTTGTGTTTGCCGAGCAGGCAGCTGCCGGAACCGGAATTACAGTAGGTGTGCTTTATATCTTTATTCAGTACGTAAGCTCGTTCTTTGAACCGATTCAGGATATGGCCGAGCAGATAGGTACCCTTCAGCAGGCTTTTGCTTCCGCAGAGAAAATTTTTACGATTCTTGATGAAGAACCTAAGATTAAAAACCCCGAAAATCCCGTACATCCGACCGACGAGAACGGTAATGAGACTCCGATTTTGGGCAGCATAGAATTTGATCATGTATGGTTCGCATACAATGACGAGGACTGGATATTAAAGGATGTAAGCTTTAAAATCGCACCCGGTGAGAAGGTTGCTTTTGTAGGTTCTACAGGCGCAGGCAAGACTACGATTCTGAGCCTTGTCGGACGGTATTATGAAATCAACAAAGGACGAATTTTAATAGATGATGTCGATATCCGCGATATGGATAAAGCGGAATTAAGGTCCGCAATCGGTCAGGTTCAGCAGGATGTCTTCATTTTTACCGGCGATATAAGCAGTAATATCAGATTGTTAAATGATGATATAACAAACGAAGAAATTCGCACAGCTGCAAGGATTTCTAATGCGGATACATTTGTAGAAAAGCTTCCCGGAGGCTATGATGAGCCTGTTTCGGAGCGTGGAGCGACACTCTCTGCGGGACAAAGACAGCTTTTAAGCTTTGCAAGAACTTTGGCATATAACCCCAAGATTCTTGTAATGGATGAGGCTACCGCAAACATCGATACCGAGACGGAGCAGCTGATTACAGAAGCACTTGAAAGACTTATGAGCGGAAGAACAACCATCATGGTCGCACACCGTCTTTCGACCATTCAGCACTGCGACTGCATCATGGTTATGCATAAAGGCAGATTGAGAGAACGCGGAACACATCAGGAACTCCTGGCCCAGAACGGCATTTACAAAAAGCTCTATGAAATACAGAAGGCTAATATGTAAGTGATTTCGCGAAGCGGCAGGCGCAGTGACCGAAACTGAGGTGAAGCGGCAAGAAATGCGTGAGGTGTCAAAACAGATGGAAAACAAAAAGATTACGATAGACGATATTGCAAGAGAGCTCGGGATTTCAAAAACAACGGTATCCAGGGCGATCTCGGGAAAAGGCCGAATAGGCAAAGAGACGACCGAGAGGGTCAAGGCTTTCATTAACGAGAAAAACTATAAGCCCAGCGCCATTGCCAAGAGCCTTGCGCAGTCAAAGACCTTCAATATTGCATTTGCAATGCCCGGAGAATCAAAGTTCGTCGATCTTCCGTACTTTCAGAAGTGTATGTGGGGGATTATTTCTGCTGCTGCGCAGCTGGATTACGACGTATTGCTGTGCATGGTCGGAGAAAATGACATTACCGGCCTCGAGAGACTTATAGACAACCACAAGGTCGACGGTGTAATTCTCGGAAGAACCTATGAAAACGCTCTTGCGGAAGATTATCTGGCTCAGAATGATATTCCGTTTGTTACGATAGGAACTTCGGCGCATGAAGGTGCGGTTCAGATAGACAACGATCATATCGGAGCCTGCAGGGAACTTACATTGAAACTCCTCGATAAAGGGTTTAAGAGACTTGCCGTGATAGGCGGAAGAACAGAGCACATTGTTAATAAGAATCGAATGGAAGGCTTCAAAAATGCACATAAGGAGCGTGGAATCGATATAGATCCCTCACTTGTGGTTACCGGCAGCAGTGACGCGGAATTTGTAAGAGATGCTCTGAAAAGAGTTCTTACGCACAACCCTGACTGCATTGTCTGTACGGATGATTCGGTATGCACAACTGTTTTAAACGGCCTTATGGAGATGAGACTCGGCATTCCGAAGGATATAAGGGTTGCGTCGTTTTACAACAGCACTACCCTCGATAATTACAAACCTTCGGTTACTTCGATAGAATTTGACGCGTCCGAGGCAGGAAGAATTGCCTGCAATACTATTCTTGAGATGATTATGGAAGAGGGCAGCAGGGCTAAATCACTTCTCGGACATGTTCTTCTCATGCGCGAATCAACCGACTGAATTGCGTGACAGACCTTTATAGATGCAAAGAAACGGTTTGGTGTGAAGTATTTTCATAAAAGTATTGACAAGGTTTATGTTGAATGATATTATATCTGAGGTTGCGGACATAGTCCGTATGTATAAAGCAGAGTATCCACTCTCACCCCGAACACCTATTGGTCGTGACAGGGTCTATATTTTCGAATTGCACCTTCGGTGCGATTGACGAGTACTTAAGTGGATAGTTTGCTGTCCACTTTATTTTTTTCCATACAATTGGAGGTGCAGAACTATTAGCGAATATTTGATTAATGACCAAATCAGAGACAAAGAGATTCGTCTTATCGGTGAGAACGGAGAGCAGTTGGGCGTTATGTCATCCAAGGATGCGCTTGCCATGGCAAGAGAAGCCGAGCTGGATCTTATCAAGATTGCTCCCACAGCGAACCCGCCCGTTTGCAAGCTTGCAAATTTCGGAAAATTCCGCTACGAGCAGCTTAGAAGAGAGAAGGAAGCCAAGAAGAAGCAGAAGATCACTGAGGTCAAAGAAATCCGTCTTTCACCCAACATCGATGACAATGATTTGAACACTAAGGCAAATCAGGCGCGAAAGTTCCTTGAGCACGGAGATAAGGTGAAGGCAACATTAAAGTTCAGAGGCCGTGAGATGGCACATATGCAGTCCGGTAAAGAAATTCTCGATTCCTTTGCCGAGAAGCTTTCGGATTGTGCCGTTGTAGACAAGGCAGCTAAGCTTGAGGGAAGAAACATGATTATGTTCCTTACCCAGAAGAAATAACAACCACTATTTTAAGGAGGAAAAAACAATGCCGAAGTTAAAGACTAACAGAGCAGCCGCAAAGCGTTTTACCAAGACCGGCACAGGTAAGATCAAGAGATATAAGTGTGGAAAGGCTCACATCCTTACCAAGAAGACAAGAAAGATGAAGAGAAGATTAAGAAAGCCCAGCACTATCGGATCAGCACTTCTTAAGCAGTCAAAGAAGATGCTGCCTTATCTGTAATCAGGCGTATAGGAGGAAATGACAAATGGCAAGAATCAAAGGTGGCTTAAACGCTAAGAAGAAGCATAATAGAGTATTAAAGCTTGCTAAGGGTTACAGAGGAGCAAGATCTAACCAGTACAGAGCAGCTAAGCAGGCTGTTATGAGAGCACTTACATCATCATTCGCAGGACGTAAGCAGAACAAGAGAGATTTCCGTAAGCTCTGGATCGCACGTATCAATGCTGCATGCAGAATGAATGATTTTTCTTACAGCAGACTTATGCATGGTCTTAAGGTTGCTAACATCGATATCAACCGTAAGATGCTTTCAGAGATCGCTATCGCTGATCCCGAGGGATTTGCAAGCCTTGTTGAGACCGCTAAGAAGGCTCTCGCATAATATAGGCTTAACTTCAAATTGAAAACATGAAATATAGAAGAGCAGAGCTGTGCAGATGCATGGCTCTGTTTTTGCGTTTGCTGATTTGTGAATAATGAAGCCAAAATCAAGCAAATGTGTTTTGGTAAACACACAAAATGCGAAAATTGAAGAAAAATCAGAAAAATAGAAAATAATTGTTGACAAATGCAATATTGCGTGTAATAATACATACATAAACATAAATATGTTTAACACGGAGTTACGACAGATCCCCCCTCAAGTCTGTCGGCTAAAGACTCCTCCTCCCTTACATTTAGAGCGTAAACCATCCCCAAGGTTTACGCTCTTTCTCTTTTTGCATAACTTGACTCTTCGTGAAGACTCTTATTGAAAGAATCGAGGATTGAAATGAAAAATGCGAAATGCTATACTTGAATATATATGGAATATGGGGTTATTTGAGTATGAAGGAGAAGATTGATCTGTTCGCAAAAGGGGTGTTTTCTTACGATAAGCCCGGGATTACCTCGTCTGAAAGCAATATCAATATTTCAGCAGAGATGGGGAAGTCTGAGAGGGGCTCTTTTTTCGTGTCCTCTCTGAACGGAAAAGCCTTTAAGGGTATCGCATATTCCGGAAACAATCTTTTAAAACTTCAAAATTCGTTTTTCAATGGTGCTCAAAATGAGATAGAATATGTTTTCGACGCTGCCTATCTTGATATAAATGACACTGTTAAGGGGCATATATCCATTGTTTCGGAATACGGGGAACTTGAGATACCCTTCCACGCTAAGGTGAAGGTCCCTTCCTGCGAGACATCTATCGGTCCGGCTTCGGATTTGTTCCATTTCGCGGGGCTGGCGCAGAGCAACTGGGCAGAGGCGAAGACGATATTTAAGTCTGAAGAATTCAGCCGCACCTTGTCTTTCTATGATTCCAACTACTTTAATCTGTACAGAACACTTTTGGGTTCGGGCAATGTATCTCTCGCATTGGATGAACTACTTTGTGCTGCTCATAAGAAGAAAAAAGTGGGGCTTAAGGCTGCTACTTCCGAGATTACCTATGAAAATAATAATGCTACAGGTGTAGTAAGAGATGTATTGCAGCTTTCACGCGATTCATGGGGATATTCCCAGCTTACTATAGAGACTGTAGGAGACTTTTTGAGCGTTGAGAAGAAAATCGTATGGACCGATGATTTTGAAGGCAATAAGGTTGATATAGAATATTTTATAGACACAGACAAGCTTCATTTCGGAACCAATATAGGTATGCTGAGAATATCTTCGCTGTATGAAGATATTGAAATTCCGGTGCTGGTTAAAAATGCTGCTACGGATCTTAAAAGCCGTCTTTCGAGACGCAGGATGCGTTATCTTGAAATGCGTATATTCGCAAATTATATAGATTTCAGGCTCGGGAAACTGACTGCTCACAAATTGATGAATGAGGTGGAATCAAGTCTCGACAAGCTGAAGGCTTATCGTGAAGAGAGTCTTACGGACAGGCTAATCAGAGCATGGATATTTATAGAAAACGGCAAAATCAAGCAGGCATCAGCTGCTCTCGAACCTGTATTTGAAAAGGAAGAGTGGGGAGAATCCATTCTGCTTTATGTGGTTTCGATGTATTTGAAAGCTAAACTTGCGGATGAACGGACGGCCCTTGAAATTCTGGACAGTCTCAGAAATCTTTATGAAAACAGTCTTGATGCGCGCGCTTTTCTTGCATGTGTTTATCTTGATAAGCGAGGAAGGCTGAGTAATCAGGCCCGCTACGATGGATTTAAAAAGTCTGTGAGCGGAGGACAGCATTCGCCTGCCATACTCGTTGAAGCCTGCAGAATTATTAATGATGAACCTACGGTTTTAAAGTCTTTCGATAACTTTGATTTAGCGGTTATCCGATACGGAATCCGCAATTCATTTATCAATATAAATGCGGCAATGCATGCCGTTGACCTTGCCATGAGGCAAAAAGAGACTTCTTCACTTATGGTGGACACTCTCATTAAAATATGTGATCAGTACTATCAGAAGGAAAGCCTTGAAGCATTGTGCTATCACTTGATTAAAGGGAAAATTGTTGGCGAAACAGCGTTCAAATGGCTGTCTGCCGGCATAAATGAGCAGTTGAATCTGCAAAATATGTATGAATCCTGCATTATTTCGGCAGGAACCGTTCCAAGAGATAACCTTCCCAGAGGCCTAATGACCTATTTTGCCAACGGGATGGACCTTGATGACGACATCAAAGCGGCATTTTACGCTAATGTGATCCGCCAAAAGTCCGGCGTGGACGTTATTCCGCTCGCTCTTGCACAGCAAATCAAGAACTTCACGTTAAGAAAACTTGCCGAAGGTGCAATAGGGGAGAATCTGGCTGTATTGTACAATAATGTGATCGATTCATCGGATTTGGATGAAGATATGATTCAGGTGCTTCCCGATATCGTGTTTAAGCATATGATTGTTTCACAGTGGAAAAACGCGGTGTCGGTTTTGGTTGTACATAAAGAGACCGTCAAAGAAAGCGTATATGAAATTGTCGATGGATGTGCTATAGGAGATATTTACACGGATAATCCCGAAGTGCTTGCACAGGACGGACACGGTAACAGAGTGGCTTCGGAAAAGATTTCCTATACCAAGCTGATTGTAAACCCCGAACTGATAAGACTTTGCATGTTAAGATGCGGAGATGATGTCAGGGTTATCTTGAATAATTTGGAAAGTGCCAGATACAGAGGTGACAGCGAAACGGCGATAGGTCTTGTTCGCGAATGTATCGGAATGCAGGGCCTTGAAAAAAGATTCTCGATTGAGTGCCGTAAAGAGCTTATCGAATATTATTATGAGAATCTCGAAGGCGAGCTGATGGAAAATCTGCTTGTCGATTTGGATCTTGCCGCACTTTCAAGACAGGACCGTTCGAGAATGATTGATCTGATGATTCTTCGCGAACTCTACAGCCTTGCCATGAAAAATATGGAACTTTATGGGGCATACGGTGTG
Organism: Lachnospiraceae bacterium; assembly: GCA_045616585.1. GTDB lineage: Bacteria > Bacillota > Clostridia > Lachnospirales > Lachnospiraceae > RUG11977. Next base: position 6,776 of record JAZLGZ010000075.1, read on the forward strand.
GATATAAAGCGTGCAGCCAAGATGGCCTCGAAATTGATTGTGACGGGCGGCATAAATACATCCGAAGCATTCTTTACGGGCCTTTGCTACACTGTTTTTTGCAAAAAGAAGTCGGATGTTATTATTCTTGATTACCTTGTAAAGAATTTTAACGGCGGTTCGGACGGTATGTATGAGCTCTGGAAGGCGGCTCTTGAAGCCGGAGCGGAAACGGATGTTCTTGAGGAACGTTTGCTTGCGCAGCTTTTATTTACCGAAAGCGATATGTCGTATTCAAAAGAAATACTGCGCCACTACTACGGACACGGAACAAACAGGAAGCTTATCAGAGCGTTTATGTCATATTATGCTTACAAGTACCTTGTAAAAGAAAGCCTGGCGGACGGTGAACTGCTGGATATCATGCGCAGGGATTCGATGCTCGAAGATAACGATATATGTACACTTGCAGTTCTTAAGTTCATGTCGGGAAAAGATAAACTCGATGAACACGATGTCATGTTCGTCGAAAAGAAAATGGATGCTTTGGAGCATAAGGGTCTGATTGCACCGTTCTTTAAGAACTTTGCTCCGGGGATACGTATTCCTGACAGTATGCATGACAAACAATATGTTGAGTATCATACCGATTCCGCCAAGCATGTTAAAATACATTATTGCCTTCTTGTCGGAGAAGGGGATGAGAATTACCTCGAAGAAGACATGAAAGACATAGGTTACGGAATATTTGTAAGCGAATTCGTGGTCTTTTACGGTGAGATTCTTCAGTACTACATCACCGAGGAAGACGGCGACGGCTATGTTATTACCGAAAGCGGTGAACTGCGGCTCGAGCCTGAACTTCTGGGAAACGAAGATACCGGCTACCGGCAGCTGAATATGATTATTACCGCCAAAGAAATGAACGATTCCAAGACGATGCAGAAACTTCTTGAGAATTATATGCGAAACGAGCAGCTTGGAAAGAAGCTGTTCAAACCCCTATTTTGATTAACTGATGGAACGGAGAAGGCTGATGGAAGAAAAGGAAGTTCTTGTAGGGCTTGACCTTACCGATGAATTTACCCAGCTCTGCTACTATACAAAAGCAGGAGAGCTTTATTCGGTGAGCCTTTCAAGCGATCCGTTAAAATACAGAATACCTACTGTTCTGAGGGCCTATTCGGACGGAAGGGACTGGCTTTTCGGGGACGATGCTGTTAATGCGGAAGACAGTGAGGATTCGGTCAAAGTAGAAGGTCTTTTGTCACTCGCATGTGCGAACGTAAAAGCGGAGATTTTCGGTCAGAATTATGATGCCGACATACTGCTTGAAAGGTTTTTCAGGCGCTTGTTCAATGCACTTAAGGAAAAAATATCGGCTACATCGATACGTGGTGTGGCAGTAACTGTCAAGAATTACGACGAAAAGTTAAAACAGAATTTAATATCATCGCTGGAACTGCTCGGAATAAGGGGAGACAGCTTTAGAATGATTACTCATTTAGAGAGTTTCATGTACTATATTGTGTCCCAAAACAAGGATATCTGGATTAATGATGTCGGGATGTTTGACTTTGACAAAGCGGGCTGCACTTTTTACCGGTTAAGCTTCGGACGCAGAAGTACTCCCATTACGATTGTGGCGGACAAAACCGATCTGACCGGGAAAATCAACTACCCCATGCTTGAACCCGAGGAGACGGACAGACTGATATACAATTTCGAGAATTCGGCATCCCAGATGCTTCACAAGCAGATTGTGTCCGCTCTGTACTGCACCGGAGCGGGTTTTGAAACAAACTGGGCGGATGAGGTTCTTAAAAAGCTTTCGAACGGAAGACGTATTTTCCGCGGCCAGAACCTCTATGTGAAAGGAGCGGGATATGCTGCCGCATTAATGTTCAATTCGGGTGTTGAAGATTATCTTCTGGTCAGTGACGATGTACTCAAAAGCAGCATTTCGATCCGCGCTTATCATGAGGGTGCATATGATGAAATAGAGCTTGCAAGCATAGGACAGCCATACGGTGAGGCCGGCTGCAGCCTTGATGTTATCATGGATAAAACCAACGAGCTTGATTTTATAGTTCATAATGTGCTTAAAAAGGATTTTATCTGTGCGATTATGACGCTTGATACGCTGGAACTTCGCAGCGACAGAACGGTGCGTCTGAATATCAGATTAAAGTTTCCCGACAGAAATACCTGTGTTATTACGGTCAGAGATGTCGGATTCGGTGAAATATATAAAACAAATCATAAGATTTGGGAACAGGTGTTAAAAATATAATGGGCAAAGTCATTTTATGTTCGGGTGCCAGGGCACAAAGGCCATACGTACTGAAAACCTCGGGAGTGAGAATATTCACTATCGAGGAGCTTTGCTATTGCCTCAGAGCCCAGCTTGATATGCTTGATGAGGGCATTATCGATCGTGAAATGGCTATGTTTATACGTGATGAATTAAAGTTCAGGGAGAGAGGCAATCTTCTCGAGCAGCTGATATTGACCAAGGCTGATTTAAAGAGCAGACTTGTTGTAATATTCTGTACCGGTGATTTCTTTGACGAGGCCGAGATCAAAAATATATGCAATGAACTCGATGAATTGTCGGGTATGTCTGCTGTCGGAAGACGTAAGAGAAGAGCCGATAAGTATATGAGCGAAGGATATTACAGGGATGCGCTCGAGGAGTATCGCAGTATACTTGATTCTGCGGACCGCAATTCTCTCCTGCCCGAAGAATACGGCAACATAATGCACAATGTCGGTGTCATTTACATCAGGAGTGCGAGATATGATGTAGCTGCGAATATGTTTTTGGCGGCATACGAGCGAAACGAATCGGAGGAGTCGCTTAAGTCTTATTTCTATGCACTTAAACTCGGTCATCGTGACAAAGAGTATATGAGCGAGGCTATGAGATTGATGGATAACGGGGACTTGCTCAGCAATCTTGAAAAGGAGATGGCGAACGCCGGCGACAGAATTGAGCTCACGGGAGAACTGGATTTGATCGACAGACTGAAAGTTCTCTATCAGCAGGGCAGAACTACTGAATTTGACAGACTTGCGGATGAACTTATCGGCGGACTTAAATCCGGCTACAGAGCCGCAATAATGGAGTAAAATATGGGTTTGTTTGGCAGAAGAAACAAAGGTACTTTAAGAACCGATAAAGAGGGCTCCGAGTACGAGTGGATGACGATAGACGAGGCGCTTGCATTAAGCCGGGGAGAGACAAAAGTTGCACCCGAAACCTTGAAAAAGCTTGCGGGTGAGCTGTGTGACCAGATGATATTCCTCAAAACAGGTCAGGAACAGACAAAAGAGGAATACCGGCAGGTTACTGAGTATCTTGCTGATTTGCAGCGCTACGAGAATATGGATGAAAAGAGCAGGGCCGGGATTGCCGATGCAGCCCGAATGATATTAAGCCTCGATGCGGAGAGAGTTAAGTATCAGACAGGAGAAAAGCGCCTGTCACTTTCCCAATATCATACGATGGAAACTTATGAAAGCGATTTCCCCGAGAAACTTTCGGAACTGAGAAAACACGAAGAGTATCTTTCGCTGGTTCGCAGCGACATGAGGAATATTGAAGGTGAGAAAGGCAGTATCGGATATGAAAAAGAAAGTGCGGAAGGGAAGAAAAATTTCCTGAACAAGCTTTCCTACGGTGTTATTTTCCTCGTCCTCTTGACGTTTATTGTACTTATTGTTCTGGCGGACAGGACCGGTAAGGATTTGACGATTCCGTTCTTCCTTACGGGGATAGCGGCTCTTTTCTATATTTTTTACTATCTTTATGCAATAAAACAGTGCAAGAACGATTCAAAGAAAAGCGACTACATGATGAGTCGTGCGAATGTTCTGCTCAATAAGGTTAAAATCAAATACGTTAATACCACAAATGTTCTTGAATATGCTTATGACAAGTACGGTGTGAACAGTGTCAGCGAGCTTGAGTATATCTGGGAGAATTATAAGCTTCAAAAAGAAGAGGAGAAGAAGTACTTAAAGAATACTCAGATGCTGAACTCATATACCACCAGAATGACGGATATTCTGCTGCAGGCAGGAATGAAAAGGGCGGATACATGGGTGCATCAGCCGGAGGTGCTGCTCGATCGCGGAGAATTTGCGGATTTCAGGGATGCGGTTTCGAAACGACGCAATAAACTCAGGGCTCAGCTCGACTTCAGTCTCAGGCAGCAGGACAGCACCATGAATGATATTCAGGCTTTCAGAAAGAAATATGCCGGATTCGAAGACATAACAGATCCCGTATTTTCAAAAAACGGAATTGAAATATAAAGTTTGAATTATAAAGTTCTTGATATTTTTGTATAAATATAATATTATTTTGTTTATTGTTGCACTAATACGTGACTGCGTTAAAGTGATACACAGCACTAAAAAATAAAATTTACAGATATATTTACGGAGGTAACATATGTATAGTTATGAAGAAATCATGACTGCAGATTCAGCGGTAGCGGAAATTATTACCCGTGAAATGAATCGTCAGAGCGATCACATTGAGTTGATTGCGTCGGAAAACTTTGTAAGCAAGGCGGTTATGGCAGCTATGGGAAGCCCCATGACCAACAAGTATGCGGAAGGATATCCCGGACACCGTTATTACGGCGGCTGCGAGTATGTTGATGAAGTTGAGACTCTTGCCATTGAGCGTGTTAAGGAACTGTTCGGATGCACTTATGCAAATGTTCAGCCTCATTCGGGAAGTCAGGCCAATCAGGCTGTTGAGACAGCACTTCTTCAGCCCGGAGATACCTACATGGGTATGAGCCTTGCGGACGGCGGACATCTTTCTCACGGTTCACCGGCCAATATTTCGGGTATGTATTTCAACTGTGTGCCTTACGGTGTAAACGCAGACGGCTATATTGATTATGATGAAGTTGAGCGTATTGCTCTTGAGTGCAAGCCTAAGCTAATCATCTGCGGTGCAAGTGCTTATGCACGTGCTATCGATTTCAAGCGTTTCAGAGAGATCGCCGATAAGGTAGGAGCATATCTCATGGCCGATATTGCTCATATTGCCGGACTGGTTGCAGGCGGACAGCATATGAGCCCTATCCCTTATGCACACGTTACCACGATGACAACTCACAAGACTTTAAGAGGACCCCGTGGCGGACTTATTCTTTCAAGCGAGGAATTTGCAAAGGAGCACAAGCTTAACAAAGCTATTTTCCCCGGAATTCAGGGCGGACCGCTTATGCATGTTATCGCAGCAAAGGCTGTATGCTTCGGTGAGGCACTTAAGCCCGAGTTTAAGGATTATGCGGCTCAAATTGTTAAGAATGCGGCTGTGCTTGCTGATGAGCTTATGAAGAGAGGTTTCAACCTCGTTTCGGGCGGTACGGATAACCATCTTATGCTTGTGGATCTTCAGAACCTCGGCCTTACAGGAAAGGTTGCTGAGACTCTGCTTCATGATGTAAACATCACCACAAACAAGAATGCGGTTCCCAACGATCCTCAGTCAACTTTCGTAACAAGCGGTATTCGTCTCGGAAGTGCTGCGGTTACAACCAGAGGCTTCAAGGAAGCAGATATGGTTAAGATTGCGGAAGCAATTGAAATCGTACTCAAGAATCCCGAAGGAGATCATTCAAAGGCAAAGGCAATCGTTAAGGAACTTACCGATGCTCATCCCATGAATCAGTAATCATAATAAAAGAAAACCTCGAACCGTCCGATGCCGTCGGATGATTCGAGGTTATTTTTTGCCGGTAAGCAATAAACCGTGCGATATTTTTCAAAACAGAGCATCAGCTCTTGCGTCGTTCTGCTTCTTTGTGTGTCTGATAATATTCCTGCTTGTTTTTATACATTTTATCGTCTACTTCCTTCAACAGCTCATCAACGGTTTTGGTGCTCAAATCAAGGACACTGTGTCCAAGAGCTACCGAAAGCTTGTAAGGCTTACCGGATTCCTTATTGTACCTGTCGAGCAGTGAGTATATTTTTTCTTTGATTTCTTCTACATTTGATTCGTTTGAAGTGTTCAATACGATAACAAATTCATCGCCGGCATATCTTGTCACGATTCCCGAATATCCGACGGCTTCCGAGAGTAGGGTGGCTGCAGCAATAAGGGCTTCGTCGCCTGTTGAATGGCCGAAGGAGTCGTTGATATTTTTAAAACCGTTCATGTCGATCATCATGGCAGCGAATACGGTTTTTTTCGTTCTGCTTACGCGCTGCTTGAGATTGTCGAGATAGAATCTGTTGTAAATACCTGTAAGACGGTCGATGAAGATATTCTCATTCTGAAGGCTGGTAACAAGTCCGCATACCGAAACGGAAAGACAGGGCCAGATTGCGGAGACACCGTAAAAGCATGCCTGGATTATTATTCCCGTGAAAATCGGAACTACGAACTGTACGGCGGGGAAAAACTTTAATATGCCTCCCTTACGTTTTGCTATTATGTACAGAACTATTCCGTCCGCAATAAATACAAACTGGATAACGGTGTACAGCCAGAAGAGCGGTCCTCGGCCGTAAACGTTGTTCCCGTCGATAAAAAATACCTTGCCGGTGAAGAAATTGACTATAAGGACGGCAGTTCCGACGGCACATACGGAGTAGACCAGTATTTTCTGAGATACAGGGAAGTGCCCGGAAACATGAGACAGAACCATTACAATCCAAATGGGACCGATAATCATATTTGCCAGATAGAGCAGGAAATTGCTGATGTACACTGCGTAGAACATTCCCTGTCCGTCACGGCCATCGGATGCAAAAGCCACTATGTCCGCTATGCAGGCAAGGATGACGATGAGCATTGTCATCAGCATCAGATTATTTTCTTTGTTTTTTATTCGCATTCGCCATATGTTGCTCCAAAGCAGAGAGCACATCAGCAGAATGCCGATCAAATCCGCGATATACACTGCGGGAAGATTAACCTGAGAACCCATATTTTTACCCCTTTCATACTCCGTGATTTAAACAGAACCACCGTTTTTTCAAATCCCGATGATTTAAGACCCGTATACGCCGTAAAAATAAAAAAAGGGGCACTCGCAGAATGAATCTGTAAGAATGCCCCCAAATATCAATAATAATAATTCATCTTTTTTGGCAGAAGACTCTGTGTTTTATGATGCTTCTTCTTAACCAGATAAATCCAAAGTGCAATGCCTGCCCCTATAAGCATTACAAGAATGATGATAACCGCACACTGTAGGAAGAACTCCTCGGGAAGTATCATGATGACCGGATCGGTTGCGGGATCGAAAAGCCAGTCGTTGTTGTTGAATACCAGTTTATGGAACAGCAGGAACAGCGCGTCGAAATTAATGAGTGCCGCAAGACCTACGATTGCCGGAAGAACAACTGTGGCAATGGCACAATTCCTGAGGTACTTTATTTCTTCGTTTCTTGATTTGATGAAGAAGGATACGGCTGTAAAAATAAGACTGATAAGCCCTGCTATATATATGGTGTTGAATATAACCTTACATTCCGCAAAGTGCGATATGCCGCTTGCGGAAGCCGGAAGCGAAGGAAAAACCAAATCGCCTCTAAAGAAGGGAGAACAGTAATCAATAAGAGCATTGTAATTCTCTTTTATGATGACCGGGTTGAAACCGCTTGTCTCCGATATCTTGAACCACTTTATGTCGAGGTAATAAAGCGGACGAAGATTAACTGCCAGAATCAGTCCCAGAGCGAGCAGCGCCACCGCAAAGCAAATAGCAGTCGGAATATCCGACCAATGAAATCTTTCGGAAGATAAAGAATCGAACGGATTGCCTTTTCTACGCACGCTAAAACCCCCTTGTCTTTCGCATATACAGTAAGCATATCACAAAATGTGACATAAAACAAGTGTATGCGGAAACCTCGCCGTTTTCCGGAGTGCCCGATTGATTCGCTCGGTTATGCACGCTGATCGAAACCCAGTTTCCCCGAAGGCGTTTCCGTATGCAAAGTAGTTGAAGAAGTTTTCTCTTCGGGAGATAAATCCGTTTTCATTTCGGGGAGCCCCTTAAACTGTGAATTGGCGGTAAAATTCAGTTTGCCAAGAGCACGGTGCAGGCTTTCGATGTCCGATTTAAGGAGCTTACCCGCATCTTCTTCGGAATAGAAGGAAAGCTGCAGATTTTTGCTTCTCAAGTCAAGATGTATGTCAACCGGTCCGAGGTCGGGAAGTTTAAGGTGCAAAAGTGCGGTAAAGTGTCCGTCGTTGTCAACGTTTCCTTTACGATTTGTATACACATAAAGACCGCCCTGTGCTTCTGAATCTTTAAGTTTTAAAGGAAGCTCTATATGAGGATGCACACGATTTAAACTGTTCAGCATCTCTAAATCTTTTTGTGCGGCTGCGGCTTTGGAGTTGACCGCAGCAAGCTCGCTGCCCTTGGCTGCATCCTTAACTTTCGAGAGGAAAGAACTTGTGCGCTCGTAGAGCGCCTTTACATTATCCTTTGATAAATCTCTTGGCCTGATTAGCAGCGACGAACGCAGAAGTTTTTTTAAATCCGCAGGAGAGAGTTTTCCGAGTTCTTCGCGGATCGCTGAGCTGAGTACTTCGGTATTTGAAGGATTTGGTGCCGACTCACTGATTTTCCGGGTTAATTCTTCAAAGGAACTGAAGGAATAGTCATAGCGTCCGTCATCTGCCAGACGCTCGTCGATAGGTGCATTTAAAGCCTCATCGGCTGCGGCAGGGATTGTATTTTGAGTATCGGAAATAACCGCTAAAGTGCCTGGCGCGGTTTTCGTGCCGACTGCGGTTGAGGCGGATGCATCTGTAAACCCGAGAGTCTGTGCGGCTGCATTTTCCGTATCTGCTGAAGCACCTTCCGCTAAGCTGTTTTCTGCCTGTAGGTTTTGACTGAGTGAAGGGTCAGAACCTGCTTCGATATTCTGATCTGCGGCATTGCCGGCTATCATCGCTTCGTTTTGAAGGGATTCTTCTCCGGGTGACAGTTCCTGCTCAGCTGCCATCGATGCGATTTCCTCGACTGCCTGACCTAAAGCTTCGGACGCTGCAGAGCCGGAAGCGATGGATACCGTTCCCGAAGGAAGAATGGTAGCGGTGACAGAAGCTGACTGAATCGATGCGGCTCCGGCGGGATTGCCTGTAAGAACCGCGTTTTGGAGCTCATTGGCAAGATAGTCCGTTACTGCATTTCTTATGGCTGAAGCTGCACCTTCGGATATCGAACCGCCTGAAAGAAGGTTTCCGACAATGTCGGTAAGTTCCGAAATATCCGATGACAGAATACTTTCGTTTGCAAGGAAGCTGCTTACGGTTGCCACCGACTCGGCATTAACCGGAACAGAGGCTTTATTCATGTTTATGATGGTTTCGGCGTCAATCGAAGGATAGGCATGTACCTGGGCCAGTGTCTGACGTATGCTTTCACGGCTTATGGGCATATTGTTTTGTATCAGAAGATTTACGATATCGATGTTTGCGTCGGAAGGCGAGAGACCGGCAGCTTTAAGTGCCTGAAGAACAACCTCCGAAGAACTTCTTGAATCCGTAGCTGAGGTATTGTCAATAAGCTGTTTTAAAATATCTTCCGAGACGGAAGCGGGTACCGGCGTCTGTGACTGAGCGGCACGGTCGCTGCCCGCTGCCTGTGCAGCGCTGCCGTCCGGATTTATATTCAGTGCAATATTGTTAAATTGAATCATTTTGACGCCTCCTCTCGCAACATATATTCTTTACATCGGCTTCTATATGGGGGATAATAACCGATATAAAGAAATTTGTCATCTTTTTTGTGCGAACTGCGGGAAGGAGTCAATCTGCTTGCGGTGTGTCGGTATCCGGATGGCAAATCGGAAGAGTGAGGGCGCAATCAAATGATTAATTCGACTTTGTGCTATATAGAGAATGAAGACTGTTATCTCATGCTTCATCGCAATAAAAAGAGCAATGATCTTAATGAAGGTAAGTGGATAGGAGTCGGCGGAAAGTTTGAAGAAGGAGAGGATGCCTTGGCCTGTGTGAGACGCGAGGTATTCGAAGAGACCGGATTGAGACCGGATAAATTTGAGTTTCTGGGAGTAATTGAGTTTAGGAACGATAAATATGAGTACGAGGACATGTATCTGTTTCTGGCAAGGTTCGATGCACCGCAGTCACGGATTATCCTGAAGGACTGCGATGAAGGTGAACTTAAATGGGTAAAAAAGTCGGAAATAATGTCGCTCAACCTTTGGGAAGGCGACAGATATTTCCTTGAACCGATGCTTTCCGGCGAGAAGGAAATCAATATGCGCCTCAATTACTCGGGGGATGAATTATTAAGCACTCAGATGCTGTGATTGCCGAAAAATTGCGGTTGTGTTTTTGAACAGCGGAAAAAAGGAGGTTTTATATGGAATACAGCTTGCTTTATCCGAAAGGAAGTACTGCGGAATACAAAACCATGTCGGCGGTTACGTTTCACGATCTTGGAATGGATACCGTTTGCGACAGCGTGGCCAAAACAGGCCCCGAAAGGGAAATGATTAGAAGAATCATGTCTTCGATGACGGCTGATGCTAAGGTTACAAAGTACCGCTGTGATGTTTTTCAGGACATTTTCAACAATCCCGATTTGTGTGATAGTCTGCTGAAGCTTCTTGAGAAGGTTAATTTCATCAAGGACTACGGAATGCGGCACAACTTCGACGAAAAGGCAGGAATGTGGGACCTGATGCATCGTCTCGATGAGGTAAACGACTATATTCTCTGTGTCGAAAATATTTATTCGTGTCTTTCAAAGTACGAACTGCGTTCTGACGGACTTATCGGACTTAAAGAGTTTGTCAACAATACCTTCCATGAGGACGGGTATGCGGCTTTGAAGGCCGATATAGAGGCTCTGAATATAAAGGCTTCTCAGATTAAGAGTGTAACTTTGGGTGTAAATTTAAATCAGCGCTTCGAAGCGGAAAGCATAGGCCTTGTTTCCATCAACAACAGAGCATTTTCAAAGTCAAATATTCTTACCAACTTTATAGAAAAAATCGGAAACAGTGATGAACTTTCAGACGGAAATGAATGGGATGAGAATTACAGATATCACGTGATGAATCCTTCCGAATGTACGTCCAAAGGCTTTTCGGTCGGAAAAATGGCCCAGATTAAGGCGATGATGGGCAATCCCATTATGGGAATGGCCATGTCGCATATCGCAGGCAGCGATATAAGCTCGGATATCCCCAGATATATGGACAAGATTGTCGATCATATGCTCCACAATACAGTCAATTATTTGAGGGATATTCTTTCAAAGCATCTGTCGATAAGCATCAGAGATATTACGGGACTCATTCCGGAACTTGTTTATTATGTAAGATGGGCTTCTTTTATCAAAGATATGAAGATGAAGGGCAGAAGATTTTTTAAGGCTACGGTGGTTGACGAGGGCGAAAGACAATTTGCTTCCGGAACCGGAATATACAACGTAAAGCTTGCCCTTTCGCATTTTGAAGACGGCGAAAAGATAGTAACCAATAATTTCTCTTTTGACACCGAAAGAAGAGCGTTTATTCTGACCGGAGCCAATCGCGGCGGAAAGACTACGTTTACTCAGGCGGTCGGTCAGATGTATGTGCTCGCACAGGGCGGAATCTATATACCGGGAGCAGGTTTTAAGTTTACTCCGGTGGACTGTATTTACACTCATTTCCCTGCAGATGAGGATAAAACCATGGATCTTGGACGACTTGGAGAGGAATGCAGCAGATTCAGGGATATGTTCCTTATGTGCACCGAAAAGAGTCTGGTACTTCTCAACGAGACCTTCTCGACCACATCCTTTGATGAAGGCTACTATATAGCACGAGATGCCATCAGGGCGATTCTCGATAAACACATAACCGCAATATACAATACTCATATGCATAAGCTGGCATATGATATCGACGAGATAAATGCGCAGTCGGAATCGGATAAGGCAGTGTCTTTGGTGGTCGAGTCCGTTGACGGAGAGTGTACATATCAGGTGAAAGAAGCACCTCCGCAGGGCCAGTCCTTCGCAGAGATTATAGCGAAGCGTTACGGTGTTACTTACGACTCTTTGATGAAGGGTGAACCGGACGAGGCCGACGAGGTCCCTGAAGACTCCGATGCGGTAAAGAATTAAATATCCTTGGGCGAAGTCGGGCGGGCGAGCTTTCCGAGAACATTTTCGAATTCTTCGAGAGCATCGTAGCCCGATTCCGATATTTTATAGATTCCTTTTCCGAGAGCCTCAAACCAGCCGTAATAATTGTCGTACATAATTCGTGTCGAACCTGCTATGCCCGATGCTTCTTTTACGGCTTTTCCGCTGGCTTCTCCTCCCAAAGAGCAGAGTCCGTCCAGCACCAGCAAAGAACTTTCACGGTAACTGGTTATCAGTTTGGCTTTGTTTACGCCGCCGACATTGCTCTTGGTTTTTCTGTTCTTGAATTCTTTTGATATCTCTTTGCGCTTTCTTTTGCTGCGGGTCTGAAAGGTTGACAGTTCGCTTACAACGGGTTCGCTGACAATGTTTACCGCACCGGTCGTTTTGGTTACCAGAATGAGCCCGATGCCGAGCCTTTTAAGGAGATAAAGCTTGTCTTTAAATGCTGTCGAGTTCATGTTTTTCGGCCTGAACGTTCCTATATAGACTGTGTCCGCAACCTTCTGCCGAAGAGCCGCCTGCTGAACGACTTTAAAGTCAAGGCTGACCTTCAGCTCAACCGCCAGATTCTCGCTGCCTTTTTCCATATACATATCTATATCTTTTACTTCGCCGTCGCATACATAGCCTTCGGTCTCGAAATATTTTTTGATTGGTTTAAAAAGATCTTTTTCCATATATTCTCCGCAATTTGAAATCTGATTTGATATTTTTTCATAAAAAATGAAAGAAGTTACATCAGTATCATCAGCACTTTATTATGGTAACATATTAATATAACGTAATGATAACAAATAAACTACAAGAAATTCAATATATTATTACAGAAAGGTTGAAATCAATTGAATAATTATGCTAATATGAACGAGAGTGAAATTATGTACTTTAATGGGAGGACAATCGTATGGCCGGAGATATAACCTCAAAACTTAAGGTGGTTTATATTATGAAGATGTTGCTTGAGAATACTGACGAAGAGCATCCCATGACCATGCAGGACATACTCGATACTCTCAATGAGTATGGAATTTCAGCTGAGCGAAAGTCTGTGTACAACGATATCGAACAGCTTATTCTTTTCGGGCTGGATATTATTAAGGAGCGCACTGATAAATCATTTGTATATTATATCGGCAGGCGCCGGTTCGAAACCGCGGAGCTTAAGCTTCTGGTGGATTCGGTTCAGTCCGCACGCTTTATCACCGAGAAGAAATCGAATGAACTTATTAAGAAAATCGAGGCACTTACGTGCAAATATGAGGCTACCAAGCTTCAGCGGCAGGTGTTTGTAACCGAGCGTGTAAAGTCGGATAACGAGCAGATTCTGTACAATATCGATGCGCTGCACAATGCCGTTACCTCGAACTCCCGGATTACTTTTAAGTATTTCAACTGGAATGTAAAAAAGAAAGCCGAACTGCGGCATGACGGCAGGGAATATATTATGAGCCCCTGGGCACTTACTCTGAGCGATGAGAACTATTATCTTGTGGCCTATGACGAAGAACGGGACGGTATCAGATATTTCAGAGTCGATAAAATGCTTAATATCGAGCTTACGGGAGAACCCCGTAAAGGACTTGCAAAATTTCAGCGCTTTGATATAGCGGCTTATGCGAAAAAGCGTTTTCATATGTATGACGGTGATGAACGCACCGTAAAACTCGTATGCGACAATCGTATGGCGGGCGTTATTATCGACCGTTTCGGAAAAGATATCATGATTCATCCGGTGGATGAGAATCACTTCAGCGTGAATGTTGAAGTAGCGGTGAGCGACCAGTTCTTCGGATGGGTTGCTTCGATGTGCGAGGGAATTCGAATAGAAGGACCTGCGGATGTTGTGGAAAGAATGAAGGGAACGGTTGAAAGACTTTGTTCCCAGTATTGCGGCGAAAAATAAGGAGAAAGTTTATCATGGGTGTTTCGTACAATACCGATTTCAATATAGCAGGATTTGTAATTCTCGTTCTGTGCCAGATATTCCTGTTAAGAATACACAGACATGACAATTCACTAGCAAGACGTTTTACGGGATGTCTTGTTGCAAGTATGCTTACCTGCATTCTGGACACAGTTACGTCTTATACTATCGAGTATGCTTCAAATATTCCGCTTTGGGTGAATAATCTTCTGATGGTTTTTTACTTCATCATGATTGTATTTGCGATTTACCTTGTTATGGAGTACGTGTTTATCGTACTTGGAGGGTCGCGGCCCGGAATAAAGATGAAGCTGGCGGCAGGGGTTCCGATGACGGTTTACTCATTGATTTGTGCTTCATCGCCCCTTACAAAATGGATCTACTTCTTTAAGGAGGATAATTTTAACGAGTACTGTTACGGACCGCTGCATCATCTCGGATACGGAATGATTGCGTATTATCTGCTGATAATTGTGATTGTGCTCCTTCATTATATTCATCAGGTGGATAAAAGACGAATTCATTTCCTGGTTACTTATATCGGAGTTATTGCGGGCTTCCTGATTGCTCAGCTGTTCATGAATGAAATTCGAGTGGCATACTTCGGTTTTGCGATTGCGTCACTGATACTGCTGGCAGGATTTGAGGTTCCTGATTTCGGACTTCTTATTCGCGACAAGGAGGCACTTGAGGAAAGCCAGGAACAGCTTCAGGCCGAAATTGTTAAGGAAGAGGTCAGAACTCATACTGTTCATGAACTTTTAAAGACTGCATCCTGGGCACTTTATTTTGATGAAAACGGCATGGTAACAAATGCCGACTGGAGTTCCGAATTCTTCAATATGCTGGGCTACAAAAAAGAAGATATCGAACCTGAAGCGCGAAATATGATCTGGCAGGATTCGCTGCATCCCGAGGATGCACAGAGAGCCATGGATCAATTTGCAAAAGGTCTTGAGGGTTCGGAGCCGTTCAATATTGAATACAGGTTAAGGCATTCGAACGGTGAATACCACTGGTATCATGGTACCGGTGAAATTAAGACCGACGAAAAAGGAAGGCTGTTTTCGTTCCAGGGAGCCATCCGTGACATCAATGATGAGGTTGAGCGCCGTATACTTGTGGAAGAAAAACTGGCTGC
The DNA here is from genome assembly GCA_045616585.1 of Lachnospiraceae bacterium. Classification (GTDB taxonomy): domain Bacteria; phylum Bacillota; class Clostridia; order Lachnospirales; family Lachnospiraceae; genus RUG11977. The sequence continues at coordinate 21,981 of JAZLGZ010000075.1, forward strand.
CATGGAAGAACTCGAGAAATCTCAGGCGGCATTAAAAGAGGCTCTTATCGAAGCCGAAAAAGCGAATCAGGCCAAGAGCAGATTCCTTTCGAGTATGTCGCATGATATCCGTACTCCCATGAATGCAATTATCGGATTTACCGATCTGGCTCTTACGAATTCCGGTGATGAAGAACTTGTACGGGAATATCTTGAGAGAATTCAGTCCTCGGGAAATCATCTTCTTTCTCTTATAAACGACATTCTCGATATGAACCGCATCGAAAGCGGCAGGACAAAGGTTGAGCCCGTAAACTGCAACCTTATCAGGCTTATAAGAGAAGTCGGCAATATGGTTAATTCCGAGATTGTCGGCAGGAAGCATACATATACCGAGAACCTTGAGAAGATTACGCATCCGAATGTAATGTGTGACAGACTTCGCCTGAACCAGGTTTTGCTTAACTGTCTCGGCAATTCCATCAAGTTTACGCCAAAAGGCGGAAAGATTGATATTTCTTTGGAGGAGCTTCCTTCTTCAAGTGCGGATCGCGGAAATTATGTTATCCGTATCAGCGATAACGGAATCGGTATGGATGAGGATACCTTAAAGCGGGTATTCGAACCCTTCGAAAGAGCAAAGAGTGTTGCAGTAAATCAGATTCAGGGTACGGGACTGGGAATGTCCATCACGAAGAGCATTGTTGAGCTGATGGGCGGTACCATTAGGATTGAGAGTGAACTTAATAAGGGAACCTGCTATATTATCGAGCTGCCCTTTGATATATGTTCAAACGAAGCGGAGGATTCGGGCGATGATCAGGAGACCATCGAGGCACGCCGCGAAGCAGTTTTAAACAGGCTTCAGGGAATGCGCTTCCTTGTTGTCGATGACAATAAGGTCAACAGAGTTCTTGCTCAGGCAGTTCTTTCGGCCAGAAAGATTATTGTGGAAGAAGCTGCAACCGGACGCGAGGCTGTTGATCGACTGCTGGAGGTCGGTCCCGGATACTATGATGTGGTACTGATGGATATTCAGATGCCTGTAATGGACGGATACGAAGCTGCAGATGCAATCCGCGGGTTAGAAAACGAAAAACTCAGAAATGTTCCGGTGCTCGCGATGACAGCGGATGCATTTGAGGAAGACAGGGCCAAATGCTTGCAGCACGGAATGAACGGCCATCTTTCAAAGCCCTTTAAACCCAATGATCTGCTCGATCTGCTCGGAAATATCTGGGGAATCTGATGTGGAGGCGATTGCTTGATAAATATGAAGAGACGGCTGATTCTTTCGATTTTGCAGGTCGTGTTTGCAGTGCTTGTTTTTACCGCCTGCGGAAAGAAAAGTGAGCCGATTAAGGCTGAACCAAGAAGTGATGAAGAACTCCAGGTTATCTTTTTTGAAGTAAGCGACGACGCAGATTCGATTCTTATACTGGGACCCGAGGCGAAGGTCATGGTTGACTGCGGATTGTCGAAGGATGCTTCGGCGCTGGAGGCGGATTTGAAGGCACTGGGAGTAGATAAGCTTGATTTGCTCGTGCTTACTCATCCCGACAAGGATCATATCGGAGGCATACAAGGGGTATTAAGCGCTGTCGGGGTGGACAGGGTTATTACTTCGGCAGGGAAAAAGGCTTCCGATGAAAGTCTGATTCTGGAAAAAGAACTTGAACTTCATAATATAGTTCCGGAAGTTTTAAACGATGATCTGGAACTGGAATTCGGAGATTTAAAACTGCAGCTTATGGCAGCAGACAAAAAAGCATACGATCTTGCAAATGATTATTCTGTTGCGGTGATGTTAAGCTTCGGAGGAAGGAAGGTGTTTCTTCCGGGCGACGCGGAGCGTGACAGGATAGAGGAACTTCTGGACAGGAATTTGGAGACCGTTGATATTTACAAACTGCCTCATCACGGCAGAGAATGTAAAAAGGCCGACAAGCTGTTGTCGACCTTGGAACCGAAGTATTGTGTTGTTACGGCACGCGAGCCGGCTGAAAGCGTAAAGCTTGCGGTGCGCAGAAACGGTGCCGATCTGCTGTCGGTGTTCGACGGTGACATAGTGTTTACGATAAACAGGACGACCGGCGAATTAAGAGTTTCGCAAAATTGAAATACATTCAGGCAAACAGACCGAGCTGTACGATAATCATATAGCAGGCTGTTCCACCGACAATGCTTAAAAGAGTGTTTTTCTTTAAGAGATAGAGTACCACGACCAGTGCACCTGCAATCAGCGAGGGCAGGAATCCCGCAAGCGTATCGAAGGTGATGTCCTTGTAGCAGAATATAACGAGCATACCCATGATTGCATACGGCAGGACTTTTCCGAGATAGGTTATTATTGCCGGAGTCTGCCTTTTACCGTTAAAAATTATAAAAGGAGAAAACCTTATGGCAGCCGTTACGACGGCTGCTATTATTATTGTCAAAAGTGCATGGATATCAAAAGCTTCCATTTATGCGGCCTCCTTTCCGGCTTCGGTGTTTCTGAAAAGAATAAGAGCGGCTGTGATTATGAGCATCGCGGGGATGAGGAACAGAGTCTTATCAAAGAGGACTCGGCTGAGTATGGTTGCGAAAACTCCGATAAGCGCGGGAATATGATTTTTTGTTTTTATCCATTGATCCGTGAATACCGTTATGAAAAGTGCGGTCAGCGAGAAATCTATTCCCTCGGTACTGATGGGGAGGATTGCTCCGAGGACCTGTCCGAGAACGGTACCAGTTATCCAGTAAGAATGATTGAAGGCTGAAACAAGCATATAATACTTGGGCAACTGGCTCTGTTCGAGGCCTTCACGGTCTTTGTATACGAGTGAATAAGTTTCATCGGTAAGAGCAAATATGAGATAAGGCTTATATTTGCCTGTATGACGATACTTATCGACCATCGATATGCCGTAGAAGAGGTGTCTTGCATTTACCATCAGTGTCGTAAGTGCGATGACCAGATAAGGAGAACCTTCCGTCATCAGCGGAATCGCAACATACTGCATCGAGCCTGCATAAATAAAGACACTCATGGCCAGGGCCCAGAAGAAGCCGTATCCGGCCTGTTTTAATACTATTCCGAAACCCATTCCGAGAACCACATAGCCCGTGAGGACCGGAATCGAATCGTAGAATGCTGTACGCGTAACCTTTTTGTTCATATAATCCTTTCGCCGATTAGGACTGTTTCTTACAGTTTTGGCATTATATAGTGAATTATTATTAATAGATGCATGGACTGCTTAATAAATATACATAGAATATTAATATATCACATTTTTGTTCTTTGGGTAGTGCTAAAAATCTTAAATTGTGATAAACTTACTTTTGATTTGTGCGAAGGTACGGATTTTCGGAGAAAATCCGAATGAGGTCACGATGTGTTAACGTGACCGAATGACAGATGGAGGACATTATGAAAAAGAACAGGATTTTTGCCATTCTTCTGGTTATGGCTATGGTTGCGGGATGTGTTTCGGGCTGCTCCGGAAACGGCGGGGACAATACTGAGCAGACAAATTCTTCAACGGAAAATACAACTACACAGGCACCTGCTTCACAAAACAGCGGCGACAAAACCAACAATGCATCGACGGATGCAAAGCCTGCAGATGAGTCGGACAATTCCGATGATGAAGCAGATGATAAGGAGATTTCGGCTGAGGCTGTTACCTCGACTTTCGGAACTATGAAGGTTACCACGGAGAATACCGACGGATACACCGAAAACGGCGGTGTATTTACTATCAAGAAGGGCGGAGAGTATAAGTTTGAGGGTACTCTTGACGAAGGTGAGATCTACATCAATACTCCGGACGAGAAGGTTACCGTTATTCTTGCGGGGGTTACCATCTCATCGGTAATCGATTCTGTTATTTATGTCGGAAATGCAAAAGAGGTTACTATAAAGGCTGCCGAAGGAACCGTAAACACTCTTAACGACAATCGCGCAAAGAAGGTTAAAGGCAGTGAGAGCAGTGCCGGCGGTGCATGTATTTATTCAAAGGACGATCTTGCTTTCAGAGGCAAGGGTGTTCTTAACGTAACAGCAGGTTACAACAACGGAATCCAGTCAAAGAACGATATTTCAATCAAGAATATTACTCTTAATGTTACTTCTGAAGGCGATGCTATTCAGGGCAACGACGGAGTAAAGATTTCTTCGGGAAATATTACGATTGTGTCAAAAGACGGTGACGGAATCAAGACAAAGAATAAGGATCTCGGAAACAAGGGCAAGCAGCACGGCATTATTTTAATCGAGTCGGGTACTGTTGATATTACCGCAGCCGATGATTGCCTTAAGGCAGCATACGCTTACTCAATTAATGAAGGACCCGATACAAAGGTTACTCAGAACAAGTACAATAAGTGATTTTTTCTGCGGGAGGCAGCGTTTTATGGACGACAGACTTTGGCTGGTACCTGCGTATTATAAGAACTTTAAGTGTAAATGCGGAGCTTGCAGGCACGCATGCTGCAAGGACTGGAAGATTGCGGTTACCGAACGTGAGTATTATACACTTATCGGACTGGACTGCTCCGAACGTCTTCATGAGAAACTGGAATGTGCGTTTGCCGCTCCTGATTTTCAGACCGCCGACAGATTCAGGCTTATTGAGCTGGACTGGAGAGGACAGTGCAGAATGCTTGATGAGGACGGTTTGTGCATGCTTCAGAAGGAATGCGGTGAAGAATATCTTCCCGGGGTTTGCAGGGCTTATCCGCGCAGCATTAAAAGAGAGAATACTCAATACAGGGCCGTATGTTCCGCCAGCTGCGAGGGCGTTTGCGAGCTGCTGCTCGATGGTGACAGCCTGAAATTTGAACTGCTTCCGCTTGAAGTTGATCCGGAGTTCTGTGAGGATGCTCAGAGTGATTACAAGTCACTAAATATAAAGGTTGTTGAACTTCTGCAAAACAGCAGCTTATCTATGGAGAGACGTATCCTGGATGTGTTTGAGTTTCTCGAATGTCCGTACGAAGGACCGAAGGTGAATTCGCACTCTGTATGTGCAAGTGTTTCGGATGATACCGGGACATGGCTCGCAAGGGTTCTTGATGCAATGAAGACATTCTGTGAAGAGTGCAAAACCCTTGAAGAATATGCGTTTGCTGCGGTTGAGCGATATTCCGAAGACGGCGCGTTTGAACTTTTTATATCCGACAGAATGAGGTTATTTGAGAGATTCCCGGAGTGTGAGAGTTTTTTTGAGAATCTTATCTGCAACAATATGTTTTACAGCTGCTTTCCGTACACTGATCCGCGGATAACCAAAGCGGACGGCTGCTACGGAATAGTCTTTCAATATGCTCTGCTCAACATTATCTGTTCCGCCTATTGCGCCGAGCATCCTACGAGTGATGCATTGGTCGATGCGGCTGCTGAAGTCTATCACCTGGTTGAGCACACTGCATTTTACTACAATTCAAAAGTATTATGGAAAAGAGGTCTGTGAAAATTCACAGACCTCTTATTATTGTCGGAATCAGATGTCGGCACGTGCGACAGCGTCCTTATAGTATTTCTGGTTTACAAAGACTTCTTCTTTGTAAGGATTGATGTGGCGCTTCTTGGAAACAACGATGATGTAGATGATTACAACAAGGTTGATGATAAGTGCAAGTGCACTCCAGATGGTCATTGCGGTGGGGTTTGCACCCTGGGTTGAGCCCTCTGCAATGAGAGACCAGTCAGCATACTGGCTTGTGTAGGTAGCCCACTTCATCTTTGAGGTGCCGTCGGTGAATACTTCCTGGAAAAGAGGGAACACCTGAGCGAACATACACCAGATGCAAAGAGTGTTGGCACGGTTCTGAATCCAGCCGCCTCTGTTCCAAAGAAGTGCGGCGATTGTGGGAGCAAGCAAAAGTGCAACTCCGCAGAACCATGAGTGTGTGGGAAGACAGTTGTATGTGTAGGTGAAGTTCCATACATCATATGCAAGAATGTAAACCCATGTCATATCGGCCCAAATCATATCCTTCTTGTCTTTTGACGAGAAAACCTTCCACCAGGCTGTCATACAGAATACATTGATGATACCTGCAACACCGTTCATGATGTTGTGCCATCCGCCAAAAAGCATAACGTCCTCGGAAGATTTCCACCAGGTATACCAACCCTTGATTGCCGATTCGAAATCGGAGCCTACCGCGATGAAAATGTTGATTGCAACAATTACAAACGGGAAGCATCTGAACCAGTCTTTTTTGCCTACGCCCCAACCGTACTTAATCATCATGAAACCGATACATCCGGCAAGCGAAGCATAAAGCTTTGCGTAATGGAACCAACCGTTCATATACATATGTGTCTGGTTGCTGATGGCCCATTCGGCACCCGAGCGGGCTGCAATTCCGATTACGATAAAGTAGATGGTAAGCACTGCGGGAAGGATTCCGAACATAAACAATCCGCCGGCCTTTGTTCTTCTTGAAATTTCGTTAAGAAGAATAAGTGCGACCAAAACCGCCAGCATCATAATGATCTGGCTGAAGCTGTCCCCTGATCGTAAAACAAACATAATAATAACCTCCTTAAGTTAATAAATGATTTAGAAACTTTATTTTATTTTAACAAATGCAGCGGGCGGTTTCAATAGTTTCGGAAACTGTTTTTACAAAAAGAGTTTCGGAGAACTTCGCAATGTCTTTTATTGGTGGGATGAGGTGAGAATTTGCTTTTGGTTTAGCCTGGAGTAAAACAGTTGAAAATTTGCACAATAATATATGAATACTTTGTACAATTTTGTGCAATAAGTAAAAAAGATGCTTGTTGAGGTAAATTTTTTACATTTACTAAAAAGTCTTTTGGTAAGAGAATATTGATAAAGGTGAAGTTTTTCACGAACTGTGAAAATTCCGGAAGCGGAGGCAGAAGATATGAAAAACAGAAGAAGGGCGGCATCGGTTGTTCTGATTGTATGCATGATTCTGGCATTGGCCGGATGCGGCAAAAAGGGCGATCCCGACAAGTTTGCGGGGAGCTGGGCATATATTCACGACAGCGAGACCGAGATTGTGAATTTTGACGGATACGGTGAAGCAAGGTACAAGGGTTCAACATGGAAGTACACTTTCGATGACAATTTCATAACCATGACACCTTCGGAAGGCGACCCCGTAAAGCATCACTATTACATGGATGACAGTGAGTTCAGATTTTTTGAAACAACTGTTTACGGCTATACCGGTGAAGGAACACCGGACGGAATTGTGGGCCTTTGGAAGGATGACACCACAAAGTGGGAGTTCGAGTTCACCGCAAAAGGAACCTTCATGGAAGACGGATACTTCCCCGGACAGTACATACTTGATGAGGAGAACGGTTCGGTTAAGCTCGTTTACAATGATATGTTCCCTGACGCGATCGTTTATTATTCTGTTAGCGGCAATCAATTAACTCTTGATTACCCCTGGAACATGGTAAAGTGTTCCGCAAAGAAGTGATGACTTGTGAACCGCAGCGGTTCACTTGATCATATATTTTATTTTTTATAGGAGGAGTAACAATGAAAAAAGTTTTAGCAATGTTATTAGTGCTCAGTTTAGTTCTTTCACTTGCAGCTTGTGGCAAGAAGACAGATGACACTAATGCAGACAATGCTGCAGAAGTATCAAAGGATACAGCAGCTACACTTGAGATGTGGTGTATCGCTACCGAGAGTGACTCAAACCGTCATTCATATGAGGCAGCTATCGCTGACATGAAGACTCTCTATCCCAATGTTGAACTTAAGTGGGAGGCAGTTGAGAATCAGGCATACAAGACAAAGATTAAGGCAGCTGTAGCAGCTGATGAGATGCCCGATATCTTCTTCACATGGTCATGTGCATTCCTTGGCGATTTCGTTAAGGCAGGCAAGGTATATTGCCTCGATGCAGAGTATCAGAATTTCAAGAGCGAGCTTCCTGAGGTTATGCTTGGTAACTCAACATACCAGGGCAAGCACTACGGTGTTCCGCTTACTATGAACATCGTTGGTCTCTTCGCTAACATGGATCTTCTTAAGTCAGTAGGTTATGACGCAGTTCCCGGAACATACGATGAGTTCATCGCTTGCTGCGATAAGCTTGTTGAAGCAGGCATCTATCCTTTCGGATGTGCAGGCAAGGAGACATGGTGTGTAACTGAGTATCTTGAGTCAGTTATCGAGAAGACTTGCGGTGCTGCAACTCTTAACGATATCTTCCAGGGTAACGCTTCATGGAACAACGCAGACGTTGCTACTGCAGTTGACACATTCCAGGGCATGGTTACAAAGGGATACTTCGATCCTAACGGTGTAGCTCTTTCAAACGATGAAGTTAAGGCTAACTTCATGGCAGGTAAGTATGCATTCTACATGAACGGAACATGGAACTGTGCAGACTTCGCTAACAATGCAGAGTTCTTCCCTAAGGTACAGGTTGCTGAGTTCCCCGTTATCAGCGCTGACAAGGCTACTCTTGGACAGCTTATCGGTGGACCTTCAGATACACTTGCTGTAGCTCAGTCTTCAAAGAATGCAGCTCTTGCAGCTAAGTATGCTTTCGATCTTGGAAAGCTTATCTGCCACTATGGTTACCTTGATGGTTGTGGTCTTCCCGCTTGGACACCTTACGGTGACACAAGCTCGGTTAACCCTCTTACACAGACTGTTGCAGGCATAGTAGCTAACTCAAACGCTATGGTACTGTTCGGTGATACAGCTATGAACGCTGATGAGGCTGGTATCTACCTTTCATACGTTGATAAGGTATACGGATGTGAGCTTAACGGCCAGGAGTTTATCGCAGGTCTTACTAAGGACATCAGATAATAATTAAAAAAACAAAGTTTTCACCCGGTTTGCGGAGCAGGCCCGCAAACCGGGTTTTAAATTGTCTGCAGCAGGGCAAGGTATATTTTTATGAATAAAAACGCGAAGAACAGAATTAATGTAATTCTTTTTCTCTTACCCGCACTTATTTTATTTGTGTCAATTATTATTCTTCCCATTTTTTACACGGGATATTTCAGTTTTACCGACAGAAAAGAAATGTCGGCGGAAGGTCATCTGTTAGGGTCGAAGAAAAAGCATACTTCTTACAGAGCACCCGGCGTAAAGGTTCTGGTTGCGGAAGGCGATTATGATGCTCAGGCGAAACTCGAGGAGATTTTCAGAAATACTCGTATCAAGCCTGATTTCGTTGAGAACGGAACTAGTCTTGTAAAAAAAGCATCAGCAATTGCTTATGACTGTATTCTGGTTGATGTTTCATCACTCGGCTCGGATGCACTTGGTTCGATAGAAAAGCTCAAAGCACTCGGTTCGGATGAAAATGCATGCAAAGATGCAACAATGATTGCATATGATCTGGACGGTTCTGCAAATGAAGATACATATCTGAACGGAGGATATGATTTATTTGCGGCAGAAGCCCTGGATGGCTCAGATCTTGATGACTGCATGCTCAAGGCTATTCCGGAAGATAAGATTGAGAAGATTTCCATCATCGATAACTATATTTCGATTTTCAAAGAAGAATACGCAATCTTCGGTACAGCAATCAAGAATGCGCTTATTCTTGCGGTATTATCGGTATTTATTCAGCTTCCTCTTGCTTTGGGCCTTGCATTGGTTCTTGGTAAGGGAATTAAGGGAGAACGCGGATTCCTTTCAATCTACTTCTTCCCGGTTCTTATTTCGACAGTTATTATCGGTAAATTGTGGATGTACATCCTGTACGCCGGCAACGCTTCGGACTTCACCGACGGTCTTTTAAATACTCTTCTGAGAGGAATAGGAATTATTAAGAGCGATAACGGTATTCCGTGGTTGTCCAAGACTTATGGTCTGGGTTCGGTATTCGTTGCAACACTTTGGCAGTATGTCGGATATCATATGCTCCTTCTTTATGCGGGAGTTAAGAGCGTTCCGATCGATATGCGTGAGGCTGCAATGCTCGACGGCGCTTCGGAGGGACAGGTTAACAGATTTATCGTTATTCCTTATATGAAACCGGTTATTAAGGTCAGCGTTATTTTTGCCATCACAGGTTCCTTAAAGAGCTACGACTTGTTTACTGTTATGCTTAACGACGTAGTTCGAAACGTACCGGTTCCTACCACCAAGATGGTAGAATTTATGTTGAACGACCGTTATGCACAGGCATGTGCGATGTCAGTAATTCTGATAGCGCTATGTTTTGTGTTTGCACTCATTGTAGATTTATGTTTCGGAAAGGAAGATTGATATGGCAGAAAATAATGAAAAGAAGCCGTTGTCTGTTTCCGCGACTTTGGCTGCAAACAGTGGACCTCAGATTGAAATGGTAAAGAAAACAAATCCGATTTTTAAGGTTCTGACCTACATCGGACTTGTTGTATGGGCGGTTATCAACCTTTTCCCGGTTTACTACCTTATAACCTTCTCACTCAAGGACAACTCTGAGGTACTTGGTGATAACAAAATCGGTTTACCCCGTCAGTGGTTATGGAGCAACTATGTTGAGGCTTGGACAAGCGGACGTCTTGAGGGAGAACTTCCTCCGATTCTTCGCTACTTCCTCAACAGTATCATAATTGCTGTGTTTACTATTTTACTGACACTTTTGGTTGCCGTTATGGCAACTTATGCGCTTACAAGACTTAGATGGAAGGGACGCGGAACCGTAAATAAACTGTTCATGCTCGGACTTACAATTCCGATTCATGCATCACTGCTTCCTTTGTTCCTTGCAGTATCGAGACTCCATCTTACAAACGGATATCTCGCACTTGTTCTTTCTTATTCGGCGTTTGCGCTATCCATGGCGATACTGATATGTACGGGCTTTATGTCGGATATTCCGATAGAACTGGATGAGGCCGCGTACATTGACGGATGCGGTACATGGGGAACTTTCTTCAAAATTATTATGCCACTGATGCGTCCCGCACTTTCGACAATCGGTATTTATACATTCCTTCAGAGCTGGAATGAGCTTCTTTTTGCAAGTATCTTCAACTCCGGAAAAGCATACAGAACACTTCCTTACGGTATTTCGATGCTTTTCGGAACACATACTACCGAATGGGGACCTGTAGGAGCAGGACTTACAATCGCTACATTACCTACGCTTCTGGTATATGTATTCCTGAGCGGTAAGATTCAGGCAAGCTTTATGGCGGGAGCCGTAAAGGGTTGATTTGTTAATATAGGGAGAGCAGAAACATAAAAAATAAGAGCTGATGATATTATTTCGTCGGCTCTTATTTTTATTTAGCAAGAGTTTTGCGGATTTATGGAGTATAATATAGAGGAATAGATGAGTAGACGGTTTTGTGAACAAAAGGAAGGAGGAACGATGGACAGCAATTTCGGTAAATCTGCATCGAAGCGTGACAGATCGCGTTCGCTTGTCGGCGGAATGTGGATGATGATTGTTGCGGTACTGATTATTTTCGGTATTTCATTCCTTGCTTCCGCAGTTTATATATCGGAAAGGACCAGAAACGAATATGCTTCCCAGGAAGCGGATATCGTTATTCAGGGAATTCAGGATGGTATTACGGGAAGTCTTGACAACTATAAGGACATTTCCCGCCTTATTATGCTGAACAAGGAAGTAATGAGGTTTCTTCGTTCGGATTCGGATGATAAGGGTCTGATCAACGACACAAGATACGGTGTAATGGATGTACTTAATGTTTGCCGTGATATGGATTCGGTTTTTATTTTCAGAAAAGACGATGTCTATGTCAGCACCGGCCGAGGCGAGTATGTAGTTGATTATGATACGATGAAATCTTACCCCTGGCAGTTTAAGATTATCAACTCGCGAGGAAGGGCTATTGTTACCGTGAATGCCAGAGGAATGGTTCACAGGAAGAACAACCGTCCGATTATTACAATAGAACGAGCAATTTACGATATTAACACCCAGCGTTTTTCGGGAGTACTTATTATGAATATGTCGGTCGAGATGCTCGAGCGGCTGGTAGAAAAAAGCCAGGGTGATGAGGTTTGTATCTTGGATACCGACGGAACGGTTCTTGCGGGAAGCAAGAAACTGTCGAAATATTTCGAGATGATCGATCTTGCTTCAGAGAGCTATGCTAATATAGAACTCAATGATGAAGACGGATACAGAATGATTACCGCTGCAAAATGTCAGGGAACGCCTTTTGTTATCATATGCGCGGTAGATGACAGCGGGCTTTCGATACCCCTTGAGAAGGTTTTCGGCTCGATGATGATGCTGTTTGCTTTTGTGCTTTCGCTTGTGCTTGCCGGAGTATATACCGCACGTCACGTTACGTCTCCGATTCTTGCACTTACCGAGGCTATGGAAAAGACACGCGAGTCTGGTTGGATGGAGCGAATAGATGTGAAGATGCCCAAGAACGAAATCGGGCAGCTTGCCGACAGCTACAACAGTATGATCGATTATCTGAATGCCTTGTTCAAGAATCTTATTGAGAAAGAGGAATCAGTGCGAAAGGCTGAAATGAGAGTGCTGCAGGAGCAGATTAAGCCTCATTTCCTGTATAACTCGCTTGCTACAATCAGCAACATGGCGTTGGAGTCGAATGCTGTAGAAGTTCATTCTGCGCTCGAAACCCTCGGAAGCTTCTACAGGAATTTCCTTAGTAAAGGCGACAGGGAGATACCGCTTCAAAGAGAATTGAAAATCATTAAAGATTATATTGCGCTTCAGAAGCTGCGCTACGGAGACATTATCGACAGCGAATTTGATATCGATGATGCAACTTTGACACAAAAAATCCCGAAGCTTATCCTTCAGCCGCTGGTCGAGAACAGTATTAATCACGGAATCAGAATGAAGGGTGAGCCGGGCATTATTCGTATCACTTCAAAGATTAAAGAAGACGGAATACACATCTGCGTATGGGACGACGGAATCGGAATGTCCGCCGAGCAGATTGAGAATATTCTTTCCGATAATCCGGAAGCACCCGAGACGGAGAGTCTTGAGTATCCCGGCCAGAAGAGCTTCGGTCTTAAAGGAACACTGAATCGTATCAGATATTACTGTAATGACTGGAATGCGGTAGCAATCAGGAGTGAGGTCGGAGAATTTACAGAGATAGAATTGATCATTCCGACGAAAAAAAATGGGGATGTCTGAATTTATAATCAGGAGGGGTTTATGAGAAAATTCAGAGTAATGCTAATTGATGATGAGCAGTCGGCAAGAAGTCTGATGAAAGCTTCCATAAATTGGGAGAGTCTCAATATGGAAGTAGTGGGGGAGGCTGCGAGCGGTATCGAGGCAATTAATATCATCGACGATTTGAAGCCGGATATTGCTTTTGTTGATATTGCGATGCCGTTTATGAACGGAATCGAGTTTACCGCTCTCGCTACGGAGAGGTATCCGGATCTGATCATTATCGTAATGACTGCATATGATGATTTCGAATATGCAAGACAGTGTGTGCGCTTACCTGTGTTTGAGTATATGCTAAAACCTCTTGTCAGGGATGAAGTAAATGAAGTTTTGCAGAAGGCACTTAAAAGGCTTGAAGAAAACGTGCAGGAAGAGGATAATGTTTCGGTGGAAGAATCCAATGAGTCCATGTCTGCGATTCAGCGGTACATTATTGACAATTATACCGACTCAAATCTGAATCTGACTTCGGTGGCTCAGCATTTTGGGTTCAGTTCCAGTTACCTGAGCAGAAAGTTCAAGCAGGACACAGGTAAAAACTTTATTGAGTTTTTGACGGAATGCAGAATGGAGCATGCTATCGAAAAGGCAAAAGCAAATGTTAAAATGTTCTGTGCCTCATCGGAGGTAGGCATTCCCGATCCGAACTATTTCGGAAGATGTTTTAAAAAATATACCGGAATGAGCTATTCCGAGTATGCCGCAAAAAATGCGGAAAAATAAAAAGAAGGGGATTATTGATATGGACAAGTCCAAAGTTTATTTCACATCGTTTAAAACGACCATGTATGAGAATCAGCTTCAGAAGCTGAAGCGCCTGTTAAAAAGCGCAGGAATTGAAAAAATTGATTTTGAGGATAAGTATGTTGCAATTAAGACTCATTTCGGTGAGTACGGCAACCTTGCTTTCCTTAGACCCAATTATGCAAGGGTTGTAGCAGATTATATAAAGGAACTCGGAGGCCATCCTTTCCTTACAGACTGCAATACTCTCTATGTCGGCAGCAGAAAAAATGCTCTTGATCACCTTGATACAGCTTATATGAATGGCTTTTCACCTCTTTCCACAGGCTGCCATGTTATTATCGCTGACGGACTTAAGGGAACAGATGAAGCTTTGGTGCCTGTAAACGGAGAGTATGTTAAGGAGGCCAAGATCGGACGTGCCATTATGGATGCCGATATCTTTATCTCACTTAATCACTTCAAGGGGCATGAGCTTGCCGGTTTCGGCGGTGCTATTAAGAATATCGGAATGGGCTGCGGTTCGCGTGCAGGTAAGAAGGAGCAGCACTGTTCGGGCAAGCCCAGTGTTAATCAAGACCTTTGTGTAGGCTGCGGTGCGTGTACAAAGATTTGTGCACACGGGGCACCTGTGGTTACGAACAAAAAGGCTGCTATCGATAATGATAAGTGTGCGGGCTGCGGAAGATGCATCGCTGTATGTCCCAAGGATGCAATCGAAGCAGATTTTAACAATACATCAACCATGCTTAACTATCGTATGGCAGAATATGCATTGGCTGTATGTCAGGATCGTCCCTGCTTCCATATTTCGCTTATATGTGATGTATCACCCAACTGTGACTGCCATTCAGAGAATGATATTCCGATTATTCCCGATATCGGTATGCTTGCAAGCTTCGATCCTGTAGCACTTGACCAGGCATGTGCAGATCTGGCAAATGCTGCGTCACCTATCGAGACCAGTGAACTGGGAGATAATCTGAAGAAATTTGCGGCAATGGGCAAGACCATAAATAAAGTAAGCTACGATCATCCCGAGTATTTTACTGCAGTACATCCGAACACCGAGTGGGAGACTGCACTCAGTCATTCTGAAAAGCTTGGACTTGGTACCAGAGAGTATGAGTTGGTAAAAATATGAGTATGAGTAAAGGTATTTATTTTGTTCGCCACGGTGAATCAGAATGGAATGTAGCCAACAAGATTTGCGGAAGCACAGATATTGCTCTTACTGATAAAGGCAGGCAGCAGGCAAAAGCTACAGCTCAGGCATTTCTGGACAGTAGTATTTCTGCCGATAAGATTTTGTATTCTCCTTTGTCGCGTGCGAAAGAGACTGCACTGATCATTTCTGCTGCGACAGGCATACCGGCTGAAGAAGAGCCGAGACTGACCGAACAGTGCTTCGGAAGGTATGAGGGCCGACCCAGAAATGACGCGGAGTTCTATGAATCGAAGAAAAGTTTGGCGGACAGATACGGCGATGGTGAGTCTATGCTTATGCTGGCACACAGAATATATGGCTTGCTGGATGATTTAAAGGGGCAGGATGCGGAGTACATTCTTGTTGCTCACAATGGTATTGCCAGATGTGTCAATTCGTATTTCAACAGCCTTACGAACGATGAATATGCTTCTTACGGCGTAAAGAACTGTGAAATTGTTCGATTTGAATGGATATAATGTTGAACTGCCATTGAAAAGATTTTTTGTATGGATTAGAATGATTATAAAATTAATATATTTCAGGAGGAAGAAAAATGGCATTTTGTCCACAGTGCGGCAAACAGATACCTCACGGACAGGTATGTGATTGTACCGCAGCAGTTAATATGACACCTATGGTCGGCGGTGTTGCAGCTCGCGCGCGGGCAGTTAATGTACCGATGGAGCCCGCAGTAGACTCCGTTACAATGCAGGTAATGCCCGGACAGGTGCCTCCCGTCCAGAGTGCACCCGAGCTTGTGCCTCCCGTACAGGGAATGCC
>JAZLGZ010000076.1:0-20506 GCA_045616585.1 Lachnospiraceae bacterium
ACTCACATGCATCGCTTTTGGCGGACATGAATATAGAGCCTCTGCTTATTTCGGAGAGACTCGGTCATGAGAAGGTTGAAACAACACTTAACATATATTCGCATGTCTATCCGGATAAGCAAAGGGCTCTGGCAGGTCGACTTGATGATATTGTTGGCTGAGATAATGCAATTTGCATTACTGTCTGTTATAATATGATATTCCGGCACTGGGATTAAAATACGTTCTGATGTATCCATCCACAGAGAGGATGACGAATTCGTTACTTTCTTCAACGTAGTATACGAAATCGTTGTCCTCTTTTTCTGTTTTATGCAGAGCTGCGGGGTTATTGATTACATCAGAGGCAGCCTGTTCATAGCTTTCTTTTGAATCAAAGCCCATTTCGATGCCGTGCTTTTCATAATGTTCGGTAAGAAGCTTGTTGTTGCGGAAACGATAAGTAATCTGAGGGACTTCTGTGGGTATAGGCGCAGGAGTCGAGGTCGCAGTAGGTGCGGCAGTCGGAGCTGCAGTAGGTTCCGGCGTCGGGTCAGAGGATTGTTCAGGTGTATTAGTCACCGAACCGGTTTGAACAGGGTTTGAGGTATCGTCACTTACAATAAAGTTATTGTACAGGTAGAAGCCGACAATAATAATCAGCGCGATAACAGAGAGTATATATTTTATCTTACTCATGGGGGTGTTGGGGTTGGGTTTGCCGCCGTTGTTACGCGGTCCGTGGTTCGAATTATTTGAATGATTTGCGGAACTCATAGATGTTTTCCTTTCGAGATATTTATTTTATGGCTCATTGTACAAATGGCTATTGATGTTAGTTAATTATCGATAATATCTGAACTTCAAGTAGATTAATACGTGACGGACATATTTATAAATTCTTGGACTTATTATATTTCCTGATAGCTTCATTCAGGCTCAGCTCATTTGCACCGCCGGCAAAATCGGGGTCACTTAGCTGAACAGAGTCGTCCTCCCATTTGCAGATCGGACATATGTCATGCGGCTCGATAAAATAATATTGTCTGCAAACAGGACACAGCCTGTTAAAATCCTTGGTTTGGAAAAGCCTTTTTGCACGTTTTGATGTATAACCCATGAAAATACCTCACAGTTACTTAATCTGTTTTGATGATACTGAATGCTTGTTCTGAATATCTGACCGGATCAGATATCACCTCTATATTCTATTATTATCTGACAGAGAAATGCAAGTGAAAACATATCTATTATTCTGTTGTACTACATTGAAAATATCTGTTAAAATGAATTGTCGGAACGAGGCCACGATGCACCAACATGACCGAAGAGAAAGTACGGTTTTGTGAAACAAAACCGATGAGGTCACGATGCACCAACGTGACCGAAGAGAAAGAAGGTAATACACACATGGAATTAACAAGTAAAGAACTTGATTCGATAATCGATAAACTCAGAATGACGGATGCCTTTTTTGACAGAGAGTATAAAGAGACTGTTGCAGAGGCACAGAGCGGACTGATGAAGAGACTTGATATTGCCTGCAAAACTTATCCCGCATTGCGCTCAAGGCTGGTTTTTTTCGAATACGGTGAAATGACAGGTCTGTTGAAGAAGAAAACGATAAATCAGGTTATTTATACGCCTGACAGTGTTTGGCTTTTTGATAAGTATGGTTATAAGTACTGCTATGAGTATACTGATTTGGATGAGGTGAAATGCAGGGCTGATGAGCTGATTATCATTGATAAAAGCGGTAAGATGCAATATGTTTCAAACAAGCATAACTACGTTACTTTGTCACTATTAAATGCTGTATGTGAGTACATCAAGTGCGGTAGAGCATCTATAGCCGAAGCTGCGCGCACTTCAAACGCGAGCGTGAAGAACGCTTCGGATACGGCTGCCCGCACAACGGGAGGTGCTTCAGCATCAAGTGTGCCGTTTTCGAGCGGAGCGAAACCGCTTGTGGATGAGATAGCTGTTACATTAAAACAACTTCCCAATATGCTTCTGATTGATTACAGAGGAATGACCGTCAGTCAGGATACTGATTTGAGAAATATAATAAGAAAAAACAACTGCGCTTACAAAATATACAAGAATACGGTGGTCACTGCCGCTGTCAGAGGTACTGTGTATGAAGAAATCACGCCTTGGCTGCAGGGCCCGACCGGTATTATGTTTTTTGATGATTTTTCGGTGCTCGGTCCGATTGCTGATTTTATGCGCAAGGTGCCGGCTGTTGAGTATAAGGTATGCTTCTTTGAGAATACCGCGCTGAGCGAAAAACAGTTCCTTGAATTGTCAAGGCGCGGTTCGAGAAGCAAGCTTATCGGACGCCTCGTAACAGATATCTCGCTCATCGGAAAGGTACGAGCTGCACAGTTGGCCGGAATGATTTCAATGTACAAAGATAAAAAATGAACGGAACAGAAATATGATTAAAATAGAAAAGCTTAATTACTCAAGACCTGAAAAGGTGCTCTATAAGGATGTGTCCTTTGAGATTGAAGAAGATGCACATTATGCATTTATCGGAACAAACGGAACCGGAAAAAGTACTCTGATAGATATGATTATTAACCCTGATGAGTATCTTTATAAAGGCAAAATTGAATTTGACGAAGGTTCGTCAGGAATGAGAATCGGTTATGTAAGCCAGTTTGATACCATGGAAGGCAGCGAGGAAATGACTGTCTTTGAATATATCAGCTCGGAATTCGCTGCGCTCGAGGCAAAAATTAACGATTTGTGCGAGCGAATGGCAACAGAAACCGATTTGGAACAGATTTTCGACGAGTATCAGAAGGCTATTGATGAAAAGGATGCCATCGACGGAGATAACTATGAAACCAATATTCGTAAGCAGCTGGGAGTTGCAGGACTCGAGAAGCTTGAGAATCAAAAAGTCGGCAGCTTAAGCGGCGGTGAGTTTAAGCTTGTTCAGGTTATCAAAGAAATGCTCCTGAGTCCGAAGCTTTTGTTTATGGATGAGCCGGATGTGTTCCTTGATTTCGACAGAATAAATGCACTTAAAGAGTTGATAAATGCTCACAAAGGAACGATTGTAGTTATTACCCACAACAGATTTCTCCTGAATCATTGCTTTGACCATGTCATTCATCTTGAAGGCAGTGAGGTTCAGGTATTCGCGGGTTCATATGTTGAGTACAATATCGATTTGCTCTCAACAAAGGTTGAACTTCTGGAAATAGCGGCAAAAGAAGATGCAGAGATTGCGCGCCAGCAGGAGATTTTGAACAAGGCACGTGCACTCGCCACCTATATGGATAATGCGTCGCTGGGCCGTCAGGTGAAGGCTCGTCAGACAATGGTGGACAGATTAAAGGACAGAAAGACAAAGCTGCCCTTTATTGACATACGAAAGCCTCAAATGGAGTTCAAATGTGCTCCTATGCCGGAGAGCGAGATTGCTCTTTCGGTTAAAAACTACGAGGTTTCCTTCGATGAAATGCTGCTTTGTAATGTTTCATTCGATATAAATACGGGAGATAAAGTCGCTGTAGTCGGAAGAAACGGAACGGGAAAGACAACACTTTTAAAAGATATTTGGAACGCGTCTAAGGAATCGATACAGTTTAGTGAAGGCACTGTAACTCAGATGTTTTCTCAGAGCATCCGAAGTCTTGATGAGGACAACAGGACTGTTATGAACATGCTTATGGACTGCGGCATGGAGATTATTTCCGATATGGAAAAGTTCTTGGAATACTACGGGTTCCCTGCTGAACTTCTGCATAAGCGAATGAAGGATTTTTCGGGCGGAGAACGGGATCTGCTGAAGTGGGCGTTTCTGACGGTGAAGGAATCAAACTTCCTGATCCTTGACGAACCGACAGGACATCTTGATGTGTACGATCAGGTTGCGCTTGAAAATGCCGTAAAGAATTATAAAGGTACGGTACTTATTGTTTCACATGATTTTTATACGATTGTTAATTGCGTTGATTATGTGCTTCTGGTTGAGAATAATACCCTACGAAGAATGAGTGTCAGAAAGTTCCGTCAGATGATTTATGAGAATTATTTTGACAAAAACTATCTGATGGCAGAGGATAAACGCAAAGAGCTTGAGCTGCAAATCAATTCTAAGATTTCGCACAAGGATTTTGAGACTGCAAAGGAGCTGCTCGAGAGGGCTTCGGGCACGGCAGATTGATATAAAGGCAGTATTCGTGTATAATAGCAGGGGATATTGTTTATGTAATTAAAGGAGAGTTTTGATTTGAAAAAGAATATGTTCAAAAAAATAATAACAGCTTCGGTTTCAGCTGCAATTTTGTCATTTGCGCTGATGCTTCCGGGCGGAGCTCAGACAGAAGCTTTGGCTGCTTCAAAGAACAATGCAGTGACTGTTTCGGCTGCAGCATCTGATATTTCTTTCGCTGCATCAGGTACTAAGAAGGCAGCGGTTAAGCCGAATGAGCATCTGTTTGCATCGGATGAAAGAGTGTGGATCAACAAGACAGGTACTATTGAACTTACAATAAAGAACCACACAAAGGGTACAAAGGTTGAACTTGTCAACGATTCAAAGGATCTTATGACTCTGAAAAAGGGCAGCCTTCGCGGCGAGACCATGACCATCAGAATCACTGCACTCGGAACCGGCAAAGGAAGCTTTACTGTTAAGTACGGAACTGAGAGTGTGAAGATTACCGTATACTTACAGAGCGGAGCCAAGCTTGACGATGTAGCTGCTTATGCTTACGCGCATGATGCAATCGTTGAAGTGAAGACCTATGATGCACATGGTAATATTTATATCGGAACCGGTTTCTTTGTAGGAGATAAGCTGGTAATTACAGCAGCTCACGTTGTCGGATCGGCTTCAAAGATTGAACTGACCGATTTGGCAGGACATAAATACACTATCGACAAGGTACTTGGTTTTGACGAAGATATTAATCTTGCACTCTTTTCAGTAAAAGAAAACAACGAGGCGTCACTTACCATTACAAATGCAAAGCCCGTTGGCGGACAGAAGATTTATTTCTTCGGAAGTCCGAGTGGTCTGACAGGCTCTTTTGCAGTCGGAAATGTTTCGAACACCAAGGTTTACCTGAGCGAGGATGACAATAATGAATTCGTTCAGCTTACTCTGCCTACAGGTATCGGAAGCGGCGGCGGACCTGCAATAGATGCGCAGGGAAAGGTAATCGCGATGATGACCATGAAACCTAATGATGTTGAAAATGCATGCTTCGCTATTCCTGCTGTTTCTATCAGAAGATTCCTGAAGAATCCTTCGACCTTCGGTGCCATTACCGTCGGCGAGCTGTATAAGATGAATGCAGGCAAGACAAAGGAAAGCAACGATCATCACTTCATTGTACCTAAGGAGAGTGTTCCCAACACAGCACAGTACGAGGCATCTTTGAAGGTGAAAACTCCTGAGCAGATTTATGCTATGGCATACGAAGCGATGGTTGATATTACCATATATACATATGATGATATTGAACTTGGTACAGGTTCCGGTTTTTTTATCGCGGACGATATAATAGTAACCAATCATCATGTTGCTCAAATGGAAGATGCTCAGAGAATAGTTATCAGAGATTATCACAAGAATGAATATGAGGTTTTGTGGCCCATAAAGACCAGTCAGCCCTATGATGTATCCATACTGACAGTCAGAAGCAAAAAGGGGAAAACCACACATGCATATCTCGAAACGCTTCCGGGCTATATACCCGAAGGCGGAGAGGTTGTATACGGAATGGGAAGCCCGAGAGGTTTGAGTGCTCATTTTGTGCAGGGCAATGTATCATACGCAGTATGCAATCTTGATCCGTCAAAGTGCGACGATATGGGCGTGGCAAAGGACGAAGAATTCATTCAGACAACGATGCCGACGACTCCCGGTATCAGCGGCGGACCTCTTTTCAACAAGTTCGGTTATGTAATCGGAATCAATTCGATTAAATTTCTGACAACGGAAAATCAGGGAATGGCTCTTCGCATTGAGAATCTTGCAAAAGCGAAGTAAGGATTTGCGAAGCGAATCCTAATGAGGTCACGATGAACCAACGTGAGCTCATGTGGAAAGTAAGGATTTGCGAAAGGAAATATATGAAATTTAATCTTGTAAGCCCTTGTCATTTCGGACTTGAGGCTGTGCTTAAACGTGAAATTACGGATTTGGGACTTGAAATCACAAGGGTGGAAGACGGACGAGTTTTTTATACAGGTGATGAGAGCGCGATTGCAAGAGCAAATATGTTTTTGCGTACTACGGAGCGTGTCCTGCTTGTAATCGGTGAATTCACTGCGACTACTTATGATGAGCTTTTTGAAAATACAAAGGCTCTCGAATGGTCTGACTATATGCCGTCGGATGCAAACTTCTTCATTACCAAAGCTTCATCTATTAAATCGAAGCTGTTCAGTCCGTCGGACATTCAGAGAGTAATGGGTAAAGCTGTGGTTGAGAGCATGAAGAGAAAGTATAATCTCGACTATTTCCCCAAGAGCGGTGCCCAGTATCCGATCAGAACAACCATTAATAAAGACAAAGTCACCGTTGCAATTGATACTTCGGGTGAGTCGCTGCATAAGCGAGGCTACAGAAAGCTTACTGCCAAGGCTCCGATTACCGAGACACTTGCGGCAGCTATTATTATGCTGACACCCTGGAAGCGTGATCGTCTGCTTGTGGATCCTTTTTGCGGCAGCGGTACATTCCCTATCGAGGCGGCTCTTATCGGTGCAAATATTGCACCGGGTATAGCCAGACATTTTGCGGGTGAAAGCTATGAGATTGTGCCGAAGATGACCTGGCATGATGCGAGAATCGAGGCAAGAGACATTATTATTCCGGATGCGGGAATGAATCTGCAGGGCTATGATATTGATGGTGAGATTGTCAAAGCAGCGCGCCAGAATGCAAAGCTTGCCGGAGTAGATCAGTATATTCATTTCCAGCAGCGTGACATGAGAGAACTGAGTTCTCCCAAGCAGTACGGCTTTATTATTACCAATCCGCCTTATGGTGAGAGACTTGAAGAGAAAGAGGCATTGCCTTATCTTTATAAAACGATGGGTGAGGCTTTCTCGGGGCTTCAGAACTGGTCATATTTCTTTATTACAAGTTATGAAGATGCGGAGAAGTATTTCGGCAGAAAGGCAGATAAGAACCGTAAGATTTACAACGGAATGATAAAGACTTATCTGTATGAATACTACGGACCGAAGCCGCCCAGAAAGCCGGCACTCGGTCAGGAAGTTAAATAAATATCGGCTCCCAATCGGGAGGCCAAACAGATAGAAGTTTATAAAACAGCCCCGCGGAGTTTATGCTCTGCGGGGCTTTAATATGTTAATTCAGTTTTTCAATCCACTCGAGAATGTCATTCATGACTTCTTCGCTGTTGAGCTCGTTTAAAAGTTCGTGACGGCAATCCTCGTAAATGATGCAGTCTGACTTTACAAAGCCCAGCTTCTGAAGAAGTGCGAAATACTTGCTGACACCTGCTCCGTAATTGCCTACGGGGTCGAGCGATCCGGAAATAACGAAAATCGGGAGATCGCGGCGAGTCTGCTTAATCAGCTTCGGACGGGCGGCGAGGTAGGTGAGCTTGATCAAATCGTGATAGAATGCGGTAGTGCAAACAAAACCGCAGTAAGGATCACTGATGTAATTGCCGACAATACTATTGTCGCGAGTGAGCCAGTCGACAGAAGTACGGTTGGAAATTTTTGCGAAATCCTTGTAACCTGTTGTAAGATTCGCAAGGAAAGGAGACTGTGTGTGCGGGCCTTTAACAAGCTTTACAATACCTGCAATCAGCATGCCGCCGAATGAAGCGGCAGGAGCCATATATGCGGTACCGCAGATGACGGCTGCATCAACTTCATCATAAACCTGAAGAACATTTCTGGCTATAAGTGAACCCATGCTGTGACCGAAGAGGATGAGTTTGCCGTCGCGTTTGTTGAGCTTAATATACTTGAGCACATTCACTGCGTCATCAACAACGAGTTTATTGCCGTTTTTGTTTGCAAAATGTCCGAGTTCTTCGAACTTGGTACCGTGACCGTGACCGCGATGATCGTACATATACACATCATAGCCGTGATCTGTAAGGAATCCGGCAAACTTATTATATCTTTCATGATGTTCGGCCATTCCGTGAAGGATGGCAATACTTCCTTTAACGGTTTCAGAATCGGTAAGGTAAGCGAACAGGGTTGTCTGATATTTATCTGACTGTGTAATACTGACTTTGGTAATGGTCATGGTTTGCCTCCCTCTGAAAAAATACCTAAATGTTAAAAAAGCGACAAAACCTTAGGCTTTGTCGCTAAAATTTTTATGAGCCACTCGGGACTCGAACCCGAGACAACTTGATTAAAAGTCAAGTGCTCTACCACCTGAGCTAGTAGCCCATAGCGCAGACGAACTGCTAAAAGAGCTTTTATCCATCTGCCCAACAGGGCTAGCTGGATTCGAACCAGCGGAATGACGGCGTCAAAGGCCGTTGCCTTACCGCTTGGCGATAGCCCCACAGGGTGGGTACTGGGACTCGAACCCAGGGCCTCCAGAGCCACAATCTGGCGCGCTAACCAACTGCGCCATACCCACCATAAACATGCTTGCTTCGGTATAATAAATACCGAAACGTGCCAGAAGGGATTCGAACCCCCGACACACGGCTTAGAAGGCCGTTGCTCTATCCAACTGAGCTACTGGCACAAACTCATACTACTTTCGCAGAGCTTTTCTCCTATTTACTAAGAGAAAAGCGGGTGATGGGAATCGAACCCACGTATCCAGCTTGGAAGGCTGGTGTTCTACCATTGAACTACACCCGCATAAACAAAACAGTATTTTGTTGTCGCTGTTCTTAACAGCAAAAACAAGTATACGCTCGAAATATTAAATTGTCAATCACTTTTTTAAAAAAATATTAATTAAATTTAGTAATACCATTTTAATAAAAGATTATGATATAATCTCTGTGTATATGCTGCACTATGCAGTAGCTCATGCTTAAGATTAAGAAATGCTGTTATTTATATGAAACTATTTTATAAGATTTAATATACAGTGTCACGGAGGATATATGAAGTTCAGTATTATCGTTCCCTTCAACAGAGGAACCGAGTACCTTAGAGATTGTTTCAGCAGTCTCAGTGAGCAGATTTCATACAAATATTTGGATGGAGAGGCAGCACCCGGGGTGGAGACCATCGGTACGCCTCTGGGAGAGCGCAAACCGTTTTTGACGGAAAAATATGCTGATTTTGAAGTCATTCTGGTGCTTGATCATCCGAAGGAAAAGGTTAACGATATTATTGACGAGTTTGCCGAAAGCTTCAGTATCAAGGTTGTCACCCTTGACAAAGAAACGGGTGTATCGGCTGCACGTAATAAGGGTCTGGAAGCCGCACAGGGTGAGTATGTTTATTTCCTTGACTGCGATGACTTCCTTTATATAGGTGCACTGTTCAGACTCGCTGAGGCTGCAGAGGATGCGGAGCAGCCTGATATTATATACGGCAAGAAGATTTGGTCATGGTATTCCAGAACCGGATTTCAGGCTTCAAATATTAGTAAAAATGAAGAGAAGCGTAAAGAACTTGAGGCCCTTGCAATTGCGGCAATAGAAAAGCAGAGGAAGGCTGCAGCGCGCAGGAATTTCTTCAGACGCAAGGATGATGACCCGATTGAAGAAGGCGACAATTCTTCCGCTGAGTCAGGAACCAATGAGAGCGGCGACAATTCAGGTGCGGGAGAAACTTCCGAAGCCTTCAAGGAGCTTTCTGCGATGGGAGAAGGCCTTAAGCTTGTCGAGGATATCGGAGACGATGAGGACCTCGATGAAGTATCGTTTGCAATGGCCAGTCTTTCTGCAGAGCGCGCTGAGCAGAGGAGAAAAGAAATAGAGGCCAAGCGAATTGAAGCGCAGGAAAAAGACGATGAACTTAAAAGGACCCTTTCCGAGAGTGAATATATCGAGTTTAAGCGCAGACAGGCAGCCAGACGTCTGGTATCTACCAGAAAAGGAATCGGTAATGTCTCCGCACTTCATGTTGCGATAAAACGAAGCGTTATTGTCGAAAACAATATTACATTCCCCGAAGATATCAGATACTATGCGGATTGCAGTTTTATCTGCAAGGCCCTGTATCACTCGACGACCTTCCGTAAGTGCTATCTTTCAAGATATGTAAAGCGTAAGCACAACGATCCTGTCAACTTCCCTTCGATAGCGCAGGAGAACGCTCCGGAGCGTTTTGATGAACTGATCAAGGCCTTTGACAATACGATGGAAGGTCTTCCGTCAGACAGCATTGTGCGCACAATTGTTGAAAGAAAGTTTATTTCGTATTATACAGGTTTCTTTGTTACACAGATCAGACGAAACAGGAATGATGTTTGGCGTGTGGAACGTTTTGAGAAGGTTCGCAAGCTTATGGAGAAGGTTTCCGATGAGACAGTTAAGCAGAGCTCCTTATTCCAGAAGCGTCTGATTAAGGCCCTCAGGAAGAACGATGTCGATAAGGTATACCGCATTATTTCGGGCAAGCTGTTCTTCAGGAAGGCATGGAAGTGCATTACTTCCTTCCCTACAAGACGCAAGGCATTTTATGAGCACAGATATTTGAAGAAGCCCGTTGTTGAGAACTGGATTTTGTTCGAATGCTTCTTCGGGAAGAGCTATGGTGACAACCCGAAGGGTATATACGAATATATAGCGAAGAACTACGGCGACAATTACAGATTTATCTGGAGTATGGAGAAGCCGGGAAAGAGCAAGATTCCCTACGGCCACAAGACCGTAAGGCGAGGCAGCTTAAGATATGCTTATTATGTTGCACGCTGCAAGTATTTCGTATTTAATACAAAGCAGCCAAAATGGATGAAGAAGCGTCCCGAGCAGGTATTCCTAGAGACCTGGCACGGAACTCCCTTAAAGAGACTTGCTTTCGATATGGAAGACAATTTCTCTGCTGCACCCGGTTATAAAAAAGAGATTTACGGTATGACCAGAAGATGGGATTACCTGGTTTCGGCAAATGCATTCTCTTCGGAGAAATTCAGAAGCTGCTTCATGTACGACGGAAAGATGCTGGAATACGGTTATCCGAGAAATGATATTCTGCATCGACCCGACAGAGATGAGCTTGCCGTAAGTATAAAAAAGAAGCTTGGCATACCGCTTAATAAGAAAACGATTCTTTATGCACCGACCTGGCGTGACGATGAGTTCTATGCCGCAGGTCAGTACAAATTTACATTAAAGCTTGAGCTTCCGAAGCTTCGCGCAGCTCTTGGCGATGAGTATGTTATTTTGCTTCGTACTCATTACTATATTGCCGACAAGCTTGATGTAACCGGCATGGAAGGTTTTGCATACAATCTCAGCAAATATGATGATATTGCGGACATTTACCTCATCTCGGATATTTGCATCACCGATTACTCTTCGGTATTCTTTGATTATGCAAATCTGAAGCGCCCGATGCTGTTCTATACCTATGATATTGATAAGTATCGTGACATGCTTCGCGGTTTCTACTTCGATATGGAGTCTACGGTTCCCGGACCGCTCCTTTATACGACCGAGGAAGTTGTCGATGCAATTAAGGATATTGATGCGATTACCGGAAAGTTTGCCGACCGCTACGAAGTATTTTATGAGCGCTTCTGCGGATGGGAAGACGGACACGCATCGGAGAACATTGTAAAACAGGTTATTTTAGGTCAGCCTGCAGCAAAGAAATAAAAAAACAGCCCTCTGCGGCTTGATATGCACTCACAACGGAAGTGATGCATACAAGGCAGGGGGCTTTGTTTATTGTTGACCGGATACTGCGTACCGATTTTAATTGTTGGTTATTAATATTCGCCGAGAAGCTTCTCTACGGTAGCAAGCTTAACGCACAGGACGAATACCTTTGAAGCCATAGCCATCTCTTCGGGGCTGGGGAATGAAGGGGCAATTCGGATGTTGGAATCCTCGGGGTCTTTGCCGTAAGGGTAGGTTGCTCCGGCACCGGTAAGGACAACACCAAGTTGCTTGCAAAGAGCAACAATCCTTTTTGCACATCCGGGAATTGAGTTGAAGGAAATAAAGTATCCTCCGCGAGGAGCGATCCAGCTTCCGATTCCGAGCTCACCGAGTTCAGACTCGAGAGTATTAAGAACTGCCTCGAACTTGGGACGCAGAATGCTGCTGTGCTTTTCCATGTGAGCACGAAGTCCGTCGATATCCTTGAAGAAGCGAACATGTCGGAGCTGGTTGATCTTGTCATGACCGATGGTCTGAACCGTCATAAGCTTAAGGATGTTCTGGATGTTGTTTACCGAAGAAGCAATGGCAGCAACACCTGAACCGGGGAAGCTTACCTTTGAGGTTGAAGCGAAAATGTAAACCATGTCGGGATTGCCGGCATTCGCACACTCGGTAAGAATGTTCAATATGACATCCTGCTTGTCCTCATAAAGATGATGAATGCAATAAGCATTGTCCCAATAAATTCTGAAATCTTCGGCAGCAGGCTTGAGGTTTGCAAATCTGCGAACGGTATCATCGGAATAAGAAATACCGGTGGGATTTGAATATTTGGGAACGCACCAAATGCCCTTTACTGCGGGGTCTGTATTTACATATTCCTCTACGAGATCCATGTCGGGGCCGTTATCATCCATGGGGATGTTGATCATTTCGATGCCGAAAAGCTCGGTGATTTTGAAATGGCGGTCGTAACCGGGAACAGGACAAAGGAACTTTACTTTATCGAGTTTGTTCCAGGGAGTGGAACCGTTTACACCGAAGGTCATCGAACGGGCTACCATATCGTACATGATGTTAAGGCTTGAGTTACCACAGACGATGACATTGTCTTTCTCAACCTCCATCATGTCTGCAATGAGACGACGACACTCTCCTATTCCGTCCAGATCACCGTAGTTACGGGTATCGTTTCCGAGAATGGTATTCATATCGGAAGTACTGTTAAGAACATCAAGCATGGGCATTGCAAGCTCGAGCTGTGCTTTGCCCGGCTTACCGCGGGCCATATTCAGTGAAAGGCCCTTCGCCTCTTCAGTCTTAAATTCTTCCAGAAGCGCTGCTTTTACGGTCAGCAGTTCTTCCTGTGTCATTTCCGCGTATTTCATCGCTTTACTCTCCTTTTAGATAAAATTATCTGATGATATCAACATCATTGTCGCAATCAATGTAGATATCCGAACTGCAGTTTGTGACATCGAGTTTTGAAATATTGTTATCCGAGCATTCGAGCTGTGAAAGTGATTTATTCTTTGAAAGATCGAGTGCCGAAATCTTGTTGCTGTAGCATACAAGCTCCTTGAGCTTGGTATTTTTGGTAACTTTAAGGCTTGAAAGCTTGTTGTTGTTGCACTGAAGAACTGTAAGTGCGGTATTATTGGAAACATCAAGACTGCTCAGCTGGTTCCTGCCGCATACAAGCGTCTTAAGTGAGGTAAGCATCGAAATATCAAGTGATTTAAGGCTGTTGCCGCTGCACTTTAATTCCGTAAGAGAAGTAAAATACTTTATGCCGGTCAAATCCGAGATACCCTGTGAGTTTACATTGATCGAGGTAACTTTGCTGATTTCTGAATCGGAAAGAGCACCGTCGCCGTTTGAATCAAAGCCTGAAACCTTCTTGCGGAATGCGCTGTCGGGGAAATTGGAAGCATTGATGGAAACACCCTTTCCAGGAGCTGCTGTGGGAGCGGGAGCCTTTGTGGGAACCGGAGTCGCGGTAGGAGCTGCAGTCGGAGCCTTTGTAGGAACCGGAGTAGCGGTAGGTGCTGCGGTTGGAGTCAACACCGGTTTCTCGGTAGGAACAGGTGTTGCAGCTGCGACACCTTCCGTAGGTTCGGGCTCGATTGTGGGCTCAGGCACGTCGGTCACCAATGTATCGGACATCTCGGTTTCGTCTTCAGTAATCTCTGTCGGAGCAGGCTCTTCCGTGGGAACTGCTTCCTCGATCGGAACCGGAGTATCTTCAGGCTCCTCGACTGCAGGAAGTGTATCTTCGGGTGCAATCTCGTCGGTCTCTTCAACCGGGACGGGTGTGGCTACCGGTGCGGGAGTTGCTTCAGCAACATCGACTGAGGGAGTAACCTCGGGGGTCTTTTCATCCTTAATGTCAACTTTTTCGCCGGAAGCTGATGCAAAGGCGGGAATGCTGATTCCAAGGCCGATGCTTTCGAATGCACTGTTTACGAATTCTATTCCGGGATTTAAATCGCCGAGTTCGGGATTGCGGCCGTATTTGTCGAAAAATCTGTCTTTAAACTGAAGGCCGAGGAACACATCCGAACCTATTAAAATAAGAAGCAGAACCAGGAGAATAACTACCGGTGTCCAGCCTCTTGACTTCCTGTTTTTGTTTGGAGTATCTGACATTTTTTAGTCCTCCGTATATGTAATTCACATCATTTTTTTGAATATTACAAATCACCTTATATAGTATCACAAACAGCCTTTATCGGACAAGATGGAATATTAATAAATAAGGAAGGCATAATGTTATTAAAAATTAGTAAAAAATGCATATGAATTGGGTATTTATACCGAAAACGTTTACGAAAAACTTGCAGAACCGAAAAATATGTGATACACTTTATGCTCGTGTGGAGATTTAAAAGATTAAAATTCACACACAGAAAGGATATATGATATGAAGAATGTGAAGAAGATTCTTGCTATCCTTTGTGTTCTTACACTTGTTGTTTCACTTTGCGCATGTGGAAAGAAGACAGAGGAAGAAGCTAAGCCTACAGAAGCTCCCACAGCAGCAGTTCAGGCTACTCCCGAGGCAACTCCTGAGGCTACTCCCGAAGTAACTCCCGATGCTACTCCTGCATTTGACGGAAACGGAACACTTACCGGTTCTGCAAAGGGTATGGGCGGAGATGTTACTGTTACACTTACACTTACAGACGGAAAGATTACCGGATGTGAGGCAGTTGGTCCTGATGAGACCGAAGGTATCGGTACTGTTGCTCTTGCACAGCTTCCCGGTATCATCGCTGAGACAGGAAGCATCGCAGTAGATGCTATCTCTACAGCTACTATTACTTCAGACGCTATCGTTGAGGCAGCTAAGGCAGCTCTTGCTTCAGGCGGACTTAACGCAGCAGATTATGAGACAGAGATCGTTAAGGACAACGCATCAGGTGATGTTGTTGTTGACTGCGACATCGTTGTAGTTGGTGCCGGCGGAGCCGGAATGACAGCTGCCATCGTTGCTGCAGACGCAGGAAAGAATGTTGTTATCGTTGAGAGCCAGGCTCTTGTAGGCGGTAACTCAGTTCGTTCAACAGGTGGACTTAACGCAGCTAAGACAGAGTTCCAGGATCTTAATGAGTTTGCTCAGGAAGCAGGTCTTTTAAAGACTCTTGATACTGCAGCAAAGACATATGCTGAGAACGCTGATATTACAGCTCTTGCTGCTACAGTTACAGAGCAGTATGAGGCTTACAAGGCAGCTCCCGAGGGTTACTTCGATTCAGTTGAGCTCATGGAGCTTGATACCATGATCGGTGGTAAGGGTGTAAACGACATCAACCTTGTAAAGACTCTTTGTGAGAATTCAGCTGATGCCATTTCTTGGCTTCAGACAATCGGCGCAAACATGACAAGCGTATCAAGCTTCGGCGGCGCTTCGGTTATGCGTATCCACAGACCTCTTAATGATGAGGGTAAGGTAGTTTCAGTTGGTGCTTACGTAGTTCCCATTCTTGAGAAGAACGTTACAGACCGTGGCATCGAGATTCTCTTCAACACAACAGCTGAGGAGATCGTTATGACAGACGGTGTTGCAACCGGTATCAAGGCTACAAACGCTGACGGTGCTAATGTTACCGTTAATGCTAAGGCAGTTATCCTTGCAACAGGTGGTTTCGGTGCAAACCTTGACCTCGTTGTTAAGTATCAGCCTTCACTTGAGGGATTCATGACAACAAACGCTTCAGGTATCCAGGGACAGGGTATCCTCATGGCTCAGGCCGTAGGTGCTTCTACAACCGATATGGAGCAGATTCAGATCCATCCTACAGTTGAGGCTAACACAGCATCTCTTATTACCGAGGGTCTCCGTGGTGACGGTGCTATCCTTGTTAACGCAGACGGAAAGAGATTTATCGATGAGGTTGGTACACGTGATGTTGTATCTGCAGCAGAGATCGCTCAGCCCGGCAGCTACAGCTACCTTATCGTAGATCAGAACATGGTTGATGCATCAGCAGTTATCCAGGGCTACATCAAGAAGGGCTTCACAACAGAGGGCGCTACTTATGAGGAGCTCGGTGAGGCACTTGGCATGGACGGTGCTGTATTTGCTGAGACAATGAACACATGGAATACTTACGTAGCTAACGCAGAGGATCCTGACTTCGGAAGAACAAGCTTCAAGGCACCTCTTGATGCAGCTCCTTTCTACGCAGTTAAGGTTACTGCAGGTATTCACCATACAATGGGTGGTGTCACAATCAACACCAACACCGAGGTTATCAATACAGAAGGCAACGTAATTCCCGGTCTCTTCGCAGCAGGCGAGATCACCGGTGGTGTTCACGGTGCTAACCGTCTTGGTGGTAACGCAGTTGCTGACTTCACAGTATTCGGACGTATTGCCGGAACTGCAGCAGCAGAGTTTGCTAAATAATTAAGGCATAATCAAGACTGAATAAAGAGAGTTGTGTAAAATGGGAACCGTTTTACACGACTCTTTTTTGATGGTGCGCCGGGGGAAAGGAAGTATTGTACGTAAAACTTCAAAGTGGTATCATTAACAACGGAAAGATAATGCAGATGTTGATTAAGACGTTCGTGTTGTCGATCACATCGATTTAAAAATATAGGTGTCACGAAAGGAGATTGAATATGGAAACAGACAGAGTAAAAGCGATAACGCGTACCAGCGTAATCGGTATAATCGCAAATGTGTTTCTTTCACTGGTTAAGATGCTTGCCGGAGCGCTTGCGGGCTCGATTGCGGTAGTCCTTGATGCACTTAATAACCTCACCGATGCGATGAGTTCTATTATTACGATTGCCGGCATTAAGCTTGCGAGAAAGAGACCTGATAATAAGCACCCTTACGGTTATGGCAGAATCGAGTATTTCAGTACGATTCTTATTTCTTTTCTGATTCTGTTTGCCGGTGTTACTTCCATTATTGAATCCGTTAAGAAAATTATTACTCCTGAGCTTCCCGATTATACATGGATCACTATTGCGGTAATCGTGGTTTCGGTTATTACAAAGCTTATTCTCGGACGATTTGTTAAGAAGCAGGGAGAAAAGTACAATTCGGATGCACTTATCGCTTCGGGGGCGGATGCTTCTTTTGATGCTGTTATTTCTGCGTCTACTCTCATAGGTGCGGTAGTGATTTATTTCTTCGAATATTCCGTGGATGGTTTTATCGGCGCCATTATCTCGGCGGTAATTATTAAGGCCGGAATCGGAATGCTTCTCGATGCGCTGAGCGACGTTATGGGCAATCGTCCCGACAGCGAGCTTACGCGAGCTATAAAGGCTGATATTAAGGGAGTCCCCGGCGTTATGGGTGCTTATGATTTGGTGCTGCATAACTACGGACCTTCATCGGCTATCGGTTCGGTACACGTCGAAGTGCCCGCTGAGATTACAGCAGCAGAGTTTAATGTTATTACTTCGAAGATTCAGCATGTCATTGCGGAAAAATACAGAGTTTTCCTTACTGTAGGTTCATATGCGATAGAAACTGCGGATGAGAATAAGATGAAAATGCGCGAGCATATCCGCGAGATTGTTGCACCGCTTGACGGCGTGGTGAATGTTCACGGAATTCACATAGAGGATAACGAACTGATTTCGTTTGATGCAACGGTTGACTTTTCGGTGCGGGATATTTCAGAATTTGCCGCAAAGATTCAGAAGCTTGTAGAAGCCGAATATCCCGGCTACAGAGCGGAAATCAACATCGATACAAATTACAGCGACTAGCCCGGAGGCCGGTCGCTGTATTTTGTATTTATTTAAGCGGTCTTGCAATCTCAACTATGCAATAGGGAATGTAGTAATCAAAATCACTGAAATGAACACCTTCTGACGGAGTTGCATGAATGATGACTCGGGAAGCATAAACATAGTCCGGATTCCACGAATCAACTGAATATATGGTGCCGTAATACATTGCAACATGGTCAATGCCCCTGAAGCGTCCTGTTTCATTGCCGTAATCATAGAAAATCAGGTCGCCCGGCAGGAGGTCGACGGTTTCTGAATAGGCGGAGGCTATTTCCTTACCTTCTGAGTAAAGCGTCTTTCCCATGTCGTAAGAAGAAGGAGCATAGCTTTTTGCGCCTGCCAAAGCAATTCCTGCTGCATTGTAGGAACGCCATACGAAGGAACTGCAGTCGTAGTAACCGGTACTCATTCGCTTGTTTTGATCGTAGAGCGAGCCGAGAACCTTTTCACCCGCTGTGACAATATTTGTCAGTGTTGCGCTTGTGACATTAACCGAGCAGACGGTAGTGTAATTGCCTGCAGTTATGGTAATGTAACAGCTGCCGTTTTTCTTGGCGGTAATTTTTCCTGTTTTACTGACGGTTGCTATTTTTTTGTCGGACGACTTGAAGGTAACCTTGGGATTGTCCCTGAGGCCTGTTACTTTTACGGTTTTTGACTTGCCCTTCTGAAGGAAACAATTGTCAAAATTGAGCTTGGGATCAATAACATAAATCTTTTGGGTGAACTTTTTTCCGTCAACGTTATAAGTTATTGTTGTCGAACCGGCTTTCTTGGCCTTCAACTGAACCGAACCGTATTGAGCGGATACCTCGATTATATCGGAATCTTTACCGGAGACCGAAAAATCACTGTAATAGGATGTATTATTGAACGTGGCGGTGTAGCTGTGGTTGGCCAGTAAGTCATTACTGAAGGGAACATACTCGGGATCGGTAATATATACAGTAATGTATGAACTTATTTGAGATCCTGCAGAGTTAATATAGGTAAGCAGGACTGACGAAGAACCGGTCTTTAATCCGGTGACGTTTCCGCTGCTGTCGAGGCTTAAGTACTCGTTTGCATCGGAAGGTTCACTGTCGTAGTAATAACTGTAATTTGCTACTGAAGCAGACACGAAGGTCGCATTCTCGAGATCTATATGTTTGGTCTTACCGACTGCTACAACAATTTGATCTGATGCGGGACCGGATTTTACTGCTTCAACGGTGCATACCTTAGAATAATGTTTCTCGCCGATATTCATTCCGAGATAGAGGTAGTAAGTTCCGGGAGTATTTGCGCTGACGGTGAATGATCCGTTTCCTTCGGAGTATACGCTTAAGCCATATGAGGAATTGTAGTTCGAATCAAAGACCATGTAATCATAGCCTGAAATCTTTTTACCTTTCCAGGATACTTTCACGGTGGCACTTGAACCCGAATATATCTTCAATGATTTTTTGCTGATTGAAGCATCGTTCTTTTTTACGGTAACCTTGCAGGTTGCAGAACCTTTACCTGCAGAGTGAAGAGTAACCGTAGCAGTACCGCTTCCCATAGCCAGAAGGTTTCCGTCATAATCGACATCTACTACCGAACGATCACTTGATGTGAAATAAAAAGGATAGTCCCAATATCTCCATATATAGTCTTCGATTTCACTGTCGGTATACCCGGAGTCAAATTTAAGAGCTGCTCGGTTTCCGGTATACAAAGTGATTGATTTGTTCTCGATACTGCATCCGGTTTGGGCTTTAGCAGCGGCCGGAGAAAGAATAAATATTAAAAATAAAAAAGAAAGTGATGCAAGCAGGATTCGTTTCATCGATAATCTCCTTGATAGCATATTGCAGATTATATATACAGGTGACGGGTACGGATGACATGTACGGGAGTCGTGCATAACTGTCACGTTTTATACAAAATTTGCCGAATTTAATGTATATATTGTAGCTTGGATGGCGAAAAAGTGCAATAAAATGCACATTGTCTTGCAATAATAAATATACGTGATACAATAAATTGCGTTGTGGGGATCACGATGTATCTGCGTGACCCTATTGATAAAGATACGGTTTTGCAGAGCAAAGCCGTAGGGGGTCGAGATATGAATAGTTTTTCAAAAGGAGTGAAGGACAGTATTCCGATAGCACTCGGATATCTGGCAGTATCCTTTTCGTTTGGTATACAGGGAGTACAGGCAGGATTGAGCATCATGCAGACGGTGCTTATTTCGATGGTGAACGTAACTTCGGCCGGACAGTTTGCAGGACTCAAGATTATGGCAGCTGCAGGCACTTATGTCGAGATGATGATAACTCAGTTTGTTATAAATCTGAGATATTCACTTATGTCTATTGCGATGTCACAGAAAGTTGACCGCGAGTTTAAGACACCTGCCCGTTTGGGACTCGGATTTTGCATGACGGATGAGATTTTTGCAGTGGCATCTGCGCAGGAAGGCGATGTCGGAAAGAAATATTTCTTCGGATTGACAGTTGCGCCTTATTTCG
>JAZLGZ010000077.1:0-11473 GCA_045616585.1 Lachnospiraceae bacterium
AGACCGCTTGGCCTCCGACTTATAAATGAAGAAAAAAAGAATTATAGTTGATTTAATACTTCTTTTATCTGCAGGTTTACTTATTTTCATAGATCAGTGGACTAAAGTTTTGGTTGCCAATAACCTTATAAACGGAAAAGAAGCAGTTATATGGAAGGATGTTTTTAAAATTGTATTTCATAAGAATACCGGCTGCGTTTGGGGAATGTTCAGCGATAAAACCGATGTTCTTTCGGTTCTTACATTTTTTATACTTATAGTGGTGTTCTATGTATTCTTCAAGCTTGATTGGAAATATAAAAAATTTCGTCCGATGAAGATTATTTCAATGCTTGTAGTCGCAGGTGCAATCGGGAATCTGATTGATCGTATGAAATTGAAATATGTAGTTGATTTCCTTTATTTCGAGCTTATTGATTTTCCGGTGTTTAATGTAGCCGATTGCTATATTACAGTATCAATGATAGTTCTTTTGATTCTGGTTATTTTTTATTATAAGGATGAGGATTTTGAACTTATATGGCCAAAGAAATCTCAATAAACTGTGACGGACTTACAGAAGGACTTCGAATCGATAAATTTCTTGCCGAAAACTGCGAAGAACTCTCCAGAAGTTATATTCAAAAGCTTATTGCCGACGGAGCCGTACTTGTGGCCGGGAAAGCTGTTAAATCAAGTTTTAAAGTTGAGGACGGAGATGAAATTTTCTTTACCGTACCTGATAATATTGTACCTGATATTCTTCCTGAAAAGATAGAACTTGATATTGTATATGAAGATAATGATATTCTTATAGTGAATAAACCCAAAGGAATGGTGGTTCATCCTGCAGCCGGCAATTATTCGGGGACTCTTGTTAATGCGCTTATGTTTCATTGTGCCGGAAGTTTATCCGGAATAAACGGTGTTGAACGTCCCGGAATTGTTCATAGAATTGATAAAGATACGACAGGCCTTCTGGTAGTTTGTAAGAATAATAATGCTCATAATAAGATTGCCGAGCAATTAAAGGTACATTCGGTTACCAGAAGATATCAGGCCATTTGCTGCGGTGTTTTAAAGGACAATGAGGGGGTTATTGATGCTCCGATAGGACGTAATCCCAATGAACGCAAGAAAATGGCTGTAAACCGCGTAAACGGTAAAAATGCGGTTACACATTATAAAGTTCTTGAAAGACTTAATGGTTATACTCACATAGAATGTATTTTGGAGACCGGAAGAACTCATCAGATTAGGGTTCATATGGCTTCGATAGGTCATCCGCTTCTTGGGGACGACATATACGGCGGTGCAAGAAACGGCTTTGCTTTGCAGGGGCAAACTCTTCATGCGGGAGTTCTTGGACTGATTCATCCAACCAGCGGTGCGTACATTGAATTTGAATCTCAAAAACCCGATTATTTTATAAGACTTCTTGAAAGGCTTCGTAAATGAAAAGAAATATTACCGAAGAACTTAAGATATGGAAAAGAAGCGGTACAAATGTACCGCTTCTTATTTATGGTCCGAGAGGTACCGGTAAAACTTATACGACACTGGAATTTGCTCAGTCGGAATATGACCGATACATTTATGTGAACTTTGAGTCTGATTTCCGTGCATGTACATTCTTTAAAAATACCGATAAAGAGATTTTTGAATCAATTAATGTTTATTTCGGCCTGGATGAAATCGACACCGGCAAGTTTATTGTAATATTTGATGAAATTGAAGCATGTCCTGCAGTTTGCAATTTGTTTTCATTGAGCAAAACCGCCGCGAATATTAATATAATCTGTATATCATCTTTTATACCTGCATATTACAAACAGTTCTTTAAATGCCTAAGGATGTCTCAAATGACTTTCGATGAGTATCTGACAGGTATAGGAAAAGAATGGTACAGAGAGGTTGCTGAGGGTCATTTTGTAAAAAAGAAACCCGTTCCCGGAATTGTTCATGAAGAACTGCTTGAATTATATTATGATTATCTGAAAACCGGAGGTATGCCGGAGGTAATAAACGAATTTATATATAGTGATTCGATGATGAACGTGGAAGAAAAGCAAAGACTTATATTAAATTCTGTTTTAAATGATATCGGTAAATACGGAGATCCCGGTTTTTATGAGTATAATATTGAAGGACTGGAACGCGGGGACTCGAAGAAAATGCAGGAGATTATTGATGTCATTCCGAAGCATGCGGGTATGGATAAGCAGAAATTTACATTTAATTTTATCAGGCGCGGTGTAACCTACAACATGTATTCGTGCGCAGTTAATCAGCTTATAGAAAATGGTGTTATTTACAAATCCTACAGACTTGAGGATGATTCTTTCAGGCTTACATTGTTTGATATCGGTTTGCTGAGTTTTTGTCTAAGAAGAAGCGGAATTTACGAAGAAGATGCTCTTTTTGAGAAGCTTGTAAGAAGCAGTATGATTAGCGAAATGTCAAAAAGCTGTAAAGTTTTTTTCTGGGAGTCAAAATACAGTGCAAAAGTTGACTGCATATTTGAAACTGAAGACGGTTTTGTTCCGATTGAAGTAAATATTGCGTCTCACAGAAAGAGTAAAAGTATAAGTATTTTTTGCGAGAATGTGAAAATGGCATATGTTGTATTTGTAGGTGAGCACAATTACAATATAAGGGAAAATATGGTTGAAATGCCTCTGTATTTTGTTCATTTTTTGCCTTCAAGATGATTAGTCTACCATAGTAGAATAATGAAAAACATTGAAAAATAAAGGTTTTTCATATTGACAAAATCTTTCTATGCTTATAGAATAGAGGTGCTTGATTTATTTGCTACATATGTAGTATAGCTAAAAAATATATATTGGTGTGTTTATGGGAGATATTAGACTTCACGAGGGTGAGTTAAATGTCATGGAGCTGCTTTGGTCGAACAGTAAGCTTGCGGCGAAGGACATAGCTAAGATTATTAAAGAGTATATCGGTTGGGAAAAGAATACAACTTATACGGTTATAAAGCGTCTGATCGATAAAGGTGCAATCGAAAGAATCGAGCCCGGATTCTATTGCAAAGCTCTTGTTTCGAAGAATCAGGTTCGTCAGATTGAGACGAATGCGCTTCTTGATAAATTGTTCGATGGTTCGATGGTCAGTTTGCTTGATGAGTTTATGAAGGTTAATAAAGTCAGTGCAAAAGATCTTGTTGAGCTTCGTAATATTATTGATTCATATGAAATTTAATGAGTATCGTTTAGAGGAATAGGTTTGTTTTATGAAAAGAAAAAAGAGCTGCAGTATGCAGTTCTTTTTTTGTCTTTTCGGCACGGCAATAACTTTGTTTAAGTCATTACAATTATTTCAATATTTCGCAACATAATCTCAGAATGTACATGAATTGCAGATAATTTTATAATTATTTTATAAATGTGAATATTTCATATAAAGTCTTTTACTTATTGAAAATATGTCCATATTATGATAAAATTTTATTGTTTCAAAATTTGATTTTGGGGTGTCTGATAATGAATAGTGAAGCATTATACAAAAAGATAAATACTTGCTTCTATAAGGAGTTTCAATCAGTGTGGCTTATTGATATTAAGACACACTCAATGGTTACGTTTTCTCACAATTCCGATAAGGCTGTACCTGACGGAAAAGAGACCGCAGATGTTCTTTCTTCTTATGAAGCGATCTGTGAATGGTACATTAATAATTATGTCCTTGATATAGAACGTGAGAAGATGGGTTTTGTTACAACACTTGATTATGTTCTTGAAAAATTATCTTCCGACAATACATATTATGTTGATTTTACCCGCAGTGTAAACAATGTATTGAACTATAATCAGTTGGTTTATGATGCCGTTTGCAACGATGACGGTTCTATCGAATATATTCTGCTGGGTTTAAGGGATATTGATTACAGACGACGTGCCGATATCGATGAGATTACCGGTTTGTATACAAGAAGAGCTTTTCTTGCCAAGGCCGAAGAACTGGTCGAGAATAATCCCGATGAACAGTTTGATATTATTATTTCGGATGTTCAGGATTTTAAGAAAATAAATGAAAGTTACGGTATAATTACCGCGGATAAAATACTTCATTGGATTGGCAATTTCCTAAAGTCTTTGATGAAAGACGATTTGATTATCGGACGATACGGCGGAGATCAGATGGTAATGATCGGCCGCCACAGTGATATTTCGGGTCTCACATCTTTCGAAAGCGGTTCCAGATACATTGAGGAAGAAAAGAATAACGGACTTCCTTCCGTTATTACAAAATTCGGTGTATATGAAAATATTCTGCATGACAAATCGATTATTTCAAGCTGCGACAGAGCTCATATAGCATTAAACAGCATTAAAGGCCAATACGATAAAACCATGGCCTTTTACGATGAAGCTTTCAGGGAAAAAGTTGACATTCAAAGAAAAATCGAGAACGGAATGTATGATGCTCTCGAGAATGAAGAATTTCTTGTTTATTATCAGCCGAAACATGATGCATACACCGGAAAACTTGTTGGTGCCGAGGCACTTGTTCGTTGGAATTCGAAGGAACATGGTTTTATGAATCCTGCGGATTTTATTCCCTTATTTGAAAAAAATGGGTTTGTGGTTGAAATTGATAATTATGTATGGAGCAGAACATGCAGGAATGTCAGAAAGTGGATTGATGAAGGCATAACTCCCACACCTATTTCGGTTAATGCTTCAAAACTTACATTTGATCATCCGATGTTCTTTAATAAGCTTAATGAACCAATCAGTAAATATAATGTAGATCCTTCGTTTTTACATATTGAGATAACCGAAACACTTATGTCGGAGGATGTTGATGAACTTGTCAGGAAGCTGACTGCCATAAAAAAAGCCGGCTTTAAAATCGAACTTGATGATTTCGGTGCCGGCTATTCATCCATCAATATATTGAGCACACTTCCGCTTGATGTTGTTAAGCTTGATATGTCTTTTATGAAACAGTTCGGAGATGAGAAGCGTGCGAAAGTTCTTATTGCTTGTATAAATCTGGCAAAGCAGTTAGGCTATAAAACGGTGTCCGAGGGTGTGGAACACAAGGAACAGTGTGATTTCCTTGCACTTATCGGAGTAGATATGATACAGGGGTATTATTATTCAAAGCCTTTATCTGAGGCCGAGTTTAAACAATATATGATAGAGCATGCATAAGTCTTTACCCGTCAATCGTCTGTATAAATCAAGCTCGGGAGTGACATTTCCTTCGATAATGATAACTTCTTCCCGATTTGTTACGGCGATATCCCATCCTATCAATCTGCATTCGGGAACTTTAAGAGCTGCCTTTAAGGACAGCTCTTTTATTTTGTCAAAATACGGGTTTTTAAAGCCCATGATATCAGCATGACTATCCGGATGTTTGTCATTGAAGAGGCTTGTAGATGAATCGATATCGGTATATTCGATAATTCCCGTATCAGTATTGATTATTGACCATATCGATGTTTCATCATTATTGTCAACTATGGAACCGCGGCTTCCGAACTGGTTTGCGGCAAAAAGAATATAAGGAACGCTGCAATCATTAAGGAAAGTTGTAACTCTTATGGTATTGAGACATCCACCGTATATATTTTCATATGCTGTATGCTGTGTTACGAATTCTTCCGCAATATAGTTTTTCCTTTGAAGTTCATTGTAATCAGGCATGCCGGAAGGAATGGAAACAATATTACCTTTTTCATAAGTTACAATATATATTCCGAGGCCTGCATAGAGGTTGTCAGGTTTTAATATAAGCTTATTTTTAGCCTCCAGAAAGTCCATAAATGTGCTTTCGGGGGTTTCGGCAAGAACTATTAGGGTTCGTCCCATAAGCTCCTTAAAACGGGCGTAGAACAGCTGTTTACTGTTGAAGATATTTCTGTGTGAATCCTTATTCAAATATTTTTCGATATATTCAAGTTCTTCTTCAGTAATAAAGTTCTCGATTTCAGATTTTGATTTTTCCTGCATGCGGTAATAAAGGTATTCATTAAAATTCCAGCGCGTCTTTAAACGCGCCGGAAGTAAATGGTATTTGATTTTGTTTATCATATCAATTCATAAAGCTATATCAGTGGCTGTGTCCGCCTCCGCCGCCGTGGTGACCGCCACCGCCGTGATGACCGCCTCCGCCGTGACCACCGCTGCTTGAAGAACGGGGAGAGTAGGTTCTGGTTTCATGTGTAAAGTCTGCAGTGATTGAACGAATATCGACCTGCTTGAAAGCTCCGCTGGTCATTTCTCCTACACTTACCGAAGCAAATTTTGAGCGGCTTCGAACATAGAGGAAGTTGATCAGAAAGGCGGTAAAAAGGGCAAGTATTATATTACAGATGACTTTCATCGGCTCGGCGATTCTTTTACCGTTAAGTACAGCGTAAATTTCATGGAATGCTTCTACGGCCCCGTCATAAAATTCTTCATCGGCAGAGTATGTATATACATTATCCGTAATCGAACGGGCCTTTGAGGAAGTAATTATGTCGTAAGTAGAACCTTGAGCATAGATGTAATCGTATTCATTATCAACAAGGTAAATGACCGAGGGAGTATTGTTGCCGAACAGATTAATCAGTGTTTCTTTACAAAGAACTCTGCTGTAGCTTTCCGTTTCGGAATAGTTTTTATCGTTTGTAAGATAAACAACATTCGTAAAGTCGGTTATCGGTTTCATCTTTTCAATGAGCTTCGATTCCTCTGAAGGACGAAGATATCCGGCTTCATCATAAACTATGGCGGTGTAATCGGTTTCAGGATTTACATAGTATTGGAAGTCCGTATCATCATATGAGTAGTCTGAAGACGAATAGTCATAGCTGAAATCCGAATACGGATCATAATCATAGTCGTTGAAAGGATCGTAAAGCTGAGTGAAAAACTCTTCTTCATCGTACTCCTCAGCAGAAATCTTTGTAATCGGAACCGCAAAGGTGAAAAGCAGGAGAGTTAATGCGAATATTGAAATGCAAGATCTTAATAATTTGTTTTTCATTTTTCATCGCCTCCTCTCTTGTTGAACTGTCTGGGCAGTCGGCTTGCCATTCT
Organism: Lachnospiraceae bacterium; assembly: GCA_045616585.1. Taxonomy (GTDB): domain Bacteria; phylum Bacillota; class Clostridia; order Lachnospirales; family Lachnospiraceae; genus RUG11977. Next base: position 7,038 of record JAZLGZ010000077.1, read on the forward strand.
GTTATGGAGCTTAACAATATCGAAGAAAGTAAGCAGAATCAGAGCCATCATAACCATGACTACTGCATAGTAAACAAAATCCCTGTAAGGCTTTGCAATGAATAAAATCACACCGATAATCAGTGCGGCAATAGGCTTTAAAAGTACTGATTTTTTCTGGCTGAAAGGCTGTTTAAGTATAACACTTGAAGGCTTTGCTGTTTTTGAAGCTGATTTACCGAGTAAAGATAACAATATTCCAACTACCACGGCAAGGGCTGCAATCGGAAAAGCAACATCGAAGTTTTCTGTTCCGGCGCCGATATAAAAGACAAAAAAGGCAATGTAGAATGCTACCATCGAAATCAGCGAAAACATTTTTGTGGTTGTTTTTTCAACTTTTGAAGCTTCACGGTTTTCTTTTTGGATTTCTTCTTTGACTTTTGTTTTCATTTTATGAGCGGTAATATAACCAAGATCATCAAAGTAATTATCTCGGGTATAAAGCTTGTTCATTTCTCCGTTCGCTATAAACAATCCGGTGAGTGCAAGCAGCATGGAAAGGATGTTAAGCAGACCCGGAGTAAACGAAAACATAAAATTGTATATTAGTGCGAAAGGAACGGCCAATATAACAGAGCCCAGGATATACTTGGTAAAGTCAATCGGAATATCAGCTGCAACTTTACCGGTTTGACCGTTGATAACCGCGTAGCTGACTTTGTCATTATGCTTGGTGGACATAAACCATACAGGGAAATATGCCATCTTTTCGTCTTCCTTGTTAAGTAAAACGGAAACGCTGTTATCTCCGGAGGAAACGTGGTATTTTTTTAGCTCTGAATTGTTATTTAATGCTATCGCATTGACATCTTTTCCTATTACTTCTTTGGCTTTGGCCTCGTAAGTGTTTGAAGACACATCGGCTGTATCGGCGTAAAAACCTGCCATATAAGCAGTAGAGAACTCTACACAGTCGGACATTCTGTAAGGCGCGATAGCTTCACTGTATACATCCGAAAAGCTTGAAGATGCGTCGAAGGAAACACCTCTGTAATTAATGTTCATATCTGTATTCATATTGTAATGAGATTTTACAATATAATCTCCAGATCGTCGTTCAGTATGACCTTTCATAGGTACAATACCGTCATATTTGAAGCTGTAGGTCCAGTACGGCATATAAATACCTCTGAATTTTTCGACCTGAGCTTCTTCTTTCATATAAGCGGGAGCAAAAATAGCTTTTTTGATAAAGCTTTTATAAAGCTCCTTGCATTCTTCCTTTGACTTTTTGAAGGGTACAATGTATGAAGGTGCCATAAGTGAAACGGTTCGGCCGGCGAGCTCCATGGATGAGCCGCAAAAGCTGCAGAAAGTAATGGCTGTATCGCTGTCACTTAATATTTCTCCGCCGCACTGAGTACAGGTAAACAAAGTACCTTCGATTATGGAATCAGCCTGATTTACAGCTTCTTTTCCCGGCTGCATTACTGTGGGTGCATATGTGTTGTCACAATAGTCACACACAAGAAGCTGCCTGGCAGGGTCAAATCTTAAACCCTGGGCACATGCGGGACAAGTAATCATTTTAAATCCTCCTAATAATCGGTCATATTAAATCATTATAACCACATTCGGTTTTCCCTATTATTGAACTGCAATATCTACTTTAGCTTATTTGCAATCTTTAGGCAATATAATTATCTGCTGCAGGATTTTACAGTGTGAAAATCCTTGTTGATATTTTGTTAGATAAGTAGCATAATAATCTGTGCTTTATTTAAGTGTAATAGGGAGAATGCTTGAAAAAATATGGAAAAGAAGAGTATTAAGAATTCGTTTTTCGAATTTATCATATTAACTTTGGGAACAATTGTGCTTGATGCCGGTGTTTATGTATTTAAGTTCCCGAATAATTTTACTTTCGGAGGAGTAACCGGTATATCAGTGATATTAAGTAAAATTTTTACCGTTACTCCGGCAACCTTCAACCTTTATATTAATATATCACTCTTGATACTGGGATTTTTGTTCTTGGGTAAAAGTTTTGCATTAAAGACTGTATATATCAGTCTTTTATCATCTTTTTTGCTTAGCGGTATGGAGAGATGGTTTCCTATGGATGAGCCTCTTACCGACGAGCCTGTATTGGAACTCATCTTTGCGATTATATTGCCTGCGGTAAGTGCGGCAATATTCTTCAATATGAATGCTTCAAGCGGCGGAACTGATATCATTGCAATGATATTGAAGAAGCATACACACTTTAATATAGGAACTGCACTTTTTGTTGTGGATCTTGCAATAGTGGTTGCATCCTGTCTGGTTTTCGATGTCAAAACCGCTCTGTTTTCTTTTACTGGATTAATGGCAAAGACGCTGGTTGTTGACTCTACTATTGAAAATGTTAATCTGTGCAAATATTTTACTATTGTTACCGATCATCCCGATGATATACTTGCATTTATTAACAATCAGCTTGGAAAAGGTGCGACTTTCTTTGAGGCACAAGGGTCATATACTCACAGCAAAAAATATGTAATATTTACTGTGCTTAAGCGCGGGCAGGCGGTAGAACTTCGAAATTATATAAAGAAAAATCATAATAAAGATACTTTCCTTATGATTACAAACTCAAGTGAAATAATCGGAAAAGGCTTCAGAGGGCTGAATTGATTGTTTTCTGGAGTTACGACTCAAATATTACAAAAAAATATAAAATAACTATAAACATTTACGGATATGTTACCGATATAATGCATAGATACATAATTTCTATGCATTTTTTAATGCCGAAAAGGATTTCGGGATGCTTTCTCAAGGATAGAGAATATATACTGTAGGTTTTTTATATACTTATCTTATTTCTTTTCTGACTGCATTTCCGTATTTCCGATAATCATTTCAACTGTCTGAACGGATTCAGATATGGGTTTTCAAGGAGGAAAGGCTATGAATATTAATACTTCCGGTTATGATCATGGATTGTTTAATCCAATTAAAAGAGATTTTAAGGAGATTGATAAGTCAAAAAGCGGACGTGTCTTACGTAATGATACCGTTAAAAAAGGAACGGATATAAGTGCTAAAAATGAAGCAAAACTGTCTGATAAAGCTAAAGATTTCCTGAAGAATCTTCGTGAACAGAATGAGGATTTTGACTTTATGATCGGCAACAGTACGGATGATCTTCAGGCACTGTCAAAAACCGGAAAGAAAGAGTTCTCGGTTATCTTATCAAGCGCAGAACTTGAGCGAATGGCTAACGACAGTAAGTATGCCGATGAGAAAATAGCCGGTATCTCAGGAGCTGTTAAGATGGCTCAGAAGATTTCCGAAGAAAATGGCTTTGCAGATGCTTATAACGAAGAAGGTTTGAAGAACGGTACGGTAAGCAAAATCGGTGTAGTTGTCGATGATAACGGCAATATGAAGCTGTTCGCCGAACTTGAGAAGAATTCCGCAAAGCAGAAGGAAAGAATTGAAAAGAAAGCAGAAGAGAGCAGAACTGCAGATAAATCTCAAAGAAAAAATCCCTATGCTAAAGATGATAAGCCCTCAATCAAGAGAACAAGTGTCATGGCTGATACAATGGAAGAACTTCTTGAAAAGATTAATGCCGTTGAATGGGATAAGATCGAAGAAAGTCGCGCAGGGGAGATGCTCGACTTCACAGTCTGATATTTTGTTTCCGGTTGATTTATTACTTTAAAATATATTTGTTATTAGGAGGAATAATATATGAGTTTAAATGTTGCAGCTACAGCCGAGAATACAGTAAGCTATCCTGTTAATTCCACTGCCGAAACATCCGGTGCATCGGTAAGCGAAGCAGTAAATGAGACTAAACCCGAGAACAAGACCGACGCAGGTAGCGGTGTGGTTTATGAGCAGAGCAAAGAGCCTCAGAAAAAGGCTACTTATTCTATAAATAAAATGAGTGCAGAAGACAGAGCAAAGCTTGTGGAGCAGCTTAAGAAAGACGAAGAGATCAGAAGAAATCAGCTGTCTTCTCTTGTTCAGAAGATGTTCAGCGGACAGGCAGGTGTAGCAAGACTTGCTGATTTATTTTCGCCCGAGAATCTCAAGACCGTAAGTGCGGAGGAAATCGCGCAGGCTCAGGAAGATGTTTCGGAAGACGGATATTGGGGAGTAAAGCAGACCTCACAGAGATTGTTTGATTTTGCCAGTGCACTTGCAGGTGATGATGTAGATAAGATGAAGGATATGCAGAAAGCCATGGAGAAGGGCTTTAAGCTTGCTACAGATGCCTGGGGCAAGGATCTTCCCGATATCAGTAAAGAGACTCTTAAAGCGGCAAATAAGCTTTTTGAAGACTATTATTCATCAAAGGGTGTCACTACCGAGAAATAATCAGATTATACAGTCCTCATTAGGAAAATATAGGCAACGTATCGTTTATAGTTATGAAACGATACCTTGTTTTTATTTTT
>JAZLGZ010000078.1:0-7587 GCA_045616585.1 Lachnospiraceae bacterium
ACATTATTGGGATGTATGGCACGGCTGCAAGCCTTTCACCGACTATCGCAAATATCATTTCAGATATTTATCGGAGTTCGGCTTCCAGGCTTTTCCGACAATGCAGACCATCGAGAGCTTCTCGCTTCCCGAGGAGAGAAATCCTTTCTCGAGAACCATGGAAATGCATCAGCGAAACATGGCTGCAAACGGAAAAATTGTAAATTATATTTCGTCTTCATACCTTTATCCCGAAAGCTTTGAAAGATTTGTATATATCTCTCAGCTGCTTCAGGCTGAGGCTATCAGATACGGTGTTGAACATTTCAGAAGAAACAGAGGACGCTGCATGGGAACCGTGGTTTGGCAGCTCAATGATATATGGCCTGTAGCTTCGTGGGCAAGTATAGACTATTACGGAAGATGGAAAGCTCTTCATTACCATGAGAAGAAAATGTTTAATCCTGTCTTAATATCATGTGAGGAGCATGGTGAGGTTGATCAGAAGCCTTTCTGCGTATCCGAGCCTCGGGACATTAAGAAGAGCTTCAGACTGAATGTGTCAAACGAAACCATGAATGAAATCATCGGCCGTGCGGTATGGGAACTTCGCAAGGCAGACGGCAAAGTGTTGCGTGCCGGCGGAAGTGTTGTAACCGTACCCGCACTCAGTGCGGTTTGGCTGGACGAAGTCGAATGCGGGGACATAGACGTGCTTGATACTTATGTATCTTATAAGTTTATTCCTGATTTAAAATGTGACTGCCCTGAGGTGCCCGAAGGAACAGCTTTGTTCTGTGCACCCAAGCACTTCAAATTCTTAAAACCTGATTTAACAATTACGAGAGACGGAGATACTCTTACCGTTACAACGAATGTCTTTACAAAGAACATCTTTATCGACGGTGAAGATGATTATCTTCTTCTTTCTGACAACTACTTCGATATGAATCCCGGTAGCGTGACAGTGAAGATTCTCGAAGGTGATTCGAAGCATCTTAAAGTGATGTCCGTTGCAGAATGATAATATGGTTTGACCGAGAGGGCTGCGATTTTTCGCAGCCCCTTTATTATCCCCTGCACCGGGGAGGGAAGAAGCTGCCGTGCGGAAGGAGCGAAAGTATTGCACATGGGAGTGCTGAAGAGTATAATTGTTATAATTTGGGGAAAATATGCAATATAGGACGTGAATGAATAAATGGCTGGTGAAAAGAAATACGAAATAGATATGTGCAATGGCCCGATATTGAGCAAGATGCTGCAGTTTACACTGCCGCTTATGCTGTCGAGTGTATTGCAGTTGTTGTTTAACGCGGCGGATGTTGTAGTGGTCGGAAAGTTCGCCGGAGACAATTCGCTGGGGGCCGTAGGGTGCACCGGATCGCTTGTAAATCTTCTTGTAAATTTGTTCGTCGGTTTGTCTGTAGGTGCCAATGTTATGGCGGCGCGGCATTACGGAGCGAAGCAGCATGAAGAGCTGTCGAAAACAGTGCATACTGCTATCACCGTTGCCGGTGTCAGCGGTATGGTGCTTACGGTTATAGGCGTGGTATTTGCCGACAAAATTCTCGCACTTATGAGTACGCCAAAGGATATATTACCTCTTGCGGCTTTATATATGAGAATTTACTTCGCGGGAATGATTGCGAATATGCTGTACAACTTCGGAAGTGCGATTCTTCGTGCGGTGGGGGATACAAAGCGTCCCATGATTTACCTGACCTTCGCCGGAGTTGTAAATGTCCTGCTCAATCTTTTGTTTGTGATCGTATTTAAGATGGACGTGGCGGGAGTTGCCATTGCAACCATTATCTCACAGGCAATTTCGGCGATACTGGTATTGCGCTGCCTTATGATGGAGAAAGGCGACATAAGGCTTGAAGTCAAAAAACTCGGAATCGATAAAAAAGAGCTTAAGAGCATTGTTAAAATAGGACTTCCCGCCGGACTGCAGGGCTGTGTTTTCTCACTTTCGAATGTCGTTATCCAGTCATCCATTAACGGATTTGACAATCCTGCGATCGTATCGGGAAGCTCGGCGAGTTCAAATCTCGAAGGTTTCGTGTATGTTGCGATGAATTCCTTCTATCATGCGACACTGAGTTTTATGAGTCAGAACTTCGGTGCAGGAGAATACAGGCGTCTCAGGAAGGTTATGCTTTGCGGTCTTGCCTGTGTAACGGTAGCCGGGCTTGTACTCGGAAATCTGGAGGTGTTCTTCGGAAGACAGCTGCTCTCGATATATACGGACAGCACGGATGTTATTGAAGCCGGCCTGATCAGACTTACAATCAACAATACCCTGTATTGTTTGTGCGGATTGATGGATGTAATGGTAGGCGTAATGCGAGGAATAGGCTATTCGATTATGCCTATGATAGTTTCGCTTGTCGGTGCCTGTGCAACAAGACTTATCTGGATAGCTACGGTATTCCAAATTCCCGAATATCATAGAATTGAAACCGTGTATATAGCTTATCCGATTTCATGGTTTCTTACGTTTACAGCTCACGTGATATGTTATCTGTGCGTGAGAAGAAAAGTTATACCCAAGGAAGTAGTGTGTGAATGAATAAATTAGTGGTTATTGCGGGAACCAACGCATCGGGAAAGAGCGGTCTTGGAATTGAACTGGCACTTAAGTACGGTGCCGAGATAATCTCTGCGGATTCGAGACAGGTTTTTACGGGACTTGATTTGGGCTCCGGAAAAGTAACAAAGGAAGAAATGAAAGGTGTTGCTCATCATCTGCTTGATGTTGCCCGGCCCAATGACTTTTTTTCACTTTCTCAGTATCAGGAATTGGCCTACAAGGCTATCGACGATATACATAAAAGAGGCGGCAGACCGTTTTTGGTCGGCGGAACGGGACTGTATGTGAATTCGATTGTTGACGGATACAACCTTGCAAAAAGCGAGCCCGACCCCGAGATAAGAAAATCAGTAGAAGAAAAAAGCATAGACGAGCTGATTGCGATATTGAAGGAGAAGAATCCCGAAGCGCTTGATAAGCTTGATTTAAAAAATAAAAGACGTCTTGAACGTGCCGTTGAGAAAACGCTTGACGGGAAGCTTAATGACAACCCCAGCAATCCGCTTTACGAAACTCTTGTGATCGGAGTTACCTGGCCGAGAGAAGTTCTTTATGAGCGTATTCGCGAAAGACTCGACCGAAGACTGAAAGAAGGCATGATAGAGGAAGTGGAGCAGCTTCGAAAGAACGGGGCGACCGATGAGTTCCTTTATAAGCTCGGACTTGAATACAGGTATATTCTGATGTATCTTCGCGGAGAGTTCGCCGATTTTGATGCATTTTACGAGAAACTGTTTATGGAAATCAGGCATCTTGCAAAGGAACAGATGACGTGGTTCAGGAAGCGTAAGGACATAAACTGGATTGATATGTCGAACAACCCTTTGGATGAGGCATCGAAGCTGATTGATAAGTTTTTCGGTTCACCAACGTGACCGGATGAGGTCACGATGAACCAACGTGACCGAATAGAGGAGACACGGAATAATGAAGGTTATTATAATTACCGGAATGAGCGGTTCCGGAAAGTCAAAGGCTTTGAACTTCTTTGAAGACAACGGCTATTATTGCCTGGACAATCTGCCCGCAAAGCTGCTGCCCGAATTTGTCGGAATGCTTCAGAAACTGGAAGGCTTTTCGGATAAAATCTGTCTGACCATGGATGTTCGTGATGCAGATATTGCGAAAGAAGCCGGAAATGCTATTTCGGGATTGAAAGCATTCACTTCTCTTAAACTTGTATTTCTCGACTGTGAGGACAATGTGCTTTTGAAGCGCTATAAAGAAACCAGACGTCTGCATCCGCTTATGATGGCTGATGACAAGCTTGACCTTACTGCGGCGATTGCCCAGGAACGTCATCTTTTGGAAGAGATCAGAGAAAGTGCGGATTGTATTATTGACACGTCGTTGACCTCATCTTCGGAGCTCAGATTGAAATTGAAGGAATCCGTTCTGGAGTCGAGTGAGGCAACTCCGATGCAAATCGGTTTTGTTGCTTTTGGATACAAGTACGGATTAAGTTCGGAATTTGACCTTGTATTCGATGTGAGATGTCTCCCGAATCCTTTTTATATCGACGAATTAAAGAAAAGAACGGGCGAGGATTCGGAAGTCAGAGACTATGTAATGTCTCACGAAGACTCAAAGGTGCTGTTCAATAAAATTACCGATTACCTTGAAACTGCCATTCCGATGTATGAGCGGGAGGGCAAAGCCCAGCTGGTGGTGGGCCTCGGATGTACCGGCGGCCAGCACAGATCGCTGACCTTTGCGATACTGCTTGCGGAATATTTTGCCGATAAAGGATACACAACTCACGCATCATCGCGTGACAGCGCAAAAAACGTTAAGGACATTAAGGAACGCTCAAAAAATTGAGGTAGATTATTATGGAATCATTTGATAAAAACAATGTTATATTTGATGTCTGCAGGACTTTGCTGACGGATAAAGACGGAAAAGGAATAGAAGATTGTTTTAAGATGCTAGGCGAGACTTTGGAGCTTGACGGATGCTTTAATTTACTTGCGGGTGACATCCCCTTTATGTACGAAATCAAAAATCTGTGGCTGAATGAGAACAATCGCTGCGAAATACGCAACGGAATGCTGCTTGATTTAAACGAGGATTCCGATGAGTTTTTTGTGGAGTCTTATATCAAGAATCTGAATGCAAAGCATTATATTTGCAACGACATTACCGATAGTGAACATAAGGGATTTATCCATGAAACCATCATCAAAAGCGGAATCCGTTCTTTTGTGGTGTGCAGTATCGTAAACGGCAATGACAGTATAGGGGATATGATGTTCTTCTGCCGCAGGGAAAGAATGTGGACAGATGAAGAAGTACAGCTCATCCGTGAAGCCGGAGAATATATTTCGAGGAAAATCAACGACAGACGACTTGAGGAAACCTATAATTATCTGGTTCAGGAAGCAGAAAAAACACTCAACTCCACCAAGGAGGCTACCGGCCGTTTCGTGAGCAATCTGTCGCATGAGATCAGAACTCCCATAAATGCACTTGTCGGAATGATTTCGATTATGCGTCACAATATGGAGAGTATTGATGTAATAGGAGAATGTCTTGACCGTATGGAGCGGTCTTCAAAGCAGCTTATGGATACGGTAAATGACTGTATCGATATGACTCTCATCAACAATAATGAGGTGAGCCTGAATAACAGCTGGTTTACCATGACTTCTCTGGCAGACAGCGTGTATCAGATTATCAAACCGCTGGCAACTTACAGAGGAATGAATTTCGATTTCGACTACGATGAGGGACTTTCACTCTTCGGCGATGAGCTAAAGCTCAGAAGAATTTTGTCGAATGCTATTATCAATTCCTGCAATCTTTCGGAGAACGGTACCAATATTATGATGACCGTCAAGAAAGAGAACAGCGGAAACCATGATGTGGTGACCTTCAGAATACGCGACGAGGTTATCGGAATCGACGAAGAAACCGCAAAGCATATTTTCGATCCCTTCGCGGCAAACGGCAACCGCGAGCAGATGGGCAACGGCCTTGCCATGACGGTTACAAAACAGCTGGTTGAGATTGTTCACGGTACCATAGAGTTCTTCTCCGACGGATGGGGTACCGAGCTGGTTATTCAGGTTCCTTTTGAAACTCGCGGCGGGAAGAAGGAGAAGACTGAAGTCGAGAACGTTGAAACTGTGGATGCCGACATTGCGGAGATGTATATCGGCAGAAGAATCCTGATTGCGGAAGATAATGTTTTGATGGGCGAAATTCTCGCAACGATTCTCGGATATCGCGGACTTGAAACGGATATGGCTTTGGACGGAAAAGAGGCATTGGAGAAGTTTACTTCACATGAGCCTTTCTATTACGATATGATTCTTATGGATATTCAGATGCCGGTTATGGACGGACTTGAGGCAACGCAGAAGATTCGTGCCTGCGGACATGCGGATGCGGGACTTATTCCCATTGCGGCTCTTTCAGCCAATGCATTTGATGAGGACGTACAGCGTGCCCTTGATTGCGGTATGAATGTTTATCTGCGTAAGCCCGTAAGCGAGAAAGAATTGTTTGCCGCAATCAGCAATCTCGTTATGTAATTTTGACTGTTTCGGAGGAATGGTTTTGGATACTTCGCTTAAAAAGCTGATGATAAAGCTGCTGGTGGTTTTGGCTGCGGTGGTTCTTTTATCAAAGGTGAATTTAAAGGACAAGAAAGTACTGGCCGGAAACTATGCCGGGCTGCTCGTCTCGGACGCAAAGGTCGGTACTTTACCCGAAGGTTTTCCTGATTTTGTCATCGCGGATGAAGGCTGTGATGCAAACGGCATGGAGAAAACGGGAATCGAGGATGAGGTGCCGAAGGATCTTCAGGCATCCGAACTTGCTGCAAATGATTTGCAGCCCGGAGGGCCGGATGTTTTCGTGGATTCGGATACAGGGATCAATGACGAGCCTCAACCCGATATAAACGGGCAGGACAGTCCGGATATTTTTGAGAATGATGCAGATTCGGGGCTTACACCCGATGAACTTGAGGCAGACCTTGAGATTTTGCCGGGAGACACTGCGGATACTTCGGACGGACCGATATATGCGGATGCAGAGGCTGAACCCGGGGTTCCCGAACTGGAATATGCGGAAAGAATGGCACTGGAGGATGAAGATTACAGGAAGACACGCGAATATCGTCTGGCACTTCTTGTGACATCTCCCGAGCATTACAATTCAAAGATTGTAAACCGTGCCCGCGAACTTCCGACCGACAGCAACGATTTAAGATATGAACTCCTGACCGGAAAAGGCTACAAGGCTTATACTACAAAGGATATGCCGGAAGGCTACAAATCGGACTCGGAAGCTAAAGAACGAATGGTGACCTTTGATGTACCTGTATGGAAGATGACTTCGAAGGGCGAGAAATATTCCGATATCTGGTCAATAACCATCAACAGTGAGCTCGAGGCTTCGATCCGATGCATTTTCAGTGATATATATCAGCTGGACATTCAGTTCCCTTTCAACTATCTGATTGGTTACAAATACCGCAAGGTGGGCGGAAGCGGTCTGATTAACTCAAAGCTTATGTCGGTTCATTCTTTCGGAGCCGCCGTTGATATAAACTTCTGGGACGATGATAACGATTATTATCTCGGAAAGGGCAACGACCTTCGGGACAAGTCGAATCCTTATTGCATTCCCGACGAGGTTATAGCTGTTTTTGAAGACTACGGCTGGTTTTGGGGCGGCAACTTTGACATCTGTTCGGATACCATGCACTTCCAGTATTTCGGACTTGAATTTCTTCAGTATGACAGCGATGAACCTTTCCCGATTCTCTATCGTGGTGCAGGCGGAATGGACAAGAAATATATCAAGAACCTTTCACAGCGCTTAAAGAGACTCGGTTACATGGATTATGAGACAAGTTCGTTCTCGAGAACTCTTGAGGCGGCCCTTAAGTCTTTCCAGGAGGACTACGGGCTGGAGGTTACCGGAAGCACAAATTACGAAACCTGGGTACCTCTTATCAATGCGACACACGATATGTCTTACGTATTTTAACAGTGAAAAGCCCG
>JAZLGZ010000079.1:0-23853 GCA_045616585.1 Lachnospiraceae bacterium
ACTACCATTCCATAATGTATAAGCGCCTCCACAATAGCATCTTCCTTCTCTTTCGGGCACTTAGGTTGTCTTGAATTTTCAGACTTAGGCAAATTGAAGTTTTCTGCAAGCTCTAGTCCACACTTTCTTTTCACCTGAGCAATATACAAATTCGAAACGTGCATCCCATCATTATGCTCAGCCACATACTTCTTAATTTCCTCGTATGTAGCTTTACTCTCTGCTCTAGTCAAATCCATCTCATCCATATCTAGTTTTACACTCACATGATGCTTTGCTTCATGGAGTTTGGACAAAAGACATACCGTCTCAACATGCTTTGTCGCAGGGAACATATCAACAGGAACTATCCTCTTTATGCCGTAACCGCGTTTCATAAAGACATTCAGGTCCCTGGCAAGTGTCTCGGGATTGCATGAAACGTAAACAATTTTGGGTATATCAAGTTTCGCCGCAGCATTGATAAAAGCTTCGGTGCTGCCGCTTCTGGGAGGATCCATGCACAAAACATCGTAAGTGTCGGCTGAAGGATCGGCTGCCAGAGCCTCCAAATATTTGGTAGCGTCGGCGTTCGCAAAAGAGATGTTATTTATCTTGTTCCCCTTGGCATTGCTTCGTGCGTCTTTTACAGCATCGGGATTCAGTTCGATACCTGTTACGCTCAGGGCATTGCGACTCATAAACATACCGATGGTGCCGGTACCGCAATATGCGTCGAGTACGGTTTCGGTTCCTGTCAGTCCCGCCATCTCAAGCGCAAGACCGTACAGCTTTACGGTCTGTTCTGTATTGATCTGAAAGAAGGCACTGGGCGAAATTCTGAAGGTAAGGCCAAGCGAATCATCCTCAATATAGCCCTTTCCCCAGACTGTGATATTACGCTCTCCAAGTACCATACTGGTTCTTTTGTCATTAATATTCTGAATAATAGTCGTAATCTGAGGGAACTTGCCGCGAAGAGCTTTGACAAAATTGTTTTTGCCCGGGAAGGGAACCTCAGCGGTCACAAGTACTACCATTATTTCTTCGACGCGCTTCCCGTCCTTTAATCGCGAACCGACACGAACGAGCACATGACGCAGCCAGCCGTACCCGGTATCTTCATCATAGATTCTGTATTTAAAGGACGGGAGAAGTCGCTTTATCTCTTCTATAATCGCATCCGCAGTACGATTCTCAAGCAGACAGCCGCTGACATTCACAACCTCATGAGTATCCTCTTTGTAAATTCCTCGTATAGTCTGTCCCCGTCCGGTTCTTGCAAACACAGAGTGCACTTTGTTGCGATAATATAAAGGTTCTGCCGCTCCGACTATATTTTCGATTTCTGCACCGGCACGCTTGGCGACTTCACCCAGCTGACTGCGCACATATCTCATCTTCTTCTCCAGCTGTTCCTCATACGGCAGGTCGATGTAATCACATCCACCGCATTTCTTAAAATAAGGGCAGGCAGCCCCTTTAAGGTCCTTGGACTTTTCAGGTGCTGCCTTTTTTCTGTTTTTATTATCAGTCATATTTATATCCTTAATCCTTAATCAACTATCGTTAGCACTTTATTCGCTTTTTGAGATTGCAACCGCTTCAAACTTATCGATAACCGCCGAAAGGCACTCTTTAAGTTCCTTTGAAAACTCTCCGCAATCTCCGTCCATCAGCATCTTATATGCAGTATCCAGACTGAATGCGTCCTTATAGCAGCGCTTGCTGACAAGAGCATCATAGCAGTCCGCAACGGATACCAGCTGGGCCGAAATCGGTATTTCTTCTCCCGCAAGACCATCCGGATAGCCTTTTCCGTCGTATTTTTCATGATGATGTCTGCAGATGTCATAAGTTACGTCGCCGTATTCCTCATCCCACATGTCATGAACATTTTTAAGCAGTTCCGAACCAAGCGTGGTATGCTTCTTCATCTCCTCGAATTCTTCGGGAGTAAATCTTCCGGGCTTCAACAAAATGCTGTCCGGAATAGCGATTTTACCTATGTCGTGAAGCGTACTTGCCTCAGCAATAACCGAAACCTTATGAGGTGTGAGTCCGTACTTCGGATATCTTTTCATAAGTTCTTCGGCAAGTATTCTTGTATATTCTTTAACACGCTGAACATGGGTTCCGCTCTCCAGACTACGCGACTCTATTACAGTACCCATAAGTTCCAGTATATTGGTATTTCGCTTCTTGATGACCTTTGTCTGCTCGTCAACAGTCTCCTCAAGATGATGCTTGTAAAGATACAGATTTACCACGTTGTTTACTCGTGTTCTTACAAGATCACGGTCAAAAGGCTTGTGAATAAAATCGGATACACCCTGAGTGAAACACTCTTTCTGTGAACCGACCGATTCTTCCGAACTGATAACAAGCACGGGAATATCCATAATGTAACCCAGCCGATTCATCTTACGAAGAACCTCATATCCGTCCATTTCGGGCATAATGAGGTCGAGCAAAACAGCCGCAATTCTGCTTCTTTCTTTTTCAAGCTGTCTCATTGCTTCTGCACCGTCTGCCGCAAAAATAACCCGATAGTCTTCCATCAGAATCAGCTGAAGCAATTCGCGGTTAACTTCAACATCATCTACGACCAGAATTGTATCACACACCATAACCAGTTCCCTCCGTATATACGAAAATGCCGCTTTTCAAGCACATCATACCCGATAATTCATCAAGTATAATGTTACATCATTATCCCTCAATAGGCAACGCAAATCTTAAAAATAAGAAGCAGCAGCCAAGACATATCTGCTATTTAAAAAAACAAATATCTCTTGGCTGCCGCTTTACATCATATGGTTAGAATGAAAGAAAAAGATAAAAAATCAAAGGGTAATGCTGAGCTTTACAACGCTCTTTGAAGGAACCGAAATCTTAAGTCCGCTTTCGGACTTTTCAAAACCGTCGAAAGCTTCTGTCTTAACAACATCGGGAGCGTCAAATGTATTCTTTGCGTCCTTGGCACCGGTAACGATTTCTCCTGTAACCGCCTTTGCCTGTGCCTCTGTAAGAACCATATCGATATCGTAGCTCTCGTCAAGTGAAAGGTTGGTAAGAGTAACGGTAAGCACGCCGTCCTTTACCGAACATGACTCATAAAGGTTCTTCACCTTCTTGTCCTCAGTAAGTCCGATTTCCTTTGTCTCAAGGGTACTCGAAACAAGTTCGGCATCCTGATGATCCGCATACATCTTAAATACATAATATGTGGGAGTCTTAACCATCTTATCGCCCTCGGTGAGGATAACCGACTGAAGAACGTTAACCAGCTGCGCAATATTTGCCATCTTCACACGCTTGCAATGCTTGTTGAAAATATTAAGGTTGATACCTGCAACAAGAGCATCACGTATTGTGTTCTGCTGATATAAGAAGCCGGGATTTGTTCCGGGCTCAACGTCGAACCAGGTTCCCCACTCATCAACAATAAGACCTACACGTCCGGAAGGATCGTACTTGTCCATGATAGCAATATTGTTGTCAAGAAGCTCATCCATAAAGGTTGTAGCCTTAAGAGTCATGAACCACTCTTCGTCGGTAAAATCTGCAGCTGAGCCCTTGTGTGTCCAGTCATGAGTAATTGTATAGTAATGAAGCGAAATGCCGTCCATGAAAGGATGTGCAATCTCCATAACCTTATCTGTCCAATTGTAATCAGATCCGTTTGCACCGCAGGCAATCTTGTAAATCTTCTTCTCGGGATTGTACTGACGAACATAGGTCTGGTACTGACGGTAAAGATTTGCGTAGTACTCGGGAGTCATATTTCCGCCGCAGCCCCAATTCTCATTTCCGACACCGAAATAGTTTACAGGGAAAGCACCCTCGTGTCCGTTTGCCTTACGTCTGTCAGCCTGAGGTGATACACCTTCAAAAGTCATATATTCAACCCACTCGCTCATCTCGCGAACAGTTCCCGAACCAACGTTACCGTTGACATAAGTCTCGCAGCCAAGCTGATCGCACAGTTCCATAAACTCGTGTGTACCGAAACTGTTGTCTTCAAGAACCCCGCCCCAATGAGTGTTGATAAGCTTCTTACGAGTCTCCTTGGGACCGATACCGTCTTCCCAATGATACTCATCGGCAAAGCAGCCGCCCGGCCAGCGAAGTACGGGAAGTTTCATCTCCTTAAGAGCTTCTACAACATCTGTTCTCATACCGTTCTTGTTCGGAATATCTGAATTCTCACCTACATAAAGTCCCTCGTAAATACAACGTCCGAGATGCTCGGAAAAGTTTCCGTAAATTTCCTTGTTGATTTTCCCCTGCTTAACATTGGGATTAACATACATCTTAAACATAAAAAATACCTCCAAAAGATAAGTGTTTAACCACTGTCTACAGTGTAGCACACGTATTTTTAATAATCAAGCACTATTTTAGCAACTTTTATACCTTTTTAGTTTTCGTTAAAATAGTCAGTTGACTTATTTATAATTTTGTGATAGTCTACAGTATGTAAAGTCATATATATTTAAT
Source organism: Lachnospiraceae bacterium (assembly GCA_045616585.1). Classification (GTDB taxonomy): domain Bacteria; phylum Bacillota; class Clostridia; order Lachnospirales; family Lachnospiraceae; genus RUG11977. The sequence continues at coordinate 4,483 of JAZLGZ010000079.1, forward strand.
GCTGTATTATCTGCAGTTTTTATCTTGCCGGCATTAAAATCAAATACATCATGAAAGGAAATCAACTATGTTAGAAGAATTAAAAAAACGCGTCTGTGACGCAAACCTTCTCCTTCCCAAGAATAATCTTATCACACTCACCTGGGGAAATGTCTCGGGTATCGACCGTGAGTCCGGTCTTGTTGTAATCAAGCCTTCAGGTGTTTCCTACGATACTATGAAGCCCGAAGATATGGTTGTACTTGACCTTGACGGAAACCGTGTAGAAGGAACCCTTAATCCTTCTTCGGACACTCCCACTCATCTCACACTTTACCGCGAGTATCCCGAGCTTGGCGGTGTTGTTCATACTCATTCACGTTGGGCTACAGTTATGGCTCAGCAGGGAATGGATATACCGGCTCTAGGAACCACTCATGCCGATTACTTCTATGGTCCCGTTCCCTGTGCACGCTGCTTAAGCGATGAAGAAATCGCTGAAGCATACGAGGCCAACACAGGAAAAGTAATCATAGAAACTTTTGCAACACGCGGCATCAAACCTATGGATGTCCCCGCTGTTCTTCTTAAGTCACACGGACCTTTCACATGGGGCAAAACTCCCGAAAAGGCTGTTGAAAACGCTATTGTTCTCGAAGAAGTTGCTTTCATGGCATGGCACAATCTCTCACTTTCAAACTGTGAGATTAAACCCGTTCCCAATTCACTTCTCGACAAACACTACTTACGTAAGCATGGTGCCAACGCATACTACGGTCAGAAGTAAAATATTATAAAACACAGAAAAAACGCCCTGCAGTTGAGATATATTTGCGAATTCACAAACATATCCCGGCTGCAGGGCACTGTTTTTAATTAAAAATGCATTTCTTCCATAAATCTAGATGTAAAATAAGCATTGTCCGCCAAAACCACCTCTTTGGCATTTGCTTTTATCGACTCAAGTTCCTCCGCACCGTTCTTTGAAACCAGATATTTGATAACTCCTTTGAGCGAGGTATTTCCGACTGCCTCACAGACATCCGAAAGTTCTTCCGGTATAATACCCAGTCTGCAAGCTTTCGCTGTATCAAGCTTTGTTCCGAATCCTCCGGCTATATAAACATGCATTACATCTTCGTATTCGGCGCCGAAGGTAAAGAGCAGTGTTTCTATTCCTGCTCTGACAGCTGCTTTAGCCAGTTGTATCTCCCTTATATCCTTTTGCGTAAAGGTTATTTTGCCGTCTGCGGTAAGTTTTATTCTTCCGTGCAATCTGTCATCCAGCAGTCCCGTCGAATCTATCAGGTTTTTTCTCAGCAGTTCAGAAACTATCGAAATAACACCCGTTCCGCATATTCCGATCGGAGCTTCGTCATTAACGGTTGTAAGCTTAATGGGCTGTTCTCCATCCTTGTCGCTTAATACCGCATCCGTTATCGCCCCGCTTATGCTGGCCGTTCCGCAGCTGATATTGCCGCCTTCAAAGGCAGGTCCTGCAGCGGTAGACGTCACTAAGAGGCGTTTTGAATTACCAAGAGCCATCTCTCCATTGGTTCCGAGGTCTATAAAAAGGGACAGCTCATCGTCAAGTTCCAGAGAATACAGTCCCGCCAGAATATCCGCACCGACATAAGTCGATATTCCCGGAAGCAAGGTTCCCGAATCTGTACTGACAAGATCGATCGACACCGGACGAAACGGTGCTACGCCAAGCCCTTCGCAGGAGTATCCCGCAAAAATATGAAGCATCGTGGTATTGCCTGCCAGAGCGATTCTTTGAAGATTTGCAACACTTAACTTCAGCTGCTTCACCAGCTTATCTATCAGAGAGTTGATATCGCCGATGACAATGTCGCGAAGCAGTGCTGCGTTGCCGTTATTCGAGGCTACTATCCTTGAAATAACGTCCGCTCCGAAGCTTCGCTGATGATTTATCCCTGCCTGTGTTCCAAGAACCGTGCCATCGGTAATGTCGACTGCAGAAACCGCTATCGTGGTTGTTCCGATATCGATTGCCAGCGAATACAATCTTTCGGCATAATCGGATTCTTCATTATCATGTCGCTCGTGCTCAATTGTCCCGGTGAGCTTATTTGTCCGAATCTCATCAGCCTCAAGTGCTGTTTTGCTGTCTTCAGCAGGCACGTAAATCGTATCTTCCGATGAATCGTATTCGACAAGCAAAGGCACGGAAGCTTCCTTTATGCAGCAGGCCAGACGCATTCCCGATTCCAGCTCATCAGAGGTAAAAAAAGCCCTGTCGGCATCGGTGATGCAAACCTCACCCGACAGAACTTTAATTTTACATTTTCCGCATACTCCCCTGCCGACGCACACAAAAGGAAAGCCTTCCTTTTCAAGAAGGCTCCTAACATTTTCACCGGGCAATACATTAATCAGAGGCATAGCATGCTCCTTTATTTATAAATAACGTCTCCAGCTTCGAGGTGTAATAAGCATAAGCATGGGGAACAGCTCCAAACGTCCCGCAAGCATATCAAATATAAGTATCAGCTTGGAGAAATTCGAATAGAACGAATAGTTGCACGTAGGTCCTACTTTTCCGAAACCGGGACCCATGTTGTTAAGGGTCGCCAAAACCGCTGAAAAGTTCGAGGTAAAATCATGTCCGTCAATCGAAATACAAAGCACCGATATAAACATTATCGCAAAGAATATCGAGATATAGGCATTTGTAGCACGAACAGCATCGTGATCAACAACATTTCCGTCCATCTTAAGCTTCTTAACAGCACGCGGATGAATCAGAATCTGAATCTGCTTACGAGCAGCCTTGAACAGAATCAGAATACGGCTCATCTTTATACCTCCGCCTGTTGAGCTCGCACACGAACCCATGAGCATAACACATATAAGGATAGTCTTAGAAAATTCCGGCCAGCGGTCAAAGTCCGTTGTCGCATATCCCGTGGAAGTAATAAGCGATGATACCTGGAAGAAGGTCTGTCTTATGGTCTCACCGAATGTATTGTAGAATTTTCCAAGGTTAAGAGCAATTACCACCACAGCTGCAAATGTTACGGCAAGGTAAAGCCTAACCTCTTCGAACTTAAAGGCAGTCTTGAACTTCTTGCTTAATATCAGGAAATACAATCCGTAGTTTACACCGCTCAGCAGCATAAAAATACCGATGACCCACTGTACAGCCGCAGAATATGACGCAATACTGTCATTTAAAATACCGAAACCACCGGTACCGATGGTACCAAATGTAAGCGTCATACTCTCAAACCAATTGAGTCCGCATATGAGCAGAATTATGCACTCAATCGCACCCATGGCAAGGTAGATGGAGTAAAGAATTTTAGCGGTATCCTTCAGTCTCGGAACAAGCTTATCTACGGAAGGACCCGTAGACTCGGCCTTCATAAGGTTTACGGAATTGCCTCCGAGCATAGGTAAAAGCGCAGAAAGGAAAACAAATACACCCATACCTCCGAGCAGATGCAAAAAGCTTCGCCAAAACAGGGTTGCATGGCACATCGCTTCGATATTTGTAAGGATGGAAGCTCCGGTCGTGGTGAGACCGGAAACCGTCTCAAACAGAGCATCCATATACGAGGGTATTTCATTTGTCATAACAAAGGGAATGGCGCCCATCATAGACATTACAATCCAACCCAATCCTACGACAAAATATCCTTCCTTCAGATAAAGACCACCCTTTTTAGGCTTTTTTATTGATATTAATACACCGATCACCAGACATATTGCTGATGTAATAAGATAACTCCAGGCCTGACTTTCTCCGTATATGAGTCCAACTATGAACGGAAAAATCAAAAAAACCGATTCCGATTTCAAAATCCAGCCCAGAATATATACAACTACTCCGTAATTCATTAACTCTTACCGCCTTTAATTAAGGATATCATCAATATTGTTGATATCAGATGTAGTATGCACGATTATGACTCTGTCACCAACCATAATCGAATCCTGTCCTCCCGGAATAATAATCTTGTTGTTTCTGGTAATGCAGCAAATAAGGACATCTTTCTTTTTCTTAAGAGACATAAGAGGAATATCTACAACCTTTGAACCTTCTTTTACGATAAATTCCATCGCTTCGGCTTCATCGTTGCCGATTTTGCGGTAGTGCTCGATATTTGAGTCCTTGGTGTACTCCATCGAACGAACTGCCTGAACTATCATATCATTCGAAACTTTATTGGGATTGATGATGGTATCAAGGTTAAGCTTATCGATTACATCATCGAAGTTGATTCGATTAATCTTTGTAACGGTTTTGGATTTAACATTATCAAGTGCGAAGAGACTCAGAAGAATGTTCTCCTCGTCAATACTTGTAAGAGCGGCAAAGCCCGAAGCGCTTGCAAGTCCCTCTTGGAGAAGAAGATTTCGATCCGTTCCGTCTCCATGGATAATGTCGGCTTCCGGAAGGGCTTCCGACAAAAATTCGCATCTGCTTCTGTCCGCCTCAACAATTTTCACCTTGATTCCGGACTCTATCAGCTTCTTGGCAAGATAATATCCTATCTTTCCTCCGCCGACGAGCATCGCATCGGGAACCTTTCTTGTACCAACACCGAACATACGGAAGAACTCGTTGATATCCGAACGAGCTCCGACAAGTCCGACTACGTCACCTTCTTCAAGAATGAAATCACCGCCGGGAATCATCGTCTTGTCACCACGTGTAACGGTACAGATAAGCACCTGACATTTATGCTTTGCTCTGATATCCGCAATGCAAAGATGTGAAAGTCGTGAATCGAGTTTAATCTTGAAGTGAACAAGCTCAACTCTTCTGTTCGAGAATACATCAATCTTGGTTGCGTAAGGGAAATTAAAAATTCTCGCAATCTCTTCAGCCGCTGTCATCTCAGGGTTAAAAATCATTGCAAGATCAAGTTCCTTTTTAAGAAACTCAATTTCAGAACTGTATATAGGATTGCGCACACGCGCAATTGTTTTGCAATTTCCGACCTTCTGGGCAATAACGCAGCACAAAAGGTTAACTTCATCCGAATTCATAACCGAAATCATAAGGTCTGCGCTCTCGATTCCGGCATATTTTAATGTTGTATAGCTTGCACCATCACCGACATATGACATAACATCAAGATTTGAAAGTGCGGTTTTAAGTCGCTCGGCATTTTTATCTACCACAGTAACAATGTGTCCTTCACTGGTCAGCTGCTGCGCAAGTGAAAGTCCTATTTTTCCACATCCTACTACGATAATTTTCATTATCCGATCCTCCCGAAATACCTAAAATTAAGCATATCCACAGTCTATCAAAAGAAAGAAGTAAATACAATACAAATAAATCCGCCGTTCTCTCGGATTTATCCATACAGAAATATAATATCACATCTCACCCAAAAAACAAACCAGCGCTTCTAATCGAAATCTTCACTTACCTCAATAAAATTCTCTCCCTGCTTTCGCCCCGCATATACAGTCCGCAGCTGCCTTAGAATAGCTTCTCTCGGTCTTGAAAAAATACGGTCATGGCTGAGAACAAATTCAGCGGCACCGTTTTCCTCCAAATCTTCTATTGTCTCTTTAAGGAGCTGAACATTATAAACCTGAGGCTGATTCTGCTTGGGCAGTGCATAGGTCCCGTCTCCCCAAAAAAAATACTCGCTGTTTACACTCATCATCAGACAGCCTTTTGAATGTGATGATTTAAAAGGTTTAATTGCTATATGAACACCGTCATCAAATTCAATCTGTGAATCAACCACCGTAAAGCCTTCCATATTCGCTTTACAATACTTGGAAGAATGATTTGATACATACAAGGCTTCATTTTCTTCGAGCATAGGAAGTTCTCCCAGATTCCCAATATGATCCCGGTGAAAATGCGAAATCACAATTCTACGGTTTTTTATTTCTTTCAGGATTTCAAGGACTTCTGCAGAGGCTCCGACATCGAATATCCAGTTGAAACTGTCACCCTTTATCAGATATACATCCGCAGATAAAGGATTATAAGAAGCTTTATGCACAAATATCCTGTCATTGACCTTCTCAAAGCCTGCCATATCATTACCGAGCAAATCCGTCATCCCAAGCTCTGCCAAGCCCATCATATCGTTCTTGTCGGGTTTATTATCCATACGCTGCACCAATCTCCAAAACAAAACTGCGGTGCCGCCTAAACAGCACCGCAGAAAAATATTTTATATAAGCCTAAAGTCCTGATTATTTTGAAAGGAACTCATCGATAGACTTAGCTGCAAGCTTACCTGCACCCATAGCTGAAATAACTGTAGCTGCACCGGTAACTGCATCTCCGCCTGCATAAACAGCGTCACGTGATGTAAGACCATCCTCGTTAACGATGATTCCGCCGTGTGAGTTAACCTCAAGTCCCTTTGTGGTATCCTTGATAAGAGGGTTGGGTGAAGTTCCGATAGAGATAACTACTGTATCAACATCAAGTACGAACTCTGAACCTGCAACTGCTACAGGTCTTCTTCTGCCCTTCTCATCAGGCTCACCAAGCTCCATCTTAATGCACTTCATACCGGTTACGAAACCGTTCTTAGGATCGCGGGGATCATCAGGATTCTGGTATCCGAGAATCTCAACGGGATTGTTGAGAAGTCTGAAATCGATACCCTCTTCCATAGCATGCTCAACCTCTTCCTTACGCGCGGGAAGCTCTTCAAGTGAACGACGATATACAATGTATACCTTCTCTGCGCCAAGACGAAGTGCTGTACGTGCAGCATCCATAGCAACGTTACCGCCACCGACAACTGCAACCTTTCCACCCTTCATGATAGGTGTAACGGGATCGTCGTTGTATGCCTTCATAAGGTTTGATCTGGTAAGGAACTCATTTGCCGAGTATACACCCTTTAAGCTCTCGCCGGGAATACCCATGAAGTTGGGAAGGCCGGCACCCGAACCAACGAATACAGCCTCATAGCCCTGCTCGAAGAGTTCATCGATGGTAAGTGTCTTACCGATAACAACGTTGGTCTCAACGTCTACGCCAAGTGCCTTAAGAGTATCAACTTCCTTAGCAACGATTGACTTGGGAAGACGGAACTCGGGAATACCGTAAACAAGAACACCGCCGGCTGTATGAAGAGCCTCGAAGATGCTAACCTTGTAGCCCTTCTTAGCAAGATCGCCTGCACATGTAAGACCTGAAGGGCCTGAACCAACGATAGCAACTCTGTGTCCGTTTGCTGCGGGAACTGCAGGAGCAGCTGTAGCGTTTGCATTGTGCCAGTCAGCAACGAATCTCTCAAGACGTCCGATTCCAACAGGCTGGAACTTAACACCGAGAGTACACTTGCTCTCACACTGTGACTCCTGAGGACATACACGGCCGCAAACTGCGGGAAGTGATGATGTCTGGTTGATAATCTGGTATGCACCTTCATAATCCTTCTCTTTGATTCTTGCGATGAAATCAGGAATATGAATATTTACGGGACAACCCTGAACACAGGGCTGATTCTTACAATTTAAACATCTCTGTGCCTCTTCAACAGCGATTTCTTCGGTGTATCCGAGTGCAACTTCTTTAAAATTATGTGCTCTAACCGCAGGATCCTGGGTAGGCATCTCATGTTTTGTAGGATTAACTGCCATTTTTATACCTCCCCTTAAGCGTTCTTGAAAAGATTACATGCCTTATCATGTGCACGTCTCTCAAAATCAAAGTACATTCTGCCACGGCTCATAGCCTCGTCGAAGTCAACCTCATAACCGTTGAAGTCAGGTCCGTCTACACAAGCGAACTTGGTAACCTTCTTGCCATCCTGGTTAAGAGTAAGACGACATCCGCCGCACATACCTGTACCATCAATCATAATAGGGTTCATAGATACTGTACAAGGAACACCGAAAGGCTTTGCTGCAGCAACTACGAACTTCATCATGATAAGGGGTCCGATAGTGATAACTTCATCAAACTTCTCGCCTGCTTCAAGCATTTCCTTAAGCGGAACGGTAACATTACCCCCTCTTGCATATGAACCGTCATCTGTCATAACAATGAGTTTATCCGAGCAAGCCTTGAACTCATCCTCGAGGATAAGAAGGTCCTTGTTACGGAAGCCGATAATACTCGTAACCTCAACACCCATAGCATGGAAAGCCTGAGCGATAGGCATAGCAATTGCACAACCAACACCACCGCCTACGATACATACTTTCTTCTTGCCCTCGAGATGAGTAGCTACTCCTAAAGGACCAACGAAGTCCTGGATGCACTCACCCTCATTCTTGTGATTGAGGAGCTCTGTTGTTCCACCGACAATCTGGAAAATAATCTTTACAGTTCCTTCTTCAGGATTGGTTCCGGCAACAGTAAGCGGGATTCTCTCGCCTTCTTCATTAACACGAAGGATAATGAACTGACCGGGCTTAGCCTTTTTTGCTACAAGAGGAGCTTCAATCTCCATCTGTGTAACGGTAGGGTTAAGATTTCTCTTACGCACAATCTTGTACATACCTATATCTCCTTTTCCATCAACATAAGAATATTCGGCTGCCCTCGAGGACAGCCGAATACTGTTTATAAAGTATTAACTATACTCACAAAAATTATACACTAAATCCAAAAACATGCAATACGTATGCTCACATTTAATGGTCGAAAATGTATAAAACTTTGCTAAATTAGAAATCTACCTCTGTATCGTAGTAGCAGCACTTAAGGAGCTTAACCATCTCTTCAACTGAAGGCTGACGAGGGTTAGAACCTGTACATGCATCACCGATAGCGTTAACAGCGATTTCCTCAACCTTTGCAAGGAATACATCCTCGGGAACGAAGCCCTGCTCGCAAGGATAGCTGTCTGCACCGTAGTTCTTGATACAATGAGGAATATTAAGGTCATCATTCATCTTACGTAAGTAAGCAATAAGAGCTGCAACCTTGTCATCATCAGAAGCTGCCTTGTCGCAGATTCCCATGTAATCAACGATAACGCCGTATCTCTTCTTAGCGGTCTCATCCTTAGCATTGAATGCTACAACCTTGGGAAGGTACATAGCGTTTGCGGCACCGTGGATGATGTGAGCGCCGTACTTCTCAAAAGCAGCACCTGTCTTATGAGCCATAGAATGAACGATACCAAGTAAAGCGTTGGAGAATGCCATACCTGCAAGACACTGAGCATTGTGCATACGATCGGGGGCTGCCATATCACCGTTGTATGAAGGAACGAGGTCGTTCATGATCATCTCGATAGCGTGGATAGCAAGGGGATCTGTATAGTCACAGTTTGCTGTTGAAACATAAGCCTCAACCGCATGAGTGATAGCATCCATACCTGTGTGAGCAACAAGCTTCTTGGGCATTGTCTCAGCAAGATCGGGATCAACGATAGCTACATCGGGAGTAATCTCGAAGTCAGCGATAGGATACTTGATACCCTTTGAGTAGTCGGTAATGATAGAGAAAGCGGTAACCTCTGTAGCTGTACCTGATGTTGAAGAAACAGCACAGAAATGAGCCTTCTTACGAAGCTCGGGAATACCGAATACCTTGCACATATCTTCAAAGGTGCACTCAGGATACTCATACTTAATCCACATAGCCTTTGCAGCATCGATAGGTGATCCGCCACCGATAGCAACAATCCAGTCAGGCTCGAACTTAAGCATAGCTTCTGCACCCTTCATAACAGTCTCTACTGAAGGATCGGGCTCGATACCGTCAAAAATCTGAACCTCCATGCCTGCTTCCTTAAGATAAGCCTCTGCTCTGTCAAGGAAACCGAACTTCTTCATTGAACCGCCACCAACACAAATGATTGCCTTCTTGCCCTTAAAAGTCTTAAGATTCTCAAGAGCACCCTTGCCGTGATAAAGGTCACGAGGTAAAGTAAAACGTGCCATAAATAAAAATCCTCCTAATATTAAAATAAACACAGTGGACAGACATACTCTTCCGCCCGACTGTGTTTAATTTTACATCAACTCAGCGCACTTGTATAAAACTATATTATGATAACTGATATATCATTTTTGATATATATGCATATATTTTATATATTTTTTATATATATTTAGTGCAATATTAACAATTAACGGTAGTACCATTTCTCAGCCTCGGGTGAACCCGGTTCAGGAACAGGCATATACTTTTTCATAACCTTTTCCATCACAAAGGTCGAACCCCAGAAAGCAAAACCCGGGAACAGGCAGAATCCTACAGGCATAAGCCATGCCATAAAAATCGAGAGTGCGAACATACCTACGATCGCAAGAGCCGAAGGAAAATGTCTGAACGATGTAACTATGGCAAACTTAAAAATCTGAAAGCCATTCTTATCAAAGCGCGAAAGTTCAAAGAACGAAAAGAAATATGTGATAAAGAACATTACACATACGGTAATGATAATAAGTATCATGATATCGCTGAACTTTTCGGTGCTGTTTTTCAGGTAATAGTAATCATATAAAAGTATAACCGCAGCAATCAGATAACAAAGCCCAAGCCCGAAACCGGTTTTGAAATTCTTCTTAAATGCCGAAATAAATTCTCTCCAAAGGTATCCCTCATGCTGGCGAACAACCTTTGCAGCAGTATAGTATCCGGCAGTTATCGCGGTGCTCATAGTAACAATCGGAAGCGAAAAGATAATTGTAAGAAAACCGGTTACAAAGACACCTATTATCAAATCGCAGAATTTATTGAGCCCACTGTCGGGGTCCATCATTTTTGAAAACATATGATATTTCTCTTTCTGTTTATTTTGCGGTAACAGCAGCTATAACATCCGACACGGCGGTTTTAAGATCGTTGTTCACAACTTCACAATCCGCCCAGCGTTCGTACTTGGCTTTACGCTCTTCAAAAAGTTTTTCAACACCCACCGTGTTGCTTAACGGACGGCCTTTGGAAGCGAGCTTATCCAAATCACGTTTTATATAGACTACCTTCCCGAGTCTCTTTGCGACATCGTAATTCTCATCAACGGTGATTACGCCTCCGCCCAAAGAAAACACGGTATGACAATCCGGCTCAAAGCTTTTGAGCACTTCACTCTCGCGTTTTCTGAACTCCTTTTCTCCGAATTCCGTAATACATGCGGCAGCTGTCATATTGTTGACTTCCGTAAATCGGTCATCCGCATCAACGAATTTGTAGCCGTATTTCTCAGCGATTTTTCTGCCGATTGTACTCTTTCCGCAGCCCGGCATTCCGATGAGGACAATATTGCCGGCATATCCTGCCTGATAGTCCCTGCTGCATCTCATGATTTCTCTGTATGTATCTACAATATGGGGTGCAATAATTCGGTTCTCAATCTGCACATCCACACGATCAAGAATCTCCTGCTCCCGAACAGGATCGAATATCGGAAGTTTCCTTTCCGTTTTGTATTCGACTACCTTTTCAACAAGAGCGTAACGCTCCTTCAGAAGCAGCAGCAGCTTCTCATCAACTGCATTGAGTTCGTTTCTTATATCTTTTATATCCATGACCATTCCTGTAATAAATGCTTCGTTAATCCTTCTGCGGCAACGTAAGTCCGAAGTGAAGATATCCCTCTTTTGTTACAATACGTCCTCTGGGGGTTCTTGCGATAAGGCCGGACTGTACCAGATAAGGCTCGTATACTTCTTCGACGGTTCCAGCATCTTCGCCGATTGTTGTTGCTACTGCCTCTATTCCCACGGGACCTCCGTCAAATTTGTCAATCATTGTATGAAGAATCGCCCGGTCGATGTTGTCAAGACCGAGTCTGTCGACTTCCATAAGGTCAAGCGCGTAGTCAGCAACTTCTTTGGTAATTCGTCCGTCATATTTAATCTGAGCAAAATCCCTCATGCGCTTTAACAACCGGTTCGCAAGTCTCGGTGTTCCTCTCGAACGTCTGGCAAGCTCCAGGGCACCGTCCTTTTCGATTTCGACCCCCAACACCCCGGCAGAACGGGTAATAATTGTTTCAAGCTCATCGATGGTATAGAACTCCAGCCTGTGCACAACTCCGAAACGGTCACGCAAAGGTGCGGTAAGCATACCTGCTCTCGTAGTCGCTCCGACAAGAGTAAAGTGCGGAAGATCAAGTCTGATCGACTTTGCTGCGGCTCCTCTTCCGATGACAATATCTATACAGTAATCCTCCATCGCAGGATAAAGAAGTTCCTCCACCTGACGGTTCAGACGATGAATCTCATCGATAAACAGAACGTCTCCCTCCTGGAGATTGTTCAAAATGGCAGCCATGTCTCCTGCCTTTTCTATTGCAGGTCCGGCTGTTGTTTTAAGGTTGACTCCCATCTCATTGGCAATGATACCCGCAAGTGTGGTTTTTCCGAGTCCGGGAGGCCCGAACAAAAGAACATGGTCCAATGACTCCCCACGCTGCTTTGCCGCCTCGATATAAACCTTTAAATTGTCCTTGGCCTTGGCCTGTCCGATATAATCATCGAGAAGCTGCGGTCTCAAGGTTCCTTCTATACTGCTGTCCTCAACCGTATATTCGGTTGTTATCATTCTTTTTCCCAAAATATCACCTGCATCAAATGTATTTTAAGCTCATTTTGAGCAATTTCTCGAGGGTAAGTCCGTCCTCGTCCTTAACACTTCTTACGGCCTTCAGTGACTCGCTTGACGAATAACCGAGCGCAATAAGTGCCTGTACGGCTTCGTTTCTGATGGCCGAATAATCATCCGAACCGGATGCCGAATCAGCAGACGAGGATGCTGCGGGAGCTTTGGAGTCCCGGGCAAGCGGAGTATCGAAAGTATCTTCCAGTCTAAATTTATCCTTAAGCTCAAGCACCAGCTTTCCGGCTGTTTTGGCCCCGATGCCCGGTGCTTTTGCAATCGTTTTGACATCATCCGCAAGAACCGCAAGCATCAGATCCTCGGTCCTCATATAAGACATGATTCCAAGCGCTCCCTTAGGGCCAATACCATTGACCGTAATAAGCAGTTTAAAGGTACGCAAGTCCTGTCTGGTTGCAAAACCGAACAATGCAACACCGTCTTCTTTAACCTGCATATAAGTATAGAGCTCAACCTGTCCCGTTGCCCGTTCAAGTGCACAAAGAACATTGTACGGAACAAATACCTCATATCCTATACCGTTTACATCTATAACCACGGAGCCCTCGTTCCTGAAAAGAACTTCACCCCTGATATATGAAATCATAGTTTCTCAAACTCCCCTCTGCCGACCGTCAGCAGGCCTTCGTCAATATACTTGAGTACCACATAAGCCTTAATGTCGAGTGCCTCCGCAATCTGAATGGCATTACTGTTCGGATAGGCATTCAAGTATGCTTTAATCTGAGCAAAACGCATATTGTCGATATCCTTGCAAGCATTACAGCAATAGCCTTTTACAGCGCTGATATACTGCTTCTGGCAGTGTTTGCATACATTTACCATCCGCTTTCCTCTCTTTTCCTGTCAAAAACAACATTTTCCTTAACCTGAACAAATACCCAAACATATATTCATTTTATTCCAGATAGTAGAATAAATCAAGCCGATATGCTATCATCATATGCAGCCAACCACTTGGAATAATTAAAAAAAGTGCGCTCAGACAACGGAGATAACATATGCTGATTCAAAAACATATACTGGACAAATCGGACAGATTTAATGATATCGTTTTGTATATCACGGCTCTGGAAAGCAGCGAAACCACAGCCTCCCCCGATAATTTCTTATTTTTTGATATCGAAACAACCGGACTTTCCGCAGATACCTCCTATCTGTATCTGATAGGCTGCATGTTTCTGAACGAGAACTCGGAAGTCGAACTGCGACAGTATTTTGCCGAAGGAATAGATGAAGAAGAACAGCTGATAAACGAATTTGAAATGCAGCTTAAAAATCATCCATACCTCGTTCATTTCAACGGTCAAACCTTCGACATCCCATACATTGAAAAAAAGAGAGACCTGCTCGGACTGGCACCCTTGTCCTTCGAATACAAAAGCTTCGATATATACAAGAAGCTTAAGTCCTTAAAAAAAGTACTTAAGCTGTCTTCAATGTCACAAAAAAGTCTTGAAAAATACATAGGCCTCTATCGTGAAGATAAGTACGACGGCGGTGAATTGATAGATTTTTATAACCGTTATATCGCTGTCAGAAAGCTTGAGGCATTGCGCTCGCGAACTTCCGCAGCATACGTTGCATCAGCAGATTCAGGGCTTACGCAGGCCGGCAGCCAAAAATCTGAAGAGTTGCTTGAAGCTCTGCTTCTCCACAACTTCGAGGATGTTCAAAACATGCTTGAGGTTTCCTCTCTTCTGTCACTCGCTGTTTTCCTCAGGGGCGGATATGAAATCTGCAGCCCCGAGATTGATCTTTGCGGAAATTCCGCAGGACCGCAGCTTACGATAAAGCTGAAACTTAGATATCCTCTTCCCTGTTGCCTTCTGAAACAATCTTTCCTGTGCAGCAGCGATCAGGCCGCCCCGGTTCGGTTGAATTTGAATGAAAATGCGATTATTACCGTACCGATTATCGTCTCCGAATTCAAACGCTTTTATTCCGACTACAAGAACTATTACTATATGCCCGCCGAGGATAATGCAGTTCACAAGAGTATCGGTGAATTTCTCGACAAAGAATTGCGGGTCAAAGGCAGCGCATCGAATTGCTACACAAGACATACCACCCAAGCCGTACCTATTCCGGGTATAATGTCAAAAAATCATGACTTCGATTTTATGGTATTTAAACCCGAATATAATTCCAAATTCGGATTTATGCCTCTTAGCGAACTGGCGGATGATGTCCGGATACTTGAAGAATACGTCGCACTCGCAATCAATAATATAGTCTGAAAAGGTATGCTATCCCTGCACATAAGTTACTGCCCAGACACATGCGAAATAATAAACAACCCCGGTCCGCCGAATGATTTTCTTTTCCGTACAATCGGTAAGAAATATCAAACGGTGAACCGGGTCTTTTATTAAAGCTTTCTGCAGGGTCCAAGATATGACTCGGGCATTTTAAGTGAAGCAGGTCTGATTACGATTCTTTCGAGCACTGCGTTCGGGTCGTAAGGATAAACTTTCAATGTATTGCATCCTTCGTTAAGATTTAAGTTTACTTCCATAGGATGAACACCGGTAAGGACTCCCTGTCCCCACATAGAGCACATCCATTCCGTAAAGAAGCCTTCTCCGAGAGTATTAAGCACTTTCTTATCGCCGTCGTTTACACTGTAACGAACACGTAAAGGATCGCCCTTCACCACCGGATTTCTGGCCATGAAAACAAATTCGGCAACATAGTCTCCCGTTTCCTTTACATTAATCAAAGCTTCGGCAGCGGGCAGATTCTTTTCGTCCTCGAACACCTTGTTCACAGGGTATGCCTTAATGGCTGCCCCGAGTCTTCCAAGATGAGGAATGACTTTAAACCCTTCTCCCGAAACTTCGGTAAGCTTCATATCCTCAGCCTCAATAACTGCGATGTCCTTCTCACTCGCAAAACCGCAGCCGTTGTCAGCGGATGCCACTTCTTTCGAAGCCAAACAGCAGCAGGGACTGTCACTTACCGTGACAACCTCCGGATAGCTCCATCCCTCATCATTCCATGTGACAAATCCTGTATGCGCCGAATCCATCATATGATTCCACTTTCCGTCCAGAAGTTCGTGGAATTCTTTCACATACTGTTTATCCTGCTCGATTTTCTCCTCTACCGATGCGGCCAGGGCATTCGCACTCTTGTCGGACTTAGCCGCAAAGTATGCATTCAGGCCGGCTTCGGTATGCATTCTGATAAGGTTGAGCGAAGCCATTCCCGCATAGAAGAAAAGGCTGTCGAAGGAATCCTTCATATCTTTATCAAGCTTTAAACGGATACTTGTTCCAAGCTCCATAAGCTTTGCTGCTGCAGCATTTACACGGGCAGCCTCCTCAAAAGCATCGGGGCTGAAAATCCCGGGGTTCATTGTCTCGGGATGACGAATGCTGTTCCACATCGTAAATCCATCGACAAACTTTTCGATATCTTTAAGAACCTCTTTATCTACACGTCCGTCGCTCCATCTGTCAAGGAACTGATTTACGTACCTCTCTACCGCATCGATATCACTCCACTTATCATAATCATAAGCGAGCTCCATAAAGTATGTCAGCGGATACTCATTGCCCTTAAGGTCTCCGACATTAACTATCCACAAATCCCTGACACCGTATTCATATGCCATGCACATCTGCTCTCTGGTCTTGGTAAGTCTTGAGCAGTTTACCCATTCATAGCTGATGGGCGCACCGTGGTAATCGAAATGGTAATACATACCGAATCCACCCTTGTGCTTCTCAAGATCGATCTTCTCGGGAAGACCTCGCATATTGCCCCAGTTGTCCTCGCAGAGCATAAAGATTACATCCTTAAGCTCATCCCAGTCGCGAAGGCCGGGACAATCCGCAGAACCGTAATAATATTCCTCAACCTCTTTGTAAATAGCAAGCATTCTGGTTACATTCGTAAGATCCTCTCCGAACTGTTCGCGAAGAAGCTTGTGCTGAGTCATAATAGCACTCTTTACAACATTTATATTGTCGGCAAGGGTAGCGTCTTCTTTAAGAAGCTTCGAATCGGCCTCGCCTCTCATACCGATGGTTATGATATTCTCAAAATCCTTGTTTCGCTTGATACCGTCGCGCCAGAACTCGGTAATGGCATCCTTGTTCGAAATAAAGCTCCAGGTGTTATCATCTCCGTACTGCTTGTAAATATGCTGCCACTCTTCTCCGGCTCTGCACATAGGCTCGTGGTGGGAAGCACCCATTACCACTCCGAGTTCATCGGCAAGTTCGGCGCTTGTAAGACCGGGGCCGTCTTCCGAGAACGTTGAGCTCCACATTGCGGGCCATAAATAGTTACCCTTCATTCTTAAAAGCAGGAGAAATACCTGCTCATAAGCCGCTGCAGTAAAGCCTCCGAATTTTTCCTCACTCCAACGTCCGAAAGCAGGCCACTCGTCATTGATAAAGAAACCTCTGTATTTGATGGAAGGCTCACGTGATACAACGCTTCCGCCTTCGATATTTACAACAACCTCGTCCTTTTTTGCGGGTTTGTTGTCACCCCACCATACAAGAGGAGTAACACCGATAAGTTCGGATACCGCAAAAAGTCCGTAAATAATACCACGCTTATCACTTCCCGAAATCCTGAGAACATTTCTCTTTTTGAGGTTCTCACATTCGGGTTTATCATTAAGGCTTAGCTCATAGACCTCACGTTTGCCGCAGACAGCTGCCGTAGGCTCTGCCTTAACATAAATAACATTTTCCGCGGGAGTCATTCCCTCACACTCGCCCTGAACAATTACCCTGGGGCAAACACCGGTAACCGCTTCGATATCCGCAGCAACAACCTTTGCGATTCTCTTCACGCCCGAGGGACATGCTTTCTCCACAATGATGTCCGCGCAGGCACCGTTTTTAAACAAATCAAAAGAACTCATAATAATCTCCTGTCAAGTAATAAAAGAAAATACAATGCCATTATAATACAAAAGCGGACAGATAACCATTAACAAATGATAAATCTGTCCGCTTATTTTTATTTGATTATTGAATCTTCAATTACTGCTGCTGACCGATCTCAATAGCCTTACGGTTGGAATCGAGCATGGCTGCCTTCTTTGCGGGAATACACTTCTGAAGACCGGCATCAAGATTCTCGGGAGTAACAAAGCCTGTCTCCTTGAAAAGTTTTCCTACAAGAATGATGTTTGCAAGACCTTTAAGTCCGTTCTCATCCGCAAGTGCCGTTGCAGGAACTTTGAATACCTTAACATCGGTTCTCTCAACTTCAACATCGATTGTAGTGCTGTCCATGATGATAATTCCGCCGGGAACAACATTATTTACGAACTTCTCAAGTGAAGGTCTGTTCATTGCAACAAGAACATCGGGATTGATAACCTGAGGTGAACCGATTGATTTGTCGCTGATAACTACGGAACAGTTACATGTACCGCCACGCATTTCGGGGCCGTATGAAGGAAGCCAGCTGAGCTCCTTGCCTTCAACAAGTGCCGAATAAGCCATAACTTTACCTGCAAAGAGGATACCCTGGCCACCGAAGCCTGCGAGTAATACGTTCATTGTGCTCATTCCTTTGCACCTCCCTCTGCTGCTGTAACATCCTTATAAACTCCGAGAGGATAATAAGGAAGCATATTGTCCTGAAGCCACTTAAGAGCATCCTTGGGAGCAAGACCCCAGTTTGTGGGACATGTGGATACAACCTCAACGATTGAATAGCCCTTGCCCTCGATCTGGTTCTGGAAAGCCTTCTTGATAGCTTTCTTTGCCTCGTTTACATGCTTAACATTATCAACGGTAACACGCTGAGCAAGAGCTACACCGTCAAGTGTCGAAAGCATCTCACACATACGAATCGGATAACCGTTCACCTTAACATCACGTCCGTAAGGTGTGGTCTGTGTAACCTGTCCGGGAAGTGATGTGGGAGCCATCTGTCCGCCTGTCATACCGTAAATTGCATTGTTGATGAAAATAACCGTGATATTCTCGCCTCGTGTAGCTGCGTGAACTGTTTCACAGGTACCGATAGCTGCAAGATCTCCGTCGCCCTGATATGTAAATACAACGTTCTGAGGCTGAGCGCGCTTGATACCTGTAGCAACAGCCTGAGCACGTCCGTGAGGAGACTGTACCATATCACAATTGAAATAATTATAGCTGAATACTGAACATCCAACCGAAGCAACGCCTACTGCCTTTCCTTCTACACCGAGCTCATCGAGACACTCTGCTACGAGACGATGAACTATTCCGTGTGTACATCCGGGGCAATAATGGAAGGTTGCATCTGTTAATGCGTGGGGTTTCTCAAATACTACTGCCATGTTCTTACGCCTCCTTACCTGCTAATTTTTTGATTTCCTCAAGAACCTCGTTGGGTGTGGGGATAATACCGCCTGTACGTCCGAAAAAGCTTACGGGCTTGCGGCCGTTTACAACAAGCTTAACATCATCCACCATCTGACCCATGCTCATTTCTACGGTAAGGTATGCCTTAGCGGTAGGAACTGTAGCTTCGATAGCGTTAACGGGGAAAGGCCAAAGTGTAATGGGACGGATAAGTCCTGCCTTGATACCCTGCTCACGCGCAGTATTAACCGCACTTCTCGCTACTCGCGAAGAAGCACCGTACGCAACGATAACAACTTCCGCATCCTCTGTAAGATACGACTCTGCACGCTGCTCGTTTGCCTTAATCTGCTCGTAGCGCTCATAACGCTCTATAACAGTCTTCTCAAGATCCTTTGCTTCGATATAAAGTGAATTAACTATATTGTGAGGTCTTGCGTTCTGATGACCGCATGCAGCCCAAGGCTTCTCAACCATCTTAACTTCGCTTTCCTCAGGGAAGCTTACAGGCTCCATCATCTGACC
>JAZLGZ010000080.1:0-33671 GCA_045616585.1 Lachnospiraceae bacterium
CATGCTTGACTATTATCTAGTAGTCTGCGAAAACTAAAGAACCGCCTTGGTACGGGTCCGTATGCCAGGTGGTGTGGAAGGACGGATAATCAATTAATGATTATCCTCCTATCCGATTTTTATTAATCAAAGTGAGAAAACAAATACGTTCCAGGAAAGAGGCTTAACTTCTGCATTTAAGACACCGTCTGCGAAGGTTGAAGCAGTGTTCTTTACGGGAAGCAGCGCGTTCGGATTCTCGTAAGTATTTTTTACATCAAGGTCGGGAGAACTAAGCTCCAGATGTTCGGTGAATGATAAGCCTTCGAAAGCCTTGAGGTCGATGTTTAAAGGATATGAGGTCTCTTCGTTTCGGTTGATAACGAATACCGAAAGTCTGTTGCTTTCCTTGTCCCATGCCGAAGCAGCATCGATGAAGGGCACATTCTCTTTGCCGGTATACTGCGAAGTATCATTGATTGCGTATCCGGGCAGGTCGAAGGTTTCGCACTCGACGACTGTTCGCATCGAAGTGCCGCGGGCATATTCAAGCATCTGAGAGAATACATAGTGAGAAGCGGACTTCCAGGTGTGGTCGTGATTGGATGAACAAAGTGCACCAAGACCACCGGTCATACAGCCGATTTTTACTCTGTCGGCATGACGGATAAAGGTAAGCTGTACAGATGCCATTGAAAGCGCATGAATCATATCGCCGCCGGGGAATTCACGCTCCTGCATCTTGTCCGGATCGTGAAGAATATATTTTCTTTCGGGGTCGAAACGATAATGTGCGGCCGCCATATTGTGAGGACCGTAGCCGGGGTGAAGCGGGCTGAAGGGAACCGACATGCAGCCGTATTCATCGAAGGAGAGCATCATCTTCTTGGGAGAACGAAGCTTTGCGGCAACCAGGTCACACATTGCTATTTCTGTGTTGATGAAATCCTCGTAGTAGCATGAACCGCCCAGCAGAGCACGATAGTCACCGGGAGCTGCGATGTGGTAATGGTGCATTGAAATATAATCCACCGTTTCGTAACACTCGGTGAGAACATCTTCCTCCCACTGGGGATAATGATCCATAAAAGGAGCCGAGGAAGCACAGACAGCGGTTTCAATCGAAGGATCGATCCACTTCATTACCTTTGAAACTTCGTTGCAGGTAATACCGTAACCCTTGGGATTCTTCTCCCATGAGCCTAACTGCCAGGGACCGTCCATTTCATTGCCCAGATACCAGGTTTTAACCTTGTAGGGAGCTTCGTGTCCGTTTTTCTTACGCTCATCAGACCACCAGGAACCGCCGGGGTGATTGGTATACTCCACGATATCCATTGCGTCGCGAATGGTTCCGGTTCCGAGATTTATGGTGTACATTGGCTCAGCATTTACTTTTTCAGCCCACTGAAGATATTCGTCGTGACCTACTTCGTTGGTAATGTACTGATACCATGCGGGATCGAGATGGACCTTGCGCTTTTCCTTGGGACCGATGGAATCTTTCCAGTCCCAGCCGGATACGAAATTGCCGCCGGGAAGTCTTACTGCAGGCATTGCAGTATTCTTCAATGCTTCGATAACATCTCCTCTGAAGCCCTGCTCATCTGCGGTAGGGTGTTTTGGATTGTACATTGTGCCGTTTACCATGGTGCCAATCGGCTCGAGGAAAGTACTGAAAATTCTCGGAGAAATTTCTCCTATGGGAAAGGAAGGGTGAACGGTGATTTTCGCTTTGTCTGCCATAATTTATTTCCTCCGTTCGGTCACGATGAACTGACGTGACCTCATTTGTTTTTTCTTTACAAAAAACGTTATTTAATCTTCCAGGTGCTGAGTCCGAGGTCTTCACCATCACGGCATACCACAAAGAGATTGTGAGTGCCGTTCTTGGCTGCTGCGAGCCCCTTTTCGTTTGCTACTCCTTCAAGCACCTTGAATTCGGTAACTGTCTCTGCAGGAACATCGACATATGCAATGGGTTCTGCAAAAGGATTGTCCAAAGTAAATTCGATGCGTCCTGCTTTGCCGGAGTTGTTGATATATGTGACCGAAGCAGACTTAAGGGCTGCAAGTCCGTCCTTAAAGTCAACATTCTGAATCTCGATGTAATCGCCTCTGTCGAATCCTGCAAGATACATATTGCCCGAACCGCAGGACTTTGAAACCTCATCTGCGGGAAGAGCGATGGTACCGCCCATAACCGCTACATTTACCGCAAGATTGTCGGTGTAAGGGTCCACACTCTTGGTTGCGGGACGATCGGTAAAGGACATCGGAATGCTTCCGATGGTACCGTCCTCGGCAATGCTGAATTTCTCAACATGAGTCGAACGATAGCCTTTCTCGACACCCATGCGCTTTTCGAGTGAACGGGCGTGATAGGTAATGTACCAGTCGCCGTTGAACTTGAATACGCAGTGATGATTGTTTCCTCCAAGGCCTACGAGTGTGGCAGGGTGGCGAAGGATTCTTTCCTGATAAGTAAAAGGTCCCATGGGAGAATCACTTACAAGCATTGCAATCTCACCGCTTTGGAAGCCGTACTTGGAGGTTCCTTCTTCGTCTACGTTAAAATTAGTACAGTAGGTGTAATAGTATTTGTTATTGAACTTGTGAATTCCCGAATCTTCAAAAAGATAAGGGATATCGATTGCGACGGGCTCGCAGTCAAGGCTGATCATGTCGGCACCGAGACGTACGACACGGCCGGTTCCGGGAGCAGCGAACTTGCCCTGAGGAACACCGCCTCCGAAGTAAAGGTAACCGATTCCGTCATCATCGATCAGAACAGCGGGATCGAAAAGCCACTCAACGTTCGCACAGTTGGGAGTTTTTCTCGAAACAAGCGCTTCGCCCAAAGGATCGGTAAAAGGACCGACGGGTGAATCTGCGGTCAAGACTCCGATGCCTCCGCCGTTATCGGCAAAATAAAGGAAGAACTTAGGCTTGCCGTCAATCATTTTCCAGCAGGCTGCGGGAGCCCAGGAATTCCTTGCCCACTTTGCAGCACCTGCAGGGCCGGCAGCTCTGATGGTTCCGTGGTCGGTGAAGTTTACCATATCATCGGTTGAACTTACATAAATTGATTTGATGGAGCTGTAAGTATTCTCTGCAATCTCGCCGGAGGCATTCTTCTCAAAAGCATCCGCGGTAGAGTAGAAGTAGGCTCTTCCGTCATACTCGATTGCGTAAGGATCGGCTCCGAAGCGGTTGGTCTGAATCGGGTTTACCTGGTCGTAATTTTTGTAACCCGATGTGAGTTTGAAAGACTCGGGTGTCTGTGTTTCGCTCATATTCTGTGAAACCTCCTGTTCATTTGAAGTATCTGTATTATTTGATTCCGTATCGGTGCTTGCCCCGGCATCGGAGGAGTCTGCGGACTGACCGATTTGCGCGGGAGCGGGGGACAGCGGGTTCTCGGCAGAATTGCTCCTGCCGCAGGCAGCCGTCAGGCTGAATGAAGCGGTTAGAATCAGCATCCCCAGTAATTTTTTATAATGCATATTTTCTCCGTTCCGTGCCGAAAAAATCCGCACAAGAATATATTTTAAAGTTTAATTTATTATGAAGGTAATGGCAAGTAAATTATGTAAAAGTGGGGAATGAACAAATAATTAGCACTCGCCTATTGACAGTGCTAACAATGAGTGATATAACGTTGTTATACAGGAAGTAGAACATGTGTATTTTACTTCACATATTTTAAGAAAAACATTTCACTATGCGGAGGTGTGTGAGATATGAATATTGATAAATTTACGAGAAAGTCTGTTGAGGCAATAGGCAAATGTGAAAAGATTGCCATTGATTACGGCAACCAGGAAATTGATGAGGAACATCTCCTGTATGCGCTTCTTGATATTGAGGAAAGCTTGATTTCAGGGCTTATCGGGAAACTCGGTGTTTCTGCGGAAGCATTTAAGGGTGAGACGCTGAAACTGCTTGATGCCAAAACCAAAGTGTCGGGGGCTGTTCAAACGTATGTCAGCCGTGATTTGAACAGAGTACTTACATCCGCATCGGACGAAGCATCAGCGATGGGAGATTCCTATGTATCGGTAGAGCATCTGTTTCTTGCGATGCTGAAGCATCCGAATAAAGCCGTAGCAGGTCTCTTTAAGCAATACGGTATCGACAGAGATGCTTTTCTGAAGGTTCTTGCGACTGTCAGAGGCAACCAGACCGTCAATTCGGACAACCCCGAGGTTACCTACGATACTCTGCTTAAGTACGGACGCGATTTGGTCGAGAGTGCCCGAGAGGGAAAACTTGACCCGGTTATCGGACGTGATGCTGAAATCAGAAACGTTATCAGAATCCTTTCGCGTAAGACGAAGAACAACCCGGTGCTGATCGGTGAACCCGGTGTCGGAAAGACCGCCGTTGTCGAAGGTCTGGCACAGAGAATTGTGGCGGGCGACGTACCCGAAGGGCTTAAAGATAAGCGACTGTTTGCACTTGATATGGGTGCTTTGGTTGCCGGAGCCAAATACAGAGGAGAGTTTGAGGAAAGGCTTAAGGCTGTTCTGGACGAAATCAGGAAGTCCGAAGGCGGTATTATTCTCTTTATTGATGAGATTCATACGATTGTGGGGGCCGGCGCATCTGAAGGTTCAATGGATGCGGGCAACATGTTAAAGCCCATGCTTGCAAGAGGAGAACTTCATTGTATCGGGGCTA
Organism: Lachnospiraceae bacterium; assembly: GCA_045616585.1. Classification (GTDB taxonomy): domain Bacteria; phylum Bacillota; class Clostridia; order Lachnospirales; family Lachnospiraceae; genus RUG11977. The sequence goes on from JAZLGZ010000080.1 coordinate 4,663, forward strand.
CGACGCTTGATGAGCATCGCAGATATATCGAAAAGGATGCTGCACTCGAGAGACGTTTCCAGCCTGTTATGGTTGACCAGCCTACTGTTGAGGATACTATTTCGATTCTGCGCGGAATCAAGGAACGCTACGAGCTTTTTCATGGCGTAAGAATCACCGATGCGGCACTGGTTTCGGCTGCAACTCTTTCCAACAGATATATTACAGACAGATTTCTTCCCGACAAGGCTATCGATCTGGTAGATGAGGCCTGTGCACTTATTAAGACAGAACTTGATTCCATGCCCATGGAACTCGATGATTTAAGAAGACATATCATGCAGCTTGAAATCGAAGAAGCGGCTCTTAAGAAAGAAGAGGACAGATTAAGTCTTGAACGTTTGGAAAACTTAAGACAGGAGCTCTCCGGTGCACGTGAACGTTTTGAGTCAATGAAGCTTAAGTGGGATGAGGAAAAGGGCAGTGTCGAGAAAATCACCGCTATAAAAGAATCGATGGAGGCACTTAACAATGAGATAGCTGCCGCAGAGCGCGCATACGATCTGAATAAGGCCGCAGAGCTCAAATACGGCAAGCTTCCGGCACTTAAGAAAGAACTTGAGGAGGCAGAAGCAGGGGTAAACGCACGCGAACTGGAGCTTGTCAGCCAGCGTGTCGATGAAGAAGAAATCGCAAAAATCATATCCAGATGGACAGGTATACCGGTTTCGAAACTTTCCGAAAGCGAGAAGCAAAAGACCCTGGCTCTTGGTGAAGAACTTCACAGACGTGTCATCGGACAGGATGAAGGAGTCGAGCTGGTTACAGAAGCTATTATCAGGTCGAAAGCAGGAATAAAGGATCCTTCAAAGCCTATCGGTTCTTTCCTGTTCCTCGGACCTACGGGTGTGGGAAAAACAGAGCTTGCCAAAGCTCTTGCCGAAAAACTTTTCGATGATGAGGCCAATATGGTTCGTCTTGATATGAGTGAATACATGGAGAAGTTCTCCGTCAGCAGACTCGTCGGAGCACCTCCCGGATACGTTGGCTATGACGAAGGCGGACAGCTGACCGAAGCAGTCAGAAGAAAGCCTTACTCGGTTGTGCTTTTTGATGAAATCGAGAAGGCACATCCGGATGTGTTCAATGTTCTTCTTCAGGTGCTTGACGACGGTCGTATTACCGATTCACAGGGAAGAACCGTTGATTTTAAAAACACCATTATCATCATGACTTCAAACCTGGGATCAAGCTATCTGCTTGATGGAATCGAACCCGACGGCTCGATATCCGAGTCGGCACAAAGCATGGTGAAGGAAGAATTAAAAGCACGCTTCAGACCCGAATTCCTCAACCGTCTCGATGAAATCATTATGTTTAAGCCTCTCACAAAAGAGAATGTTGCGGGAATCGTTAACCTTATGCTTAAGGATGTCAACAAGCGTCTTGCAGACCGTGATATCAATATAGAAGTCAGTGCTGAGGCAATGGATTATATTGCCGAGAATGGTTTTGATCCCGTTTACGGTGCACGTCCTTTAAAGAGATATATTCAGAAAGAAGTTGAAACTCTGGCTGCAAAAATGATTCTTTCGGATATGGCAGGAGCCGGACAGACGATAGTAATAGATGTTGAAGATAAGAAGCTTCGCGGAACAGTAAAATAATCAAAAAAAGAGCACTTCCGACAACAATAGGGATCGGCAGGTGCTCTTTTAATTAATGTTTGATTTGATTATAAAAGGCGAATTTGGCAGAAATTCAAAAGAAATAAGATATTTTTGTGTTTTTTTGCTTTTGTTTGAGGCAAAGATGTGTCAGACGGTGAGTTTTGACGGAATAATGAAGTGTTGAGTTTTTGAGGAATAATGATGTATAATAATTAAAAGACAAAAATTATTTGCGGCGGCACCGACATACATGGTATATGAGGGTAGAGTCGGGACTGAGGGTAATTCGATTACCGAAAGAGGGGTACAGTATGCAGGTTTGGATGGAAGATGAAAAGGAACTCGAGCGTAAAGCCGAAATAGAGCGTTACAATGAGGAAAAGGCGGAAGCAATTGAGACAGCAAAAAAGAACGGCAAGGCAAAGAGACAAAGAGCGGATATGCTATTTAGAAGAATAGGCGGAGGAATCGTACTCGTTATTCTTGCAATCGTATTTTATCGCTGGCTCAATTTATAGTAGATTGTATTACCGGCTTTGGCTGCGGGAATATATCAATCGCACCCGGAATTTTAATATTTTTATGATTTGTAAGGACATCCGAATTATATGTCGGGTGTCTTTTTATGTTCTGCAAATTTCCTACACCAAGGTTCTGCCCGCAGGCGAGCAGCAAAAATGACGTGTTTTCGGTGGCCCACACAGATGCCCTGCCATGCGATTTACTGCCTCCTGCGGGCAGAACAGTAAACGGTAGTCCCGGAACCGTAAGCGATATTGCATTGTAAAGTCCGAGATGGTATAATACATTCTGTATGATTGTGCGCAAATGCGCGCAGGGAGGATAAGTTTGAATTCTTTCGGAGGCATATTATGGATTGCAGCAAAGTCCAGTCGATGATAGAACCCTTCCTTAACGATGAGCTGGGGGATGCGGAAAAGGAGAACTTCATCAGCCACGTAAGGGGCTGCAGTGAATGTCACAGTGAGCTCGAGGTCTATCATGTGATATATTCTGTTGTTGATCAGCTCGATCACAACGCCGAGGATAAAAACATAGATTATATGGCAACACTCGACCGGAAACTGACAAGGTCGCAGTCCGGCTTGAAGAGAAGACGTCTCTACAGACAAATTGCCATGACAGTTGCCTATATTGCGGTTGTGACGGCTGTCTGCTTTATGATATTAAGTTAAATTCATGGTCGGAGACGAATTGTTCCGGCTCAGAGATGCTTTTATATAACGGGGGTTTATTTTGGATAAATATTTATTGCTTATAGACGGCTCGAGCCTTTTAAGCACACAGTTTTTCGGAAATCTTCCGCCGGAAGTTATGTTTGCGAAAACCGACGAAGAAAAGGCTAAGTATTTTCATAAGATTATGCAGACTTCGAAGGGCGTATATACCAACGGTGTATACGGATTCATGCGTTCGCTTATGCGTATACTGAAGGATCAGAAGCCTTCCTATCTTGCCGTTGCCTGGGATATCAGCCGCAATACTTTCAGACGTGAGCTTTATCCCGACTACAAGGGTAACCGTTCCGAAACAATGGTACCTTTGAAAGACCAGTTTTCTCTTTGTCAGGAGGTATTAAAAAGAATCGGTGTTCCGCAGTTTATGGATGAGCGTTTTGAGGCCGATGATTTTTGCGGAAGTCTGGCAGCAAGATTTGAGAACGAGGTTCCGGTCAGAATAATGACCAAAGATAACGATTATCTTCAGCTTGTTACCGAGAATACCAATCTTTGGCTGATTCACGCTACTGCCAAGAAAACCGACGAGCTGTATGCGAAATATAAGATTGTCAAAGATTCGGCCGTTGCCGCGGACAGAAGTTTCCCGCTTACACCCGAGCTTGTAAAGGCAGAATTCGGAGTGGAGCCCGCATCAATTCCCGACCTTAAAGGTCTTCAGGGAGACACTTCCGACAATATCAAGGGAGTAAAGGGAGTCGGACCTGCCACTGCAGTCGCACTCATTGCAAAATACAAGACCGTTGAGGCTCTTTATGAAGCTATGGAAGGACTGGATGACAAACAGCTCAAAGAACTGGCGGTTTCCTGGAAGGAGATAGGAATTTCGAGATCTCCTTTGAGCTACCTTTTAAAAAACGATGAGAACGAACTTGTCGGAAAGGATGCGGCATTCTTGAGCAAAAAGCTTGCCACGATTAAAAAGGATATAGATCTGGGTACACTTACAATAGATGATTTATGTGTCAATATTGACGCTTCTGAGGCTGTAAAGGTTTTTGATGAGCTGGAATTCAAATCATTAAAACCTGATTTCGGAACCGCAGATGCTCCCGTATCGTCTTTTATATATACGTCTACCGGGGAGCTCGCAAAGGTTGAGGATATAGTCGATGCTCTTACCGCAGACAGCCTTGACGGCAGCAGGCACGAAGGGAAACATGTCGGATTTTCTTTGATTGCCGATGATGAAGGCATAATGGGAATCGCACTTACGACTGCTGAAGGCACTACTGTAGTGAAGACAGAAGGCTTTATTACCGGAAGCTATATATCGGATATGCTCACCAGAATCGATGATAGCGGAGTCTGTCTGGCAGGTTTTGATATTAAAAGCGAACTTAAGTATCTTGAGTGTTTAGGCTTCCTTGATGCGTTTGATGCGTCGGTGGCCCAGTATCTGCTTGAACCGCTTTCGGGAGTGTACGATCCTGCATCGGTTTATACGGCAGTGACCGGACAGCTTCGCCAAAGTCGTTCGGATGTGCTCGGAAAAGCTTCACTTAGGGAAATGTTTGAGTCTGCGCCCGAAGCAGTGTTAAAAATAGCCGCGCTTGAAAGCGACAGCGCATATGCCTGCTATGAACCGTTAAACAATTCGCTTAAAGAAACAGGCATGGACAAGCTCTTTTATGAGATTGAGATGCCGCTTATATACACTTTATCCGGTATGGAAAAGTGCGGAGTGCTTGTAAGACCCGATCTGCTTAAGCAGTTTGAGGAATACTTAAGCGGTGAGATAACGGAACTTGAAAAAGAGATTTACAAGTATGTCGGAGAGGAATTCAACATCAATTCTCCAAAGCAGCTTGGATGTATATTATTTGAAAAACTGAGACTTCCTTACGGAAAGAAAACAAAATCCGGTTATTCGACTTCTGCGGATGTGCTTGAGAAACTGAAGAGTGAGGATCCGGTAGTCGAGAAAATCCTTGATTACAGACAGCTCACCAAACTTAAGTCAACTTATGCAACCGGACTGTTCCAGTATATCTGTGCAGACGGAAGAATCAGGACTACCTTCAATCAGATGGTTACGGCAACGGGAAGACTGAGCAGTACCGATCCGAACCTTCAGAATATTCCGATTCGTACGGAACTGGGAAGGGAATTAAGAAAAGTATTCGTTCCGTCTGAGGGCTGCGTGTTTGTTGACGCGGATTATTCTCAGATTGAGCTTCGAATTCTGGCTGCGCTTTCCGGCGACGGGAAGCTTATCAGCGCATACCGTGATGCACAGGATATTCACCGTGCAACTGCTTCTGCGGTATTTCATGTGCCTTACGATGAAGTAAGCTCGGAGCTGAGAAGCCGCGCGAAGGCGGTTAATTTCGGTATTGTTTACGGAATCAGCTCTTTTGGTTTGGGAAACAATCTGAACATTTCCAAAAAGGAAGCGGAACAGTATATCAATGATTATTTTGCAATATATCCTCAGATAAAGAACTACATAGACGGTCTGATTTCCGAGGCCAAAGACAAGGGATATGCGGTTACAGCGTTTGGCAGAAGAAGACCGATTCCCGAACTTAGCTCTTCGAATTTCATGCAGAGGCAGTTCGGCGAACGTGTGGCTATGAATTCACCCATTCAGGGTACCGCTGCGGATATCATTAAAATCGCAATGATTCATGTGGATGCAAGGCTTAGGAAAGAACTTCCTGCGGCAAAGCTTGTGCTTCAGGTTCACGATGAACTGCTGGTAGAGACACCGAAGGAATATGAGGAGCAGGTAAGGGCGATTCTTATCGAAGAGATGAGAAATGCGGCAGAACTGAAGGTAAGCCTTGAGGTAGGAATCGAGTCGGGAAACGACTGGTTCGAGGCACACTGATTTTAAGGACCGGCAAATATGAGAACAATTGGAATTACGGGAGGCGCGGGCAGCGGAAAATCTTTTGTTGCCGACATTATCTGCAAAGCCTTTCCGATACTTCATATAAATACCGATGATGTTGCACGGACTCAGCTGGCGCGCGGCGGAAGCTCCTACGCGGGAGTTGTTGAGGCCTTCGGCAAGGAAATACTCCGTGAAGACCTCGAGGTGGACCGTACAAAGCTTGCGGGAATTGTTTTCGGCGATTACAAAAAGCTTAAGCTGTTAAACAGCCTTACGCATCCGAATGTTACCGATGAAGTATTAAAAACCATAGAGCATGCGGATAAAGGAGAACTTCTTTGTGAATGCGACGGCGGCAGCAGGCGTTACATCGCTGTTCTTGTCGAAACAGCCATACTTAAAGAGGCCGGGTACGAAAAGTTCTGTGACGACATCTGGTACGTGCGGGCTCCCAAAGAAGACCGTATGGAAAGAATGATAAAAACGCGGGGATACTCGCTTGAAAAGGCCGAGTCTGTGATACATTCTCAGGCAGAAGATTCGGTTTTTGAGGCCTACTGCACCGGAATCATCGACAATCCGGACATATTCGGTGCGGAGGATATTTTGCGGCAGGTTAAAGGGCTGTTGTTTCAGCCCGAAGAATATTGATTGACGGAGATTTTGCTATGAACGAACAGCTTGTTTTTGGTCTTGATATAGGCACCCGAAGTATAGTTGGAACCGTAGGCTTCAGAAGAAGTGTGCGCGATTTTACCGTGCTTGCCCAGTCTGTACGCTATCATGAGACCCGAGCGATGCTTGACGGACAGATTCACGATATATCCGCTGTGGCGGAGACCATCGGAGAGGTCAGAAGGGAACTCGAGAATAAGCTGAATGTTAAGCTAACGGATGTCTGCATAGCAGCTGCGGGACGTGTGTTAAAAACCGTTCAGGTCAGAACAGATTACGATTTGGGAGACGAAATGACCGTCACCGATGAGATTATAAGGTCAATGGAGCTTATCGGTGTAGAGCAGGCTCACGAAGAGCTTCGTTCGACTACTGATGCCACATTCTTCTGCGTCGGACATTCGGTTATTAAATATTATTTGGGCGATGTTTCGATTTCAAACCTTGAAGGACATAAAGGCAGAAGAATCGGTGCAGATATACTTGCGACTTTTCTTCCGCAGGATGTTATCGACGGTCTTTATGCGGCGACCGAACGTGCGGCACTCAATGTGGTTAATCTTACTCTGGAGCCTATTGCCGCAATCAACGTTGCAATTCCCGAGAAGTTCAGACTTTTAAATCTTGCACTTGTCGATATCGGTGCGGGAACCTCTGATATCTGTATTACAAAGGGCGGCAGCGTAACCGCTTACGGAATGCTTCCGTGTGCGGGAGATTTTCTTACCGAAGTCATCATGCAGAACTATCTGGTTGAGTTTAAGGCTGCGGAAGAGATTAAGCTGGCACTTTCCGGAAAGAAAAAGAAAATCGCATATAAAGACATCATGGGATTAAAACAGTCCGTTGCGGTTGAGGATGTCAATCAGGCACTTAAGCCTTCGATTGCCACACTTACGAAGGGTATAGCCGATACCATAAAGGAATTAAACGGCGGAAAGCCCGTAAGTGCTATTTTCCTTGTCGGAGGAGGCGGAAAAGTTCCGGGCTTTACGGCAAAACTTGCAAAGGATGCCGGTATCGGTGCGGACCGAGTAGCGCTTCGCGGTGAAGAGGTACTCGGAAACATCAGATTTACCGAGGAGGATATGGTGAAGGATTCACTGATGATTACTCCCATCGGTATATGTCTGAACTATTATGAGCAGAACAATAACTTTATATTTGCGAAGTGCAACGGAGATTTGGTTAAACTTTACGACAACGGAAGACTTACCGTTATGGATGCCGCTGCGGGAGTGGGATTCCCGAACGAGAAGCTGTTCCCGAGAAGAGGGAAGGAACTTGAATTTACCGTGAACGGCGAAAGACGACTTATCCGCGGAGAGGCGGGCGAGTCGGCGGTCATTACCGTCAATTCTTTGCCTGCTTCCGTAAATACGCAGATTGTCAGAAATGATGTTATAGAGATAAAGGAATCTACCGTAGGAGATCCCGCAAAGGCTGTTGTTTCGGATCTTCCGGAAGCGGATAAGAGCATTACCTTCCTGGTCAACGGCAAGAAAATTACCTGTCCGAGACTGGTTTACAGGAATTCGGAATATGCTTCATCGGGTACCGCAATTGAAAATGGCGATGTGATTAATGTTCTTGACTATTATACGGTTGACAAACTCACGGAGTTTATGGATGTAGGAAGAGAAGGTACTGTGCTTGTAAACAATATCATTGCTCTTGGCGATGAGAAGGTTTATGAGAACTTCTCGGTTGATTTCGGCATATCGAATGTCGAGTTTGAAACCGAGAATGAGGGCGATGACTCCGGTAAAAGTGCAGGTACCGTTATTAACGTAAATGTCAACGGAACACCGGTTTCGCTTTCGGGTAAGGATAAATATGATTTGGTAAACCTTCTTGATTTTTATCCGTTTGATACAACCACCGCGCATGGTGAGGGTGTTGTAATGAAGGTCGGCGGAGAGGATGCCGATTTTACGACTCCGATTTATGACGGGGCGCAGATAGAACTTTACTGGAGGTAAGCCGAGTTGGAATTTTGTTCACTGGCCAGCGGCAGCAGCGGCAACTGTATTTACGTCGGCCACAATGATACCGCAATTCTTGTGGATGCGGGAATCAGCGGAAAAAAGATAGAAGCCGGGCTTATGCAGCTGGGGGTAAATCCTGCTTCCGTAAAGGGAATTCTTGTTACGCATGACCATTGCGACCACACGCAGGGAGCCGTAATATATGCAAGAAGATTTAATATTCCCATATATGCTACGGGCGGGACTCTTGATTTTTTGTCGAGAACATCAAGATGTGCGCCGCCGAATTCACTTTTAAACAGGGTGAATCCCGATGAGGAATTCCGAATCGGAGATATTACGGTTCACCCGTTCAGAGTCTCACATGATGCTATCGATCCGGTTGCCTACACACTGTGTGCGGACGGAAAGAAGCTTTCGATGGCAACGGATTTGGGACTTTACGACGAGTATATTATTGATGTGCTTTCGGGAAGCGATGCTTTGTATATCGAGGCAAATCATGATATAAATATGCTGATGCTCGGCAGCTACCCATACACGACCAAGCTGAGAATTGCTTCACAGCTCGGACATCTCTCCAATGAGGCGTGTGCAGAGCTGGTCGCAAAGGTTCAAAACGAGAACTTAAAGGCCGTGGTGCTTGCACATATCAGCAAGGAAAACAATCTTGAGGAACTGGCATATGAGACCGTTCGCCAGGCGCTTGCCCGGGATATGAGGTTTGACAACTGTCCGGAACTGCTTGTGGCTAAAAGATATGAGCCCGGCAAGCTTATCCGGTTATAGTATATTTAAGAAAGGATCGTTAAAGATGAAAAAGGTTATTATTACAGTAGTAGGTAAGGATTCGGTAGGTATTATCGCAAAGGTATGTACGTATCTTGCAGAGCACAGCATCAATATTCTTGATATTTCACAGACTATCGTCGGCGGATACTTCAACATGATGATGATCGTTGATATGGCAAATTCGGAGCTTCACTTTGAGAATGCCGAAGAGTCTCTTGAAAGTCTCGGCAAGGAAATCGGTGTAAGCGTAAAGGTTCAGCGCGAAGAAATTTTCGATATGATGCACAGAATCTGATTTAAGCATCAGTCATTTATTACATACTTTATTTGTGCCATTGCACGGAACGGAGAAACTATGATTAACATCAGTGAAGTAGCAGAGACCAATGCTATGATTGAGCAGGAAAATCTCGATGTGCGAACCATTACCATGGGCATCAGTCTTTTTGACTGTATCGACAGCGACCTTGATAAGCTCTGCGACAACATTTTTAAGAAGATTACCACAAAGGCCGGAAGACTTGTTGAGGTTGGAGAGAAGATCTCGAAAAGCTACGGAATACCGGTTGTAAACAAGCGTATTTCGGTTACTCCCATTGCGACAGTCGGTGCGTCTGCATGCAATACACCCGAGGATTTCGTTAAGATTGCACGTACACTCGATAAGGCTGCCGAAAGCATCGGAGTAAACCTTATCGGCGGATACAGTGCCATTATTTCAAAAGGCATGACCGACAAGGAGAAGATGTTCCTCGATTCGATTCCCGAGGCTCTTGCGGTTACAACCAGAATGTGCAGCTCGGTAAATGTCGGATCGACAAAGACCGGTATCAATATGGATGCGGTTCGCAAAATGGGAACCATCATCAAAGCTACGGCAGAGCGTTCTTACGGTACCGAATCGCTCGGATGTGCGAAGCTCGTGGTATTCTGCAATGCTCCCGACGACAACCCCTTCATGGCGGGTGCATTCCACGGAATGACCGAGGGTGAGGCTGTTATCAATGTCGGAGTCAGCGGCCCCGGTGTTGTTAAGGCTGCACTCGAGCATGTTCGCGGAGAGAATTTCGAGACTCTTTGCGAGACTATCAAGAAGACAGCGTTCAAGATTACACGTGTCGGACAGCTTGTTGCTCGTGAAGCGGCAAAGCAGCTTGACGTTCCTTTCGGAATCGTGGATCTTTCACTTGCACCCACTCCGGCAATCGGAGACAGTGTAGCAGACATACTTAAAGAAATCGGTCTTGAGCATCCCGGAGCACCCGGAACCACAGCGGCTCTTGCACTTTTGAACGATCAGGTTAAGAAGGGCGGAGCTATGGCAAGCTCATATGTCGGAGGTCTGAGCGGAGCATTTATTCCGGTCAGCGAAGACCAGGGTATGATCGAAGCGGTCAATGCAGGTGCGCTTACGCTTGAGAAACTTGAAGCGATGACCTGTGTATGCTCGGTAGGCCTTGATATGATTGCTATTCCCGGAGATACTCCCGCATCAACAATTTCGGGTGTTATTGCAGATGAGATGGCAATCGGAATGATAAATCAGAAAACAACAGCCGTCAGACTTATTCCCGCAATCGGAATGAGTGTCGGCGATACTCTTAATTTCGGCGGCCTTTTCGGTGAGGCTCCCGTTATGCCGGTTAATTCATTCTCATGTGAGGCATTTATCTCACGTGAGGGAAGAATCCCTGCTCCCATTCACAGTTTTAAGAACTGATATAGGTACGAAACTGAAAGGCTTTGAATATGAAAGATGAGAATATAAAGGATGATGCTTCTTTCGAGGAGGATTTTGTCATCGAAAGCGATGAAGATGATGTAGATACCTTTGAGGATGAAGCATCTCTTGAAGAAGAAATTGAACTTGAAGAAGATGGAGCTGCGCCTTCGGAAGATTCCGACTATACGGATGAGGATTTTGACTCGATTGCCGAGGATGAGCCGGAGAAAAAGCGAGCAAAACTTAATCTTGCCGGTAAGATCGGTCTGGGTATTCTTGCGGCTATCGTAATTTTTGCGGTGTGGGCATTGTTTACCAATTCCGGAAGAAGATTCTGTGCGGGAATTGCAGCAAAGTTCATTCACAGCAAAGTCGGAACGGATACCGGTATGGATGAGTTTGACAATATCAATGAGATTCCCGATGACGAGAACAAAGGCGGAAGCATGCAGATAAATCCCGAAGGAACTCCTATTCCGGTCGATGCAGACGGAAATGAGATTCTTCCCACTACCGACCCGAGAAGTGAAGATTTTGTTACAAACTATCTGATTTTCGGTATTGAGCAGATTAACGGCGCAATGAATACCGATGCGATGATGCTCGTGTCGATTGATACCAGAGAAAAACTTATCAAGCTTACTTCGCTTATGCGTGATACTTATGTTACTATTCCGGGATGGGATAAGAATAAGCTGAATTCCGCGTATGCAAAGGGAGCTCACGGTTCTACCGGAGATGATGCAAGAGAGAAGGGTGCGGCACTTCTTATCAGAACCATCGAGGATACCTATGACATCAAGATTGACGGATATGCATGCGTTACCTTCAGCCGTTTTGAAGCTATTATCGACAGACTCGGCGGTCTTGACCTTGAACTTGGAAAGAAGGAAGCAAGTTACCTCAACAGAACAAATTATATAAGCAAGGAATACAACAGAAACCTCTCGGAGGGTTGGAACCATATGAACGGAAACCAGGTAATGGGTTATGTTCGTGTGCGTAAGGTTGTAACACTCGGAGGTGCCGAAAATGATTACGGACGTACCTTGAGACAGCGCCGTGTTATCAATGCAATCATGAAGAAGTGCAAGACCATGGGTATTACGGAACTTTATAACCTTGCATCGGACTGTCTGCCGTATATCGCAACAAGCCTCAGTGAGTCCCAGATTCAGGATGCGCTTGCTAATGTGATTAATGACGGAATTACCGAGATTAAGTCATTGAGACTTCCCATCGACGATAAGTTCGAGGACAGCGGAAAGTCGGGTATCTTTAACGGAACCAAGAACGTTACATATACCCTTGTAATGGAGAAGGAAGGTTACCTCGAGGCTAATATTGAGGCACTTCATAACTTCCTTTTCGGTGACAGCTCAGCAATGGATGCGGAGGGAGAGAATGGATCAAACCAATAATTCTGACGAATTGATTGAGATTAAAGCTGATGATATCGTTGAACGTGAGGATCTTGATATCAGAATTGAGGATACTCATGTTCACAAGTCTGAATCGAAGTCTGAAGAGGTGATTGCTCAGGAGGCGGAAGACCAGCCGGATAAAGCAAAAAACGTCGAAGAATCCGAAAGGGAATCGGAAGCGGAGGCTGATGAAGCGCTCACTGAAAGAGCAGAACCAATAGAAGAACAGACTCCCGAGGAAGATGATTACAGCGAGGACATCAGGGAATTCGAGATCGAAGAAGATGACTTCAAGGAAGAACTTGAGGAGATGGAGCATGAGGCTGAGGATCTTCAGATTCTTGAAGAAATCGGTGATTCGATAGTTCAGCAGGTGGATACCGAAATCGAGAATTCGATCATTACTCTGCCTGAAGATATTGACAGTGTGGCATCGCTGATTCCGGGAACACAGATGAGCACCGAGAATGTTTCGTATGCCGAGGATGATGAAGAAAAGAAAAGCTTTTGGGCACGTATTCCGGTGTGGGCATATATCGTCAGCTCGGTTGCAATCCTTTTGATTATATTTTTTATATGGCTTTTCGCAACTCCTTCGGGAAAAAGGTTTATGATAAAGCTCGGAAGCAAATATGCTGCGGGAAAGGTTGAATATCAGCCTGTAGAACCGGTTGAAGGGGCTGATATCGAGGATGAAATCGACGAAATACTGCCGGAAGATTACAGGCCGGGAGAAGAGCCTGAGAAACTTCCCGAGGAATTTGCCGTTATCACTCCCGAGGCAGAGATTACTCCCGAACCTGAGGAAACCATAGAGGAACCGGTTCCTGAGAGCAAGAATGTATACAATATTCTGCTTATCGGCGAAGAAAATATTGATTCGGGCGATTCACGGGGACGAAGCGACTTGATTATGATTGCTTCAATCAACAACGATACAAAAGCTGTAAAGCTTACTTCCGTAATGCGCGACTGTCTTGTGGCAATACCCGGGCATGCGGACAACAAAATAAATGCCGCTTATGCGATGGGCGGGGTATCACTGCTTTATGAGACACTTAAGGCAAATCTCGGTGTGGAAATAGACAACTATATGTTGGTAAATTTTGAAAGCTTTGAGGCAATCATCGACACCCTGGGAGGTGTTGATGTTGTTCTTTCGCGCCAGGAAGCCAATTATCTCAACAACACAAATTATATTTCAAAGCCCGAATACAGAACCGTTACTGAAGGTATGAATCATTTGAACGGCAACCAGGCACTGGGCTACTGCAGAATCAGAAAAGTCGGTACCGCCGATAATCAATACAGTGATTTCGGAAGAACCAAGCGGCAGAGAGATGTTCTCAACGAAATATATAAGTCGGCATCGGGACTCAGCTATATGGGACTGTTAAGTGCCGCAAACAAGTGTCTGCCGTATATCAGAACAGATATGGATGCGGAAGATATTGAGGCTTATGTGAATATGATATTGACAATCGGAATGGAGAAGGGTATCGAGAATTTCCGGATTCCGATTGCGGGAAGCTTTTCCGAAGCAATACTTCGCGAGATGATTGTTACGAAGATTAATCTCGAAATGAACACGGAAGCGCTTCGAACATTTATCTACGGTCAGGACAGCACCGTAGGTCAGTAAGGGGGTTTTTCGCTAAAAGCGAAACAAGGACTATATATGGAAATACAACTTTGGCGTGAAATACTTGAGCCTTATGCACTTGCGGTGGACGAGCTGATTGTCAAGTTTGAGCATGTGCAGAATTCTTATGTTAAAGCGGGTTTATATTCACCTATAGAGCAGGTGCACGGAAGAGTAAAGCGAATCTCAAGTATTCTTGAGAAGGTTCAGAAAAAACAGATTCCGCTTGACAGCTTTGAATCCGAAATAGATGATATTGCCGGTATTCGAATCATCTGTCAGTTTATCGAAGATATCTATAAAGTAGTGGATATCATAAGAAAGCGTACAGATATGAAAATTGTTGAGGAACTTGATTATGTTAAGAATACCAAGGCCTCCGGATACCGCAGTTATCATATTGTTATCAAATATCGTGTCGAAACCATTCATGGTCCCAAGGATATTTTTGCCGAGATTCAGATCAGAACCCTGGCAATGAATTTCTGGGCTACCATCGAGCATTCCCTTCAGTACAAGTACAAGGGAAACATGCCCGAGACACTGCGCAGCAGACTGCTTAAGGCCTCTGATGCGATTGTCATGCTTGACCGTGAAATGAGTCTTGTGCGCGGAGAAATTATGGATGCACAGAATTCATTTACCATCAAGTCGAATATCGTCGGAGACATCCTTACAAATATTCAGAACCTTTACAAGGTTGCCAATAAACGTGAGGTTGTTAAGATTCAGAATGAGTTTCTCAGAATCTATCAGGATGAGGATCTTGACGCACTTCAGCATTTTGCGAAGGAACTCGATATCATTTCGGAAGGTTACAGAGCTCAGTCATTACGATAAATAAAAAGAGAGTGAATAGAGGAATATGAGTTTGGATTTTATTCCCGAAAGTTTTAAAGAGAAAATGAAGGAGCTGTTGGGCGATGAGCTTGACAGCTTCTTGGACTGTTATAAAGACAAGCATAATGCGGGAATCAGAGTAAACACATTGAAGCTGACACCTGAGCGCTTCAAAGAGATTGCACCGGTTGATGTCTCTCCCGTACCATGGATTCCCAACGGTTTTTACTATGACGAAAATGACAGGGCATCAAAGCATCCTTACTATTATGCAGGTCTGTACTATATTCAGGAACCCAGTGCTATGACTCCTGCATCCCTGCTTCCCGTAGAGCCCGGGGACAGGGTCCTCGACCTTTGCGCGGCTCCCGGCGGAAAAACAACGGAGCTTGGAGCAAGACTGAAAGGAAAGGGCGTCCTGGTCTGTAACGACATCAGTAATTCGAGAGCCAAAGCGCTTCTTAAGAATGTTGAACTTTTCGGAATACGAAATGCAATAGTTATCAGCGAAGCTCCCATGAAGCTTGTGGATTCTTTTACCGGATATTTCGATAAGATTCTAGTGGATGCACCTTGCTCCGGTGAGGGAATGTTCAGAAAATCTCATGCAATTATCAAGAACTGGGAGCAATACGGAACAGAATATTACGCGAAACTGCAGCGCGAAATTCTGCCATGTGCGGTTGATATGCTCAAGCCCGGCGGATATATGATATATTCGACCTGTACCTTCTCCACCGAAGAGGATGAAGGCACCTTAAAGTGGCTTCTGGACAAGTATCCCGAAATGCATGTGCTTACTACGGCAAATCTCAAGGATGAACGTTATGCCGGGTTCGTACCTGCCAGACCGGAGCTTGTGGATGCTCCGAGTGAAGTCGGTGGGGCACTCAGACTCTATCCCCACAAACTTAAGGGCGAGGGTCATTTTGTGGCTTTGCTGTACAAAGAAAACGGGGACGGTAAACTTCCTGTCTGTGCGGATGACGGTTTTACAATGACAAGAGAGCAGCTTGACGCCGAGGGTGAAGGCTACAGAGAATCCGCTTTCGGATGGCCGAACAGATATGATGAGCCGACAAGAAAGCGTAACAAAAATATTTCTGCAGAGGCTTTTGACTTCCTTGAAACCATCGGTTTTTCAATTCCGAGCGACAGCCTGGAGGTAAGGGAAGACCGACTGTATATGATGCCCGACTCCGTTCCGAATCTTAGGGGACTGAGGATCATGAGATCGGGTCTTTTGTTGGGAGAAATGAAAAAAGGCAGATTCGAGCCTTCACAGGCATTGGCAAGTTCTCTTCACATGACAGAATACAACAATGTTCTGAATCTTTGCGGCGGAAGCAGTGAAGTGATTAAGTATCTTAAGTGCGAGACTATCGAGGTTCCCGACAGTGTTGCGGACGGATATGTTCTTGTATGCTGTGACGGATATGCCCTCGGATGGGGAAAGGTTTCAAAGGGCAATTTTAAAAATAAATATCTGCCCGGTTGGAGGCTTCAATAATATGAGACTTGATAAGCTGCTTGCAGACAAGGGCTTCGGTACACGAAGCGAAGTGAAGGAATTTATTCGTAAGGGCAGGGTATCGGTGAACGGGAAAACCGAAAAAGACGCGGGTGTCTCCGTCAAGGACAGTGATGAGGTCAGTGTTGACGGAAAAAAGGCATTCGGGTTAAACGAGGTTTCGGGACCGGTTTGGTTTATGCTTAACAAGCCTGCGGGGGTTGTTTCTGCAACGAAGGACAACAACGACCGTACGGTTATCGAATTGCTGGAAAAAGAGAAGATAAAGGATCTTTATCCGGTAGGCCGACTTGATAAGGATACGGAAGGCATGCTGCTTGTTACGAACGACGGCGAGCTTGGGCATTATCTGCTTTCACCCAAGAGGCATGTTTCCAAAAAATATTATGCAAAAGTGAACGGGATACTTACCGAAAGCGATGCTGAAGCGTTCAGGAAAGGCATTGAATTCAAGGATTTTACTTCCATGCCTGCCGAACTGATGGTGTTGTCCGCAGATGAGACCGGGAACACCTGCGAGGCGGTTATAGAAGTGTGCGAAGGAAAGTTTCATGAGGTAAAACGACTGGTGGCTTCGGCCGGATGCGAGGTTACCTACCTTAAAAGGATTGAGTTCGGACCTTTAAAACTTGATGATACGCTGGCAAAGGGGCAGTACAGGCGACTTGACGAAAATGAAATAGAGCTGCTGAAAAAAGCAGTCGGAAAATGAACGGAGACCGGTATGAAAAACGAGAAAAAAAAGGACGGATTTTTATCGATAAAAGCAAAGGGAGAACCCGGATATATTACCAGCAAAAAGAGAATAGAGTTGACAACAGCCATTATTCTTTTTCTGATTGCCGCCGGAATATTTGTGCTCGGACTGGCGCTTAATAAATGGGAGAAGGGCAATATATTTACGATTATCGCAGCTCTTTTTATTATTCCCATGGCAAAGTTTGTTACGGGTTATATTTTATTCTTCCCATTCAAATCGGTTGACCCCGAGAAAGTAAAAGAAGTAGAGAAGAGTGCGAAGGCAGGAAGTCTTGTTTTTTCGGATGTTGTTATTACTTCCGAAAAGGTTGCCATGGGTCTGGATTTTCTTGTGGTTACAGGAGACAAGATTCTTGGAATTACCTCCAGGGAGAAAGAGGATGTTCTTGATATAAGAAATTATCTTCAGGATAAGATTACTAGACAGGGACATGATTACAAGGTAAGCATCACGGATGAGTTTAAGAAGTTTACAAACATGCTGAAGTCCTCCGATTGCGTTGCGGAGCTTACATTTGACAGTGAAGAAGACAGGGAGTATTTCGAAAAAGACCGCAACGAGGTATTGGAACTTCTTATTTCACTGATGCCTTAAGGATAGGATTGGAGACCTGTATGCAGGTATTTACCGTTGGAAAAAACGAAAATGATATGCGTCTTGACAAGCTTATTGAACGTATTATTCCGCTGGCAGGAAAAAGCTTTATGTACAAGATGCTGCGTAAGAAGAATATAGTATTGAACGACAGGAAAGCAGAAGGAAGCGAAAGAGTTTCCGTCGGAGATAAAATAACATTTTACTTTTCCGACGAAACCTTCGAGAAATTTAAGGGCAGCAGGGAAGAACAGGCAAAAGCGGTAGCTGTGCAGGGCTTTGATTTCGCGGGAAACATCATTTATGAAGATGAAGATGTTTTGCTGGTGTTTAAGCCTGCGGGAGTTCTGAGTCAGAAAGCGGAGCCGGGAGATGTATCTTTAAACGAATACCTGATCGACTACCTGATTTCAAAGGGAAAGCTTTCAAAGGAGCAGATGCTTACCTTCAGGCCTTCCGTGTGCAACAGACTCGACCGCAATACTGCAGGAATAGTCTGCTGCGGTGTGAACATTGAGGGACTTCGCGTATTGTCTGAGATGTTCAGAGACCGAAAGGTACATAAATATTATCTGGCAATCTGCAAGGGCAGAATCAATGATTATTCCCGAAGCAAAGCATATCTTATAAAAGATGAGAAAAACAATACGGTTACCGTCACCGACAAACCCATGCAGGGGGCACAGATAATTGAGACAGCCTGGGAACCGCTGGCTTTTAAAGACGGATATTCTCTTGTCGAGGTGGAACTTTTTACAGGTAAGAGTCATCAGATAAGAGCACATCTTGCTTCAAAGGGCTATCCGATAGCGGGAGATTCAAAATACGGAGATATTGCGGCCAATCGCATGCTGAGAGATAAGTACCGTGTTAAGTCACAGCTGCTTTTGGCACACAGGATCGTATTCCCTGTGCAGAAGGAACTGCCCAATATTTCGGGGAAGGCATTCAAAGTTGCGATTCCGGAGGAGTTTTTTATTAAACCCTGACGGCATTGGGCATCATAAAATACAGGAGAGTACAGATATATGCCTCAGTGGAATTCACGCGGACTGAGAGGTTCGCAGCTCGAGGAGAGCATAAATCTTACAAATGACAGATATCGTGAGAAAAAGCTGGCTCTTATTCAAAAAGTTCCGACTCCCATAACGCCGATAGAAATGGATAAGGAACATGGACATATTACGCTGGCTTATTTCGACAAAAAAAGTACCGTTGACTATATAGGGGCGGTTCAGGGCATTCCTGTCTGCTTTGACGCGAAGGAATGTGCTTACGAGACCTTTGCACTTCAGAATGTACATGAACATCAGGTCGAATTCATGCGCGAATTTGAGCAGCAGCAGGGTGTGGCCTTTCTGATTATTTATTTTAAAACCAGGGACATATATTACTATATGAGACAGTCAGAACTCGAGGTGTTCTGGAAACGTGCGCAGGAAGGCGGACGTAAAAGCTTCAGAATGGATGAACTTGACGAGAATTATTATTTCAAAGCCAGGAATGGGTTTTATGTTCCTTACCTCGATATGTTGAGTAAGGACCTTTCTGAAAGAGAAGAATGAATAAAATACTTGACTAAATCGTTTGGAATCGGTATAATCGGTTTCAACTTGCTAGCATGATAATTTGGTAGCACGTTAACGTAGTAAAGTAAAGCGAGGTAATATTAAGTGAAAGATAAATTGCTGCATACGCCCGAAGGTGTGAGAGATATATACGGTAAAGAATGTCAGGCCAAGCTTCATGTGGAGTCACAGCTGCTTGCCAAAATGAAGCTTTACGGCTTTGAGAGCATTCAGACACCTACTTTTGAGTACTTTGATATATTCAGTGAAGAACGCGGAAGTGTCAGTGCGAAGGATATGTATAAGTTTTTCGACAGAGAAGGAAACACGCTGGTTTTAAGACCGGATATCACTCCTTCGATTGCCAGATGCATAGCCAAATATCATCGCGACAATTGTGAGCCTGTCAGACTCTGCTACAGCGGTAATACTTTTACTAACAGCAGTGAATATCAGGGAAAGCCCAAAGAGGTTACCCAGATCGGTGCGGAGCTTGTAAACGATTCAAGTGTTGTTGCCGATGCCGAGATGCTTGCGCTTACAGTAGAATGTCTTTTGGGGGCGGGTCTTACCGAATTTCAAGTTGAAATCGGAGAAGTGGCATTTTTTAAGGCCATTGTTGAAGAAGCGGGATTCGGCGCAGATGATGTCGAAGAAATGCGTGCTTTGATAAACGACAAGAATTCCTTCGGACTTAAGGACTTTCTCGGTAAGTATACCTTAAGCGACGAACTCAAAAATGTACTTGAAAGCTTTGCTACACTTTTCGGACCGGCTGAAAAGCTTTCCGAGTTTAAGAAAATGACAACCAATACCGCTGCTCTTGCTTCAATCGAACGATTGGAAAAGATATATGAACTCCTGAAGCTGTACGGCTATGAGCGTTATATCAGCTTCGATCTCGGAATGCTCAGCAAATATAACTACTATACCGGAATAATTTTCAATGCTTATACATACGGAACAGGTGATTCGCTTATTTCGGGAGGACGCTACGATAAGCTTGTGGGACAGTTCGGAAAACCTGCCGCTGCGATAGGAATGGCAGTTGTGGTTGATCGACTTATGGATGCGCTTATGCGTCAGGGAATAGTACCCGATACCGACGAGAGAGTTAAGGAATTTGCCGCAGATGAGAAAAACGTTGAGGACGAGCTTAAGAAGGTTATCGCTGCAAGACGTACGGGTATCAGTTCTGTTATAAAAGTTAAATAACATGCGCATCGCATGAGACGGAGAACATATGAGATATATTACTATAGCACTTGCCAAGGGCAGGCTTGCAAAGCAGACCATGGGTATTCTTGCGGAACTTGGAATTACCTGTGAAGAAATGGAAGACAAGGAATCGAGAAAGCTTATTTTTACAAATGAGGAAATGGGCTACAGATTTTTCCTTGCAAAAGCAAATGATGTTCCTACTTATGTTGAGTACGGAGCTGCGGATATAGGCATTGTGGGAAAGGATACCATTGTTGAAGAGGCCAGAAACCTATATGAAGTCCTTGATCTGGGTCTCGGAAAGTGCAGAATGTGTGTTGCCGGACCTGCAAGTGCAAGGGAAGCGCTTGAGGGCGGAAAAATGATCAGAGTCGCAACCAAATATCCCCGTATTGCGAAGGAATATTTCAATAACGTTAAGCATCAGACCGTAGAGATTATCAAGCTTAACGGCTCTATAGAGCTGGCTCCGATTGTCGGTCTTTCGGAGGTTATTGTAGATATCGTTGAAACCGGTTCCACTCTTCGCGAAAACGGACTTGAGGTTCTTGAAGAGGTACTGCCTCTTTCAGCGCGAATGGTTGTAAACAGAGTATCGATGAAAATGGAGCAGGAAAGAATCAGCAAGCTCATAGAAGATATGAGAGAGGTTCTTGAAAGAAAAAAGGCGGAGAAAGAGAAATAAAAGGTGCTTTTGGCACGGAACGGAGAAATATGAAGATTGTTAAACTTGATTCGAATACAAAGCAGGACCTTCTTGCGAATCTCCTGAAGAGAAATACAACTCAGTATCCCGAGTATGAAGCGAGGGTTGCTGCAATCGTGGATGACGTAAAAAAAGGGAAAGATGCTGCGGTATTCGAATATACCGAGCGCTTCGATAAAGCGAAGCTTGATGCTTCAAGTGTTGAAGTAACTGCCGAAGAAATCGATGCGGCATACGGCGAGGTAGATGGAAAGCTTGTAGATGTTATCAAAAAGGCTATCATCAATATCCGTGAATTTCACGCAAATCAGCTGGAGAAGAGCTGGTTTACCACGAATCACAACGGAGCTTTTCTCGGACAAAAAGTGACACCCTTAAAGAGAGCCGGAGTATATGTGCCCGGCGGAAAAGCAGCATATCCTTCTTCGGTACTTATGAACGTTATTCCCGCAAAGGTTGCGGGTGTCGACGAGATTGTTATGTGTACTCCCTGCAACAGTGAAGGTAAAGTATATCCCACCACTTTGGTTGCGGCAAGAGAAGCGGGCGTTGACAGAGTATTTAAAATCGGCGGCGCACAGGCAATAGCTGCCATGGCTTACGGTACCGAGAGCATTCCGAAGGTCGACAAGATTGTAGGGCCCGGAAACATCTATGTTGCGCTTGCGAAACGTGCGGTATACGGAAACGTAAGCATAGACTCCATCGCAGGTCCTTCCGAGATTCTTGTCCTTGCGGATGAGACCGCAAATCCCAGATACGTAGCTGCCGATATGCTTTCTCAGGCCGAGCATGATGAACTTGCTTCGGCTATATGCATTACTACTTCCGCGGAACTTGCGCAGAAGGTTTCGGAAGAGATTGATGCCTTTACCGCCAAGCTTTCACGTAAAGAGATTATCGAGAAGTCACTTGAGAATTACGGCTATATTCTTGTAGCCGATAATATGGATGATGCGGTTGAAGCCACCAATGAGATTGCTTCGGAACATCTTGAGATACTTACCGCAAATCCCTTTGAGACTATGACAAAGGTAAGAAATGCCGGAGCGATTTTCCTCGGAGAATATTCGAGCGAGCCTCTTGGGGACTATTTTGCGGGACCTAATCACATTCTTCCCACAAACGGAACAGCTAAGTTTTTCTCAGCTCTCAGCGTCAATGATTTTCTTAAGAAATCAAGTGTAATATCCTATTCGAGAGAAGCTCTTGAGAAGGTTCACTGTGATATAGAGACTTTTGCGAAGTCGGAAGGACTTACCGCACATGCCAATTCCGTAGCGGTAAGATTTGAATAATAAAGAAGTCTGCGCTGCAGACCATGAACGGAGAAATAATATGAGCAGAACAGCAACGGTTGAGCGTTCAACCAAAGAAACTCAGATTAAAGTCAGCGTGAATCTTGACGGAAGCGGAAAAGCCGATATCAATACCGGTATAGGATTTTTGGATCATATGCTCAACAGCTTCGCAAGACATTCCTTCATTGACCTTGAGGTAAAGGTTACAGGTGATTTGTATGTCGACGGACACCATACCACCGAGGATACGGGTATTGTACTCGGAACCGCAATTAAGGAAGCACTGGGGGATAAAGCCGGAATCAAAAGATACGGAAGCTTTACTCTTCCGATGGATGAGACACTGGTTCTTTGTGCGGTTGATTTGTGCGGACGTCCTTACTTTGCTTATGATTTAAACTTTACCATGCCGAAGATAGGTGAGCTTGACAGTGAACTTATCAAAGAATTTTTCTATGCGGTAAGTTATTCGGCGGCGATGAACCTTCATATCAGACAGCTGGACGGAAGCAACAATCACCATATTGCGGAAGCTGCCTTCAAGGCTTTTGCAAAGGCCATGGCCGAAGCTGTCAGCATTGATCCCAGGATAGAGGGAACCCTTTCAACAAAAGGAACTATTTAATTTAGGAGACAGTATATGAAAAGTATCGCAGCATATATTAATGCATCTGAAATGACAGATGAGCAGCTTATCGAAGCAGGCGTCGGATTCCGGAACCTGGGAATCGATGAACTGGTTGTGGTTGATTACACCGAAGAAGATAGCAAGAAAGAGGAATTTCTTGACAAGGCAAGAGCGCTTTCAAGAGCTGTTGATATTCCCATCATCATCGGAACACGTGTTCATCGTTTTGAAGATGTGAAGAAAGCATTTTACACCGGAGCTTCGGCAGTCGTTGTGAATGCGGAGGATGTCGAAGGCAATTCAATAGTAAAAGAGAGTATGGACAGATTCGGCGAAGCAAACATTTTTGTTAAGACCGGATGCAGCGCGAAGAACGGCAGCGGCAATGTTCTTGCTGTTTCGGAAAGTGCATCGGCCGAGAATCTTGCCGGGCTTCTTAAGGAAAAAGATGTCGAAAAGGCTGCCGCAGTGCTCGACGGCTCGGATGTTATGACCTTAAAGCGTGAAATCAGGGCACTGGGAGCTGATGTAAATACTTTCGAGAGCTCGATTAACTTCGAAGAACTTAAACTCAATTCCGACGGAATGATTCCCTGTATCGTACAGGACTATAAGACAAACGAAGTGCTTATGATGGCATACATGGATGAGGAAGCCTTTGATAAGACCGTTGCAACCGGTATCATGACTTATCATTCAAGAAGCAGAAATGAGCTTTGGATAAAGGGCGAGACATCGGGACATTATCAGTATGTACGCGAACTCAGTGCCGACTGTGACAAGGATACACTTCTTGCAAAGGTGGTTCAGGTCGGAGCTGCCTGCCATACCGGCAGCCGTTCGTGTTTCTTCAACAATATGGTTAAGCACGAATTCGCCGTTAAGGATATTTCCGCTGTTCTTTCGCAACTCTATGATGTGGTTGCCGATCGAAAGCAGAATCCCAAGGAAGGCTCATATACAAACTATCTTTTCAATAAAGGCATCGATAAAATTCTTAAAAAGTGCGGTGAGGAAGCGACCGAGATGGTTATTGCCGCAAAGAATCCGAATGCCGAAGAACTTAAATACGAAATTGCGGATTTGCTTTACCACATGACCGTTCTTATGGTAGAATGTGGTGTCGACTGGCAGGACGTTGCCGGCGAACTTGCAAACAGATAAAAAACGGGAGTGTGTTATGAGAATTACTGAAGAGAAGAACGATATCGAGTATATATTGTTTTCGGAGAAAAAGATAAGCGCCAGAGTTGAAGAACTCGGAGCGATTCTTACAGAGGAATATAAGGATAAGAGCCCCATTATGGTATGTATTTTGAAGGGTGCATCTTTCTTCTATACCGACTTATGCCGTCAGATGAAGTGCCAGATTCATATGGACTTTATTTCGGTATCCAGTTACGGAGCGGATGCAAAGTCTTCGGGTGTCGTAAGGCTTGTTAAGGATCTTGACAACAACATTACCGGAAAGGATGTTGTCATCGTCGAGGATATTATCGATTCGGGACTGACTCTCAAGTATCTTAAAGAGCTTCTTCAGTCAAGAAAGCCCAGATCAATCAAGACCGTGTGTCTTCTTGATAAGGTCAACAGTCATCCTGCCGATATCGGAACGGATATTAAGGGCTTCGATATTGAGGACCAGTTTGTTGTGGGTTACGGACTCGATTATGCGGATTATTACAGAAATCTGCCTTACATCGGGGTTCTTAAGCCTGAATGCTATAAGTAATATCTATCAGGGTGCCGTACTGGCCGGTGTCAGTGCTGCACCTTGTTTTTGCGAAAGAAGGAAATTCGAATGAAACTTGAAGAGGGAAGACCTGCAGATTTAACGGGAAGACTCGATAAAGAAATCAGAACTTACGACTTGCTGGACAGTCTCGGAATCAAATATGAAAGGGTTGATCACGAAGCGGCCGAGACAATGGAAGCCTGCGAGGAAATTGATGCTGCAATGCAGCCTGCGGTGATGTGCAAGAATCTTTTTTTGTGCAACGGAGGTAAAAATAAATTTTATCTGCTTTTGATTCGCGGTGACAAAAAGTTCAGAACCAAGGAGATTTCGGGACAGATAAACAGCTCAAGACTTTCGTTCGCTTCGGGCGAATATATGGAGGAGTTTCTTGATATTACTCCGGGTTCGGTAAGTGTTCTCGGACTTATGAATGACAAGCATAATAATGTTAAGCTTCTTGTGGATGAAGATATTCTGAAAGGTGAATATGTGGGATGTCATCCCTGCATCAATACCTCAAGCTTAAGATTAAAGGTGGCGGATGTGTTCGGACCTTTCTTGGAAGCCGTAAATCATGATTATACGACGGTGGTACTCTCGGAAGGCTGACTATATCAACAGCCCAAGCTCGTGGGGTTCGGCAGCAAACATGTTTGCTGAGGTAAGTAAAAGGTCGTGAAGGCTTCGGTATCCCCAGGAAACTGCTATGCAGCTTAAGCCCGCGTTCGCAGCGGTTTCGGCATCGACGTTTGAGTCACCGATGTATATGGTATCTTCAGGAGCAAAATTAAGCTTTTCAAGTACTTCAAGAACTGAGTCCGGAGCGGGTTTTTTGGGATGACCTGCGCGATCACCGATTACGAGTTCGAATGTATCCGGGAAGTATTTTTCTATTATGATGTGTGCGAGGTCGTCGCGTTTGTTGGTAACGACCGCGAGGACGGTGCCTTTATCTTTTAAAGCCGAAAGAACCTCTGCGATGCCTGCGTACGGTTTGGTATAAACAGTGGCGTGTGACAGATAGTATTCGACAAAATCGGCATGTACTTTAGTAAACAGCGATAAATCTTTGACAACATAGTTGTTGGTAACAGGAACAAAATCTATGGACGGGTCCTTTTCGACTTCGTCCATTTTATTTTGAGGGACATATATGGAACGCTCGATAAGCGTCTTTACACCGTTGCCGATAAATTTGCGTATAGTATTTATGGGACGGACGGGAAGACTGTTTAGCGTAAGCGCATGGTTCACCGCAGCCGCAAGATCCGGAAGCGTGTCGAGAAGGGTACCGTCGAGATCGAAAATTGCGAGCTTGTGTAATGGTTTACAAAAAGATTCCTTATTATCAATAATAGACATGGCTAATGTCACCTCATAATGCTATACTTAACCTAAAAGAATGTCTGAACGGGTTAATCCTAGCATTTTTTTTACTGATGGTCAACTTGTGAAATATTATATCGGAGGGGTATTTTATGAAGAATTTGCTTCAGGCTACGAATCCTTATCTTCCCTCATGGGAGTATGTTCCGGATGGTGAGCCCTATGTATTTGACGGAAGAGTATATGTGTACGGTTCGCACGATAAATCGAACGGTGACGTGTATTGTATGCTTGATTATGTATGCTGGTCTGCGGATGTAAACGATCTTGGCAATTGGAGATATGAAGGTGTTATTTTCAGAAAAGATCAGGACCCCGAGAACGGAGACGGACAGGGCAACCTTTATGCACCCGATGTTACCGTCGGACCTGACGGACGCTATTATTTGTATTATGTTTTAAGCTCCGTGGGAATCGTATCGGTTGCCGTATGTGACACTCCTGCGGGAAAGTACGAGTTTTACGGACATGTTCATTATGCCGACGGAACAAGGCTCGGTGAACGTGAGGGTGATGAGCCCCAGTTCGATCCCGGTGTTCTGACCGAAGGCGATGTGACATATCTTTACACAGGTTTTTGTGGTGTGGGAGACAATTCAAGACACGGTGCGATGGCAACCGTGCTGGGTCCCGATATGCTCACAATTGTTGAGGAACCCAGGTTTGTTGTACCGGGTTCGCAGTACAGTAAGGGCACAGATTTTGAGGGACATGAGTTCTTCGAGGCTCCATCGATTCGTAAGCGTGACGACAAGTATTATTTTATTTATTCTTCGAGATGGTTCCATGAGCTTGCTTATGCCATCAGCGATAAACCTACTTCGGGCTTTAAATACGCAGGTGTTCTTGTAAGCAACGGAGACCTTCATATCGACAGCTATAAGCCATCGGAAAAGCCAATGTTTTACTGTGCTAACAATCACGGAAGCATGGTTGAAATCAACGGTGACTGGTATATTTTCTATCACAGACATACGAACGGAACAAACTATTCTCGTCAGGGCTGTTTTGAGAAGCTTTCGGCAGACGCCGAGGGCAATCTGATTCAGGCTGAGATGACCTCATGCGGAAGCGTGGCACCTTTAAAAGCTGATGGTGAATATCCTACATATATTGCCTGCAATGTGTTCATCCGCGAGAAAGATGTTGTGTATGTTCCGTGGTCCGGATGGATGGATGACAGATTCCCGAAGATTGTTCAGGACGGCGGGGATAAGGGCGATGAGTACTGCAAAACCGTTACGGTTGAGGATGACGGTGATATGGATCCTAAACAGACCGCACTTTATCTTTGCGATGAGAAATATGCGTACGTTACCAACATCAAGAACGAAACCGTAATAGGTTACAAGTACTTTGATTGCAAGAATGTAAAAACAATGTCGATTCGCTATCACGGATATGCGAACGGAAAGCTTGTCGTAAAGACTTCTTACGACGGCGAAGAACTCGGAAGCTTCCCCATCGGATATGCAAACGGCTGGAAAACCGAATGCGCCGAGGTAAAACTTCCGGACGGCGTTAATGCGATTTATTTTGAATTTATCGGAAGCGGTCAGGTGTCTGTTGCTTCTTTCGGATTTAATGTATGAGAGAATATTTGATTTCGTTTGACAAGCCTGCGGAAAACTTTAATGAAGCTTTGCCCGTGGGAAACGGCAGACTCGGAGGAATGGTCTACGGAAAACCTTATACCGAACTCATCAATCTCAATGAGGACAGTGTATGGTTCGGAGGTCCAAGGGACAGAAATAATCCTTCGGCCAGAGAAAATCTTCCGCGAATTCGCGAACTTATCAATGAGGGAAGGATAACAGAGGCTCAGGACTTATGTGCTCTGGCACTTTCGGGTACCCCCGAGGAACAGCGGCATTATGAGGCTCTCGGAAATCTTTATATTCAGTTTGCCGGAAAAAGAGGAGAAATAACCGAGTATAAGAGAGAATTGAACATAAACGATGCTTCGGCACGGGTCTTTTTCAAACGGGACGGTGTCGTTTTTGACAGAACGGTATTTGCGAGCTTTCCGAATCAGGTAATGGCTGTACGCCTTACTTGTGAAAAGCAAGCATCGATATCCTTCAGAACACAGCTTGCCAGGGGTGGGGCGACCTGGGATTACGGTCCTTACGAAGAGCAGGTATACCGCAATCCCGGCTATAATTCCATGGCCGATGATATTTTTAATGTCAATGGCGATACGACGGTAATGAGAACTTCGGGCGGCGGTCGCGGCGCCGTGGAAGCCATATGTGCCATAAAAATTATAAACGAGGGCGGAAAGCGTAAGGCAATCGGAAATACGATTGTCGTGGAAGCAGCCGATGCCGCGACGATTTTCATTGCCGCAGATACTACCTTCAGGGAGAGCGACCCTTATAAAAACGTAATTGATAAGCTTGAGGCAGCAGCGGATAAGGGGTTTGAAAAACTGTATCAAGAGCATCTTGAAGATTATCACAGCCTTTTTAACAGAGTCGGCCTTGAACTGTTCAGACCCGGAGAGAATGTGTTGATAAATTTTAACGGTTCTTTGGGAAGCGAAGAGCAGAAGGAGCCGAATGCAGAGCAGTGGCTTCCCGAACTGTTCTTTATGTACGGCAGATACTTAATGATAGCGGGCAGCAGACCGGGTTCTCTGCCTCTTAATCTTCAGGGAATATGGAACGACAGCTTTAACCCTATGTGGGGCAGCAAATATACCATAAACATAAACGCGCAGATGAACTATTGAAGTCGGAGGCC
>JAZLGZ010000081.1:0-2072 GCA_045616585.1 Lachnospiraceae bacterium
CGGCATGGCTTACAGCAAAATGAGTGAATTCATGCGGACCAGAGTGGAACAGTATGCCGGCAAGGAAGTCGTCATCGACGGAATGCTCAAGGACTGCAACAGCGGCACGGACACTTTCTCCGAATTCTCTCGCAAGGGAAATAAGAAAAGCTCAAAGGACCTGAGTCTGATCTATGCCTACGATCCGGAAAGCGGAGAGCCTGTTGCATGCAAACCCTACCCTGGAAATATGCTGGATCTGACCAGTATTGAGGATTTCGTATCGGAGTATAAGGTTTCTTCTGGAATACTGGTTATGGATAAAGGCTTTTACAGCAGAAATTCCATCAAGACCATAAAAGAAATGGGCGGTATCTCATATATCATTCCGCTGAAGCAATCTTCAAAGTTTATCGTCCAAAATAAAATGGATAAGGACATCGTCTCTCTTTTGGAAGGCTTCAAGGATGCTCATATCTTCTGGAAGAAGAAACAGGTCAGTGAAGACTGCTTCCTCTATGCGTTCCGCGATCCGAAAGGAGCTTATGATCAGGAAATTGGATACCTTGCCCGAACCACGAAAAAAGGTACTTACTCCGAGGAGAAGTACCTTGATAAGCAAAGCGAATTCGGACTTATCGTATTCGAATCCAATTCCGATCTGGATCCACTCGATGTTTATAACGCCTATGCAAAACGTTGGGAGATCGAGGTGATGTTTGATTTCTACAAGAACATCATTGAGCTTAACACTGTTCGTGTTCATGGTGATTACCGCGTATACGCTACTGAATTCATCAACTTCCTTTCCGTGCTCATCTCCTGCCGTGTCAGAAAGAGGCTGCAGGAGACCGGCGTTGCGCAGAAATATTCATACAAACAGGTCTTCCATTATCTTTCCAAATCCAAGAAAGTCAAACTGACTTCTGATGCGATCTGGACCTCAAATAGAACAGTCAAATACATCACCGATTTGCTCACCACTTTGGGTGTATAGTGGATATTTTTGGGATTTCATTATTTGACCGAAAGAATACTCATGTCATAATAGTTATGAACACTGAAACCTTAAATTTTACGTTAATAGAAATCGGCTAAATTTGTTGCTTAATTGTTACCACAAGTCTACAAATGGTATCATAGGCCTTGATAATACGCTATTTCTGCGATATTTGTCGTCTTCTGATGTCGATTTCTCTTGATTTAGCAAGTCATATGAGGTATAATTATTACGTAAGTTACGTTAATAGAAAGGGCCTTATATGAGTATCCCGGAATCAATCAAAAGTAAACGTCCAACTCGGTTTGGCGCAGTAGAAATTCGCTGTATCGGAGGTCATTATTACGCATACCTTGTATCTTCGAAATGGGATGCCGTTAAGGGCAGACCGCAAAAGGTCACCGGTAAGAGTATCGGAAAAATCACCGAGGCTGATGGCTTTATCCCGAATGCTAATGGTCTGCGCCTGATACAGGAAATGCGGCTTACTCCCGATATCGCGCCTGTCGTAAAAAACTATGGAGCATATGAGGTCCTCCAGCAGCTTTCACCGGATCTGGGTACGAAACTCAGGGAATATTTCCCGGATATTTTTCGCGAGATCCGCACGATTTCACTCCTGCGTCTGGTCGATAGCGTTACATCAGCAAAGATGATTCAACCGGTATTCCTTGACTCATATATGAGCGACATTTGCAATGATATCGCGGTCTCAGAAGGCTCTGTAAGGAGGTTCATTTCAAGACTCGGCTCCATGCAGGATGTGTTGAATGCATTCATGCGATCTCTGGTCATGCCCGGGACAACGTTGCTGTGTGACGGAACTTCCATCTTTTCAAGGTCGGCAGATTCTCTGGCAGCTACGGGCTATAATCCTGAGCATTCGAAGAACCCACAGGCAAGACTCCTGTATGTATTCGAGAAGGATTCCCACCGCCCGGTATTCTACAGGGTGGTTCAGGGCTCTATCGTCGATAAGGCAGCGTTTATGGATACCGTGAGTGCCGCCGGATGCAGCGATTGTATTATTGTCGCGGACAAAGGCTTCTACTCCAAAAAGAACGTCTCTGCTTTGATTGGTGCAGGGATGAAG
>JAZLGZ010000082.1:0-21846 GCA_045616585.1 Lachnospiraceae bacterium
TAGGTCAGATCGGTGTATATACCGGATGGATAAATGATGTTGAGGCAGGTTTGAAGGCCTCGGTTACGGCTATGGACTGGTTCGGACTTGTTATGATTTGCTTTATTCTCCCCGGAGTTTTGACCTGGCTGTTCGGTCTGTTTTTCAGAAAAATAGGCTGGATAAAGAAAGATGATCTGAAATTGGAACTGTAAGCAGGAAACTGGACTTACTTAATCGGGTGTTTAAGAAAATTTAATACTTTTTATATCATTGTTTTTTGACAAGAACAGTTGCTTGGCATATAATTACGCAGGCTGGGTTAATGCAGTAAGGCCTAAGCAGGATGCGTGAAAATAAAGAAGGGAGGATGTCGAATGAGAGACGGTGTATGGAAACTGGTTGTGGATTCATTCCCCAAGATTCTGCTTCCCGGTCTTAAAATGACAATACCTCTTACTGTTATTGCATTTACGTTTGCTTTGATTATTGCGATTATTGTTGCAATGATTCAGTTTGCAAAGGTGCCCGTGCTGCGTCACATTTCAAGGTTTTATATATGGATTTTCCGCGGCACACCGCTTTTGGTTCAGTTGTTCGTTGTATTCTACGGACTGCCCAGTATCGGTATTCTGCTCGATCCTTTCCCGGCAGCGGTTCTGGTGTTCTCTTTGAATGAGGGTGCATACTGTGCGGAAACGGTCAGAGCCGCACTCGAGGCAGTACCCACCGGTCAGCTCGAGGCAGGTTATTGTGCAGGATTATCTTATATGCAGATTATGCGCAGAATTGTTTTGCCTCAGGCTATGCGTACCGCGTTCCCACCGTTATCGAATTCTGTTATTGCCATGCTTAAAGATACTTCTCTTGCGGCAAACATCACGGTTACGGAGATGTTTATGGTTACTCAGCGAATCGTAGCCAGAACTTACGAGCCGCTTGTACTTTATATTGAGGTCGGACTTATCTACCTGATTTTCTCTACTGTTCTTACCAAGCTTCAGCGTGTGGGAGAGAAGAGACTCAACAGGCACCGCAGGGAGGGCCAGGCATGATAGAGGTTAGAGGACTAAAAAAACATTTCGGTCAAACCGAGGTTTTAAAGGGTGTTGACTTAAAGGTTGAGCAGGGTGATGTTGTAGCTATTCTGGGTCCGAGCGGCTCGGGAAAGACAACCATGCTTCGCTGCATGAACTTCCTTGAAACCGCAGACGGCGGAGAACTCATCTTTGATGATGAAACCTTTAAATTCGGAGAGATCGGCAAAAAAGATATCGCCCGCCTCCGAAAGAAAACCGGATTTGTATTCCAGGATTACAATTTGTTTCTTAATAAAACCGCTCTGCAGAATGTTACCGAGGGTCTGATTATTGCGAGAAAGATGCCGAAGGCAGAAGCGGAAAAAATCGGAATGGAGGCTCTTGATAAGGTCGGCCTTGCGGAGAGAAGCAGCTTTTATCCGTACCAGCTTTCGGGCGGTCAGCAGCAGCGGGTGGCGATAGCAAGAGCCATGGCTACCGAGCCTGAAATTATATATTTTGATGAACCGACCTCTGCACTCGACCCGGAGCTTACGGGTGAAGTATTAAGTGTAATGAAGAAGCTTGCAGAGGACGGAATGACAATGCTCGTTGTAACACATGAAATGAGCTTCGCACGTGATGTTTCTCATCGTATCGTCTTTATGGACGGCGGTGGAATCATAGAAAGCGCACCTTCCAAGGAATTTTTCGCAAATCCCAGGGAAGAGCGTACCAGAGCATTCCTGAAGAATGTTCTGAATTATGAATAATATATATATTTTGGAGGAAAGTATGAAGAGACTGATAGCATTAATGTTAACGGCAGTACTGTGCATCGGCGTATGTGCAGGATGTTCAAAGAAGGAAGAAAACAGCGCGGAGCAGACAACCGCAGCCGACAGCCTTGCAAGAATCAAGGAAAAAGGCGAGATTACAATTGCGATGGAGGGTACCTGGTCTCCCTGGACTTACCACGATGAGAGCGACAAGCTCGTTGGCTTCGATGTCGAAATCGGACAATATATCGCTGATTACCTTGGAGTAAAGGCCGTATTCGTTGAAGGTGAGTGGGACGGACTTCTTGCAGGTCTTGATGCAGGCCGTTACGACATTATGGTAAACGGTGTTGATATCACCGAAGACAGAAATGCGAAGTATTATTTCTCAGAGCCTTACGCATACAACAGAACTGCAGTTATCGTAACAGGCGACAATACTTCTATTACAAAGATGGAAGACTTAAACGGCAAGAATACCGCAAATACAATCTCAAGTACTTATGCTGAGGTTGCCGAGAAGTACGGTGCAAAGGTTGACGGTGTTGATGATCTTAACCAGACCTTCGAGCTTCTCCTTGCAGGAAGAATAGATGCAACTCTTAACGCAGAGGTTACCTTCTACGATTACATGGCAGCTCATCCTGATGCAAACGCAAAGATTGCCTGCCTTGATCCCGAAGTTACATCAGTGGCTATTCCCATGAAGCGTTTTGCCGAGAATGATACACTCCTCGCGGAGGTAAACAAGGCTTTGGCTGAAATGCAGTCAAACGGAAAGCTTACCGAACTTTCAAATAAGTACTTCGGTGGAGATATCACAAAGAAATAAGTCAATAAACTTAAATTGAACGACACAGGGCTGTTTTTACAAGCAGCCCTGTTTTTATGTCTTTTATCTTTGCTTACGGGCTTGCGCGGGGACTGAAAATCCGTACAATAGAAGGTGTGAATGTCTGCAAATAATGCAGCTCACGAAAGGGGATTACAATGGACAGAATTATTAATGTAGCTGTATTGGGTGCGGGAAATATTGCGAGAAGTATGGCAACCGCTTTAAACGGTATGCCTGATAAGGTATGCTTTTACGGAATCGCCTCGAGGTCTTTGGAAAAGGCACAGCAGTTTGCGAAGGAATGGAAGGCAAAAAACGCTTACGGTTCGTATGAAGAGATGGCAAAGGATGAGAATATAGACTTGGTTTATATTGCAACACCCCATTCGGAACATTATGAGAATACGAAGCTTTGTCTTGAGAACGGCAGAAACTGCCTGGTTGAGAAGGCTTTTTGCGGCAATGCGGCACAGACTGAGAAACTTATTTCGCTGGCAAGGGAGAAGAATCTTCTGCTGGCAGAGGCTATGTGGACCAGATATCAGCCTGCAAAGGATATCATTAAAAGTATTCTGGACAGCGGAAGGCTCGGAAAGCTTGAGCATATGATTGCTGATTTCTCTATAGCCGGACGCGGAATACAAAGACTTGAGCGGCCTGAACTGGCCGGAGGTGCATTGCTGGACCTTGGAATATATCCTCTTTCGACAATCGATATGTACTTCGGTTCTGATTTCGAAAGCATTCACACAGACTGCCGCTTTAACGAGAACGGTATGGATTTGAACAGTGAAACGGAATTTGTATATAAGGACGGAAGGCGTGCTGTGATGAAAACTGCTTTTGACTGCGATATGGAGTCAAATTATGCCATTATTTCGGGAACTGAAGGCAGTCTGACCTTCGGACCTACCAATGTACCTTACAATTACAAGATTTTTGACAAGAGCGGTGAACCGGTCGAGGCAAAGGATTTTGAGTACCTTGTAAACGGCTACGAATATGAGGTTTTGGAATGCCGCGATGCGATTCTTGAAGGACGTAAAGAGACATTATCCTTCCCTCTCAGTGAGACATTAAGAATAATGAAATGGATGGATTCTATCAGAAGCCGTTGGGGTATGGAGTATCCTTTTGAAACGAAAGAAGACAGAACTCATCCGGATACCGAGGTATGGGGAAAGGATGACATTTTCAGGTGACTCTATTCGTGTAAGACTCTCGAATTAAGTTTGCACATGCATTATCACAGGAGACAGAATGGGAAAAACATTTTTGAAAAGTATTCTTGCGGGCATATGTATAGGAATAGGCGGGGCGTTGTTCCTGGCGATTGACAACAAAGTCATAGGAGCTTTGTTCTTTACACTTGGTTTGTTTACTATTTGCACAAGGGGCTTTGCTTTGTTTACGGGAAAGGTCGGGTATGCGCTTGAGAACAAGCCGGTTTATATTTTGGAACTGGCGGTTATCTGGGTCGGCAATCTCATCGGAACAAACGTCGTAGCGTATTCGCTTAAAGCTACAAGAGTGCGCGAAGCCTTTGAAACCAAAGTGACTGGCATGTGCGAGATAAAAGTCGCCGACAGCTTCTACAGTCTTTTCATACTGGGTATATTCTGTAATATTCTTATGTATATAGCCGTTGACGGCTTTAAGAAGAACGAACATGAGCTCGGAAAGTATCTTGGACTCTTTTTGTGCGTGGCGGGCTTTATTTTGGCCGGATTTGAACACTGCATAGCGGATATGTTCTATTTCGGAATGGCAGGGATGTGGAATATGGACAGTATTTCAGCACTGCTCATTATTACACTCGGAAACATAGTCGGGGGGCTTTTGATTCCGGTGTGTGAAAAGATTTCAACCTGATTGAAAACATTGAGGGGAGAAAAGTACGATTTGAGGATTGTGGGGAACGATATATAGCTTCGTGAAAGGGCTTTGACGATTATATCAGTAAGCCCATCGACCCGAAGATTCTGATGGATACAGTGGCAAAGAATATGGAAAATAAAAGGAGATTATTATTATGAGCAGAGTAAATTTCGGTGCAAAACCTTGGATCGTACCTATGCCGGTACTTATTGTGGGAACCTATGATGAGAACGGAGTACCCAACGCGATGAATGCGGCATGGGGCATGATTTCGGATATGAGCGAGGTTTCCATCAGCATGTCTGAACATCAGACCACAAAGAACTTTGCAAAGACAGGTGCATTTACCGTCAGCTTTGCGACAGAAGATACCGTAGCAGCCTGCGACTACGTAGGAATCGAATCTGCATTGAAGGTTCCGAACAAATTTGAGAAGGCAGGTTTCCATGCGACAAAGAGCGAATTCGTCAATGCGCCTTTGATTGATGAACTTCCTATGGCTCTCGAGTGCAAGGTAAAGAGCTTTAATGACGGAATTCTTGTCGGAGAAATCGTAAATATTTCTGCAGACGAATCTGTTATTACCGACGGAAAAGTCGATACCGCGAAGCTTAAGCCCATCATATTCGATACACTCAACAGTACTTACGTTTCGATGGGGAAGGTTGTCGGAAAAGCATTCTCCGACGGAAAGAAACTGAAGTAAATTCCGAATTCGGAGAAGATGAAAATGTTTGAGCAGAAAGACAATACATATAATGAATTGCGCGAGAACTCCTTCAATAAGTGGCTCGAGGATATGGAGCAGCATCCCGATGTGGAGGTGCGCGGAGGCGTAAAGCTTGCCAGGGAATATGTGCAGCATCTTAAGGAAGAGATTGATTTCCTTAATGAAAAGAATGCTCTGAAGGATCGATATCTTAAAAAAATGAAAAACGCAGAAAAATAGATTGCGATTGACAATCTCCATAGACGGTGATAATATTGAAATACACAAAAACGATGTATTTATTAAGAAATCACGAAATATGGAGGTAGATACATGAAAAAGAAATTTGCGACACTGGTTGCGCTCGCACTGGTGATGGCATTTGTTGCCGGCTCCAATACTTCGGTACAGGCGGCATCTGCTAAGGGATATCATAAAGGCGAAGGAAGCTGGGCATATATTGTGGTTGCAGGAGCGGACGGGAATGAAGAGATTATTTTCCATCCACAGGGAGTTGAAACCGGTTTCTTTGAGTTAGATAAAGTGAAAGGTGTTTCTTACAATGAAAAGACCAATACACTTACGCTGAAAAACTTTAAGCGACCTGATGCATGCATTTCCGTAAATGAAATGGGTTCTGATTTTAAGATTAAGCTGGTTGGAAAGAATGAACTCAGTTATATCAGTGTTTGGGGCTATGGCTATGCAGGATGCCTTGAACTTACCGGTTCGGGAACACTTACCTTAAATAAGAGCAAGAATACCGCTGCAGCGTTTGTTCTTAGAGCCGAGAGGTCAGCAGCTTCACTTAAGGTCGGCAAAAAGGTTAAGCTTAACGCTTACGCAGGCAAAGAGACAGGAATATCTGTAAATATTTCAGAAAGTACAATCACCTCAGCAGAAAAAACCTTTCTCTTCAACGGAAGAAAGTCAATCAAGGATGCAGTAAAGGACAAGCAGGAACTCGTTGAGCTTACTGAAAAGCTGGTAGAGATTAAGGGTGAGGACTTTACTAATTTATGGTATGACAATCTTTATACTCTTACTAAGGGCGGCAAATCTTATTTCGGCTTTGTATTCCCGGGAGATGAAGGATTTGAGTACTACATATGTAAGGGTACCGGAGAATATTCAGATGGTTTCGAGATTGTTCAGGTGGTTAAGCAGATTACGGAATATAAGGATGATCCGTTCGCTGAGGCAGGTTACAGCTATAAAAAGGCAGGTTCGGTATATAATTACACCTTTAAGGGAAATCTGATTCTTAAATAAATAGTCTGTCCGGGACAAGGTCAGCGGTTTATTTCCGAACAATTTATTCTCCGTTGACAATTTTAAAAACAAAGTATATATTTATGTCCGTAAAGGCAAGGGTGCTTTGAACGTGGGTTCAAAGCACCTTTTTTAATTATTGTAAGTATGGCTCATTTGAATCGATGGGAGAGAAATGATGAAAGAGACGATTGATAGAACACATTATGAAACAATGCTTTGCGGAAGTGACGTTTCTTTGTACAGCGATAAACCGCACGAAGAATGCGGAGTGTTCGGAGTATGGAGCAGCGAAGCGATTGATGCAGCGAAGGAGATATATTATGGATTGGTTGCATTGCAGCACCGCGGACAGGAGTCTGCCGGAATCGTTGTGTGCGATACAAAAGGGCCGCTCGGAAATATAGGAATTCATAAAGGGATGGGTCTTGTGAGCGAAGTCTTTGACGGGCATACTCTTTCTCAATTAAGGGGTAATATAGGCATCGGCCATGTAAGATACTCGACTACCGGAGCAAGTATGGTCGAGAATGCGCAGCCTGTATTCCTGAATTATCTTAAAGGAACTCTTGCGCTTGCACATAACGGAAACATCACTAATGCGGATGATTTCAGGAATGAGCTGACTGCCAACGGAGCCCGCTTTGCGGGTACTACCGATTCCGAAGTCATTGCATATATGATAGCAATGGAGAGACTGGGACTCCATTCAATCGAAGATGCGGTTCACAGTGTCGCACGAAGACTCAAAGGCGGTTATGCGCTTTTGATTTTAAGTCCTCAAAAACTCATCGGAATCCGTGACCCGTTGGGACTGAAGCCCCTGTGTCTCGGCAAGAAAGACGGAACATATTTCCTTGCTTCTGAAAGTGCGGCGATTACCTCGGTCGGAGCGGAGTTTGTGCGTGACATTGAGCCGGGAGAGACGGTTTCTATATCGGATGAAGGTGTAGTGTCCGATTTTACCTTAAAAGGTGACAAGCAGGCGCACTGCATCTTTGAATATATTTATTTTGCACGCCAGGATTCAGTAATGGATGGAATCGGTATTCACGAGTCGCGAGTAAAGGGCGGTGCGGCGATGGCACAAAGATATCCGGTTGAGGCAGATGTGGTAACCGGTGTTCCCGAGTCCGGAATTCCTGCAGCCGTCGGATTTGCGGAGGCCTCGGGGCTTCCTTTTAAGCTTGCCTTCCACAAGAACAGCTATGTCGGCAGAACCTTTATTAAGCCTACCCAGCAGGAGAGAGAGTCAGCCGTGCATATGAAGCTGAGTGTAATCGAGAGCGTTGTAAAAGATAAGCGAGTCGTGCTCATCGATGATTCGATTGTCCGAGGAACAACTATATCTAATCTTATCGCTATGATCAGAAAAGCAGGAGCTAAAGAAGTTCATGTCCGTATCAGTTCGCCTCCGTTTTTATACCCCTGTTACTACGGTACTGATGTTCCGGATAACAAGGAACTTATTGCAAACAGTTACTCCAAGGATGAGATATGCAAAAAAATCGGTGCAGATTCCCTTGAATACATGCATATAGAAGATCTGTCAAAAATGGTCGGAGGGCTTGGCATTTGCAAGGCTTGCTTCGATAACAAGTATCCGGTGTAAAGAATCGGGTAAATGCGACTGATTATATGTTGTAAACGGGCGGCGCGTTAATAACTGATTTATCGAGAAAAACTAACTGTGTATCAATAATTGATTAAATGTAAGAAACTAACTGCGCATCAATAATTGATTAAATGTAAGAAACTAACTGCGTATCAATAATTGATTAAATGTAAGAAACTAACTGCGTATCAATTCTTGATTAAATGTGAGAAACTAACTATACATGAAAAACTGACCTATCTGTCAGAAGAACACAAAGTCTGGTTAGTAACACAACTGAATTTTTGTATATCCCGAATCAGATTATTGCAGTTTACAAAGAGAGACATCAGGGTTAGTAAATCCTTTGTGTTCAAACCGTCGGAATCGCCCAAAACACAAAGAAAACCATGGAAGCAAGTAAAATCTTTGTATCCAACTCATCAGTATCGCCCAAAACACAAAGAAAACCATGGAAGCAAGTAAAATCTTTGTATCCAACCCATCAGTATCGCCCAAAATACAAAGAAAACCATGGAAGCAAGTAAATTCTTTGTATCCAAGCCACCGGCACAGTATAAAACACAAAGAAAAGCTTCAAAGCAAGTAAAGTCTTTGTATACACGCCAACGATATCGATTAAAGTACGAAGAAAAAATTTTAAAAAGTATATTGACAATCCTTTCAACAAGCATTATATTTTACAACATGAAAAGCAAAGGCGCTTTGGATATTATGTCCAAGGCGCCTCTTTTTTATAAAAAATCATATATGTGTCAGCGCACAGACAAGGCGTCAGACACGGAATGGAGGAGCTATGAGTAAAGTACCCGAACTGTATGGAAGTTTGGTATTTAACGACACCGTAATGAGAGACAAACTTCCCAAAGACATCTACAAGGCATTGAGGAAGACAATTAATAATAATACTCATCTCGATTATGATGTTGCGAATGCTGTTGCAATTGCTATGAAAGAGTGGGCAGTTGAGAACGGAGCAACACATTTTACTCATTGGTTCCAGCCTATGACAGGTTTTACCGCTGAGAAGCATGACAGCTTTATTTCTCCCATTGAGGGCGGAAAGGTAATAATGGAGTTCTCCGGAAAAGAGCTTGTTAAGGGCGAGCCCGATGCATCAAGCTTCCCCTCAGGCGGACTTAGAGCTACTTTTGAGGCAAGAGGATATACAGCATGGGATCCTACTTCACCCGCATTCATCAAGGACGGAACATTATGCATTCCTACAGCTTTCTGTTCTTACAGCGGTGAAGCACTTGATAAGAAAACACCTTTGCTTCGTTCAATGGAAGCACTTAATAAACAGGCAGTTAAGGTTCTTCACTTAATCGGACAGACCGATGTTACAGGTGTTTCGACAACCGTCGGTCCCGAGCAGGAGTACTTCCTTATCGACAAGGAAGATTACAAGAAGAGAAAGGACCTTATCTTTACCGGAAGAACACTTCTCGGTGCTATGCCTCCCAAGGGCCAGGAGATGGAGGATCATTACTTCGGAACACTTCGTCCCAGAGTAGCGGCTTATATGCATGACCTTGATGAGGAACTTTGGAAACTCGGAATCCCCGCAAAGACAAAGCATAATGAAGTTGCTCCCTGCCAGCATGAGCTTGCACCTATTTTCGATACAACAAACGTTGCCGTAGATCACAACCAGTTAACAATGGAAATGATGAAGAAGGTAGCCGACAAGCACGGCTATGTATGTCTCCTTCATGAGAAGCCCTTCGCAGGAATCAACGGTTCGGGTAAGCATAACAACTGGTCGATGAGTACCAACAGCGGTGTAAATCTTCTTGATCCCGGCAAGACACCTCAGGAGAATACACAGTTCCTTATTTTCCTTGCAGCAGTAATTAAGGCAGTGGATGAGTATGCTGATATCTTAAGACTTACCGTTGCAAGTGCGGGAAATGACCACAGACTCGGTGCTAACGAGGCTCCTCCGGCAATTATTTCGATTTTCCTCGGAGATGAGCTTACAGCTGTACTTGATTCAATTGTAACCGGAGGCTTCTTCGATAAGAAGAAGGAGATGATGTCAATCGGTGCTTCTGTTCTTCCTCATTTTGCAAAGGATACAACGGACAGAAACCGTACTTCACCTTTCGCATTTACCGGAAACAAGTTCGAGTTCAGATCGCTTGGTTCATCTGCTTCCGTAGCAGGTCCCAACGTTGCACTCAATACCGCAGTTGCAGAAGTACTCAGCCAGTTTGCCAAGAAGCTTGAAGGCGTTGAGCCTGAGAAGATTACAGAGGCTGTAAACGAGCTCGTTAAGGAAACAATCGTTGCTCATAAGAGAATTATCTTTAACGGCAACGGATATACAGATGAGTGGGTTAAGGAGGCTAAGAAGAGAGGCCTTTACAACTTCAAGTCAACTCCCGAATCGCTTCCCTGCTTCAAGGCAAAGAAGAATGTTGAGCTCTTTACAAAGCACGGTGTATTTTCAGAGACCGAGATCAATTCAAGATATGAGATTCTTCTTGAGAACTACTGCAAGACTCTCCACATCGAGACACTTACAATGCAGGATATGGTAAACAAGCAGTTCTTACCTACAGTTCTTAAGTATGCCGATACAATCAGCGCTTCGGTAATCGCAAAGAAGACCGTAAGCAAGGAGATTCCCACTGCAGCGGAAGAGAAGCTGTTAAAGACACTCGCCGATGCATATCAGGATATCTCAAAGAAGGTTGAGAAGCTTGCAGCGGATACTGCAAAGGCCGAGAAGATGAGCGATGCGTTGAAGCAGGCTAACTTCTATCACAAGACAATCGTTTCGGATATGTCAGAGCTTAGAACTGCTGCGGATGCGATTGAGCCTATGCTTCCTGAGGATATTCTTCCTTATCCTACATATGAGCAGATGCTGTTCTATGTATAATTTGTCGGAAAGGCAGAACTTCAGATCTTCAAAAGAAAAGGGTA
Organism: Lachnospiraceae bacterium; assembly: GCA_045616585.1. Taxonomy (GTDB): domain Bacteria; phylum Bacillota; class Clostridia; order Lachnospirales; family Lachnospiraceae; genus RUG11977. The sequence goes on from JAZLGZ010000082.1 coordinate 11,021, forward strand.
AAGATTTAAGCGAATAATCGGATTCGCATATAGGAAAGTTTTTGAAAAAGGAAAGATAAAATAAAAGAGTTTTTACGCAAAGGCGCGTACTCCCAAGGGGTACGTGCCTTTTCTTGTAGAAACGGATCGGAGCGATTATGACAGATGCGATTTTTGAAGCAATTAACGGTCAGACAATGGCTGTGTGGTTCCTTATAGGAGCTGCATTGGTTTTCTGGATGCAGGCAGGCTTCGCAATGGTTGAGGCGGGCTTCACCAGAGCAAAGAACACAGGAAACATCATTATGAAGAACCTTATGGATTTCTGTATAGGAACCGTAATGTTTATCTTGATAGGTGGTGCGTTACTCCTTGGTGAGAATGCTCTTGCAGGTTTCTGCGGAAGACCTGACTGGCAGATTATTACGGATTACGCAAACTTCGACTGGGCAGGATGGGTGTTTAACCTTGTATTCTGTGCAACCACAGCAACTATTGTTTCGGGTGCTATGGCTGAGCGTACAAAGTTCATTTCATATTGTATCTACTCAGGAATTATTTCAGCTGTTATTTATCCTATCGAAGCTCACTGGATTTGGGGCCCCGACGGATGGCTTACCGCCATGGGCTTCCATGATTATGCCGGATCAACCGCAATTCACATGGTTGGCGGTATCTCGGCACTTATCGGTGCAGCAATTCTCGGTCCCCGTATCGGCAAGTTTGTAAAGGACAAGTCAGGAAAGGTTACCAAGGTAAATGCTTTCCCCGGACACAACATTGCAATCGGTGCACTCGGTGTATTCATTCTTTGGTTCGGATGGTATGGCTTCAATGGTGCTGCGGCACAGACACCTGACGAGCTCGCTTCAATCTTTGTAACAACAACAATCGCTCCTGCGGTAGCAACCGTTGCTTGTATGATTTTTACCTGGATTAAGTACGGAAAGCCCGATGTTTCAATGTGTCTTAATGCATCGCTTGCGGGACTTGTAGCAATTACCGCTCCCTGTGATGTAACCGATGCTTTCGGAGCCGCAATCATCGGTATAGTTTCAGGTTTCCTTGTTTGCTTCGGTGTATGGCTTCTCGACTACAAACTTCACATCGACGATCCTGTCGGTGCTGTTGCTGTTCACTGCTTAAACGGTATCTGGGGAACAATCGCCGTAGGTCTTTTCGCAACACCTACTTCACCTGCTTTTGAGACTGCAGGTATCAAGGCCGGCCTTTTCTACGGCGGCGGATTTGAACAGCTTGGATTACAGTTACTCGGTTTTGCATGTGTAGCCGGCTGGACAATCGTAACAATTACAATTGCGTTCCTGGTAATTAAGAAGACAATCGGCCTTCGTGTTACCGAGGAAGAGGAAATTCAGGGTCTCGACTCTACAGAACATGGTCTTGCATCAGCTTACTCGGGCTTCGCTATCATGGATATTTCAAACACCATGACAATGGATGTAAACGAGAACACAAGTCTTGGTGTGGAAGACTACGAAGCAGCAAGCGAGGCAAAGAAGGCAGCAGCAGTTCCTGTTGCTTCTGCAGTTACTCCCGCTACATCAACCGGTATTTACAAGGTTTCAATCGTTGCAAAGCTTTCGCGTTACGATGCTCTTAAGAAAGCCCTCAACGATCTTGGTGTAACCGGTATGACAGTTACTCAGGTAATGGGCTGCGGTATCCAGAAGGGTGCCGGCGAGATGTACCGTGGAGTCGAAATGGATGCAACCTTGCTTCCCAAGGTTAAGGTCGAGGTTGTTATCAGTAAGATTCCCGTAAGTGCTGTTGTTGAGTCTGCAAAGAAGGCTCTTTACACAGGTCACATCGGCGATGGCAAGATCTTCGTATATCCTGTTGAGAAGGTTGTCAAGATTCGTACCGGTGAGGAAGATTTTGCAGCACTTCAGGATGTTGAATAAGTTATCATCATAACTCCCCCTTATAATAATTATTTTGTTGGTTTTGCGGAAAGCTTAAAAGGCTTTCCGTAAAGCCATTTAGTGATATTTCGGGAGAAAGAAAAAGGAAAATAAGATAAATACAGAGAGGAAGAGAGAGAAATGTGTACTATTATGGGATACAAGGGCCCAAAGATGAGCCTTGAAGCATTTAAAGAAAGCTTTGACAAAACAATATCGAGAGGTCCTGACATGCAGCGCATTGAGTGCTTCGGTGATCAGGTTATCCTTGGATTCGAGAGACTTGCGATTATGGGTCTTTCGCCCGAGGGCATGCAGCCTTTCAAATTAAACGGAAATGCAGTCGTATGTAATGGTGAGGTATATGGCTTCAGAAAGATTAAGAAGGAACTGGAGAAGGACTATACCTTTGCAAGTGAGTCTGATTGTGAGATTCTGCTTCCTATGTATGAGAAGTACGGAACCGACATGTTCAGAATGCTTGACGCCGAGTATGCCTGCATTATTTTTGATTCCGCGAAGAACGAGCTGATTGCGGCCAGAGATCCGATCGGAATTCGTCCTTTGTTCTACGGTTACACCGAGGGTGGAATACTTTTTGCGAGCGAAGCAAAGAACCTTGTTAAGCTCGTTGATAAGGTAATACCGTTCCCGCCCGGACATTATTATGCTGACGGCAAGTTCGTTTGCTACAGAGACATGACAGAAGTCAAAGAGGTTTGCTATGACGACCTTGAGACTGTCTGTTCGAAGATTCACGACAAGCTTGAGGAGGGTGTATTAAAGCGCCTCGATGCCGATGCACCGCTTGGCTTCCTTTTGAGCGGCGGTCTTGACAGTTCTCTTGTTTGTGCCATTTCACAGAAGCATCTCAATAAGCCCATTCGTACTTTTGCAATAGGAATGAGCGAGGACGCAATCGACCTTAAGTATGCAAAGGAGGTTGCTGATTACATTAAGAGTGACCACAAGGAAATTATTATTACGAAAGAAAAGGTTCTCGAGGCACTTCCCGAAGTTATTTCGATTCTCGGAACCTATGACATAACAACTATTCGAGCAAGCATCGGTATGTACCTTATCTGCAAGGCAATTCATGAGCAGACGGATGTAAGAGTACTTCTTACGGGCGAGATTTCGGATGAGCTGTTCGGATACAAGTACACCGATTTTGCTCCTTCCGCACAGGAGTTCCAGAAGGAAGCACAAAAGCGTATACGTGAGCTTTTTATGTACGACGTATTAAGAGCGGACAGATGTATTTCTTCGAACTCAATGGAAGCACGAGTACCCTTCGGAGATCTTGATTTTGTAGAGTATGTAATGAGCATCGATCCGGAAAAGAAGCTTAACAAGTACAACAAAGGTAAGTACCTGTTAAGACATGCTTTTGAGGGCGACTATCTTCCTTACGATATTTTGATGCGTGAGAAAGCAGCGTTCTCGGATGCGGTAGGACATTCGATGGTTGATTACATTAAGGAATATGCTGCCGAGTATTATACCGATGAGGCATATGAAGCAGGTATTGCAAAGTATGAGTTTGCTAAGCCTTTTACAAAGGAATCGCTGCTCTACAGAGAGATTTTTGAAAAATATTATCCCGGACAGGCGGAGATGATTGTTGATTTCTGGATGCCCAACAAGTCCTGGGAGGGTTGTAATGTAAACGATCCCTCGGCACGAGTTCTTTCAAACTACGGTGCGAGCGGAGAATAAATAAAAAACAGATTTGAGAGGGAAATTGCTATGGTTAAGTATGTTTTTGTTACAGGCGGCGTTGTTTCCGGACTGGGAAAAGGAATTACGGCGGCGTCACTTGGAAGATTGCTCAAAGCGCGTGGCTACAAGGTTACGATGCAGAAATTCGATCCTTATATCAATATGGATCCGGGAACTATGAATCCTATTCAGCACGGTGAGGTTTATGTAACGGATGACGGAACCGAAACCGATCTGGACCTTGGTCACTACGAGAGATTTATCAATGAAAATCTCGACAAGTCTTCGAACGTTACGACAGGAAAAATATACTGGACGGTTCTTAACAAAGAACGTCACGGTGATTACGGCGGAGGAACCGTACAGGTTATTCCACATATTACAAATGAGATTAAATCACGTTTCCACCGGGACAATGGTGAAGATGATTTGACAATTTCGATTATTGAAATCGGCGGTACCGTAGGCGATATCGAGAGCCAGCCGTTCCTCGAGGCTTTCAGACAGTTCCAGGCCGAAGTGGGCAGAGAGAACGCAATCATGATTGAGGTTACCCTGATTCCTTATTTGAAGGCTTCGGGCGAGATGAAAACAAAGCCTACCCAGATGAGTGTAAAGGCACTTCAGAGTATGGGTATTTGGCCGGATATTCTGGTATGCCGTTCGGACTATCCGATGGACGAGCACATGAAAGAGAAGATTGCACTTTTCTGTAATGTCAAGAAAGAGCATGTGCTTCAGAACCTTGACGCGAAATCTCTTTATGAGGTTCCGCTTATGCTGGAGAGGGAGAACCTTGCCAAGGCTGTTTGCGACTGCTTAAAGATTGAATGTCCCGAGCCTGACCTTACCAAATGGAAGGAAATCGTAGAGAACTTCCACAATCCCGAAAATGAGGTTCGGATTGCAATCGTCGGAAAATATGTAGAATTACATGATGCTTATCTGAGTGTCGTTGAAGCTCTGAAGCATGGCGGAATCGCACATAAGACATCGGTTGATATCAAGTGGGTTGATGCCGAAGAAGTAAACGAAAACACTGCGGAAGAGCTGCTTAAGGATGTAAACGGAATTATTATTCCAGGAGGCTTCGGCTACAGAGGAACAGAAGGCAAGACTGCTGCCATTCATTATGTTCGAGAGCACAATATTCCTTTCCTCGGAATCTGCCTCGGTATGCAGCTTGCAATCGTAGAGTTTGCAAGACATGTATGCGGACTACGTGATGCGGCCAGCAAGGAGCTTATCCCAGAGACCACGAATCCCGTTATCGATATTCTTCCCGATAAGGCAAATATCGAGAATATCGGCGGAACGCTTCGACTTGGTGCATACCCCTGTGTGCTTCAGGATGGTACAAAGGCCATTAACCTTTACGGAACGAAAGAAATATCCGAACGTCACAGACACAGATATGAAGTAAACAACGACTATCGTGAGGTACTTACAGACAACGGAATGACGCTTTCGGGATTGTCACCCGACGGACGAATAGTTGAGATGATTGAGCTTAATTCACATCCTTATTTCGTTGCGACTCAGGCGCATCCGGAATTCAAATCAAGACCTGACGCACCTCATCCGCTGTTCTTCGGACTCATTGAAGCGGCCATTAAGCACAAAGAGGCCTAACAGAGGATAAAAATACTTAAAAAGAGGACTAAAGCCTATGAATCAGCAGAATGATTTTTTTCAGAATAATACAACATTATATGAGTCTTCGTTCGAGCATGATAACTGCGGTATCGGAGCAATTGTAAATATACACGGAAAGAAGTCGCATCAGATTGTTGCAGATGCGCTCAGTATTGTGGAAAACCTTGAGCACAGAGCGGGAAAGGACGGAGAAGGAAAGACCGGTGACGGTGTCGGCATTCTTACCCAGATTCCCCACAAGTTCATGGTGAGCAAGTGTAAAGAACTCGGAATAACACTCGGCGACGAAAGAGAGTATGCTGTCGGAATGTTTTTCTTCCCCGGCAAGGAACTCGAAATGAGCCGCGCCAAGAAGATGTTTGAGATTATTGTCGAGAAAGAGGGAATGACTTTCCTCGGCTGGAGAAAGGTTCCCACTGTCGATGCTGTTCTCGGACAGAAGGCCCTTGACAGCTGTCCCGAGATTTATCAGGCGTTCATCAAGCGCCCTCAGGGACTTGCAACCGACCTTGATTTTGACAGAAAACTTTACGTTGTAAGAAGAGTTTTTGAACAGAGTAATGCGAACACCTATGTGCCTTCATTGTCATCAAGAACTATCGTATACAAAGGAATGTTCCTTGTAGGACAGCTTCGTACCTTCTTTAAAGATCTTCAGGATACAAAGTATGAATCTGCCATAGCACTGGTTCATTCCCGTTTCTCAACAAATACAAATCCCAGCTGGCTTCGTGCACATCCCAACAGACTTGTGGTGCATAACGGCGAGATTAATACCATCAAGGGCAATGTCGACAAGATGCTTGCACGTGAGGAAACAATTCAGACCAGCTGGTTTACAGAGGAAGAGCTTACAAAGGTTCTGCCTGTGATTTCAGCTGAAGGTTCCGACTCCGCGATGCTTGATAATGCTCTTGAATTCATGATTATGGGTGGCATGGATCCGGCACTTGCGGCAATGATTCTTATTCCCGAGCCTTGGGAGCACAACGATACGATTTCCCAGAAGGAGCGCGATTTCTATCAGTATTACGCAACTATGATGGAGCCCTGGGACGGTCCCGCATCCATCCTTTTCTCGGATGGTGACGTAATGGGTGCAATCCTTGACAGAAACGGTCTGCGTCCTTCGAGATATTATGTTATGAAGGACGGAAGACTCATTCTCTCTTCGGAGGTAGGTGTTCTCGATCTTGATGAGTCGAAGATTCTGAAGAAGGAAAGACTCCATCCCGGCAAGATGCTTCTGGTTGATACTAAGCAGGGCCGCATTATCTCGGATGAGGAGCTTAAGGATAATTATGCCGGACGTGAGCCTTACGGTGAGTGGCTCGACAGCAACCTTGTTCAGCTCGGAGATATTAAGATTCCCAATGCAAAGGTACCTTCATATAAGCACGAGGAGCTTCTTCGTCTTCAGAAGGCTTTCGGATATACATACGAGGATTACAGAGATCAGATTTATACAATGGCACTTAACGGTTCCGAGCTTATCGGAGCTATGGGTGTTGATACTCCTATTGCAGCTCTTTCAAAGGAAAATCAGCCGCTGTTCTATTATTTCAAGCAGCTCTTCGCACAGGTTACCAACCCTCCGATTGACGCTGTAAGAGAGAAGATTGTTACCGCAACCACGGTTTATGTCGGAAAGAACGGTGATCTTCTTACCGAGAAGCCCGAGAACTGTAATGTTCTTAAAATCAAGAACCCCATCCTTTCGGATCTTGATTTGCTGAAAATCAGCAAGCTCAACAAGCCCGGCCTTAAGGTTGAGAAGGTTTCGCTCTGCTATTACAAGAGTACTCCTCTTGACAGGGCAATCGACCATCTCTGCGTAGAGGTAGACCGAGCATACAGAGACGGAGCAAATATCCTTATCCTTTCGGACCGCGGTGTTGATGAGAACCGTGTTGCGATTCCTTCGCTTCTTGGTGTTGCGGCCGTTCACAATCACCTTGTAACAACTAAGAAGTGTATGGCGATGTCTATTATTCTTGAGTCTGCGGAGCCCCGCGAGGTTCATCACTTTGCAACACTTCTCGGATACGGTGCATGCGCAATCAACCCTTATCTTGCACATGCTTCCATTGCAAGCCTTATCGAAGAGGGCATCCTTGAAAAGGACTACTATGCTGCAGCTTCGGATTACGATAATGCTGTTATTCAGGGTATTGTAAAGATTGCTTCAAAGATGGGTATTTCAACCATGCAGTCTTACCAGGGAAGCAGAATTTTCGAGGCTCTCGGTATTGCAAAGAGCGTTATCGATAAGTATTTTGCAGGTACGGTATCACGTATCGGCGGAATTACGCTTGAGGATATTGCGGCACAGACAGACCGTCAGCATTCACTTGCTTTCGATCCGCTCGGCCTTAATTCCGATATGACTATTGATTCACTGGGCCGCCACAAAATGCGTGCTCAGGGTGAACAGCACAGATACAATCCTCAGACAATTCATATGCTTCAGCTTTCGACAAGAGAAGGCAACTACGCGAAGTTCAAGGAATATACCGCAATGGTAGATGCGGAAAAGACCGGATATCTTCGTTCTCTTATGGAGTTTGCATATCCCGAGAACGGAGTGTCAATCGACGAGGTAGAGAGCGTTGAGGATATCGTAAAGCGCTTCAAGACGGGCGCTATGTCCTACGGTTCTATTTCGGAGGAAGCACATGAGGCACTTGCCATCGCCATGAACAGACTTCACGGCAAGTCAAACAGTGGTGAGGGCGGAGAAAGCGATGAGCGACTTGAGAGTGCGGGAACCGACAATGACAGAAGCTCCGCAATCAAGCAGGTTGCGAGCGGCCGTTTCGGTGTAACCAGCAGATACCTTTGCAGCGCAAAGGAAATTCAGATAAAGATGGCACAGGGCGCAAAGCCCGGCGAGGGCGGACATCTTCCTGCAAAGAAGGTTTATCCCTGGATTGCGAAGACAAGACATTCGACACCAGGCGTAAGTCTTATTTCACCTCCTCCTCATCATGATATTTACTCGATTGAGGACCTCGCCCAGCTTATTTATGACCTTAAGAATGCTAACCGTGATGCAAGAATTTCCGTAAAACTTGTTTCTGAAACAGGTGTAGGAACTATTGCTGCAGGTGTTGCAAAGGCGGGAGCCGGAGTAATCCTTATTTCGGGTTATGACGGAGGTACCGGAGCCGCACCTTTAAGTTCGATACATAATGCGGGACTTCCCTGGGAGCTCGGTCTTGCGGAGACACATCAGACACTGATCGGAAACGGCCTCAGAAATCGTGTCGTAATCGAGACGGACGGAAAGCTTATGAGCGGAAAGGATGTTGCAATGGCAGCAATCCTCGGAGCTGAGGAGTTCGGTTTTGCGACAGCGCCGCTTGTAACTTTGGGCTGTGTAATGATGCGAGTATGTAATCTCGATACCTGCCCGATGGGTGTTGCTACTCAGAACCCCGAGCTTAGAAAGAGATTTATAGGTAAGCCCGAGTACGTTGAAAATTTCATGCGTTTTGTTGCGGAAGAACTCCGTGAATATATGGCGAAGCTTGGTGTAAGAAGCGTAAATGAGCTTGTCGGAAGAACAGATCTTTTGAAGAAGAAGGAAGGGCTTTCCGGAACTGCCGCAAGCATCAGCCTTGACAGAATTCTCGGCACGGGAATGTCACTTAACGAAACATTCGCTCCCGGAAATGAGTATGATTTCCTGCTCTCAAGCAAAAAGGATGACATCCTTCTTAAGAGCAATAAAGGCCTTAAGGCTGCTATCAGGGACGGAAAGCTTTGCGTAATCGATGAGAAGGTTACCAATATCGACAGAACTTTCGGTACATTGATCGGTGCGGAGATTACCAAAGCTCATCATGAAGGACTTCCCGAGGATACCGTTATTATCAATATTAACGGAAACGGAGGCCAGAGCTTCGGTTCGTTTATTCCCAAGGGACTTACACTTAATCTTACCGGAGACAGCAACGACTACTTCGGCAAGGGTCTTTCCGGAGGTAAGCTTATCGTTAAGGCTCCGGAGAACGCGGGCTACGAGGCAGAGGACAACATTATTATCGGCAACGTGGCTCTTTACGGAGCGACAAGCGGTGAGGCTTATATCGCAGGTATGGCAGGCGAGCGTTTCGCTGTCAGAAACTCAGGCGCAAAGACCGTTGTAGAAGGTGTAGGTGAGCATGGCTGTGAATACATGACCGGTGGTGTTGCGGTGGTTCTCGGAACAACCGGAAAGAACTTTGCTGCAGGTATGAGCGGCGGAATCGCATATGTTCTCGATGAGAATAATGCTCTTTATCGCAACCTCAACAAAGAAATGGTATTCATGGAGAAGATTGAACATAAGTCCGACCGTGAGGAATTAAAGACACTGCTTGAAAATCACCTTAAGTATACAGGTTCAAAAAAGGCACAGCAGATTCTTGATGATTTCGCGGGATATCTTCCTAAATTCAAGAAGATTATTCCTTCGGATTACAAGCGCATTATGAGCCTTACCGAAGACTTTATCGAAAGAGGTATGAGTATTCAGGATGCGCAGGTTGAAGCTTTTTACGCTGCTCAGGCTGCCAAGAACTGAAGATAATGCGATGAACTTACTATACTTATAAGCACCCGAAAAGGGCGCGGAACGGAGAGAGAAAAAATGGGCAAGCCTACCGGATTTTTAGATTATGAGAGGAAGGACAGCATAGCTGTACCGCCTCAGGACAGAATAAAGAATTTTGATGAATTTCACATCAGTCTTCCTTTGAACGAACAGAAGGAGCAGGGAGCACGCTGTATGGCGTGCGGTGTCCCCTTCTGTCAGGCGGGAATGATGATTGCTGGAATGGCTTCGGGATGTCCCCTGCACAATCTTGTGCCGGAGACCAACGAGCTTGTACATATCGGAAACTTTGAACAGGCATACATACGACTTGCAAAGACTCACAGTTTCCCCGAGTTTACTTCAAGGGTATGTCCCGCACTTTGTGAGGCAGCCTGCACCTGCGGCTATCAGGATGCACCTGTTGCAACAAAAGACAATGAAAAAGTTATTATCGATTATGCTTTCGAGCATGACCTTGTAAAAGAAGAGAAGCCCAATGTAAGAACAGGCAAGAAGGTTGCGATTGTCGGAAGCGGACCTTCCGGACTTGCTGCGGCTCAGCTTCTTAACAGACGAGGACACTCTGTAACCGTATTTGAACGCAGCGACAGAGTCGGAGGTCTGTTAAGATACGGAATTCCCAACATGAAGCTTGACAAGCGTGCGATTGACAGACGTGTTAAGCTTATGGAGCAGGCGGGAGTTGTATTCAAGTGCGGTGTAAACGTAGGAAAGGATATCACCGCCGAGCAGCTCGAAAAGGAATTTGACAGAGTTATTCTTTGCTGCGGTGCATCCAATCCCAGAGATATCAATGCACCCGGAAGAGATGCAAAGGGAATTTACTTCGCGGTTGATTTCCTGAAGGAAGTAAGCAAAAAGCTTATGGACGATAATTACAATGCCGCAAAAATTATGAAGGCCAATGATTTCTCTTTCGGAAGTCTTGCGGGAAAGAATGTTGT
>JAZLGZ010000083.1:0-14907 GCA_045616585.1 Lachnospiraceae bacterium
TTCTATTCTAAAAATCGTTGTTGTAAATATATTAATAACAATAAGTATTACCTGAAAGCTAATTACAATTGTATCTAATATCAAATATAGTCTTTTATGCTTTACCTTATCTCCAAGGTACTCCAACACATATTTCAGCCAGAAGAAAGTTGTAACAACAGTTGAAATATGAAAAACAGAGCTGCTTAGAAAAAATACAGCATCATTCTTTATAATGTTGGCATCACACATTCCCCAAACGGCATCCTGCAAACAAAAAAAGAGTACCCAAGTAGCCATTTGCTTAAAACTATTTTCTACATTACTTGAGATTTTTCTCACTCTCAAATTACTAACTAAAATCATGGCTATGATTACTGCACATGTCGACGCAGAAATCCAATACATATTTATGTCCATATTATATTTGCTCCTATATATGTCGTTATATTAAAGAACTAATCCTATAATCTGATTAACAGTATATGATTATTTACATAGACTCTTTTTTCTTATATCGGCACATTATTGAAAATAGTTTATTGCATTGGGGACGTAGCATTTGGCTCGACCTGCCCAAGCTCTATCAATTTCCTGCAAATCTGAATTGCGCCGCTCTTCGTATTAATACCTCTCGAATTCAATAACAGCATTCCCATAGATACCTCCCAATTTAAATCTCACTCAAATCGATTAATCCGGCCGGGCATATACCGGTCGTTTTAATCAACCCTAAAAAACTTCTTCTGCTTCATATTACTCATAACGTTCAATAGTAAAAAATCTCGTTCAGAATAAAGCGATGTCAAAGCCTAAAACTTCACTGCAAAAAAATGGTAAAGAATCAGAATGCCTTAACGATGATTATTAAGGAGTACAATATGACTATTCGGAAAATGACAGCAAGCGTCTCTGTCGCCATTAAAAATATTGAGCAAGCCGATTGGAAACCGGAAGTTTGGGATAAACAAATTCTGTATTTATATAAGTCATTTGCTATTAACGATATAAATACCGGCACACACGAGCGCCAGTGAAACAATCGCCATCGCACTTAACGCAGCAGCTTCTTTTAAGAAAACCGCAGAAAGAATAAATCCGAATACCGGATTCATAAAGCCGAACACGGTGACCTTCGAAACCGGATTGTAGGTCAGAAGCAGGCTCCAGAGGGAGTACGCAATCGCACTTACAAATGCGAGATATATAAGCATTGCCATGCCCGCAAATGTAACGGTAGTCAGTTCTCCGCCCATAACGAGTCCGAGAATAATCATCAACGTACCGCCGAGGGTAAACTGCCAGCCGCTGAGCATTACCGTGTTTTCATCGGCAGAATATTTTTTCAGAAGAACCGATGAAAATGCATAGGACACCGTCGAAAAGAATATAAAACCTTCACCGGTCAGGCTAAGGCTCATATCAAGGCTGCTGCCTGATATGTTGACAAGCACAACTCCGACAAAACCGATTATGCAGCCCACAATTTTGCTGACCGAAAGCTTCTCCATGCGGAAAATCAGGCTCGACACAACTATTGCCACGAATACATTCATGCCCTCGATGATGGAGGCCTTCGTGCCGTCGGTGTGGGCCAGTCCGATATAGAAGAACAGATATTGAATCACTGTCTGGAACATTGAAAGCGTAAATACTTTAGGCAAGGCTTTCTTGGTCGGGTAAAGAAATTTGCGGCCGGCCAGTGAACCTATTGCAACCGCTAAGATGCCGGCGAGCAGGAAACGACACCCTGCATACAAAATCTGCGAAGCTGTATCGCTGCTCGCGATGTTCATCTGTGAGTATCCGATTTTAATGCCCGGGAAGGCGCTGCCCCAAAGCAGGCAGCATATCATCGCACCTATCCAGACAACTATATTTTTCGTCAAAAATTCTTTTTTCATTGCTCTGCTTCCATCTGTGCGTTAATGGTATCCTCTGAGGCAGCCATCGCACGAAGAGTCTTCTCAAGAAGTTCATCCAGCTCCCATCCAAGCTGCTCTGCACCTCTGGCAATAACCTCTCTTGAGCATCCTGCTGCGAAGCCTGTCGACTTGTATTTCTTCTTCAGTGACTTGAGCTCCATGTCCTTTGTGCTCTTCGAAGGTCTCATGAGCGATGCCGACCAAATGAGTCCGGTCAACTCATCCGCAGCAAAGAGAACTTTCTCCATCTCGTGAACGGGCTCAACATCGATAGTGGTTCCGTTGCCTACAGTGATTCCGTATCCGTGCGAGCAAACCGCATGAATCATGTCATCTCCGACACCGCCCTCGCGAAGAAGCTCGGGCGCCTTCAGGCAATGCTCATCGGGATATAATTCAAAATCAATATCATGAAGCAGGCCGACGAGTCCCCAGTATTCTGCATCCTCCGAATATCCCTGCTCGTTCGCAAACCACTTCATCACAGCCTCAACCGTATATGCGTGCTGAATATGAAAGGGATCCTTGTTGTATTTTTTTAATAATGCAAGCGCATCTTCTCTTGTAATGCAAGTCATATATATCCTCCATGTATTCGTAGGCGTTTGATATCTTTCTTAATGTCGCCTGTATTTTTATTATGCTAAACTTATGAAATTGTCTTATTCGCATATTATACTTCAGCAATAGCTTCAATCTCGCAGAGCACGTTCTTGGGCAATGTTTTTACTGCCACACAGCTTCTGGCCGGAAGGCTGACAAAGTACTTCTCGTAAACAGCATTGAACTTCGGAAAGTCTGCCATATCTGCAAGGAAACAGGTTGTCTTGACAACCTTGTTAAAAGATGAACCGCCTGCTTCCAAAATTGCTCCGACATTCTTGCATGACTGCTCAGCCTGCTCTTCGATAGAAGCTCCGACAATGGTTCCGTCTGCAGGATTGATCGGTATCTGTCCGCTGGTAAACAAAAGATTTCCGACTGCTTTGCCCTGGCTGTACGGTCCGATTGCAGCAGGCGCATTTGAAGTATTGATTGTATTCATATCGTTTTCCTTTCACATAAAGTCACGTTGGATCGTCGTGACTTTATTGGGATTTGCTCCACAAATCCTTACCTTTCTCAGTGTAATTTTTGAAATATAGTCTTTTTTCACTCTACATATGTAACCGGGTTGCCGCTTCTAACGAGCGCGTTCCTTATAGGAAGTCCGTCGGGAGTATCGGCATAGCCTACCGCAAGCGCACCGTAAACCCGCTCATCATCCGCCATTCCGATTTCCTTCATAACCTCCAGAATCGCAGGGTTCTCATTCAGCCATCTGAGCTGATTGATCCAGACACTGCCAAGGTCGAGAGCATTCGCCATCAGCATCATGTTTTCAAGCGCACAGGCGCAGTCTGCCATGTTGTTGCCGTAGTCCTTTTTGTTTGCCGTCACGATAAGCACCGGACAGTTGTAATGAAATACATAGTTGCCCCGCTTCGATGCGTTGATGGAATTCACCAACGACCTGTAGGTATTCTCGGTAACTTCCATCTTAGCAAACTCTTCCTGCGCAACCGCAGCAAGCCTGTCAAGTATCGGTTTGCTCTTAATCACAATAAAATGTGTGGTCTGCGAATTGCCTCCGCTCGGTGCATATCTTCCGGCTTCAATAACCTTCCCGAGCATATCCCCGGGCACCGCCGAATCCTTAAATTTTCTCGTACTTCTTCTGCTTTTAATGAAATCTAACATTGTATCCCCCCTTCGGTTTTACTTACAATCCGAATCCTTTCCCGAGCCAGCATTCATCGGTACCGATCTGATCGATGGAACTGTACCAGGGGCTCGGAAGTTTTCCCGGTATAGTTCGGTCCGTCCTGCTCTGCATTTCCGACATTATCAGTCTTTGTACTGCAGCCTCCGATTATCATGATTATCAGCAAAATTCCCTATAAATATAGTATAATCTATGATATCCTATCATAACAGTAAAACAATTATTAATTCGGAGATAAATATGCGTAACCACAAAACTATCAAATACTTATGTCTTATATTCGTTATCGCAGCACTCGTAAGTCTTTGTGCATGCAAAAAAAGTGATGATGCTCCGGCTCAAAATAATGAACCCGCAGATACGAATATCACTTCCTTCGACAATTCGACCCTCGATGCCGACAATACTTCATCGGAGAATGCATCAACCGAAACACCCGATGAAAGTGATGCTCCCGACATCCCCGCCGAACCTATCCTTAAAGATTTGTGCGCCGACTACTTCTCTTTCGGTGTCGGTATCAACGGAAGCACCCTCGAGAATCAGACATTGAACATCCCTGAATATATGGAGCTGGCGAAGAAGCATTTCAACAGTGTCACCATGACAAATCTGATGAAGAGCTGCTACATACTCGATCAGGCAGGCTCCGCTGCCAATCTCGCTTCGGGTGACGCAAGTCCCGCACTTATTTTCGATAACATAGACCCCACCCTCAAATGGTGTGCAGAAAACGGAATGAAAATGCGAGGCCATACGCTGGTATGGCACACGCAGGCTCCCGAGTGGTTCTTCAGGGAGGGCTACACAGAAGACGGTGACTACGTGGACAAGGATACCATGCTCTTTAGAATGGAGAGTTATATCGCACAGCTGCTCGACCATGTCCAGACCGAATACCCCGGCGTTGTCTACTGCTGGGACGTTGTAAACGAAGCCGTAGATATCGATTCCGCTGCCCCTGAAAGTACCTTCCAATGCAGAACAAAGCTCAACGACGATCCGAACCCCTGGTATGAGACAGTCGGCTGCGATTATGTCGAGATGGCGTTTACATTCGCAAGAAAATACGCAGACCCCGAGGTTAAGCTTTGCTTCGACAGAATCGTCACCATCATGCAAAACAATTATTAATCAAGAAGGGAACTGTGATTATCCGCAGTTCCCCTTTCTTTTATATATTGCCTTACATATATTCCTTCAAGTATTCTGCCACCGACCTGGTCATTTCTTTCGAAAAGTCGGAGTTGTATTTGCGTTCGCAGAACGCCTTCGCCCACTCGTCATAGGTACGGTTCACACATTCCTTTTCGAACATCCGGCGAAGTTCGTCACCGTTCTTTTGATGATAAGTGTCTACGCAGACGATGTCCTCCAGGCGGCATCTTTGAGGTTTCCTGCGGGCAATCTGCGACTCGGTCGGGTATCCGAAAACAAGCATCGCACACGGAAAAACATAATCCGGCAAGCAGAGGAAACTGCGCATTTGCTCACAGTTTTCCATGACATCCCCGATATAGCAGGATCCGATTCCAAGGCTCTCCGCAGCCACTACACTGTTCTGAGCGGCTATCGTCGCATCGGTAATCGACAGAGCAAAGTCGCCCACGCCGGGCTTGCGTGGTGTGCAGCCTGCTTCGATAAAAGCATCGTACCATTTTCTGAAATCGGCACAGAAAACAAGCACCAGCTTAGCCTTTGAGATAAAAGGCTGGTTGTCGCAAAGGACTGAAAGGCGTTCCTTTCGTTCGCTGTCCCGGACATCGATAATGGTATACATCTGTTGATTTCCGGCAGTCGGTGCAGCCATGGCAGCCTCCAGAATCCGTACTCTGTCCTCACTGCCGATCTCTCTGTCAGTAAAAACTCTGACCGATTTTCTATCCATCAATTCTTTGATTGTCTGATTCATATCCGCATACTCCCCTTATTCATTCAGCAGTCTTTCGACATCTTTTGCAATAATATCGATATCTGTTGTAGGCTCGTAACGCTCAACAACATGACCTTTTTTATTAACGAGGAACTTCGTGAAGTTCCATTTGATATCGCTGTTGGTCTCGTAGTCAGGGAACTCCGCGCGAATCTTCTTGTCCAGGAACTGACCGTCCAAAGTATTCAGGTCAAAACCCTTGAAGCCTCTCTTGGCCTTCAGATAAACGAACAGCGGGTCTGCATCCTCACCATTGACGCTGATTTTAGCATACTGGGGAAAATGAATATTGTATTTGGACTCACAGAAAGAATGAATCTCCACGTCCGTCCCGGGCGCCTGATTCAAAAATTGATTGCAAGGGAAATCAAGCAGAGAGAAACCCTGCTTGTGATATTTTTGATACAAATCCTCAAGTTTTGAATACTGAGGCGTAAACCCGCATCCGGTAGCGGTATTGACAATAAGCAAAACCTCACCGGCGTATTTGCCGAGAGACTCGACCTGCTTTTCTCTGTTTTTAACAGAAAAATCATATACGGTTTTATCGCTTGTCTTCAGGAAAGCATCCGTCATCGCCATAAACCGTCCGATATTTTTAAGATTGGTCTCTACACTGCCGCACTCAAGGGAATGATCGCACTTCTCAAAATGATAAACAACAAGGTTGCTTTTTTTGCAGTATTCTTTCAGTCTGTCATACTTGATGTATTCATCCTTTTCACCGCAGAACACTATGCCCTCCTCGTCGCCGAGAAAATTGAAAACTGCTTCAAGAGGAGCATACATAATGTGTGCGGGATTCAGGCCGTGAGTTTTTGCAAACAGAGTTGCGATAATGGAACCCGCACCTTTACTTACAAACATAAGCTCATCGAAGGTCGTCCATGCAATTTTTTTCATTCTTTCGGAGGCTTCCTTCTGTGCCTCGGCAACATATGAAAGAATCTCTTCTTTAAAAAGGTGCGAGGTCGGATCCGGCTTCTCTTTCACCAGTTCGGAATATTTCTTAAGTTTATCCGCATCATAGTCAAAAGAAACAGCCTCAAACCCATGCTCTGCCAGAAGCCCCTTCGAATAGTACATCAAAGGCAAATCGGTAGCGTAATCCATGTCTGAAAACAGTACAGCAAGTTTTTTCATAATACCTCAATTCTTATATATCCCACAGCCTCAGCGGCTTAATTATGAACTAATTTTCGTAATTCATTGATCGATTTTCTTCTCATCATCGAGCATATTCACAATCCGGTATGAATCGTCCGTCGAATTGATCTTGAGAATCCCGGTGTAAGACTCGCATAATGCTCTGTGAGCATCCTGCTGACCTCTTCGGTCAACACCCTTCTTACGGTAATATGCAGACTTTGCGGCATACATTCTCTTGTCTGCTTCGATAGTAAACTTTCAGAGTTCATTTCCGGCCGGCCAGACATTGCCGATCAGTCGAACAAACTCCTCGTATGCGGGTGTTTCCCCAAGTTCGTTTGCAACTGCTTCCGCAACAGCAGTAAAGTACCATCGGTGAAGCTTCGAATCCTTCTGATGAAACTCGTCGAATACAGAGGCCCCCATTTCCGCAAAAGCCTTTGAAAGAGAACGCATGTTGGACAGCTTGTCCGCCAATGCCAAACGCTTCACGTCAATGTCCTTCGTGGCCTTAAGCCTTGCAATCGTATCGTCCTTGCGCTGCTTCCAGCTTTCTTCAGGTCTGATGCTTCGATGCTTTTCTTCCGTCTCAGCTTCGACAAGTCTTGCCACCCGCGCACCGAAGCGCTGCCTGATGTCTTCGAGCGTACCATCGGTATCCTCAGCTATATCATGGAGAACTCCTGCCGCTATAGCTTCTTTGTCATCCGTGAGAGTTGACACAATCTGTGCAACTTCCAGCGGATGCGAAATATACGGAGTGTGGAAAATCTTCCTCGTCTGCCCCGCATGTTTCTCTGTTGCATAAATGACTGCTTCCTGTACTAGATTCATGTCCGATTTCCTTAATTTACACTATTTGCATCATAACAGTAAACTATAGCAATATTATATCATAGTTCATAAATATTTCCAGCTATTATTGAAATTTCTGTAATCTGCATCACAAATTCCTTCACGATAAGTGTGTTTTTGTTAAAAGCTTACTATTTGATCACAAATAGCACATTTTTCCTCTAAAAAACACCCCAAATATCAGCAGACTGACATTCGGGGTGAGTACATTATTTATTGCCTTTAATCAGAAGTTTCTTGTAGTTCTTCTTGCTGAGCTTTTTCAGGTTGGTGCTGCTGCGCTCGAGAAGCTGTGTACAGTAAATACCGGTGAACTCATACTGACTGTAATCCTCCGGATCGACGTATTCGTAATCTCCCTGACCCTTGTACTTGACTGTGTCCTCTTCTTCGCAGCCACGGTACAGATGATATTCATTTATCTCACCATAGCCGTTTATCCAGACAATATGATTAGTAAGTGAATTCTTCTCGGAGTAAATCAGTGTACCGTAGTCGCAGCCCGCATACTCGAACTTCTTGAGCTTGCCGTCGCGGTAACCGTAAATATACGGAACATTCACATGCGCTTCAATGGGTGAGGCAACCACGAGTTCGGGAATATCATCGCCGTCGAAATATATGAGACCGAAAGCATCGTCATGATTCAAGCTTGAAAGGAAATCCTTATAGGCCTTCAAAGCTGCTTCAAGTTCGGGAATAAGTGTGAAAGACGGTACATTATCATCTTCCCAGCTGTAGAATGAAACGCCCCATATATCTTTCTCGCCCAGCAGTTTTTCGGCTTCTGAAATTGAACTGTCAAGACTGTGTCTGATTCCGTCGCGTTTTCCCGAAAGGAACTCCGAAACCAGTCCGACCATATTGTCGCTGTATATGGTGAATACACTTCCGTTCGGTGCAACATATGCATTAAAACCATGCTCATAAAAAACCAGTGCTGTACGTCCGCCATCGTTTCCGGTCTCGCAAGATCCGCTCATAAACATACCGCCTTCAACATGTGCAAGGAACTCGTCCCAGAAATTCGAGGTGATTGCGTAATAGTTGTCATCGGTAAACATGACACCTTTGAAACCTCCGTCGTAAGTCCAGTTGTCGACATAGGTATAATTGTCGGTGTCGTTTTCCTTGATGTGAGTTACAAAGCAAGTCAGTCTGCGCGTGCTGCCGTCTGCCTCATCGTCATATATGTTGCCATGGCCTCTCCAGAAAATAGTTCTCTCGTCCTTTAAAGAAGCCATCCAGTTGGCAATATCCGACAAAGACGAGAAGGACGTCTTGGTCTTTTTGATGTGAGTATAGTTGTCCGGAAGCATGGCAGCTACCATGTCCGCAGCCTCGGATGCTCCGTGAGTATCATAAGACGTCATTCCGTCAACACCCTTGATAACCGCATTATCAAGCAAACTGAGCGACTCAACGGAAACAACATTAAACTTCATATCCGCTGCGGAATATGTTCCGGCAATACGGGGAATATACAAATATCCCTGGCCGTTGTTTAGGAAAAATGCTACGGAATACGAATCTTCGCAATAGGTTGTACCTGCAAGGTAGCCCCTGTCCATTAATTCGTTGGCGAACTCGAATATCAGTCCCGAAGATTCACGCAAAATTGCATCGTCATGGTCCAGTGCACCGTCTTCATTCAGGAAAGGCTTCACAAGAATATTGTTGTCCTCGTAAAGACGATGTCTGAAGTCACTTCCGTCAAGAGTAGCATAGATATCGTAATCTATCCTTGTTCTCTCGCCCGGAATCTCCTCGGCCTCCGTCTGAATAACCCCCGGAACCGGACTTGAACCTTCCTCTGTCGAAGAAGCCGAAGGATTCGGCTTCGCAGCCTCAGCCCTTCCCACACTTATACGATTTTTGTCCGGATAATTGTTCTCCTCGGATACAGCCCGGCCGACTCGGAATATAATGAGTGAGATTCCGCTGATGGCAAGCAAAAGCGTAATAGCAATAACAAAAATGTGCGAATACTTTTTCATTTTTCTTTCCTTCATCCTGATTATTTATAGTGGATATTTTTCCTTTTGTGTAGATTATATCGCGGCAGAACCGTTCTTTCAATCGGTGTTCGCATCATTTTCCCGAATAAAAGGCCGACTTTCCGGGCGCATTTCAGCCAACCACACAAAAACCGGTGCAGAACCCAAACGGGTTTTGCACCGGCTTAAGAAAATGGAAAAAGATTTAGCAAATAAATCGATAGTAAACAAAAATCAAGCGAGCTTTGAAAGAGCTTCGATCTCTTCGGTACCCTTTACGATGCATCCCACAACCAGCTCTGCACCCTTTACCGAAGGAGCAAGTGCCTCTGCAACCGCATCCATACCGCTCTGTGCCGAAGTTGCAAATGCGATAACCTTCTTGCCTGCAAGATCAAGCTTCTCAAGGAAAGCATTTACCGCATGAGGAGCAACACCCCACCAGATAGGGAAGCCGACATATACTACATCGTAGTCTGCGGCGCTGACCTGCGAACATGCAAGTTCGGGTCTTGAAGCAGGATCCTTCATCTCTACGGAACATCTGCTGTTCTCGTTCATATAGTCAAGATCTGCTGCAGAATAAGGAACTGCAGGAACGATCTCACATAAATCACCGTTGACAGCCATACATAAATCCTTTGCTGCCTTTGAAGTAACTCCGCTTACAGAAAAATAACTAACCAATGCCTTGCTCATTTTAATTTCCTCCAAAATATATTTTTTATGTTTTGCAAATTATAAGCAGTTCTCAATTGCTCTCTTGATATCAGCAAAATCAGCTGTAGGCTCGAAACGGTCAACAACCTTACCTGAACGATCTACCAGGAACTTTGTGAAATTCCACTTGATATCAGACTCGTTCTTGTAGTTGGGATGCTCTCTCTCCATCATGCTGACAAGAATGGAAGTTAAGGGATGCTCCTCATCAAAGCCCTTGAAGCCCTGCTCACTCTTAAGGTACTTGAAGAGAGGATTTGCATACTCGCCGTTTACCAGAATCTTTGCAAACTGAGGGAACTTGATACCGAACTTTGCCTCGCAGAAAGAAGCAATCTCCGAATTGCTCTCGGGAGCCTGCTGGCCGAACTCGTTCGAGGGGAACTCTAAAATGGTAAAGCCCTGATTTGCATATTCCTCGTAAAGGTTCTCAAGATCGTCGTACTGAGGTGTAAAACCACATCTGGTAGCTGTATTTACAACCATAACAACCTTGCCTTCATACTCCTTTAATGACTTCATATCGCCATTAATCGACTCAACACTAAAATCATATAAATTCATTTTGAATTCCTCCTTTAATTGTATATCATTTAATTGTGCTCAATGTTTCTTTGATGATTTGATTGTACACAATTAAATTTTGTTTGTCAACACTTTTTTTCATCTTTTTTGAAAAATAAAAAAAAGACGGGGATGTAAATTAAATCGCTCACATCCCCGTCCCCCTGTGGTCCGTAATTATTAATAATTATCTCTCACAGAAAAATTCGATTTCTTCACCTAACGGTCCGAAGCAGAATGCCATTCGCGCCGGAAGTTCGGGATTCGACGGAATCACAATATCCTGAGGTCCCTTAAAAACTTCATAGCCCGCTGCCGTCACAGATTTCACGCACGCATCCACATCGTCAACCGCAAATGCGAAATGTCTGATAGTTCCGACAGGCAGCTGCTCCTGAGCATTGTTAAATATTTCTACAAGCCCTGCCCCCGTCTCGAACATGATTCCTGTTGCCCACTCTCTTGCCACCTCAAGACCCAAGATATTTCCGTAAAAATCAACCGCTTTGGCGTACTCCTCCGGTGTGCTTGTCTTCAGACTTACATGATGCAGCCCTTTGATTAAACTCATTTTTATATCCCCCTTTGATTATGCAATGCTCAGCTTACTTTATATCAGCACCCCGCCTACATGGTCAAGTTCGTGCTGAATAATCTGCGCAATCCAACCGGTAAACTTATCCTTCTTCGGTTTAAAGGCAGCATCCAGATACTCAACTTCTATCTCTTCAAAGCGCATTACAGGTCGCGGTCCGCCAAGAAACGACAAGCAGCCTTCTTCAGTCTTGAAAGGCTTCTTCTTGCTTATGATTCGAGCGTTCACCATCGCAATCTGTGCAAAACCCATGCTGACGGCGATGATGTTTTTCTTCTCGCCGATCATATTCGCTGCCATCCCGACACAGTTATCAAGATGAGCCCGAAGTGTATCCAAAAGATCCGTTATGACCTGTGCATCCGCCTGTGTAGCAGGTTCGGACTTCTGCGCCAGAAACATCGGATCGTGCACTAAAGGTTTAATCATTTCACCCTCCATAAAATTTCATCAATCAAATCACGATTTTTAATCTCGGCAAGCCATTCGTCAGGAATTGTCTCATATCCGTAATACAATCCGGCTATTCCTCCGGCGATAGCAGCTACGGTGTCGGTGTCTTCTCCGAGATTGACAGCCTTTAGCATGCATGACTTATACGAATCCGTTGTAAGCAGACACCAGACTGCTGCCTCGATGGAATCTATCACGTATCCGCTGCTGCGTATCTCCGCTTCCGGAACATTTTTAAACTCCGACAGATGAAATATTCTTTCAAGATAATTCATCTGCGTCAGATTGCGTATGTCCCTTCTGTAATACTTAAGGCCCTTATCGATTCCGTCCTGCAGCAGAACTTCAAGCGTAGGCTTCTTTTCCGTCTGAATTCCGTCAATAACACTCTTCACCATAAAATAATAAATACCGCAGCACATATTGCTCCTGATATGGTTATGAGTGAGTGCTGCGATGACATGAATTCCCTCAATCGCCTCGTCCTCTGAAGTACATACCGTCTTCTGTCTGTCATAATAATACAGACACACCGGCAGAATTCTCATCAGCGCACCGTTACCGTTTGCATATTCTCCTGCAACACCGCAGGTCTTTATATCATGATCCTTCGTAAACTTATTAATGGCACTGATACAGGTATTACCCTGATCGAAGGCTCTTCCGAACGGCGTGTATTGTCCGTGTCGCTCCCACTCAACAAATCTCGTCATGACATCAGCAGGATCGATTTCATTCTTCTCTGCGATACTTGCAAGCGTCGCCAGCACCATAGAGCTGTCGTCCGACCAGGTACCTTTCGGCATGTTGAATACACCGCCGGATTCCATGCCGGTCACAAGGCCGCTGCGCCTGTTCTTTATTTCATTTCTTGACATAAACTGCACGGGAACTCCGAGAGCATCTCCTACTATCAGTCCCATCATGCCGTCAATCCAAACATTTCTTTTCATATGCCACACCATTTCTTTCGGCTGATACTCTTTTACCCGATTGCTGTCCGGGTCCAAGGCTCCGCAACCTCGTGTCCAAGTTTCCCGCAAATTCACGCAATAATACAGGGCAAACCGTGCTCCTCGAGCTGAATATCAAGTTCAATCATGTCGTATATTTCGTTCTCGATAAAATACGAGAAAATAATATCGGTCTTGTCACAGGGCGATAATGCATAGCCTGCTCTAGCCAACAAGTCCTTCGACTCATCCAGATTCAGCTTAGCTCCGATGCACAGACACAAGGCGGTCAGCTTATTCGGATGATAATTTACATTATTCTTAATCTTTGAAAAAATCTTCTTGTCCACGATCGCCCGCTTCCAAACCTCGGCATTTTCCATGTGCCGCTCCTGAATCAGGTACATCAGGTACTCCGAATAGGTATCAGACATATGCCTCATGCGTTCTTCAAGCTTGCTCTCATGAAGTCCTTCAAAATCATAAAACGTATCTTTCGGTTGAGCAGCTTTCGATTTCTTCCCGAACAATCTGCTGCGCAGCGGCTTTTTTACCTCAGGACTGCGAGTCTCAGGCGGTAAACACGCTTCATTTCTTGCGCCGGCGGCCATAGGTGATGGAGCCGGCGGAACATATGCAGCCTGTTCCGAAAAATCCATGCACTGCGCACTTCTGCGGAAAGCGTCACGGCCGTCGTATTCTGCAATTCCGGCGCGTTCCACGTAATTGCGATCGATATATGCCTCAAGTCGAGGGTCCACCCTTTTTCCCAGCCCGGTTGAGTAATCATCGAACACCACCAGGAAAATATCCATTTCATTCCGGAGCAGAAAAGCATTAATCTCATCCGCCGCGATTCGTATACCCTCTTCCTTCGGGTACCCGAAAGACCCTGTGGCGATGAGAGGAAATGCAACCGACGTAATATTATTCTCTTTCGCAAGCATCAGACTCTTGCGGTAGCAGGAGCGGAGCTTCTCTTCCTCGCCGCAGTCCCCGCCGCGATATTCCGGACTGACTGCATGAATAATGTACTTTGCCGGAAGCTTGAAGCCCGGAGTGATAAACACATCACCCTCTGAAACAAAATCCTTCCCGATTTCCTTCCTGTAATTCAGAAGCTCATCATAGCCGGCTGCCTTATACACCGCACTATCACAGCCGCTTCCGACCTCCGCCCTTGCCGCGGCAGTATTCACGATGGCCTCTGTATCCATCTTTGTAATATCATTACGAACTATTCTGAAAGCCATCGTCTTGTCCTCATCTTAATATTGCATTAAGCTCAATCATACTCTTGTAATTAGTTCATCCTAATCTTGCATTAAGTTCATCGTAAAATTTCGCCAGATGAATCCCATCCACCAGCGCGTGGTTGCATAATACCGTAACAGGCATCATAAACCGCCCCTTGTAATCCTCTTCGTACTTGCCCCACGTAATTCTCGGGTTCGATTCATCCGGACCCGCAGTAGGCTGAATCAGCTCAGTATAATGAAGCCACGGCAGCGTCGAAATAAAATATAACGCCTCAACGTCCTCGTCTTCCTCCAGCTTGCTGCCACTGCGGCAGTCGATTCTTGCCTGCTCGGCCTGATTAATGTACTCTTGAAAAGGCATGTCATGATATAGCGTACAATAGCAGTACGTTCCGTCATCCAGTTTTTCTATATGCGAAGTTCCGCAGCTCGAATATTCTACAATTTCATCCCCGCGAATTCTCTGTCTGAACTCATGCACGCTGTTCGCAGCTTCTGCAACCGCATGCATGAATGTCAGGTAAAAAGAGTACTTGCCTCCCCTGCAGCGTCTTAACATATTCGTAACATCTACTTCGACCGTCACCCCTGCAAACGGGTTTGCAAGAGAACGAAAATAATTAAAATGCTCTCGCCTGGGATAGCTTTCCATATCTATTATTCTGTACGAAGTCTTCATGTAAACCTCCGATATTTCATATTATTTGAGCATTACAGTACTTTCCTATCAGCAAAATCGGATTCTATTTAATAACCTTTA
>JAZLGZ010000084.1:0-34612 GCA_045616585.1 Lachnospiraceae bacterium
AAAGAAAGACTTGATGTTTTATTGGTAAACAGACGCCTGGCTGACTCAAGAGAGAAGGCCAAGGCGATTATTATGACAGGTAATGTATTTGTAAACGGTCAGCGAGAGGATAAAGCAGGTTCGATGTTTCCGGATACCTGCGAAATCGAATTGAAGGGTGTCCAGATGAAATATGTCAGCCGTGGAGGCTATAAGCTTGAAAAAGCTGTAGAAAAGCACGGCATAAGTTTGGACGGCTGCGTATGTATGGACGTAGGATCTTCAACCGGCGGTTTTACCGATTGTATGCTTCAGAACGGGGCAGTGAAAGTTTTCGCGATTGATGTCGGAACAAATCAGCTTGCATGGAAGTTAAGAAGCGATGAACGCGTGGTCTCCATGGAGCAAACCAATATAAGATATGTAACGGCAGCCGATATAGGCGAACCGGTTGATTTTGTTTCAATCGATGTTGCGTTTATATCTCTTACAAAGGTACTTGAGCCTGTCAGAAATCTAATGAAAACAGGAGCGACAATCGTATGTCTTATCAAGCCTCAGTTTGAAGCGGGAAGAGAGCAGGTCGGTAAAAAAGGTGTTGTTCGCGAACCGAAAATACATGAAGAGGTATGCAAAAACGTACTCTCATATGCACTGGGTTTGGGATTTGAACTCATTGACCTTGATTTTTCTCCGATCAGAGGACCTGAGGGGAATATTGAATATCTTGCATATATGAGAAATAATTATTCTCCTAAGGAAAATGAGATTGAAGCAGGCCCTGATTCGCAATCTTCGGAAGAAAGCGCTGCTGTGGGCAATGCTTTGCTGGATGATGAAGTCCTGCTGCTTATATCCAAAACAGTATCGGAGGCACACGGTTCAATATGAGAAGCTTCTGCATAGTAACAAATAAATCAAAAGACCCTGACTTAAAGTTTACGAACAAAGTTCTGGGGTCGTTAAAGGAACGGGGATGCAGTGTTACCTGCGATATCTCCGGGAATTATGAATGCCTTATAGTTCTGGGCGGTGACGGAACCATAATAGAAGCGGCACGAAATGTAAAAAGCGAAGATATTGTCCTGGTCGGTATTAACATCGGCCATCTGGGATTTTTATCGTCAACGGAATGGGCTGAGCTTTCTTCCGCTTTGGATAATCTCGCAAACGATAACTTTACCGTCGAAGAACGAATGATGATTGAGGCGAGAGTCGAAAGTGACGGTATAATGAATAATTCCGTTTATGTTGCACTGAATGATGTAGTAATAAACCGCATGGGTTATTCAAGAATGATTTCAGCCGGAGTCCTGATAAATGATTCGCTGGTTGATACATATTTCGGAGATGGTGTTATCGTTTCGACACCTACAGGTTCGACAGGCTACAATCTTTCTGCAGGTGGTCCTATTGTGACTCCTGAGGCTGAATTGATGGTAATATCACCGATATGTCCGCATTCTTTGAGCATGAGAAGTGTGGTTGTTGCGGCGAACGACAGAATTACGATTCAGCTTGATATGAGTCGCGATCCTGAACCTGATAATGCAATTCTAGCTATTGACGGTCAGCAGCCTATCGAACTCTTTCACGGTGACAGAGTTTATATCAGGCGTGCGGACAGAAAGGTTAGACTGGTTCGTTTTAAGGATAAGAACTTTTTCGAATTACTTAATATGAAACTGGGCGAACATAAACGATGATGTTGTACGGCTTTGCAGGCAAAGCCGGATATGGGAGGGTTAAACATGAAGAGTGGAAGACAGAGTAAAATTATTGAGCTGATTGAGAAGAACGAAATCGAAACTCAGGAAGATCTTGCCGCAATGCTTAATGCATCCGGATTTAAGGTGACTCAGGCAACTATTTCGCGAGATATCAGAGAACTGAAACTTACAAAGGTAACCTCTGAAAACGGTAAACAAAAATATGCAATGATTAAAGGACATGGCAGCATGCAGAGTGCCGATAAATTTATTCGTGTTCTTTGCGACGGACTTGTATCAATGGATATGGCTCAGAACATTCTGGTTATCAAAACGGTTTCCGGAATGGCTATGGCAGTGGCGGCTGCGCTTGATTCTTTTCATCTTGAGGGAGTTGTCGGAAGTATTGCCGGCGACGACACCATTATGTGTGCAATCAAGACTGTTGAGGATACAGAGCATGTAATCAGTAAACTTCGTAAGATTATTGCAGACAATCGTAAGTAATGGGAGACTTGAATCAGAATGTGTTTTTAAGTCTGCAGGTGTATGAACATTAGTCCTTGATTTACGTGGTTTGTAGTGATAGAATTGTCAAGAAATTATTTAGGATAAGGAGATTTTTATGTCAGGACATTCCAAATTTGCGAATATTAAGCATAAGAAAGAGAAGAATGACGCAGCTAAGGGAAGAATTTTTACTCAGCTTGGACGTGAAATTGCAGTTGCTGTAAAAGAGGGCGGACCCGATGTTAATAATAACAGCCGTCTTAAGGCAGTCGTTGCAAAGGCAAAAGCGAACAACATGACCAACGATACCATCGAGCGCAGTATCAAGAAAGCTGCAGGCGATGTAGGATCGGTAAATTATGAGAAGGTTACTTACGAGGGATACGGCCCCAGCGGTTCAGCTATCATCGTAGTTGCACTTACAGATAATAAGAACCGTACAGCCGCAAATGTAAGAAATGCATTTACAAAGGGTAACGGAAACATCGGAACACAGGGCTGTGTAAGCTATATGTTCGATGAGAAAGGAAGGATGATCATCGATAAGGAAGAATGCGAGATGGATGCAGATGAGCTTATGATGATTGCCCTTGATGCCGGAGCGGAAGATTTTGCTGATGAAGAAGAGGCTTACGAGGTTATTACTGCTCCCGAGGATTTCGAAGCTGTTCGTGAAGCTCTCGAGGCCGCAAAGATTCCTATGCTCGAAGCAGAAGTTACAATGATTCCTCAGACATGGGTAGAACTTACCGATGAGAATGATATTAAGATGATTACCAGAACTCTCGATTTACTTGACGAGGATGATGATGTTCAGAATGTATATCATAACTGGGATGAATAATTAAAAATTAACAGAATTGGAGGATTTATTCATATGGCAAATTTTGATCCTATTACAGGACAGCCGATCAATAATGAAGTTCCTGCAGCTCCTGTTCAGCCGCAGGATACTGTTCAGCCTCAGGCACCCGTGCAGCAGCCCGTATACACACAGCCTGCACCTATGCAGCAGCCTGTATACGCCCAGCCTGCGCCTGCACAGCAGCCTGTATACGCCCAGCCTGCACCTGCAGAGCAGCCCGTATACGCTCAGCCCGCACCTATGCAGCAGCCCGTATACACACAGCCCGCACCTATGCAGCAGCCCGTATATGCTCAGCCCACTCCTGCGGAACAGCCTGCTTACGGACAGCAGCCTGTTTACGTGCAGCCTGAAGCTGCAGCAAAGCCCAAAAAGGTAAAGGAGCCCAAGACACCCGGTGAGCCCAAGAAGATTCTCGGACTTAAGCTTCCAGTATTCTGCGGAGCTTGTGCTGCGGTAGTTGCATTAGTGATTCTTGCCGTTCTTTTTGTTCCTAAGCTTTTCTCAAAGAAGAATCCTATTGTTAAGGCTTGTGAGAATACTCTTCAGGAGTTAAAAGTCGTACAGCAGATTAATCCTTCCGTTTTATCCGGAAAGAACCATACTGTTACCGTAGGCGGAGATGTTGAAGGCGTAGAGTTTGAAGGCAAGTTTGTTTTGGCCGGCAACGATAAAGAAGTAAGTGTTAAGGTTGACGGAAGAGGATTTGACGGATTTGAGGCTTCTGCTGTTCTTGACAAGAATGCATTGATGGTTCAGATTCCCGAACTCGGAAAGAAATACTATTCGTTTAACTACGCTAAGCCCGGCAAGGGTGATCTTGCTGATCTTATCGGTGATGATACCATGGACGTTCTCTGTGAAGCTCTTAAAACATTGTATGATGTTTCTGCTTCATCGAGCGGCAATGATAAGGCAAACAAGATTTTTGCCGATTACCTCAAGAACCTTAAGATTGAGAAGACTCCCAAGAAGAGCATGAAGGTTGAAGGCAAGACAGTTGACGTCGAAGGACAGAAGATTACCATCGATTTCGACAAGCTTGCTACAACTTTTGAGAGATATTTGGAAGAAGTATTTGCCGACAACCTTGAAATTCTCGATCAGATGGACATCGAAGATCTGCTTGAGGATATGTTCGAAGAGATTGACAGCGATATGGAAATTACTTTCTATATTTACAAGAATAAGCTCGCCGCTGTTTATCTTGAGATGCCCGATATCAGCGATAATGTAGTAAAGATTGAGTTCAAGGGCGAAGATTTCAGATGCCAGAAGGTCGTTTTCACTGTTGAGAGCGACGGTGATGAGGAGGAAGTTCTTATCATCAAAGTTGATCAGAGAGAGAAGAAGGAAAAGATTGTTCTTGAGGCTGTCGAAGAAGTTAAGATCGAGTGTGAATACAACACCGATAACGGCAATATCGAGGTAATGATGTATCCATACCGCTCCGGCGAGTACAGAGAAGACAGAGCAACAGGTTTCAGCGGCAAGCTTAAAGGCTCAAAGTCAGAACTTACTGTTGAAATAGATTCTGTATATGATTACGGCGACAGAGAAAATGTTGGAGTATCCGTTACAGTAAGCAATTCAGGTAAGATTGACAAGTTCAGCGGTCAGAATATCGAAATCGATAAACTCAGTGAGGATGATCTTGAGGATGAAATTGAAGACCTTTATTCTGATTTGTCTTCAATATTCCGCAGTTTCGGCTTGAGACTGTTCTGATTTTGACGGTGATTGGTGTTTGTTAAGTTGACTTTATATTAGTTGAATATTATAGAAAAAGATGCAGGGATATTCTTTTTTCCTGCGTCTTTTTGCGTTTGAGGACAAGCTCGGCATCAAAGGATAATAATGGCATGCGTTTACTTGGTTTATGCGCTTGAAACTGTAATTTCGGTATGATAAAATGGTTAGATGGAGAGAGTGCATGGAGGAGTGGATATGCTTTCAAATGTACATGTTAAAAATTTTGCACTGATTGATGAAGCTGATATTGAATTGGCCGGCAATCTGAATATCCTGACAGGTGAAACGGGTGCCGGAAAATCAATTCTTCTTGGGGCCATTAATCTTGCGCTGGGGGCAAGAACATCAAAGGATTCGGTTCGGGCAAATGC
Organism: Lachnospiraceae bacterium; assembly: GCA_045616585.1. GTDB lineage: Bacteria > Bacillota > Clostridia > Lachnospirales > Lachnospiraceae > RUG11977. The sequence continues at coordinate 5,187 of JAZLGZ010000084.1, forward strand.
TGATTACGCACTGGCTGAATTGACGTTTACCGAGCTTAACGACAAGGTGCTTTCGGTGTGTGAGGAACTGGGTATCGATACCGACGGCGATGAACTGGTAATATCGAGAAAACTTATGCAGAACGGCAAGAGCATCATTCGAATTAATGGGGAAACGATGAATGCTGCGGCCGCAAGAATGCTTACTTGCGAACTTATTGATATTTATGGGCAGAATGAGCATCAGAGTCTCTTGGATGCCGGTGCTCAGCTGGAGATAGTCGACAGATTTTTGGGACCTGAAGCGGTCAGTTTAAAAAGCGATATATCTGTCGAATATGAGGAATATGCTTCGTTAAAGAAAGAACTCGGATCTCTCGAGAACAACCCGTTAAAAAGAGCACGTGAAATCGACCGCATTCAGTCGGAGATTCTTGAAATTGAGCAGGCAGAGCTTAAAGAAGGCGAGGAAGAGGAGCTAAAAGCCGAAAGGAAAGTCCTTGCCAATTCGGAATTGATTAACGAGGCACTTGGTAACGCTTGCGGATATCTTTATGAAGACAATGCCTGCAGCGATTTGATTTCTGCAGCCATCAAAGCTCTTTCGAAAGTTGCAGAACTCGATGAGAACCTCGGTGGCTATTTGGAGGAACTTAATGAAATTGACTCGAGAATCAGCGATGTATATCGTGAACTCGAGGATTATCTGGATTCCATACCTCAGAGCAAAGAACGGCTTCACGAGGTTGAAGACAGGCTTGATCTGATAGCGGGTCTTAAGATGAAATTCGGAAACTCTGTTGAAGAAATTTACGATTTCCTTGAGGAGAATAAAATCAGATTGAAGAAACTGACGGAGTTTGAATCGTATGTTTTCGAACTTGAAGATAAAATCACTGTGAGCGAAAGAAAGTGCAGAGAGCACTCTGAAGAACTTTCGAGGCTTCGCTTGGAAGCTGCCGAGATTCTCAAGCGTCAGATTTCAAATGCTTTACTGGAACTTAATTTTAACCGTGTGAGTTTTGATATCTCATTTACTAGAAAAGATGAACTGCATGCGGATGGAATCGATAATACGCAGTTTTTGATATCAATGAATCCCGGCGAGGAATTGAAACCTCTTGCCAGAGTGGCCTCCGGCGGAGAGATGAGCCGTATTATGCTTGCGGTTAAATCCGTATTTGCAAAGCGCGAAACCATAGGAACTTTGATTTTTGATGAGATTGATGCAGGTATAAGCGGTATAACCGCACAGAAGGTTGCCGATAAACTTTGTGCAATTTCATCGGGACATCAGGTTATCTGCATAACGCATTTACCTCAGATTGCCGCGATGGCGGATGCGCATTTTAAAGTCGAAAAAAGAGTTGAGGGTGATAAAACCCTCGTAGATATTCGCCTTCTTGATTCGGAAGGTACACTCGGAGAAATCGCCAGAATACTCGGAGGAGAGGATTCTTCACAGAGTGTCATGGATGCTGCATCCGATATCAGGAAAAATACCGAGCTTAGAAAAGCTACCATCAGACGATAGTCCGTTTCGGCGGATAATAAAAACAGTATAAAGGACGGGTTTGGAATGAAGAATATTTTATTTATTGCATCAGAATGTGTTCCCTTTATTAAAACAGGAGGTCTTGCCGACGTTATCGGCTCGCTTCCGAAGTATCTTGATAAGAATGCATTTGATGTAAGAGTTATTATTCCAAAATATGCTTGCATTAAGGAAGAATACAAGTCGCAGATGAAGTATATAGGCAATTTCTATATGGATCTTGCATGGCGTCAGCAGTATGTCGGTCTTTTCGAGATGGAATACCAGGGTGTAAAGGTATACTTTATCGACAATGAGTTTTATTTCCAGGGATTTGCTCCGTACGGACAGATTTACGAGGACGTCGAGAAGTTTGCGTTCTTCTGCAGAGCTGCGCTTTCGGCCCTTCCCATGATAGGATTCAGACCCGATATTATTCATTGCCATGACTGGCAGACAGGACTTGTACCGGTATTCCTTCATGACAATTTCCAGAACAACGAATTCTACTGGAATATCAAGACGATTATGACTATTCACAACCTCAAATTTCAGGGAATTTGGGATAAGAAGCGCATTATGGATATCACGGGTCTTTCGGATTATTATTTTACTTCGGACAAGATCGAAGCATACGGTGATGCGAATTACCTCAAGGCCGGAATTGTATATGCGGATTATGTTACAACCGTAAGCAACAGCTATGCGGAGGAGATTAAGAATCCTTTTTACGGCGAAGGTCTAGACGGACTGATGAATGCGCGTTCAAACAATCTTTGCGGCATTGTAAACGGACTTGATTACGATGATTACAATCCTGAGACAGACACACTTATTGCAAAGAATTATAATGCAATGAATTTCAGAAAAGAGAAGATTAAGAACAAACGTGAGTTCCAGAAGGAACTTGGACTGGCTGTTGATGACCACAAGTTCATGATCGGTATCTGTTCACGTCTTACCGATCAGAAGGGACTTGACCTTGTTGATTGTGTTATTGAACAGATTTGTTCCGAAGACACTCAGCTGGTGGTTCTGGGAACCGGTGAAGAAAAGTATGAGAATCTTTTCAGACATTTTGCATGGAAATATCCGGACAGAGTATCTGCCAATATTTTCTATTCGAACGAGCGCTCACATAAGCTTTATGCGAGCTGTGATGCGTTCCTTATGCCTTCATTGTTTGAGCCCTGCGGACTCAGCCAGCTTATGAGTTTACGTTATGGTACTATTCCGATTGTACGTGAAACCGGAGGCCTCAGAGATACCGTTATTCCTTATGATGAATTCAAAAATACCGGAACAGGCTTCAGCTTCGCCAACTATAATGCTCATGAGATGCTTGCAACAATCAATTATGCAAGACATATATTTTATAATCGCAGACGTGAGTGGAACAAACTTATCGACAGAGGCATGGCGCAGGATTTCTCCTGGAGCAACTCTGCAAAGCAGTATGAGGATCTTTACAGACGTCTTTAATGAAATACAGTCCCATAGCCGGATGCTGTGGGACTGATTTTGATTTTTACAAATATGATTATTGGGAACGGAGTTTATCATGAAATTATCGGATTTGATTTGTGATATCGAATATACGTCAGCCGCCGGCGGCGCATTAATTGATAATACGGATATTGAAGCAATTTGTTACGATACCAGAAAGCTCTCGAAAGGATGTCTTTTTATTTGTATAAAGGGAGCAAAATGGGACAGTCATAATAGTATAACGGAAGCTGTGGAAAAAGGTGCGGCAGCCATTATTATTGAGCACGAAGTTGAGGACTGCGTCGATGTTCCTTTGCTTAAAGTCGATTCGTCAAGAAAGGCATTGGCGTATATTTCGTCTGCGTGGTTTGGCAAGCCGTCTTCAAAGCTTACAACCATCGCTATTACCGGAACAAAGGGGAAGAGTACCAGTGCATATATGGTGCGCAATATTCTCGAGGCATGCGGTCATAAAACCGGCATTATGGGTACGATAGGAGTGGGTATCGCTGACAAAGTTTATCCTTTAAACAATACGACTCCCGAACCTTATTTGCTTCATATGTATTTAAAACAGATGGTTGATGAGGGCTGCGATTCTCTTGTTATGGAGGTCAGCTCTCAGGCTATGAAGCAGTTCAGAGTAGAAGGTATCGATTACGATTATGCTTTGTTTACGAACCTTGAGGCGGACCATATAGGTGCTGATGAACATGCTAGCTTTGAGGAGTATATCTACTGCAAGAGTCTGCTTTTCAGACAAACAAAGCTTGCCGCCGGTTATGCGGGAGACGAACATTTTGAAGCGGTGGTATGCGGTAAAACGGAGGTATTTCCCGAGATTGCGCCTGCTGCGGCAACTACCTGTAAAATAGAGAGATTCGGCTTTGATACTGAGTTTGAGGTTTATGCGTCAAATGTAAAGCTGCTCGGAGAAGGCGGTAATATCGGAATCGGATATACAGCGGTTATGGACGGCGATGCTTTGAATGTTGAGTTGTCGATTCCCGGACGCTTCAATGTAAACAATTCTTTGGGCGCTCTTGCAATTTGCAGGCATATACTGAAGGAGGATGCCGGAATCGATTTGGTCAGATATAAAGAGTTGTTGTCGATTGCTTCAAAGGCATTACATGATACACACGTTAAGGGAAGACTTGAGCCGCTTAATATCAGCAGCCGTTTTTCGCTAATGATTGATTATGCTCACAATGCGATGGCGCTTGAGAGCCTTTTGACTACATTGAAGGAGCACAATCCCAAAAGACTCGTTTGTTTATTCGGATGCGGAGGAAATCGCTCAAAGGATCGTCGTTATGAAATGGGAGAGGTTTCTTCACGGCTTGCTGACCTTACAATCGTTACTTCGGATAATCCGAGGTTTGAAAAACCTGAGGACATCATTGCCGACATTTTAACCGGTGTTGAAAAAGCAAACGGTGATTATATTATTATAGTTGACCGCAGGGAAGCTATTCGCTATGCGATAGAGTATGCTCAGGACGGAGATGTAATTATCCTTGCCGGAAAAGGGCAGGAGGACTATCAGGAAATCGAGGGCGTAAAGTATCATATGGATGAACGGGAAATCGTTGCCGATGCTGTAGAGGCCCTGATGGCTGAAAGAGGCTATATTTAGAATGCATAAATACGCAGATATTATTGTTAATATTTCGGCTGAAAGCCTGGACAGACCTTTTCAATATCTTATACCTGATATGCTTAAGGAAAAAATCATGCCGGGAACACCGGTAATCATTCCTTTCGGCAACAGAGAGATAAAGGGGTATGTTATTGACTTATCCGATAAACCGCAAATAGATCCTTCAAGGATTAAGCCGATAAAAGCAGTTGAAGAAAAGGCAAATCAGGCGGATGAAAAAATGATAAATCTTGCCTGGTGGATCAAAGAGCATTTCGGCGGTACCATGAACCAGGCAATGAATACGGTTATTCCCGTCAGTAAAAAGATCAAGCAGGTTCAGGTACGTACAATAGTTGCCAAGGCTGAAAATGCTGTTCTTCAAAGTCTTTTGGCTGAAGCAGTCAGAAAAAAACACAAAGCGAAGGAACGTTTTCTGACAGAGCTTTTGGATTCGGGAACACTTGATTATTCACTTGTGACCGGCAAGCTTAATATTACGCCGGCAACTATAAACAAGTTTGAGGCAGACGGTGTGATTATCGTAAAATCGGAATTGACTTACAGAAATCCGTTTGCGAGGCCGGACCGTTCTAATTATGTCAGACCTGTTTTGAATAAGGCCCAACAGGACATCGTCGATGAAGTATGTCAAGATCTGAGAATGGGAGAGCGCAAGGATTATCTTATTAAAGGTGTTACCGGAAGCGGAAAAACCGAGGTCTATCTCGATATAATTGAGAATGTCATTCAATCGGGAAAGCAGGTTATTATGCTTATTCCTGAAATAGCGCTTACATATCAGACCGTTAAACGATTTTATATGAGATTTGGAGATCGAATATCGGTTATTAATTCAAAGCTTTCGGCAGGTGAAAGATACGATCAGTATCTAAGGGCCAAACGCGGAGAGACTGATATAGTTATCGGACCGCGATCGGCATTGTTTACTCCGTTTGAAAGACTGGGACTTATTATTATCGATGAAGAACATGAAGGCAGCTACAGGGCTGAAAGTGTTCCGTCATATAATGCCAGGGAGGTTGCTTTAAGAAGAGCGGAGAACGAAGGAGCTTCCGTGATTTTAGGTTCGGCAACTCCGTCACTCGAAGCGTATACCATGGCGAAAGCCGGACGAATAAAGCTGTTCTGCCTCAACGACCGTGCGGGGGGAGCAATGCTCCCGGAGGTTTATGTTGCCGATATGAGAGAGGAACTTCGCGGCGGAAACCGAACCATGTTTTCGGGAATACTTTATCATTTGATTGAAGAACGTCTCAAAGCGGGCGAGCAGATTATTCTTTTCTTAAATCGCAGAGGTTATTCGGGAATGGTTTCCTGCAGAAGCTGCGGTCATGTAATCAAGTGTCCGCACTGTGATATATCAATGACTCTCCATAATACCGGAAGGATGGTCTGCCATTACTGCGGCCATGAAGAAGCAAAACCCGACAGGTGCCCTAAATGCGGCTCGCCGTATATAAGTTCTTTCGGTATGGGTACTCAGAAGGTTGAAGAGAAACTTAAGGAACTTTTTCCGGCAGCCCGAGTTCTCAGAATGGATGCCGATACTACCTCCAAAAAGGACAGCTACGAAAAGATTCTGTCGGCTTTTGCAAACGAGGAAGCGGACATTTTGATAGGTACTCAGATGATAGTTAAGGGACATGATTTTCATAAGTGTACGCTTGTGGGAATACTGATGGCTGATTTGTCTTTATATTCTCCGGATTTCAGAGCCGGTGAAAGAACTTTTCAGCTGCTTACCCAGGCTTCCGGAAGAGCAGGACGCGGAGAACTTCCCGGAGCTGTTGTTATTCAGACTTACAATCCTGAGCATTATTGCATCAAGGATTCCGCCAATGCCGATTACGAAGCGTTCTTTGAAGAAGAGTTTGCTTTCAGAGCTTTAATGGGTTACCCTCCGTCAAGATGTATGTTATCCATTATGATAATGTCGGAGGTAGAGGAGAACGCGGCTAAAGGTGCTGATTATATTAAAAACTTTGTTGTAAAGTTTTTTTCTTTACAGCGAAAGGCAAGGATTATCGGTCCTGCCGATGCGGCTTTGAAAAAGGCAAATGATATATATCGAAAAGTTATATACATAAAAGCATCGGATTATGGGCTGCTGGTGGATGTAAAGAATAGTTTGTCTTCAGATCCGGAGATTTCGCTGCTGCCGATATCTTTGCAGTTTGATTTTAACTGATTTAGTCCATTTATATCGGAGATTAATATGAAAAAGCGAATTCTATTGTGTTTAATGGGGGGTATTATGCTGTTTGGCTTATTCGGATGCAGAAAGAAAGATGGTGATGGTTGGCTTAAAAAGAAACCAAAACCTTCGTCTACAGTTGTAGAAGAAGACGGAATCGTCGGGTCTGATCCCAAAAGTGTTATTATATCCGAGGATGCATCAATCGAAAAGATGGAGTATTCTTACGCAGCCACGTATATAGGCGGAATATATACTTACTCGGTTTTAAAGACCGATGAGGCCAATCGTTTGGAAGTTGTATATATGAGCATTAATGAAGACAATCCGTATACTGCCGATGTCAGCGATGAAGATATGAAGGCACTGACGGATATAGTCAGACGCTATGATATGGGCTCGTGGGACGGATATCATAAATCCAATACCAACGTACTTGACGGAAGCAGCTTCTCGATTTTGGTCGGATTGAATGACGGTACATCGATCAGCGCAAGCGGATCCAATTGCGGTCCCAAAGATTACCGTGCAGCATGTCGTGAGATTGTAAATATCCTGCAGCCTTATATCCATGACGATCTTGTAAAAGCAGGAATTATTGATGAATGACCGATTCGTTTTAAATTATCTAAATACCAAATAAATCTAAACTATCACGGAGGTTACTATGGCAATCAGAAAAATTCGTATTGAAGGCGATCCTTTGCTTAACAAAATCAGTAAAGAGGTCAAAGAAATGACCGAAAGAAATCTCGAGCTTATTGATGATATGCTTGACACCATGTATGAGGCAAACGGTGTAGGTCTGGCAGCACCTCAGGTTGGTGTGCTTAAACGTATTGTCGTTATCGATGTATCGGAGAACGGAGATGATCCTATAATTCTTATCAATCCTGAGATTATTGAGAAGAGCGGAAGCCAGACAGGCGGTGAAGGATGCTTAAGCGTTCCCGGCAAGTCAGGCGTTGTAACACGAGCAAATTATGTAAAGGTCAAGGCTTTGAATCCTGATATGGAGCCTTTCGAAATCGAAGGCACCGAACTGCTTGCCAGAGCTTTTCAGCATGAAATAGATCATCTCGACGGTATAATTTATACAAGTAAAGTAGAAGGAGAACTCTCCGATACAGAGGCAGAGTGAATAAGTGTACGTTAAATCAGGGAACAGAAGGTGGTTGAATGAAAGTAGTATTTATGGGAACACCTGAGATTGCTGCGGGTGTATTAAAAAGTCTGATTGCTTCAAGACATGAGGTTATTGGCGTAGTTACTCAGCCCGATCGCCCCAATGCACGAGGCAACGAAATTATATTTTCGGATGTTAAGAAGGTTGCGCTGGAATTTTCGATTCCCGTATATCAACCGGAGCGAGCGTCAAACGAGGATTTTGTTGAGGTGCTTAAAGAGCTGAATCCGGATATTATCGTGGTTGCGGCATACGGACAGATACTTAAAGAAAATATTCTTAATCTTCCGAAATACCGCTGCATTAACGTGCATGCATCACTCCTTCCAAAGTACCGCGGGGCTTCGCCCATTCAGTGGGCTGTTATCAACGGTGAGAAGGAGTCGGGAATCACTATCATGTATATGGAGAAGGGTCTTGATACCGGTGACATGATTCTTACAAGAACCCTTGAGCTTGCAAAAGATGAGACGGCAGGTTCACTTCATGACAGGCTTGCTGAGATTGGAGGGCCTACACTGCTCGAGGCTATGGATCTTATTGAGAGCGGGCAGGCAAAACCCGTTCCTCAAAATGAGGCAGAGTCTTCATATGTGACAGTACTTAAGAAAAGCATGGGAGAACTTGATTTCAACAACGAAGCTGTTTATCTTGAAAGACTCATCAGAGGACTGATTCCCTGGCCCGGAGCATTTACCTTTATAAACGGAAAAATGCTTAAAATATGGAAGGCAGAAGTAAGCGATATTACTTATGAAAAATCAGCCGATTTGCTTCCCGGAAGAATTTTTACTCCCGACAATAAAGATCTTTATGTGGAAACATCCGACAAAAGTCTGAAGCTTGCAGAGGTTCAGCTCGAGGGAAAGAAGCGCATGAAGAGTGAGGACTTTTTAAGGGGATTCACAATATCGGACGGTATTATCTGCGGCAGAAAATAAGGAAGAATAAAAGGAGAGCATATGGTTCAGGTACGTAATGATTGTTTAAATTTAATATCCGCGATTTTAGACGATCATCGTCCTTCACATCTTGTTATTTCCGAATATCTTGATACTCATTCCTCCGAGATTAATGATGCCGATAAAAGCTTTGTAAAGAGACTGGTTCAGGGTGTTGCGGAAAGGCGTATTACACTTGATGCGGTTATTAACAAGGTTTCGGACACAAAGACTGCCAAGATGAAGCCTGTGATCAGGAACATTCTTCGGATGGGAACATATCAGATTCTTTATATGAATGTCCCTGATTCCGCTGCAGTGAATGAATCGGTAAAGCTGACTCAAAAGCGGAATATTTCAAACCTGAGAGGGTTTGTAAATGCGGTTTTGCGCAGTATTTCCAGACAAAAGGAGAGCATAGCGGATTTTTCCGATGAAAAGAATTCCATGCTTAGGCTGTGTGCCGAATTTTCAACTCCGGAATGGCTTGTAAAATACCTTGTGAACGAATATGGCTATGATACGGCACGTACGATATTTGAATACTATCTTAAAGAGAATGAAACCTCCATTCGATGCAACATAAGCAAAATCGATCCGCAGGATATGGAAAAACGTCTGATTGCACGGGGGTATACCGTAAGCAGAAACAATATAGCAGATAAATCTCGAAGCGGCTCTGACAACTTTGCATTTTGCAAAACATTTCTTCTTTCGGATTATTCCTCACTGGCCGATATACCTGAATTCCGCGAAGGTCTGTTTACGGTACAGGACTTAAGTTCGGTTATGTCCGGTGATGCAGTAGCCGTAAAACCCGGAGACAGAATACTTGATCTTTGTGCGGCACCCGGTGGTAAAAGTCTGAATCTTGCCGATCGGCTGCTGTTCGAAGAAAAACGGTTTTTTGAATCAGGCGTACCAACCAGTAATGCACATGAAGGCTGCGTAATCAGCTGTGATATTTCTGCAAGAAAAACGGCACTTATTGAAGAGAATGTTAACAGATGCGGATTTAAGAACATTATTACAAAAGTAAACGACGCAACGATATTCAACGCAGAATTTGAGAATGCTTTCGAGATTGTCGTTGCCGATGTTCCGTGCTCGGGGATAGGAATTATCGGAAAGAAACCTGATATAAAGTATAATATGACGCCTGAAAAGCAAAAGGAACTGGTTGTTCTTCAACGGCAAATCCTTGACAACGCAGTAAGATATGTCAAGCAGGGTGGACAGTTTGTTTTCAGTACCTGCACCGTAAATAAAGAGGAGAATCAGCTCAACGTTGACTATATAAAGCAGAAAGGTTTTAAATGCATTACGTCAAAACAGCTGCTTCCCGGAGTTGAAGGCACCGACGGATTCTTTTATGCCATACTTATTAAACAGTAAAGATTCGAAAAATACAAAATATATAGGAAAGAAGAGATTCAGTTAATGGAAGATATTAAGGGACTCAGCCTTGAGGAACTTCAAAAGATTCTGGAAAATATGGGAGAAAAGAAGTTTAGGGCAACCCAGATATACGAGTGGCTTCACAAAAAGCTGGTTACGTCCTGGGAGGATATGACCAACATCTCATCAGCTTTAAAAAACCGGCTTGCGGAAGAATTCTATCTTCCTCAGCTCGAAATTGCTACGGTCCTGAAGTCAGAGAGCGACGGAACAGAAAAATTTCTGTTCAGACTTTCCGACGGAAATGTTATTGAATCGGTTCTTATGAGATACGAACATGGGAATTCGGTGTGCATATCAAGTCAGGTCGGATGCAGAATGGGATGTAATTTTTGTGCCTCAACCATCGGCGGTAAGCTGCGTGATCTTACAGCAGGAGAAATGCTTGAACAGATATACCATATTCAAAGGCATGACGGACAAAGAGTCAGCAATGTTGTTGTAATGGGAACGGGAGAGCCTTTTGACAATTTTGATAATTTTTGCAGGTTTTACGAACGCATAAGTGACGAAAAGGGTCTTAATATCAGCGGAAGAAACATTACGGTATCAACCTGCGGACTGGTACCCAAAATCAAGGAACTTGCCGATAAAAATTATACACTCACTCTGGCTGTGTCTTTGCATTCGCCAACGGATGAACTCAGACGAACTTTTATGCCGATTGCGTATAAGTATTCAATTACTGAGATTATGGAAGCGTGTGATTATTATTTTGAGAAGACCGGTCGGCGTATTACTTTCGAATACAGTTTAATTAACGGGGTCAACGATTCACCCGAATGTGCCCGAATCCTTTCGGGGCTCCTTAAAGGAAAAAATGCCCATGTGAATTTGATTCCGGTCAATCCGATAAAGGAGCGGAACTATGTTAAAACATCGGCTCCGGGCCTTGAGGCATTCAAAAATATACTTGAAAAAAACAGAATAAATGCTACTATTAGAAGAGGAATGGGTAAAGATATTGATGCCGCTTGCGGCCAATTAAGACGCAGTTATACTCAAAATTTACAGCAATAGGGGGGTGAAGTGATGCAGTCGTTTGCAAAGACTGATGTCGGAATAGTAAGACAACAGAATCAGGATTTTGTATATTCATGCGACGAGAAAATCGGACCACTTCCAAGCCTCTATATTGTTGCGGACGGTATGGGCGGACATAAGGCCGGCGATTTTGCCTCACGTTTTTGTGTCGAGCGCTTTACCGAACTTATCAAAGAATCCAATCCCAATCCCTACAGTGTTATATCGCTGATAGAGGATACGCTTCGTGAAACAAATGAACAGCTTATCATTAAGGCTGCCGAATCTCCCAATCTTGAAGGGATGGGAACAACTTTCGTAGCATGTACCATCAATGAAGACGGAATGATGAACGTTATAAATATAGGTGACAGCAGACTTTACGTTGTAAATGATACCATTACTCAGATTACGGAGGACCATTCACTGGTTGCCGAGATGGTCAGACGAGGTGATATCAAGAAGGAAGAAGCCAGATTTCATCCTAAAAAGAATGTCGTTACCAGGGCTATGAGTGCAGCGGGTATTGCGATTCCGGACTTCTTTGAAATTCAGCTTTCAAAGGATGATGTTGTGCTTCTGTGTTCGGATGGCTTAAGCAATATGGTGAGCGATGCGGACATTCTTGAGATTGTTCGCGAGCATAGAAAATCACTTCAGGACATAGGTGTATGTCTGGTTCAAAGAGCTAATGATAATGGCGGCAGGGACAATATTTCCGTTGTGCTTGCCTGTCTCTAAATATGTGTGTGTTTGGTGGAGGAATTACTGATGGTAAAACCCGGAATGTTTATCAGTGAGAGATATGAGATCATTGACAAAGTCGGATCCGGCGGAATGGCCGATGTTTATAAGGCCAAGTGTCACAGACTTAATCGTTTCGTTGCGATAAAGATTTTAAAATCCGAATTTTCATCCGATCAGAGCTTTGTTCAGAAGTTCAGAGCCGAAGCTCAGTCGGTAGCGGGACTTTCGCATCCGAATATCGTAAGTGTTTATGATGTAGGAGATGATGACGGTCTTCATTATATTGTAATGGAACTTGTTGAAGGCATTACGCTGAAGCGTTTTATCGAACGCAAGAAGCGTCTTGATGTTAAAGAAGCGGTAGGTATTGCCATTCAGATTGCGCAGGGTATGGAAGCAGCGCATGCTCATCATATCATTCACCGCGATATTAAGCCTCAGAACATTATTATTTCACGTGAAGGCAAGGTTAAAGTTGCGGATTTCGGTATTGCGAAAGCTGCTACATCCAATACTATTTCACAGAATGCGATAGGTTCGGTACATTATCTTTCGCCCGAACAGGCCAGGGGAGGATATTCCGACGAGCGAAGTGATATTTATTCGCTTGGTATTACACTTTACGAGATGCTTACCGGACAGGTTCCTTTTGCCGGAGACAATTCTGTATCTGTTGCGCTTCTTCATATTCAGAGCGAGGCGACACCCGTACAGGAACTGAACGAAGAGGTTCCCATAAGTGTTGATAAAATTGTTCAGAAGTGTATGCAGAAAAAGCCCGAGCGTCGTTATCAGAATGCTTCGGAGCTTATCAGAGACCTCAAGAGATCAATAATTAATCCCGACGGCGATTATGTCAATATTGTCAGCAATGCTGCGGTTACAAGTTCACCCACACGTATTCGTACCGAGGAAGAACTTTCAACAATAAAAAGTGCCGCAAAGTCACCTGTGGTTCATTACGACAACAGTACGGGTACAGCGATTGCTGTAGATCCTAAAAAGCATAAGAGTAACAAAAAGATTCACAAGGAAGAGGAAGAACTCGACACCATGAATTCGACTCTTGAGAAAATTCTTACTGTTGTGAGTGTTATTTTTGCACTGGCTCTTATAGTTGCCATTTTCTATTTTGTAAGCAAATTCTTCTTCAGTGATGATAAGAACAACGGTTTGGGTGGGAACAATACGGTTACGGATGTTCCCGTAAGTACGCCCGGAGCTGCAAAGATTACAACCACTCCGATTCCGACTCCGTCACCCAGCCCTGCACCTGTTGATCCTGATTCGCTCACTTTCGTTATGCCTAACGTTTTAGGTTATAAGGCGGAGGATGCAAGTAGAATTCTTATTGCACAGAGCGGCAATGACAAGCTTAATATTGTTTGGAACTCAGAGGAATTTAACGATGATTACGAAAAAGACACGATTTGTAAGCAGTATCCTGCGGACGGTATGCTGGCAGACAAGAACGGAAAGATTGAGCTTACGATCAGTGCCGGTGAGGAATACATTGAGATTCCCGATGTAACCAATATGGAACTTGGTTCCGCAAAGAGTCTGCTTGAGGCAAAAGGAAAGTTTGTTATAAGTGTTGTTGAAGAACCTTCCGATGTCATCGAAGCGGGTAAGGTCATTACTACGGATCCCGAAGCTGTCAATATGGCGCTTAAGGGAGACCAGATTATTGTATTTGTAAGTACCGGTTCAGAGACTAAGACTGTTCTTGTTCCGAGTCTTATAGGATGCAGCAGAACTGAAGCAGCGGACAGACTTCGTGATGCCGGACTTGTTGCAGGTAAAGCTTCAAAGGTATATTCCGATTATCCTTCGGGTCTTGTATGCGATCAGGCTATTCCTGCGAATACCATGGTTGAAGAGGGCACAACGGTAAGCTTCTCAATCAGTAAAGGTCCTAAGGCTGCGGCAACCGATTCCGGAAGCGATTCGGATGATACAAATCCTGCAGGAAATGCCGGAGGTTCCGCAGACAGCGGAGCCGATACAGGTTCAACACCTGCTGATAACGGCAGCGATGCAGGTGCAGGCGAAAGCTCACCCGAAGGTTGATATTTAAATTATTGGGGCTGTTCTGCTTCTTGTTTATAACAGCAGACGGCCCTTTTGTTATATGCTACGGAGTTTGAATGCAAGGAAAGATAGTTAAAGGTATTGCAGGCTTTTATTATGTTGACTGCAATGAAGACGGGTTATATACCTGCAAGGCGAAAGGCGTATTCAGAAACGAAAAAGTTTCACCTCTTGTGGGAGATAATGTTATTATAGAGATAACCGATGAAGATAAAAAAGAAGGAAATATTGTCGAAATTCTTAACCGAATCAATTCACTTATAAGGCCTGCTTCTGCCAATGTCGATCAGGCACTGGTGGTTTTTGCTGCGGCAAAGCCCGATCCTAATTTGAATTTACTTGATCGGTTTCTTGTGATGATGGAGAAACAGAGTATACCGACCGCAATTTGCTTCAATAAGTCGGATATCGTGTCATCGGAGGAAGCGGACAAACTTAAGTCCATTTATGAAAAATCGGGCTGCAAGGTAATGTCAGTAAGTGTTAAGGAAGGTATCGGTATCGATGAAATACGGTCGTTTTTAGACGGGAAAACGACGGTTCTTGCAGGACCATCCGGGGTGGGTAAATCTTCAATGATGAATCTTCTTGCTCCCGGGGCTAACATGGAAACCGGTGAACTTTCACGAAAAATAGAACGCGGAAAACAGACTACCAGACATACCGAACTTATCAGAATTGCTGAGAACACATATTTGTGCGATACTCCGGGATTTACATCTTTGTATGTGAACGAAATAGGAAAAGACGAGCTGCGTGAGTATTTCCAAGAGTTTACACCATATATGGGACAATGCAGATTTGACAGCTGCCGTCATATCAACGAACCTGATTGCGCGGTTAAAAGAGCATTGTCCGAGAGTCATATCAGTAAAGTCCGATATGAAAACTATATTCAAATGTACAATGAACTTGAAAAACAGGAAAAAAGACGATATTAAAGAGGATTTGTTATGAGTTATAAATTAGCACCTTCGATTCTGGCCGCAGATTTTATGAGGCTGGGTGAACAGCTACAGGCGATTAAAGATGCAGGAGCGGAGTATATTCATTTCGATGTTATGGATGGATTGTTTGTACCCAGTATCTCTTTCGGAATGCCGGTACTTGAGAGTGTTCATAAAGGAATTGACATGTTTGTTGACTGCCACCTTATGATCGAAGAACCCGACAGATATATTGAAACTTTTGCAAAAGCCGGAGCGGATTCTATTACTATCCATTTAGAAGCTTGTAATAAAACAGATGCTCTGTCGACACTTAGGCATATCAAGGATTTGGGGTTGAAATGCGGCATCTCAATAAAGCCCAAAACTTCCGTAAAAGAGCTTGTACCGTTTTTTGAGATAGTGGATATGATTCTTATCATGTCTGTTGAACCCGCATTCGGAGGTCAGAAATTTATTCCCGAGTCACTTTCAAAGCTTGAAGAATTAGAGTCTCTGAGAATATCGGGCAATTACAATTTTGATATAGAAGTTGACGGCGGAGTTACGGGAGATAACCTTGCTTCTATTGTTAAAGCAGGGGCAAATGTTATAGTTTCGGGAAGCAGTATATTTAAAGGCAACATAGAGGCAAATGTTCTGAAATTTAAGGAGATAATGTCCCATGAAGGTATCAGAGATTAAGCTTGGTTCGTTACTTGAGATATATATACGAAGAGACGGATACAATTATAAGGTTATCAGTAAGGTTGAGTATGTCGATGACACCAGAGTAGGTGTTTCACCCATTGCCAGCCGTACCAGCCTCTTCAGATTCAAGAGCACGGATATAGTGGACCTGGTATACAGAGTCGATTCAAAAAGTTGGAAATGGTCGAAGGTGAAGGCCGGTACAGCTACATTGAACGACGGAACCAAACTTCATGTATTTATGACTGCCGAACCATCTGAAGTTTTCAATCGACGCAATACTTACAGACTCCCCATGAGCTGTGAGATAGACATAACTTATGAGATAGCAAACTGGGATGAGACCGATCCGGAGAGTAAAAGAAACAATTCGAGAACGCCCGAACTTTCCATAGAAAAAGCGCTGTCTTACATCAGCGAAGCTTATCAGGAAATTGAATGCAAAGCTTATCTGCGCGATCTGAGTGAGGGCGGAGCTGCAATTTTCACCAACACAGAGCTGCGTAAAGGAGATATTGTTCATTTTGAATTTCCTTACGGTGAGGATACCGTAAAGTGCAGAGCGCTCGTTATTCGTCAGATGCCATCGGATAATCCAGGTTACAGATTCGGATATGGTTTGAATTATATAGAAACAAGCAATAATTATGTTTCGTTTTTCTTTGCCGAGCAAAGAAAGATGCTTCGAGAGGAGAACTGACAGCCGTTTCGTTTTATTTTGGAGGATATGGGATGACAATAAGCATACAGCTGATAATTGCAATAGCATTTTGCGTGAATGCAACACTTGCGGTCAACTTTGCTTTTCGTTTTGCGTTTGAAAAAAAGCCGAAGCACAGAACCAACTCGCTTGTGTTGTGCATAAATATATTCAGTGCCATATGGAGTATAGGTATGGGAATGATGTCCATTCAGACTACTGTCGAAGGGGCATATTTCTGGCGTATTATCGGTATTTTCGGTACATTCATTTTTCTCATGGCTGTTCAGAAAACCATGTGTATTATCTCCGATATCAATTCAAAGATTCAACTGGTACTTAACGGTATTTCATATTCCGGTATAATTGTATACCTTCTGTATATTCTTCCGGGACAAACCGGTTTTATTTTCGACCATTTCATCGGTACGACTTTTTATTTTACACCCGGCATTATCAATATTATCTACAGTGTATATTTTACTGTCGTATGTATTAATATAGCAGTGGTTACTTTCTATATGGCTCTGCATCATCAGAGAAAACAAATTAGGGCCACCGGTAAGCGTTTCCTCATTGTAGAGTTTTTCATTTTTGTGGGTGCTTTGTTTGATATGGTATTGCCGACTCTTGGAAAACCCGCACTTCCCGGCAGCGCGATTACTCATTTTTGGGGCGTTTTTGTATTCTGGTTTGCTATACACAAGATGTACAAATCTGAAGTTACAATTACGAATATGTCGGAGTATATCTATTATTCGCTCGATACTCCTGTCCTTGTATTTGATCTGAAAAAACACCTTATTATCTCGAATGATTCGGCAATTCAGTTTTTGAATCTTGACGGAGCCATCGGAATTGATTCCGAAGATGCGATTTCAAGACTTTTTGAAACCGATAATTCAATATTCGATTTCGATAACAATAACCAGGTTGTTACAGTGCATTGTACAGCCAATGATAAGAACTGCGAGATAGCAATCAGCAAAATTTATGATGACTATCAGGATGTTATCGGATATATTCTGTTGCTGAACGATTTGACCGAACATGAGCTCGTAATCAGTCGTCTTGAACAGGCGAAGCTTGCTGCTGACTCTGCGAATATGTCCAAGAGTCTTTTCCTTGCGAACATGTCGCATGAGATGAGAACACCCATGAATGCTATTCTGGGCTTCTCGGAAATCGCTCTTTCGGAAGAGAACTCAGAGCAGACAAAAGATTACTTCCGCGATATAAAGAGGGCCGGAGAGACACTTCTTTCGGTTATTAATCAGGTTTTGGATATTTCGAAAATTGAGCTTGGACAGCAGGAATTGACCTGTACCAATTACAATACTGCTCGCATCTTTAAGGATGTTGAAGTAATTATAGGTGTTCAGTCCAGGAAGAAGGGGCTCGATTTCAGGACGAAGATTGATGGCAGCTTCCCTTCCGAACTTTTCGGCGATAAGGATAAAATCAGAGAGATTCTTATCAACATTTTAAATAACAGCGTAAAGTATACCAATAGCGGTTCAATTGTATTTTCCGTAGACTACCGGATGCTTGAGGGCGATTCCGCAATGATCAGATTTACGGTGTCGGACACCGGTATCGGAATCAGGAAAGAAGATATTCCGAGCATTTTTGAGCGATTTAAACGAATCGATGACAACTACAATTCAGCGGTTGAGGGAACGGGACTCGGTTTGTCTATCACAAAGGGCCTTATTGAAATGATGGAAGGTTCGATCAATGTTGAAAGTACATATGGTGTGGGTACAACAATTACGATTGAAATTCCTCAGAAGGTAGTAGATTCGTCACCTGTGAATCTTGCAGGGGATCAGGTTGAAACTAAGCTTGCGGCTATTGGACGAGGCGGCCATGTTGATAATAAGAACATTAAGATCCTGGCAGTTGATGATAATGCTGTCAATCTGAAGCTTGTTTCAGCTTTATTGAAGAAATACGGAATTGAGCACGACACCGTATCGAACGGTTTCGATGCAATCGAAATGTGTAAGTCAAATAAATACGATATTATTCTTCTTGACCAGATGATGCCGGGAATAGACGGTGTCGAGACAATGAAGAGGATCAGAATGCTGTCGGGATACGGTGCGGATGAATATAAGCATATTGTAGCGCTGACTGCCAATGTTGTGGAAGGTGCTGAGGAAGAGCTGTTAACGGCAGGATTTAATGCATACCTTGCTAAACCGATTAATATCGCGGCATTTGAAAAAGTAGTACTGGGTAAATAATTGTTGCTGATAGTTTGCAGTTTTCTTTTTGATTAGGGGTGTTGCTCATGAACGAGAAAAGAATAAGAACGGGCAGAAGATTGATGGGACTCGTTTTGTTCTTTTTGATGTCTTTATGTTTCACGAATGTTTATGCCGCTGATAATAAATCGTCAGAACAGGGCCGAAAGATACGTGTGGGCTATTATAACAGCCCGAGGTTCTCGGAAGGCGGTGAAGACGGAAGTCCCAGATTCGGATATGCATACGAATATTTGCAGAAAATTGCTGCAATTACCGGATGGGAATATGAATATGTTTATGATGAGTGGGACAGTCTTCTGCGTAAACTTGTTTCGGGGGATATTGACTTTCTTGCAGGTATTTCAAGTACCGAAGAACGTGCTAAAATAATGCTTTTTCCCAAGTTTTCTATGGGAAACGAATCGTATTATATTTTTGCACACGAGGACCAGCCGTTTGTAACCGGAAGCGTGGAAAGCTTCAGCGGTAAGACTATCGGATGTACTCGCAATTCCATGCAGTATTATTATTTCAAAAAGTGGAATGAAGAGCATAATAAGCTTTGCAATATAATTACCTATTCGGGTAATTATGCCATGTATAACGATTTTGAAAAGGGAATTCTTGATGCCGTTGTCGATTCCGATAATGCTGTATTCAATGGCAGTGAACTGGTTCCGATTTTAAAAGTCGGCGATTCGGAATATTATCTTGCCGTGACCAGACATAAACCCGAACTTCTTGAGGAACTGAACGTATGTCTTGAGGCCATTCAGTATGAGGAACCTTACTATGTGGAAACTTTGCATAATAAGTATTATTCCGAAACCGTTGTAAGGACGATGTTCAGCGAACGTGAAGAAGACTGGCTGCGTGCCAATCAGGTGATTCGTATAGGATACGAGTCGAATTTTCTTGCGTATTGCGATCATGATTCGGAAAGCGATTCGGTCATCGGCGGACTGAAAGTTTTCTTTGATTTCTCAAATGAGGTGCTGAGTAAATACGGAACGCAGTTAGTGCCTGTAGTGTATTCAAGTATAGGCGAATCCCTGGAAGGACTTAGTAGTGGGGAAGTTGAAGCGGTATTCCCTATGTATCATAACTTATATGAGTCGGAGCGCAGCGGAATATTTACTACTGAGGGTATTATCAGCTCACCTATGACCGCTATAGTATGGGATTCGCAAAAGTTCGACGAATCTGCCGAGAATGTTGTTGCTGTTGTTGATGGATTTAAAGATATAGAGTGGTATATCAATGATCAGTATCCCCAGTGGAAAATCGTTCATTACGATTCGTTTGAACACTGTGTTGGTGCCGTGAAACGCGGAGAGGCGAACTGTGTTGTTGAAAGTACTTTTGTTTATAAAAACTTATTCGATACTTCACAGTATAATAATGTTGCTTTGTCTAAAACGGCAGATGTATCGTTTGCCCTCGACAGGGACAATCTGATGCTTCTTTCCGTTATGAATAAGCTCTGCAGAATGCTGCCCAATTCCGTTGTTTATTCAGCGGTATCGCAGTATTCCAACCCTGAGATTGAGACCAGCTTTCTCGATTATATAAAAGAGCATTTTGTGATATTCGGACTGGGCCTTACCACTGTTCTTTTTATCCTTTTTGCAATTATGATGATAGCAAGAAGGTCCGAGCGTAAAGCAAAGCAGGCCGAACGTCAGATGATAATGCTTAATGAACGCCTGAAGCAGAATCAGGAAGACTTAAAGGTAGCTCTTGATGATGCCAGAGCGGCCAATGCTGCAAAAACGGCTTTCTTCTCGCGAATGTCGCATGATATTCGTACTCCGCTTAACGGTATTATCGGTCTTATTGATATTAACGAAAAGCATGCCGATGACAGGGAACTTATCGACGAAAACCGTGCAAAGGCTAAAGTTGCTGCGAATCATTTATTGTCTTTGATCAGCGATGTATTGAATCTTTCAAAAATGGAAAGCGAAAACGTTACTCTGGCTAATGAACCGTTTAACGTTTATGAGCTTTTGATGGATGTTATCACAATCATAAAAATGAGAGCTTTGGAAGACGGTATATCGGTTATAGCGGAGACTACTATCGATCAGATAAGATATCCCTATGTTTACGGAAGTCCGCTTCATATACGACAGATATTGATTAATCTGTTTTCGAATGCCATTAAGTATAATAAGCCCGGAGGAAGTATTTTTTATAGGGCTGAGCGAGAGAGCTCGGATGATGAGAATGTTGTATACAGCTTTAAACTTTCGGATACCGGCATCGGCATGAGCGAGGAGTTTCTTAAGCATTTGTTTGAACCTTTTTCACAAGAGCATAATGATGCGAGAAGTACTTACCAGGGAACAGGACTCGGAATGGCGATTGTTAAGAGTCTCGTTGAAAAAATGAACGGAACAATTGAGGTTTCCAGTAAAGTCAATGTCGGAACCACATTTGTCGTAACGATACCTTTTAAACTTGCTACCGCAGAAGATATGCCCAAAAAGAAAGATGAGAGTAAGGCAGATCTTACCGGAGTCAGGGTTCTTTTGGTTGAGGACAATGAGCTTAATATGGAAATTGCCGAGGCCTTGCTTGTAGACTTGGGAATGGTAGTTTCAAAAGCCGAAAACGGCAAGGTTGCGCTTTCGATGTTTACCGATAATCCCAGCGGCACATATGACCTTATCATTATGGATCTTATGATGCCGGAGATGGATGGTTATGAAGCAACGAAGGCAATCAGAGCTTCCCAAAGAAGCGACGGAAAAAGCATCCCGATCGTGGCAATGTCGGCCAATGCGTTCCAGGAAGATGTTCAGAAGTGTATCGAATCAGGTATGGACGGACATATTGCAAAGCCCATAAATATCGATAATTTGAAGTCAAGCCTTGCGGAAGTACTGGCTGTAAGAAGAGAGAATTAACAAAAAGGAAATCAATAAGAGACAATTGACAAGAGATAATTGATTTGCGATAAAAAAGACCGCAACTGCAACACTCCTTGAAGGGTGATGCAACCGCGGTCTTTTATTTTTTGAGGTCTCTGAATAAATCAGAAAAGTGATCCGAGTGCTTCAAGTGCTTCGTCCATCTCTTTTTTGCAATCCTTGCAAACGTTAACAGTCTGGCCTAAAATTTCTGATGTGTACTTCTTTCCCGACTTTTCCTTGCCGCAGATATCGCAAGTGAACTTTCCGCCGCAAGCGGTTAAAGTTGTAAGTGACATAACAGTGATAAGAAGAACTGCGATTGCTCTTTTGATTTTCTTCATGATAATAACTCCTTTCCCTATACGGATTATAATACCTCGCAAGTATATCATTAAGGGAATATTAAGGCAAGCTTTTTATAAATCTGCCGTTTATATTCTGAATACATCAAATCGGTTATGAATTAAAATTCAATCTGCTTAATCAATTGCCATATATTCCGCGATATTGTAAAATTATAAAATATTCATGGTACATTGACCAAAAGACAAGGCGATGAACTTGACTACTCACTACTGAATGAAACAGGAGGATTTTCTGATATGAAGCTGTCGGAATTATGTGAATATAAAAAGATTACAATTCAGTGTCATGATAATCCCGATCCGGATGCACTTGCTTCGGGATGGGCATTGCAGCGCTTTTTTGAAAGCCGCGGAATAGATGTCAGATTTATATACAGCGGTCGATTTACAATCACTAAATCAAATCTTTTGCTTATGCTGACACACCTCGGAATCAATATTGAGTATTTGAAGGAGTATTCGCTTGAAGAGGGTGAGCTTCTTGTGACGACTGACTGCCAGTACGGACAGGGAAACGTTACCTGTGTGACTGCGGACAGCTATGCGGTTGTGGATCATCATAACGGAAGAGCGGCCAATCGCCTCAGTGAAATAAGACCTTCGCTCGGAAGCTGCTCGACTTTAGCGTGGTGGCTTATGAAAGAGGAGGGTTACGATTTTGATGCTGACAAAAATCTTTGTACCGCTCTGTATTATGGATTAATGACCGATACCGGCAATTTTTCGGAAATACATCATCCTCTCGATAAGGATATGCAGGAGGCACTTACGGTTGATAAGAGCCTCGTAAATCTGTTCTGTAATTCGAATATTTCCTTGGATGAGATGGTAATTGCAGGTGACGCACTTACAAATTATCGTTTCCTTGAGGACAGTAAATGCGGAATAATTCAGGCCAGACCCTGCGATCCCAATATACTCGGTTTTATCAGCGACCTTGCTCTTCAGGTGGATAAATTTAATGTTTGTATTTCTTTCTGCGAAGTTTCGGGCGGATATAAGCTTTCCGTCAGAAGCTGTGACAAAGAGGTTCGCGCAAATGAATTTGCGGAGGCACTTACATCGGGAGTGGGATCCGGCGGAGGACATATTGATAAGGCGGGAGGTTTTATCAGCAAACAGCGTTTCGAAGAATGCAATGACAGTATTTCAATTCTGGATTTTCTCGATAACAGAGTTATTGATTATTTCAACAGCTGTCTTGTTATAAATGCCGATGAGTATGACATAGACGTAACTGATATGAAATGTTATTCAAAAAAGCCTATTATGCTCGGGTATGCCGATCCAAAGGATTTCCTGGAAAATCGTCAGATAGTGGTTATCAGAACTCTTGAAGGTGATGTAAACCTTACAATAGAGGAT
This sequence comes from Lachnospiraceae bacterium, assembly GCA_045616585.1. Classification (GTDB taxonomy): domain Bacteria; phylum Bacillota; class Clostridia; order Lachnospirales; family Lachnospiraceae; genus RUG11977. Next base: position 28,731 of record JAZLGZ010000084.1, read on the forward strand.
GACTTTTATATAATGATCGGACTTAAAGGCGAAGTATATCCCATTCGTAAGGATAAGTTCGAAAAGACATACGACTGCTCATCTTCACCTTACACACTTAATACAGAGTATCTTCCTACGGTTCATTGTGAAAGTACCGGTGAAGTATTTGAACTTGTGAAATATGCGAAAACCTGTATTGCTCACGGTGGAGCTCAGATTCTGGCCAAAAAGATAGATAAGAATTATAAAATCTTCAACAGCTGGTACAATGAGACTTATATGCTGGGCAGGCCGGGGGATTATGTGGCATGTAAGCCGGATGATCACCATGATATATATATCGTTGCCGGTGACATATTTGATGAAACGTATGAAGAAATGTAATAAGGGTTGCTTTCAATAATAATTCTGGGAGAATAATAAATGGGACTTAGTGATGTTAAGTATGATGCATTTATAAGCTACCGTCATTGTGAACTTGATATGGAGGTGGCTAAAAGCATTCAAAAGAAGCTTGAAGGTTTTAAGCTTCCCAAAGAGTTTGTCGGGAGAACTCCGAACGGAAAGACTAAGATTGAGAGAGTATTTCGTGATCAGGATGAGCTGCCTTTGGCAAGTAATTTGGGTGACCCGATTGAGCAGGCTCTGGCGAATTCGGATTATCTGATTGTTATATGTACCCCGAGACTTCCGGAGTCGAGCTGGTGTGCAAAAGAAATCGAAACATTCATAGGTATGCACGGAAGAGAACATGTTCTTGCAGTTTTGGCGGAGGGGGAACCTTCGGAATCTTTCCCGGAGATGCTTCGTTTTGAAAAAGCGATTGCATTCGATGAGGACGGCAACCCTCACGAGCAGATCAGAGAGTTCGAGCCTTTGGCTGCTGAAGCAAGAGGCGCCAATTCTTCTCAGCGCAATAAAAACATAAAAGACGCTGTACTGCGGCTTGCCGCCCCTATTTTCGGATTGAATTACGATGACCTAAGGCAGCGCCACAGAGAAAGAAGAAATAAAAGAATTCTGGCGGTCAGCAGTTCTGTTGCGGCGGTATTTTTCGTGTTTGCCATGGTCTGCATGTTCCTCACGTTACGAATCAGTTCTCAAAAGTCTACCATTGAAGCTCAGTATGGGGAGATTGAGACAAAGAGTAAGGAAATCGAGAAGAAGAATATTGAAATCACAAAGCAAAACGATGAGATAAAAGAGCAGAACGAGGCAATAACAAGGCAGAATGAAGAAATCTCCCAAAAGAATGAGGAGATTATCAATCAGAATGCCGAGATAAATGAACAGTACAGACGTGAGCAGAAAAAGTATGCGGAGTCTATGGCGGATGCTTCCATAGAACTTATGTATCATGGTTTGCCCAAAGATGCGGTATATGCGGTCAGAAATGCTATGCCCGATACAATGGAAGAGATTACCGCACCTTACAGTGCAGCGGCGGATTATGCCCTTACAAATGCGCTCGGCTTATATCACAGAAACTCGTCCTACAGACCTGCTTCCGAAATAAAGTGCGATAATCATATCAATGCCATGAAAATTTCGCCTAAGGGAAGCTATATCGTTGCATTTGAGAGTATAGGATACATCAATGTTTATGATTCGGTAAACAATATACTGCTTGATTCGCTCGCATCGGATTCAGTCAGCTGCAGTAATGATTTGATATGCTTCATAAATGATGAGTCATTTATCTATTCGGATTATTCCGGTACATTCAGGTACGACATTGTCCCCGGAAAGCTTACGAAACTGAACGAGGACAGGTGCTCCTATGCTGTATCGCCGAATGCAGGCTGCTACCTTCTTACATGCAACAATGATTTTTTAATCTGTGATATTGCAACCGACCATGTCATTGCGGAACTTGATGTATCGGAAGTATTTGGGGCCGGTACCGAACTCGATGTAATGACAAAGTACACTCTCGATGCATCCGGGAACTATCTTACCGCAAGCTTCGATACTTTCGATTACGGAATGAAAGCCGTTGTTGCAATAAATCTTAAAGGACAGAGTCTTGTTACGGGAGTTTTGGTTGACGGTGATAATGTTAATGCAATAATTGCCGACAATAAACTCTTTATAGTAAGTTATTATAACTTTGTGACCGAGCTTTCTCAGACGGATTTGACAGTTTATGACCTTATTACCGGTGAATGTGTTGTCGATACCACGCTGAAAAACAGCAGACTCAGAGACTTGATTTATATTAATGACGGCAGCGGACAGCTGTTTATGTACGGAACCTACAGCTATTATATCATCACAACCTCGGCTCCGGAGAACGGTATTCAGGGTGAGTTTGCGGAGGAGATATTGGATACATATCTGCTGAACGGTGGTGTGCTTGTTCTTTGTACCAATCAGGGCTCGGTGTATACTTACAGCTCGAAAACGAGCAGCATAAGTGATATGACATATACCTTCTTCGAAAAGCCGAATAAAGCATTGCTCGATAACCTGATTTATATTCCCGGTATTATTCTCGAAACGTATTCTGGAGAGAATTATATAGCACGTTATGTTTTTAATGATAATGACAACTACGAGAAAATAACGGATTATACCGATGGCTACGACGCTCAGGTTTCGTTCGACGGCAATTATATACTTGAAAGGGTAAGTCACGACGGAAAAGAGTTTGTATGTCTTAAAAACAGTTCCGACGCGTCGGTTTTGTGTGAGGTTGAACTTGACGGTGAATATTATTCTTCATTTGCTTTTATAGGTACCGAACCGGACTGTTTTGCAATCGATGCAGACGGAGTAAATGTATATGGATTTGACGGAAAACTCATATATGAGCATGAGAGATATCTGTCAGACTACGGCATTCCAAATAACCTTAGCTCCGGAGACGAGTATATTACGTATGTAAAATACAATTTTGATTCTAGAGACTATACGGTAATGAATCCCGTGTCGGGGGAAATACTTGCAAGTTATTCCCTTGATTTAAAGATTTATGAATCGATTGAAATATCATACAGCGATTTCAGTTGTCTTTGTGTCGGTGACGGAGCCGTATTCCGATTTGCAAAAGATTCTTCGGAACCTTTTGCGGTCCGTAATATAAAAACTTCAAATGTAAATCAGTACAGATTTTCCGACGACGGAAAATACCTTCTTGTCGTTTACAACAATAATGCCATTGATGTTCTGGATGCTTCAACTCTTGACAGCGTTACATCCATTTTTGACAAGATCTATCATATCAGAAGTATCAGATATCTTTCTTCGATTGATTCGTATCTGGTGGACTGCGTAAACGAGAAATACCTGTTTAATGCTTCCTTTGAACCTGTTGCACTGATTCCGGACTGTAAAGGATTTGACAATGATAACGGCAAATTCCTGATTTACAACAGAGATGGGCTGTTCTATTGCAACTTTTTTTCTTATGAAGAGAAGATAATGATTGCAGATGATTATCTGAATGGGTATGAACCCGATGAGCGCATAAAGAGCAAGTATCATATGTAAAATTTGCTTAACGTATGAAAAGAACGACCTGCTTGTAATCGGCAGATGTAAATCTTTTTACTGTACAAATCAGCCCTGATATGGTAACCTATAGATTGCTGTATCGGGGCTTCTTTGTATTGAGAAACCGGTGATACGGAAGTATTTTACCGGAATGACCAACTGGATTAATATAAGCTGAAATCGGAGGTATATATAAATTATGAAACTAGGTATTGTTGGACTTCCCAATGTCGGAAAGAGTACATTGTTTAATTCACTTACCAAGGCAGGAGCGGAGTCGGCAAACTATCCCTTCTGTACTATCAATCCCAATGTCGGTGTTGTACCGGTTCCGGATGAGCGTGTTGAAGTGCTTACAAAGATGTACAATTCGGAATCGAAGGTTCCTGCAGTAATTGAGTTCGTTGATATTGCCGGACTTGTAAAGGGTGCATCAAAGGGAGAAGGCCTCGGAAACCAGTTCCTTTCACATATTCGTGAAGTAGATGCGATTGTACATGTCGTACGCTGCTTTGAGGACGGAAATATTGTCCATGTAGATGGAAGCGTCGATCCCGGCCGTGATATCGAAACAATTGATTTTGAACTTATTTTTGCGGATCTTGAAGTTATTGAGAAGCGCATTGCCAAGGGCGTGAAGGGTGCGGCAAACAATAAAGCACTTGCGAAAGAGGTTGAACTTCTTAAGAGACTTAAGGAACTGCTTGAGGCAGGAAAGCCTGCAAGAGCCTATACTCCTGCGGACGAAGAGGAGGCAGCGATTCTTGACTCTATGACATTGCTTACAAGTAAGCCGGTTATTTATGCCGCAAATGTTTCGGAAGACGATCTTGCAGATGATGGTGCTTCAAACGAGCATGTTGCTGCAGTCAGAAAGATAGCGTCCGAAGAGGGCTCGGGTGTATTTGTTGTATGTGCTCAGATTGAACAGGAACTCTCCGAACTTGAGGAAGATGAGAAGAAGGCTTTCCTTGAGGATCTTGGGGTTGAGAAGTCAGGTCTAGAAAAGCTTATCGTAGCCAGCTACGATTTGCTCGGACTAATGAGCTTCCTCACCGCGGGAGCAAAAGAGACGAGAGCATGGACGATTGTTAAAGGAACCAAGGCTCCTCAGGCTGCGGGAAAGATTCACTCGGATTTCGAGAGAGGCTTTATTCGAGCAGAGATTGTCAGCTACGATAATCTTATCGAGTGCGGTTCGTTCAACGCAGCGAAGGAGAAAGGCCTTGTTCGCTCGGAAGGTAAGGAATACGTAATGCAGGACGGCGATGTTGTTCTGTTTAGATTTAATGTCTGATTGATGGATAGGAGACATATATGTTTGGCATTTGGGGAAATGAAAATGCAATATATTTTCCGAAATTAGGATTGAATCTCGGCAAGGTTCCGAGAGGCTTTACCGTGTTTGGATTCGATATTGCGTTTTACGGTGTTTGTATAGCAATCGGAATGCTTGGCGGAATCTGGATGGCTCGCTGGCAGGCGAAAAGAAGCGGACAGAATCCGGATGACTATTTGGATTTTGCAATTTGGGCAATACCGTTGTGCGTAGTCGGCGCGCGTTTATATTCTGTTGCTTTCGAATGGGATTATTACAAGAATAATTTACTTCAGATATTCAATCTTAGAGCCGGAGGCCTTGCTATTTACGGTGGCGTAATAGCTGCGGTTATTATTGCGGTTTCATATTGTAAGATAAAAAAAATGAAGACAGGAGTCTTTGTTGATACTGCGGTACTTGGACTAATATTCGGACAGATAGTAGGCCGTTGGGGCAATTTCTTCAACAGAGAATGTTTCGGCAATTATACAAACAGTATTTTTGCCATGCAGATTCCCGTGACCGAATCCGGACTCAGTTCATATTTTAAACCTGATGTGATTTCAAATGCCCGACTTGCCGAGATTTATCAAGGCAAGGAGAGAGCACTTGAAGCTATTATGAGAATCAGGGATAATATCGTTACATTGCCTGACGGGGTGAGATGTGTTCAGGTACAGCCTACTTTCCTTTATGAAAGTTTGTGGAATCTTGCACTCCTGATAATATTAATCAAGATTTGGAAGTATAAAAAGTTCGACGGAGAGATTCTTCTTCTGTATCTGTTCGGGTACGGACTTGGAAGATTGTGGATTGAGGGTCTTAGAACCGATCAGCTGTTCCTGTGGAATTCGGGTGTTGCCGTATCGCAGCTGCTTAGCGGTATCCTTGTGGTAGCTGCAGGTGGTATTATTGTGTGGCTGAGAATAAGAGCTAAGAAGGCAGGAACGCAGCCGTTGTATTGTGATTATGAAAAGGTAAAGAAGTTTACCCAAAATGAAGAAATAGCAGAAGAAACAAAATAAATCCAATAAAGAACAGTCAACAGGACTTTCGCATTTATGTGCGGAGGTCCTTGTTTTTT
>JAZLGZ010000085.1:0-25091 GCA_045616585.1 Lachnospiraceae bacterium
CCATTGGGCCAACCACCCAGCCGACCGAAGCCTGAATTACCCCCAAAGCTTCAGGGAAACCCTACCATTGGGCCAACCACCCAGCCGGCCGAAGCCTGAATTACCCCCAAAGCTTCAGGGAAACCCAGCCATTGGGCCAATCGCCCTGCCAACCGAATCCTAAATTACCCCCAAAGCTTCAGGGAAACCCCACCATTTGGCCAACCACCCTGCCAACCCGAGCCAAGAGACGCTCCGCGAGCCAAATGCTACGTCCCCAATGCAGGTTTTGTGCAACAAAAAAAGTCCCAACAATTTCTTGTTGACACTTTGACAAATAGATGATATTATGAATGATGCATATTTGTGGACTAGGGGGTATTATGCCCCTTTTGAGACATATTATACCATACTTCACAGGTATTGCAACGGGTTTTTGTTAAATTTTTTATCAATAGCACAAAATAGGCCTTTTAGTCAGAAAGGTTTAGTATTTTGTGCGTTTTGTGCGAAAATTTCCACTATAACTTTCGAGAGGTGACAACATCAATGATTGAAAAAAACAGAATTCGCCCTGTCCGCGTCGGTAAGGGTGTAAGAATGAGCTACTCGAAGCAGAAAGAAGTACTGGAGATGCCCAACCTTATTGAGGTTCAGAAGAAGTCTTACGACTGGTTCCTTGAAGAGGGTCTTGCAGAGGCATTCCACGATATTTCTCCCATCGAGGATTATAACGGCAAGCTGAGCCTTGAATTCATTGGTTTCCAGCTTTGCAAAGATGACGTCAAATACAACATTGAAGAGTGTAAGGAAAGAGATGCTACTTACGCTGCACCCTTGAAGGTGAAGGTTAGACTTCATAATAAAGAAGATGAGGAAGTTATTAAGGATCATGAGATTTTCATGGGCGACTTCCCTCTTATGACCGAGACAGGTACCTTCGTTATCAACGGTGCGGAGCGAGTTATCGTCAGCCAGCTGGTTCGTTCACCCGGCATCTACTTCGATATTGCTCACGACAAGCTCGGAAAGACCTTATATTCCAGCCAGGTTATTCCCAGCCGTGGTGCTTGGCTTGAGTACGAGACCGATTCGAACGATATCTTCTATGTACGTGTCGACAGAAACCGTAAGGTAGCAGTTACCGTATTCCTTCGTGCAATGGGTCTTGGTACCGCACAGGAGATTAAGGATATGTTCGGTGAGGAGCCCAAGATTCTTGCTTCCTTTGCAAAGGATCCTTCAGAGGGCGACTGCTACGAGGGCGGTATCAAAGAGCTTTACAAGAAGCTTCGTCCCGGCGAGCCTGTTTCCGTAGAGAGCGCTGAAACCTTACTTAACGGTATGTTCTTCGATGCAAGAAGATACGACCTTGCTAAGGTTGGACGTTATAAGTACAACAAGAAGCTTCATCTTCGCAATCGTGTCGTTGGACTTACTCTTTCAGAGGATGTTGTTGATACAGCTACAGGCGAGATTATCGCTGAGGCAGGTACAAGAATTACCACTGAGCTTGCAAACAAGATTCAGAACTCAGGTATCTTTACCATCAATGTACAGACTGAAGAGCGCAATGTTAAGGTTCTTTCAAACCGCATGGTTGATCTTGCCGCAGTTGCTCCCTTCGAGTGTACAGAAGAAGTTCTTGCTGAACTCGGTGTAAACGAGAGCGTTTACTATCCCGTTCTTGAGAAGCTTATGGAAGAGTATCCCGATGCAGATGAACTCAAGGATCAGATTAAGCGCAACATTGACGAGCTTATTCCCAAGCACATCACAAAGGAAGATATCTTCGCTTCAATCAACTACAATATGCACCTCGAGTACGGCATCGGAACCAAGGATGATATCGACCACCTTGGAAACCGTCGTATCCGCTGCGTAGGCGAGCTTCTTCAGAATCAGTATCGTATCGGTCTTGCTCGTATGGAGCGTACCGTTCGCGAGAGAATGACAACTCAGGACATCGACGGCGTAAGCCCTCAGTCCCTTATCAATATCAAGCCCGTGACTGCAGCTGTTAAGGAGTTCTTCGGAAGTTCACAGCTTTCACAGTTCATGGATCAGAACAACCCTCTTGGTGAGCTTGCTCACAAGAGAAGATTATCAGCACTTGGACCCGGCGGTCTTTCCCGTGATCGTGCAGGTTTCGAGGTTCGAGACGTTCACTATACTCACTACGGTCGTATGTGTCCCATCGAGACTCCCGAAGGTCCAAACATCGGTCTTATTAACTCTCTTGCTTCATATGCAAGAATCAATGAATACGGTTTCGTTGAGGCTCCTTATCGTAAGCTCGACAAGACCAACCCCGACAACCCTGTTGTTACAGATGAAGTTGTTTACCTTACAGCTGACGAAGAGGATAACTTCGTAGTTGCTCAGGCGAACGAGCCTCTCGATGAGAACGGCTGCTTCATCCATTCAAATGTTTCGGGTCGTTACAGAGAAGAGACTTCACAGTTCCAGAAGGCAAAGATCGACCTCATGGACGTATCTCCCAAGATGGTATTCTCTGTACCTACAGCACTTATTCCTTTCCTTCAGAACGACGATGCGAACCGTGCTCTGATGGGATCCAACATGCAGCGTCAGGCAGTTCCGCTTCTTCGCAGCCAGGCACCTGTTGTAGGTACCGGTATGGAAGCAAAGACGGCAGAGGACTCAGGTGTCTGCGTACTTGCCAAGCATGCAGGTAAGGTTGAGCGTGCTACCGCAAACTTTATTACTATCCGCTGTGAGGACGGATCGAAGGATGAGTACAAGCTCCTGAAGTTCGGCCGAAGCAACCAGGGTACCTGCATCAACCAGCGTCCCATCGTATTCAAGGGCGACACTGTAAGGGCAGGACAGGTTATCGCTGACGGTCCTTCAACCGACCACGGCGAGCTGGCACTCGGAACCAACCCTCTCATCGGCTTCATGACATGGGAAGGTTACAACTACGAGGACGCTGTTCTTCTTAGCGAGCGCCTTGTTAAGGAAGATGTTTATACCTCAGTTCATATTGAGGAATACGAGGCAGAAGCTCGTGACACCAAGCTCGGACCCGAGGAGATTACCCGCGACGTTCCCGGTGTCGGTGACGATGCTTTGAAGGATCTCGACGATCGCGGTATTATCCGTATGGCTGCTGAGGTTCGTGCCGGTGATATTCTTGTCCGAAAGGTTACTCCCAAGGGAGAGACCGAGCTCACTGCAGAGGAGAGACTTCTCCGTGCAATCTTCGGTGAGAAGGCAAGAGAAGTTCGTGATACCTCTCTTCGTGTACCTCACGGCGAGTTCGGTATTATCGTTGATGCCAAGGTCTTCAGACGCGACAACGGCGACGAGATGGGACCCGGCGTAAACGAGACAGTTCGTGTTTATATTGCTCAGAAGCGTAAGATTCAGGTCGGCGACAAGATGGCGGGCCGTCATGGTAACAAGGGTGTTGTTTCCCGTGTATTACCTGCAGAAGACATGCCTTTCCTTCCCAACGGAAGACCTCTTGATATCGTGCTGAATCCTCTGGGCGTTCCTTCACGTATGAACATCGGTCAGGTCCTTGAGATTCACCTTTCACTTGCTTCAAAAGTGCTTGGCTTCAACATTTCAACTCCTGTATTCGATGGTGCAAACGAGTATGATATCATGGATACCCTCGAGATGGCTAACGTTTATGTAAACGGTGCCGAGGGTGAATTCGATGAGAAATATAAGGATCTTCTCGATCCTGAGATGTATCGACTCCTCAAGGAGCATCAGGAAGATGCTATCAAGGAGTGGGGCGGCGTTCCGATCAACCGCGACGGTAAGGTTCGTCTTCGTGACGGTCGTACCGGTGAGTACTTCGATGGTGCGGTTACTATCGGATTCATGCATTACCTCAAACTTCACCACCTTGTTGACGACAAGATCCACGCTCGTTCAACAGGTCCTTACTCACTTGTTACACAGCAGCCTCTGGGTGGTAAAGCTCAGTTTGGCGGACAGCGTTTCGGTGAGATGGAGGTTTGGGCTCTTGAGGCATACGGTGCAGCTCATGTTCTTCAGGAAATCCTTACTGTTAAGTCTGATGATGTTACAGGCCGTGTAAAGACCTACGAAGCAATCATTAAGGGAACCAACATTTCAGAACCCGGTATTCCCGAGTCATTCAAGGTTCTTCTTAAGGAGCTCCAGTCTCTTGCTCTTGACGTTACCGTTCTTGATGAGAATGGTGAGGAAGTTAAGCTTGCAGAGGATATCGATTACGGCGAGAACGACGGCAAGGCATGGCAGGAAGGCAACGAGGAGTACGGCGGAAGCTTTGATGAGAATTATGGCGAGGCCGGATATTCCGACGTTCCTCAGGATGAGATCGACGGTTACTACGATTCATACATTCCTACCGACGATTTTGAGTTTGACAGCTTTGAGTCATTTGAGACTACCGATGACATTTCTTCTGACGAGTCATCTAATTTCGATGAGCAGTAAAAATACATACGAAAGGGAGTAACATAATGGATTCCAATATTACTATGGAAAACGCTGTGAAGGAAGTTAACTACGATGCGATTCGTATTCAGCTTGCTTCCCCTGAGAAAATCCGTGAGTGGTCAAGAGCTGAAGTTAAGAAGCCTGAGACTATAAACTATCGTACTCTTAAGCCTGAGAAGGACGGTCTTTTCTGTGAGAAGATTTTCGGACCCACAAAGGACTGGGAGTGCCATTGCGGTAAATACAAAAAAGTTCGCTTTAAGGGCGTTGTTTGCGACCGCTGCGGTGTAGAGGTTACAAAGTCATCCGTACGTCGTGAAAGAATGGGCCACATCGAGCTGGCAGCACCCGTATCACATATCTGGTACTTCAAGGGTATCCCCAGCCGTATGGGACTTATGCTTGATATTTCTCCCAGAATCCTTGAGAAGGTTCTGTACTTCGCTTCGTACATCGTTCTCGATCCCGGCGATACAGATCTTGCTTACAAGCAGGTTCTTTCGGAGAAGGAATATCTTGATGCACGTGAGCAGTATCACAGCGAGAAGAAGAAGTTCCGTGTAGGAATGGGTGCTGAGGCTATCAAGGAGCTCCTTGCAGCTATCGATCTTGAGAAAGATTCCGCAGAGCTTAAGGCAGAGCTTAAGAGCTCAACAGGCCAGAAGCGTGCAAGAATCATCAAGAGACTTGAGGTTGTTGAGGCATTCCGCGAGTCAAAGAACCGTCCCGAGTGGATGATCATGGATGTAATTCCTGTTCTTCCTCCCGATCTTCGTCCTATGGTTCAGCTGGACGGCGGACGTTTCGCTACATCAGACATGAACGACCTCTATCGTCGTATCATCAATAGAAATAACCGTCTCAGACGTCTCCTTGAGCTCGGCGCTCCCGAGATCATTATCCGCAACGAGAAGCGTATGCTTCAGGAAGCGGTAGACGCTCTGATCGACAACGGACGTCGCGGACGTTCCGTTACAGGCCCCGGCAACAGACCTCTTAAGTCTCTTTCGGATATGCTTAAGGGTAAGCAGGGTCGTTTCCGTCAGAACCTTCTTGGTAAGCGTGTTGACTATTCAGGACGTTCGGTTATCGTCGTTGGTCCCGAACTCAAGATTTATCAGTGCGGTCTTCCCAAGGAGATGGCTATCGAGCTTTTCAAGCCCTTCGTTATCAAGGAGCTTGTTGAGCGTCAGATCGCTAACAATGTAAAGCAGGCTAAGAAGATGGTTGAGCGTCTTCACAATGAGGTATGGGATGTCCTTGAGGATGTTATTAAGGAGCATCCCGTAATGCTTAACCGTGCACCTACACTTCATAGACTTGGTATTCAGGCATTTGAGCCCATCCTTGTTGAAGGTAAGGCAATCAAGCTTCATCCCCTTGTTTGTACCGCTTTCAACGCCGACTTCGATGGTGACCAGATGGCGGTTCATCTTCCTCTGTCAGTTGAAGCTCAGGCTGAGGCACGTTTCCTGATGCTTTCACCCAACAACTTACTTAAGCCTTCAGACGGTGGTCCCGTTGCCGTTCCTTCACAGGATATGGTTCTCGGTATCTACTATCTGTCACTTTCAAAGGAAGGCGATAAGGGTGAGGGAACCTTCTACAAGAATGAGAACGAGGCTATTCTTGCTTACGAGAATGGTGTTATCACTCTTCAGGCTCCCGTATATATTCGTCGTGAGGGTATCTGGCCCGAGACAGGTGAGAAGATTACAAAGGTTGTTCATACAACTCTCGGTCGTTTCATCCTCAACGAGGCTATTCCTCAGGATCTTGGCTATGTTGATCGTACAGACAAGGAGAAGTATCTCGACCTTGAGGTTGACTTCCTTGTTAAGAAGAAGCAGCTCAAGCAGATTCTTGAGAAGTGTATCAACAACCACGGTGCTACAATGACAGCCGAGACCCTTGATAAGGTTAAGGCTCTCGGTTACAAGTACTCAACCCGCGCCGCAATGACCGTATCCATTTCGGATATGACCGTTCCTCCGGAGAAGAAGGAAATCATTGCTGAGGCTGAGGCTACCGTTGATCAGGTTTCAAAGAAGTTCCGTCGTGGTTTCATTACCGACGAGGAGCGTTACAAGGCAGTTATCGACGTTTGGAAGGATGCGGATGATCGTATCACCAAGAAGCTGATGGCCGGTCTTGATAAATACAACAACATCTTCATGATGGCAGATTCAGGAGCCCGTGGTTCTGACAAGCAGATCAAGCAGCTTGCAGGTATGCGTGGACTTATGGCTGATACATCAGGTAAGACTATCGAGCTTCCCATTAAGGCTAACTTCCGTGAAGGTCTTGACGTACTGGAGTACTTCATTTCCGCGCACGGTGCTCGTAAGGGTCTTTCCGATACAGCTCTTCGTACAGCGGACTCAGGTTACCTTACCAGACGTCTTGTTGACGTTTCTCAGGAGCTTATCATTCGTGAGAATGACTGCTGCGAGGGCAAGACAGACGACATCCACGGTATGGTTGTAAAGGCCTTCATGGATGGCAAGGAGACCATCGAGTCTCTCAAGGACCGTATCACAGGTCGTTTCACATGTGACGACATCGTTGATAAGGACGGCAATGTTATCGTTAAGAAGAATCGCATGATTACACCTAAGCGTGCGACTCAGATTATGAATACAGGTCTTGATTATGAGGGCAAGCCCATTACCGATGAGGAGGGCAATGTAAATCCTCAGGCAGGCATCAAGATTCGTACAGCTCTTACCTGTCGTTCACACCTTGGTATCTGTGCAAAGTGCTACGGCGCTAACATGGCTACAGGTGAGCCCGTTCAGGTTGGTGAGGCAGTAGGTATTATCGCAGCTCAGTCTATCGGTGAGCCCGGTACACAGCTTACCATGCGTACCTTCCATACCGGTGGTGTTGCGGGAGACGATATCACACAGGGTCTTCCCCGTGTCGAGGAGCTTTTCGAGGCTCGTAAGCCTAAGGGACTTGCTATTATCGCTGAGTTCGGCGGCGTAGTTAAGATTTCCGACACCAAGAAGAAGCGTGAAGTTATCATTACCTCTCAGGACGAGAACGATCCTCAGCAGAAGGCATACCTGATTCCTTACGGATCACGTATCAAGGTTGTTGACGGTCAGGTTCTTGAGGCCGGCGACGAGCTTACCGAAGGTTCTGTAAATCCTCATGATATCCTCAAGATTAAGGGTATCCGTGCAGTTCAGGATTACATGATTCAGGAAGTACAGCGAGTTTACCGTTTACAGGGTGTTGAGATCAACGATAAGCATATCGAGGTTATTGTTCGTCAGATGCTTAAGAAGATCCGTATCGAGACAAACGGCGATACAGAGATGCTTCCCGGCAGCATGGTTGATATCCTCACTTACGACGATATCAATGCTGAGATGATCGCTCAGGGTAAGGAGCCCGCAGAAGGCAAGCAGGTTATGCTTGGTATCACGAAGGCTGCTCTTGCTACAGATTCCTTCCTTTCAGCAGCTTCCTTCCAGGAGACCACCAAGGTTCTTACCGAGGCAGCCAGCCGTGGTAAGATCGATCCCCTTATCGGTCTTAAGGAGAACGTTATCATTGGTAAGCTGATTCCTGCAGGTACAGGTATGAAGGATTACCGCAACGTTAGCCTTTCAACCGACGCAGCTTTCGAAGCAAGTACTTTCAGTGAGTACTATGAGGGCTACGGAGAAGAAGGAGAGGCATACGCAGCAAACGCTGAGGACTTCGAAGGTGAGTTTGTTGACGAAGGCGATTTCTTTGTTGACGGTGACGAGCTTTCAAAGGACGATTTCTCAACAGAAGAATAATAAGTAAGCGAAGTTTACTGAATAAGGTTTGGGAAATCGGTTCAGAGAATTGGTCTGATGAATGATTATGTTACCCGGCATCGGAATTATACGATGCCGGGTATTTTCATATTTGCAGTCGGTTTATTACTGTTTTAGGTCGGATTAATGGAGTTTTTGCAGGACAAAGATTGTTTGCGGTCATATTAATACTTCTTTTGGTTGATTTAATATTGTTTGCGGCAAGTTTTGGGCTGATTTGTAATGAAATATGCCGCAAATACAAAGAAAAGAGAAGATACTGAAGGACTCTTTGTAGTGCAAGCCGGAAACCGGGTGCAGAAACAAAGAAAAGAGAAGACACGGAAGAATTCTTTGTAGGGTAAGTCGGAAACCGAGTGCAGAAACAAAGAAAAGAGAGGAAGCGGAAGGATTCTTTGTAGTGTGAGCCGGAAATCGAGTGCAGAAACAAAGAAAAGAGAAGACACGGAAGAATTCTTTGTAGAACAAGTCGGAAACCGGATGCAAATACAAAGGAAAGGGAAGACACTGAAGAATTCTTTGTAGAGCGAGCCGGAAACCGGGTGCAAATACAAAGAAAAGAGAAGACACGGAAGAATTCTTTGTAAAGCGAGTCAGAATCAGAGAGCGGGTACAAAGAAAAAGGAAGATATAAGAATGATCTTTGTAAAGCGAGCAAAACAGTGCCGGACAATACAAAGAAAAACAGAAAAATGTCAAACAATAGTGAAAGGCAAGAAATGAACTACCGTTTAGGAACAAAGGACGATCTTGATTATATTTGTGAATTGATTCAGGATGCAATAAAGACTATGGAGAGCTATGGAATTTATCAGTGGGATGAATTGTATCCCGAAAGGGCTGACTTTGAAAGCGACATTGAAGCCGGGAACTTGTATGTAGTTCATGAGGACGATTCAATGGTTGCTGTATATGTTATCAGTCGCGAATGCGACGAGGAATATCATGAATGCGGCTGGGAAGGCAAAGACGAAGAAGCTTATATCCTGCATCGGTTCTGTGTGTCTCCTGAATATCAAAATCGGGGAATAGGAAAAATGGTTTTGCTGCATATTGAAGAGCAAATTCGTGATATGGGCTGCTTGTCAGTAAGGCTCGACGTATTCTCTCAAAATCCTTATGCACTAAAACTGTACAGAAACAATGGATATATCGAGAGAGGCTTTGCAGATTGGCGCAAGGGACGTTTTTATCTGATGGAGAAACAATTGTAACAGAATAATATTGTATAGTATCAAAAGCAGATATGATAGCTTGAATGAAATCAGCCGATCATATCTGCTTTTTTGCTAATTACAGATCATGCCGCTGAAAAGGTGAAAAGTAATAAAATACAGACCCTACATCTGCAAAGATGAAAAATAATAAACTACAGACCCTACATCTGCAAAGATGAAAAATAATAAAATACAGACCCTACATCTGCAATGATGAAAAATAATAAACTACAGACCTTACATCTGCAAAGATGAAAAATGATTGATAGATGATAAATCCGGAATCAAATATTAAAATATAATTTCTCTGCATACAAGCGATTGACAGCAGAGAGCACAACGGCTCGCAGAAGAATAGTTTCATCTGTGAGCTTTGTTTCTATACGGGGCATAGCTTCGCCTGTGAAGAGGAAAGTTGATTTGATTGCGTTTTCATATTCTGTGCAGAAATAATCATATGCAACTTCAACAGGATAGGTTTTTTTCTGAATATTGAAGAAACGACCGATCTGCTGAATGGGGATGACAGGCTTGAGAATCGAAGTAACAATGATATACACCAGGTGCTCGCGTGTGTACTTTTTCTTGTTGGGAGAGGGCACAGCACCGTTCTTTACGTAGTTTGTAATCATGGCGCCGGTAACGGGTTCGGCTAAAATCGGCATAAGACGAGTGTTGACTAATGTCAAAACCTGCTCAAGATACAAATCCATTTCAGGAAGTTCCTCAAATCTTGGGCAATGGAAATTGAGAAGAGTTTCTGTGATTTTTGTGCGATCCATTTTGAGTCCTCCTGAAATAATGCATTTAAAACAATGGTAGGTATATGGTCGGAATGAATTGACATCCGTGAAATTTATATATTTACGACAACTTTAGCATTTGGAACTTGACATCCGTGAAATGTATATATTTACGACAATTTTAGCATTTGGAACATTTGATGTCAAATGGGCTGAATGTATTTACAAAATGATATGCATGTGATAATATGATGTTCAACATTGTTTAAGGGATGTTGAACATTGGATGATTGAGCGGAACCTCAGATGCAGAGCAGCGGACATTCGTCAACAGCGTCGAACATTGGATGAAAGTGATAATCTACGGAGGAAGCGGACATGAATTTTATCAGGAAAACATATTGTCGAGTATTTCAGGGATTCTTCAGGGCAGCACTTCCGATTTTGCCTTACAGGAAGCAGATGGTTTTTGACAGTATTAACGAGATACCGAAGCTGCTTATAGGCAAAAAGAAGAAGTCTGTTTTACTGGTTGTTGATGGTGCGGTGCACCGCTTAGGGCTTACGGAAAAGCTTGAGAGAAAGCTTGAGGCCGGCGGAATCTCGGTAGGAATTTACGAACAGAATACGCCGAATCCTACAATAGATGATGTTGAAACTGCATTAAAAGTATATCACGAGTGCAAAGCGGAGGCGATTATTGCAGTTGGTGGCGGAAGCGCAATGGATTGTGCCAAGATTACGGGAGCACGTGTATCGAGGCCTAAAATGCCTGTTGAGAAAATGCGCGGTATCTTAAAGATCAGAAGAGGATTGCCGCTTCTGATTGCAGTACCTACGACAGCCGGAACCGGAAGCGAGACTACATTGGCAGCAGTTATTACTGACGCGAAGACTTATCACAAATATCCCATTAATGATTTCGGTCTGATACCTGCGTGTGCAGTGTTGGAGCCGGAGATGACACTCGGATTGCCTCCGTTTATTACTGCAACGACAGGAATGGATGCGCTGACTCATGCGGTTGAGGCGTACATCGGACGCAGTGCGGATAAGCTTACGCGCAATCGAAGTGAAGAGGCGGTGCGTCTGATTAAGGAAAATCTGCAGGAAGCGGTTCATAACGGAAAGAACCTCGAGGCACGCAGAGGAATGCTGAGGGCGTCTTATCTTGCCGGGGGAGCGTTTACACGTTCTTATGTCGGATATATTCACGGGGTTGCACACAGCCTCGGAGGACAGTACGGAATTGCACATGGACTTGCCAATGCGGTAATTCTTCCGCAGTTTCTTGAAATATATGGTTCTGCGTGCGAGAAAAAGCTTGCAAAGCTTGCCTATGCAGCCGGAATTATAGAATCGACAGTTCAGGATGATCAGTCCGAAAAAAGTAAAGTCACCGGAACGGCTCAAATGAATGGTTATGTTACAGACCGGGCAACTCTCACAGGAAAAACTCAAATGTCCGACAGAAAAGCTGCACGCATTTTTATTGACTGGATTTACAAACTCAATGAGGAATTCGGTATTCCGAAAGGCTTTGAGCAGATTCGAGAAGCAGATATTTTGCAGATGGCGGATCATGCAGACAAAGAATGCAATCCGTTGTATCCCGTGCCTGCATTAATGGATGCAAAGCAGTTAGCGCCTGTTTACAGACAGCTTAAAATTGCTGTGGCAACACCAAAGACTACATCGAAAGCAGCAGATATTATTGCGTGAAGGGTGAATATGTGCCTTTTGCCAACCGAACCGGATACACTAGCGTTCATGAACCGAACTGAATACATTAACGTTCATGAACCGAACTGAATATATTAACCTTTCATGAACCGAACTGAATACATTAATCTTCATGAACCGAACTGAATACTCCAATCTTCGTTAACCACTGAAATACCCTACATTCCAAATCCTTGCCGAAACGCCCCTCTTCAAGGATTTGGGGGCTTGCAGATAGAGGAATATGTGGTATAATATCAGCGATTGAGTAAAATTATTTTACGCGATATTCTTTGAAAGGATGGATAAGTTTATGGCATTAGTTACAACAAAAGAAATGTTCGAGAAGGCTTACAATGGCGGATACGCTATCGGTGCTTTCAACGTAAACAACATGGAAATCGTTCAGGGTATCACAGAGGCAGCTTCAGAGCTTAAGTCCCCCGTTATCCTTCAGGTTTCTAAGGGAGCTCGTGCATACGCTAACCACAAGTATCTTGTAAAGATGGTTGAGGCAGCAGTAGAGGAGAATCCCGATATTCCGATCGCTCTTCATCTTGATCACGGCGATAGCTTTGAGCTTTGCAAGAGCTGTATCGATGGTGGTTTCACATCAGTTATGATTGACTGTTCATCAAAGCCCTACGATGAGAACGTAGCTATTACAAAGCAGGTAGTAGAGTACGCTCACGCTCATGGCGTAGTAGTAGAGGCTGAGCTTGGTACTCTTGCAGGTATCGAGGATGAGGTTGTTGTTGAGGCTGGTAAGGAAAGCTATACTCGTCCCGAAGAGGTTGAGGATTTCGTTACAAAGACCGGTTGTGATTCACTTGCAATCGCTATCGGAACCTCACACGGTGCATACAAGTTCACAGCTGCTCAGTGTACAAGAAACGCTGACGGCATCCTTGTTCCCCCTCCGCTTCGTTTCGACGTTCTTGAGGAGTGCATCAAGAGACTTCCCGGCTTCCCTATCGTTCTTCACGGATCATCTTCAGTTCCTCAGGAATTCGTTAAGATGGTTAACCAGTACGGTGGAAATATGCCTGATGCAGTTGGTATTCCTGAGGAGCAGCTTCGTAAGGCTGCTGAGCTTGCTGTATGTAAGATCAACATTGACTCAGATATCCGTCTTGCTATGACAGGTAACATTCGTAAGTACTTCGCTGAGAATCCCGGACATTTCGATCCTCGTCAGTACCTTAAGCCCGCTCGTCAGGCTGTTAAGGATATGGTTGCTCACAAGATCGTTAACGTTCTTGGTTCAAACGGCAAGGCTTGATTCGAATAACTTATATTAAATATTTGGGGGCTGATGCACCGTTGGGTGCAACGGCCCCTTTATGCATATTTGGAGGCTTATATGAAAAGTAAAAGAGAGTACATGTGGATTGCCGCACTGCTTTTTTCTGCGGTAATGTTTGTTTGTTTCGCAAAGCCGGAAAAGACTCTGGCAGTAGATTCTTCATATAAGAAGATTGCAGATTATGTAAAGTCGCACGGAACGAAGGATACATACGACACTGCGACTTATGTGAAGATTGATAATAATATCCGATTGGGATACGATTCGACAAATGAGAGCATAATTGTGGAAGAGAGCTTCAATTATGATTATGATTGGAGAAAATCAAAAATAACGGTTTTAATTAACAGTAATGTGAATGAAGTGGAACTTAAGTATGAAAGTGAATCTTCTTCACCTGTTCATATGCTTGGCAGTGAATATGTTACCGAGATATTATATAAGAACTCAAAGGGTAACAAGTACAAATATCTTGCTTCGTGGTATTATTGGAGCGATTATAGTGGTGAGGAAGAAAGCTATCCGAAAGATAACTTGGCCTATCAGGAGAAACATTGGCTTGAAATTGCTGAGGCAGCTTCGAAATTTACCAAGTCAAAAATAGGTGTAGAGTTCAAACCTTTCACAGCTGTCAGCGGTTATTCGTCTATCAAGGAACCCTACAGAGAAAAGATTAATGCAACATACGATGTAAAGCTTCCTTTTTATATAGGACAAGATAATGTATCTGATATGCATAGCGGCGATGTAAAAACCTATGTTGCTATGTTTGACTTCAACGGAGATGGTAAGAAGGACAAGCTGACCGCTAAATGTACCATGGTTTCTTCGGGAAAAATAAGCATGGTAGTCAGAATCGAGGGCAAGAAGGTCTTTGAGACAACGCTTTATTCAGATTCTGAAGAAGCCTATGGCTTTTCAACGTTTGATTTAAATCCCGGCGATAAATGCAAGGAACTTTCGCTGGAATATGTCGGCGTATGGTTAAATTCTTATCAGCTCTATCGCTATACCGGAACCAAAGTAAAGAAAATGCAGAGCTTTGATGATATGAATACTACTCTGTTAAAGCAGAAAAAGGATGACAAGCTTCAGGTAAGCATGAGAATAGATATACCGCAGATAGGAGGGACAAGCATTGAAGTGTCTCTGGCGAAAGACAATACAATTGCGGTAAATTCAAAGGGAATATACACCTGCAAGTCAAACAACGATTTAAAATATCAGTTTAATAAACAGATTACACTTTATAAAACAACGGAATGCAAGAAGTCAACAGGAAGCATTTCAAGATACGATTACGGAAAAGTGACGAAGATAAAGATTGACAAGAAAACTAAGCGGGTTGTTCTTGCCTATGTTGTTTTGACCAATGGTAAAAAGGGCTGGATTAAGTTGAAGCCTGATTGGGATTGGGAAGAATTACTGGTAACAAATCATGGATTTGCCGGCTGATACGGCTTAATATGTTTACCCTTCTCCGACTGCATGGTGCCGGGGGAGGGTAAACTAAATTATTATTAAAAAATGTAAACGGAGGAAGCTATGAGCAGCTTTATTATTAAGGGGATTGCAATCATATCCGGTGTGTACGGATTGATTCTCGGAATTAAAAATGCACAGTCATTGACATATTTTACCAATTTATCGAATATATTGATTCTGGCTATTCTACTGTTGTCGTTAGTTTTTGATATTATCAGAAAAAAGAGCGGCGGCAAGAAGAATCCGAAAACGAATTTTTTCTATATAGTTAAGTTTATGCTGACCTTATGCATTTCGATTACAATGCTTATTTATATGTTCATTCTGGCTCCGACCAGCGGTGTCGGATTCTTTGCGGCATATGCAGCCGGCAGCTACGGAAGCTTGTGCCTGCACTTTATTACTCCGCTTTTGGCAATTATCGATTTTGTTTTATTTGACTATGAATACAAGTCGAGCGCGATTCACAGCATCTATGCAACGATTCCCCCTCTTATGTATGTCGGAATGATTGTCGCACTTGCAGAGGGCGGAATGCGCTGGACTAAGAATGAGATGTATGCACCCTACAATTTCCTTAACTATGGTGCGCCTTCGGGCTGGTTTGGCTTTGATATGGCAAATGCCGTTCCGGGGTCTCTCGGAATCGGTGTTGCATACATGATCGTAGTTCTGGTTCTGATTTTCATAGGAATCGGAAGACTGTTCCTGTGGCTGAAGGACCTTCGCCGCAAGGCAGTAAGCAGGAATGCTTAATATGAATCGCTGACTTTAAATTTTAGAACCTCGGGTGGGATTTATGACTGCCCGGGGTTCGTTTTATTATGGGACGCGATCTCTGTTGAACTTACAAATCGTGCGAAGTGATTTTTCGGTAAAATGTATGAGTATTAAATAAATATTCGAAATATGCATATAAAATGACTATTCATAAATTTTTTGTGCAATGTGAAAAACAAATGCTCGCCACAGTAGGACATATTTCACATAATGAAACAACGAAAAGTGAAAAGTGAAATGCGACTTCAGGAATCGTGGCACAAAAGGGCATAATGCCTAAAGTGACACGCTGAAAATACGCATAATTATTCAAAGTGTTGCTTGAATTGTGAGAGTTTTAGGAGTACAATATGGGTGTTCACATTGTTATCTCTTTAATTTGTTAAAGTGGGCAAAACGGAACATATGCATTTAATTGAGAGAGTATCTCAGTAATTTATTATTATTTCTATTTTTAGGAGGACTTTTTTATGGCACGAGTTTACAATTTCGCAGCGGGACCCGCTATGATGCCCCTTCCTGTTCTTGAGGAAATCCAGGCAGAGCTTCTTGATTACAAGGGAAGCGGAATGAGTGTAATGGAGATGTCCCATCGATCTAAGGTCTTCCAGCAGATTGCGGATGAGGCTGAGGCTGATTTACGCGAGATTATGAATATTCCCGACAATTACAAGGTTCTGTTCGTACAGGGCGGCGCAACCTTAGAGTTCGCTATGATTCCCCTTAACCTTCGTAAGAACGGCGTTTTTGATTATATCGTTACCGGTGCATGGTCAAAGAAGGCAGCAGGCGAGGCAAAGAGATTCGGTAAGGTTAATGTTATCGCAACCAGCGAGGACAAGAACTACAGCTATATTCCCGATGTTTCGGACCTTCCTATAGACGATGATGCAGATTATGTTTATATCTGCGAGAACGAGACTATCCACGGAACAACCTATACCGAGCTTCCCAATACCAAGGGCAAGCTTCTTGTAGCAGATCAGTCATCAATGTTCCTCAGCAAGCCCTGCGATGTAAGCAAGTATGATGTTATTTACGCAGGTGTTCAGAAGAACGTCGGACCTGCCGGTCTTGCGATTGTTATCGTACGTGAGGACCTTATTCGTGAGGACCTTGAGAAGACAAATATGCCCAGCTACTGTGACTGGTCATTACATAATGCAAACGGTTCTATGTACAATACACCCAACTGCTGGGCTATCTACGTTTGCGGCAAGGTATTCAAGTACATTAAGAGCATCGGCGGTGTTGCTGAGATGGCAAAGCGCAATGAGGACAAGGCAAAGATTCTTTACGATTTCCTTGATGAGAGCAAGATGTTCAACGGTACTGTAGAGAAGGAATACCGTTCACTTATGAATGTTCCTTTCGTAACCGCAAGTGCAGAGATGGATGCAGCTGTTGTTGCAGCTACTAAGGCTGCAGGCTTCGATAACCTTAAGGGACACAGAAGCGTAGGCGGTCTGCGTGCATCAATCTACAATGCAATGCCTAAGGAGGGCGTTCAGGCACTTGTTGACTTCCTTAAGAAGTTTGAGGCAGAGAACGCATAAGCGTGCGTAAGGTACAATAATACAAATACCTGATGGAGGTTATTATGGCTAAGGTTAATTGCTTAAACAATATTTCAAAGGTTGGTCTTGCCGAGCTTAGCGCAGACTATACCATTACAGAAGATATAAATGAGGCTGATATTATTCTTGTAAGATCTGCAGCTATGCATGAGATGCAGTTTTCCGACACTGTAAAGTGTATTGCACGTGCCGGTGCAGGTGTAAACAATATCCCTCTCGATCGTTGTGCAGAAGAGAATATCGTCGTATTCAATACTCCCGGTGCAAACGCGAACGCTGTTAAGGAGCTCGCTATCGCACATATGCTTCTTGCAAGCCGTGATATCGTAGGAGGTATCAACTGGGTTCAGACTATCAAGGACGATCCCGATGTAGCAAAGCTTGTTGAGAAAGGCAAGTCAAAGTTCGCAGGAACGGAAATCAAGGGCAAGACCCTTGGTATCATCGGTCTTGGAGCAATCGGAGGACCTCTTGCAAATGCAGCACTTGCACTTGGCATGAAGGTTATCGGCTTCGATCCTTTCCTTTCAGCTGCAGCTAAGGCAGCACTTGATCCCGCAGTTGAGCTTGTTGATTCGCGTGATGCAATCTACACTGCTTCGGATTTTATTTCCGTACATACTCCTCTTATCGACGATCCTGATCCCGATAAGAATACAAAGAAGATGATCAATGCCGAGAAGATCGCGATGATGAAGGACGGCGTTGTTATCCTTAATCTTGCCAGGGACCTTCTTGTTGATGACGATGCTATGGCTGCTGCACTCGAGTCAGGTAAGGTTCGCAAGTACGTTACCGATTTCCCGAATGCAAAGTCGGCAAATATGGCAGGCGCAATCGCATCTCCTCATCTCGGCGCATCTACCGAAGAAGCAGAGGACAATTGTGCTGTTATGGCCGTTAAGCAGTCAATGAACTATCTCGAGAACGGCAATATCATCAATTCGGTAAACTATCCCAGAGTTGATCTCGGGGCAAAGAAGAATACCCGTGTGGCTATCAGATATGAGGCTGATAAGGTAGCTGATATGACCGCTGAGGTTAATAAGGCAGGCTTCGTGCTTACCGGTGTTGCTGACGGCAAACGCGGCAACGTAGGCTACTGTCTGGTTGAGTGCAATTCTGCTCCCGATGCTGCTGTTGAGGCAGTAAAGGCTATTGCAGGTGTCCGCACTGTTACGGTTCTTTAAGGCATGTACGCAGGGTATATTTTTGCGTTAATGAAAATAAAAGAATAAGAGCATTAAGGTCGTGTTGTTTGCACGGCCTTTTCGCGTATAAGGATTGGTGACGGATAGTGAGAAAACAGGTATACTTTTATCAAACAGTAACAGAAAATAAGAGAACAGGAGGGCATTTGTAATGAGTAAGAATTTTCATAAATTGGGAATGACGGTCGTGGCATTGGTTTTCGCACTGGCTTTGACCGGATGCGGAACACAACGTGCTATTCACCGCGAGTTGGAGAGGAAAATTCAGGCTTCCGATCCGGAAACGACATCCGGAACGACATCGTCCGGGGGTTCTTCTTCGGGTTCAAAAAACTCAGGAACGGCTTCATCCGGAACGACATCGTCCGGTCCGACCGCATCGAGCGATGCTCTGTATAATTCGGAAACCGACGGGCCCGAAAGAATGAATGATAATCCTGCGGATGGAGTTGGTTATGAAGCCAAACCTTATTCACCCGACGGAGGCAATGCATCGGATAAGTATAAGGAAAAAATGATGCAGGGACCGGATGACGCTTACGATTTTATGTGGGCAAGCGATTATAATGAGTCGACTATTTTAAAGTTCCGTTATATTAGGGACAGCGGAGGATATAAAGCGACTTTTGGTTTCGATAAACCCACCAAGCAGCAGCTTTTTGCCAAAATCGACGCGAACAGGGAAATCGATCCTAAGTATACTGAACTTTTAAAAGAATATGTTGATAAATGGCTGACTCTCTGGCCGGAATCCGATTTGTCGGTCCTTTATTACAATCTTGAAACCCTGAAGCTTCAGGAGATGACAGAGCGTGAGATTCAAAAAGCAGCTATGTCGATAGGAACAGTAGCCTGCTATATTCCGAAGGATAACCTTATCTGCATCAACAAAGACACGAATCCGTTTGACCGTAGTTCGGATGACTATGTTGTATTCATGCATGAGCTTACTCATGCAGCAAGAGGCTGTTCGGTTTCAAAGCATAACGGTAATGTTGAGCTTTCGATCAAGTTCTTTGAGGATATAAACTATGGCCTGTACTCCGATGAGGCGCTGGATACATATTTTGTATATGAACTTCAGGGGTTGGGTCACCGCTCAAAATATTATATTTATCAGTCTTCTATTTTGAGGCAGCTCATGCCCGGCATAGATTATGACGGCGCCGACTATATGAATCATCAGGTGTTCTATTTCGTAACCAAGCTTCAGGAGCGTCTTGATGAGCTGGGAGATCCGATTCCTGCATATCATTACCTTGACCTGTTTGAAGATCAGGGAACACGTCACTACAGAGAATTTGCAAAGGCTGATTACGAAGAGTTTTCAGAACTTTTTGATCTCGAGGTCCGCAACTATATTGATTTGCATGTAACTCCTGATATGACTTATGCGCAAACCGAGGAAGCGTTCGAGACCTTCTATGAAGATATTACATTCAATCTCGAAAAGCTTTCCAGACCGTATGAGGAAGTTACCCGTGAGGCTTACCGCGTGTTCTGGGACAGAGAGATTGAGAAACTGGGAATTTATGAGTAACTTACACTTTCAAGACACAGGCCTTCCGCCGGAGCGGTAAATCCGGCCCGGCTTCTGTCTTTTGACTCAAGTATGCCCGGAACCGAATCGACGGCGATACTTCCGGTTCCGACTTCGATGAGCGTACCGGTAAGGATACGGACCATATTTTGGAGGAAACCGTCGCCTGTATATGATATGGTGATATATTCCGACTGTGCGGCAGCAGCTGCATTTGTGTCAGCGGCTGCATCTGTGCCGCCTACGGTAATGTCTATATGATAAATCGTTCTGACGGTGGACTTTTTCATGTTTTTGTTGCCGCAGAAGGCTCTGAAATCGTGAGTGCCTGTCAGTTTTGAAGCAGCGTCTCTCATGGCTGTGATATCAAGCGGTCGGTCTGTATAATTGTACTGAAATTTTCTGTTGAATACATCGTGAAGCTGACCTGTGTATATGCGGTATACATAGGTCTTTTCTTTTGCGGAGAAACGAGCATGAAAACGCTCGTCGACTTCTTCCAACAAGACGACGCCGATGTCCTCCGGAAGATGTGAATTCAGTTCCGTGAGGAAACAGGGAAGGTCTTCTATATGATTTTTGCAGTGAAAATTTGCGGACTGTCCGCGCGCATGTACTCCGGCATCGGTTCTGCCCGAACCGATAACTTCGATTTCCTCGGCAAGCATTCTCTCAAGAGTTCTTTCAAGTATGCCCTGAATGGTGTTTTGCGTGGAATTCTGCACCTGCCAACCGCAGTATCTGCTTCCTTCGTACTGAACAATCATTTTATAATTCGCCATGTGCATGTTCCTTTCTTACATATCATTTCCGATGCAGGATTTTGATTTTATTGCCCGGATATATTGTAATGCAGTGCTGTTCCAAAGTCTATGAACTGAAGTGAACTATTGCTGCTGTGCGTTGAATATTTTTATGATATTATTTATTATTTATATTCGGAGAACGGCGAAAGGATTTTTTCAAAGTGGAGTTCTGCAAAAAACGTTAAGGTTAAGTAATTAAAAAACGCCCTCCGGGCATTGCTCGGGGGGCGTAAATTTTACCACCTGATTAAGCTTGTTCATTAATTAAGCTTGTTAATTAATGAAGCTTGTTCATTAATTGAGTTTGTTTTCCGTTTAATCAGTCGATGTAAACGATAGGCTTGATAAGATCGCGGGGCTTCTCATCCATAACTACAAATGCCTCGGGAATCTTGTCGAAACCATGGAACTTGTAGTTGAGCATCTTGCCGGGATGAACACGGTCAGCCTGGATCATAGCAAGAAGCTTCTTGATACGATATGCACCGCCGGGGCAGAAACCGCCTCTGTAGTTGATATCAGCCATACCAAGACCGAACATGAAAGCAGGAATTTCGTACTTGTCGGTAACGTCAAGGAAGTTAACGTTAGCGATGCTGCCGTTGGGACGGACAACCGAAAGTGCCTGGTTGATAGAAGCGCCGTTGCCGCCTGCGAGAATGAAAGCGTCAACCTTCTCGGGACAAAGCTTAAGAATCTGCTCTACGATATCGCCTTCCTTGTAGTTTACGATGTCTGTAGCACCATATTCCTTAGCAAGTTCGATACAGTTGGGACGTGAACCGATAGCAATGATTCGGCCTGCGCCGTAAGCTCTTGCACCTGCGATAGCCATAAGACCTACAGGGCCTACACCGAGAACTACAACTGTGTCACCGAGCTGGATATTAGCCATCTCAGCACCGTACATACCTGTTGACATCATATCTACTGTCATGAGCGCATCTTCAACAGAAACATCCTCGGGCTTTAATACGAGGTTTGCATCTGCGTTGTTGCAGATGAAGAACTCTGCAAATACACCGGGAGCGGTGTTCAGATACTTGAAAGATGTCATCATGCCATAGTCATGAGCATTGTTGGAACCCTTACGCTGAAGATCAACTGCTTCCCAATCGGGAGTACAGCAAGGAACAACACATACATCGCCGGGCTTGAAATTCTTAACCATAGAACCAACTTCAACAACAACACCGACTGCCTCATGTCCCAATATCATGTTGTGCAATCCGCCTGAACCACCATGCATTGCATGTGTGTCAGAGCTGCAAGGTGCTACTGCGATAGGACGTAAAATCGCGTCCATAGGTCCTGCTACCGGCTTTTCTGCATCGATCCATCCGTGCTTTCCGGGTTCAATTGCTGCATAACCTTTCATAAAAAATACCTCCCCGAATAATTATATTTGATGCGGCCTGTCGTCAAACCGCCATCACGGTTATTATTTTAACATATGGAGCAGGGTATATGAGCGCTTTATGAAAATTTTATGAATCAGGTTCACAAAAGTATAATAGGTTTGGCTTTTTATTATGAGAATGATATAGTATTAATAGGCTGTATTGTTAATGCTGCAGCCTGCTAAAAATATAGTCGGGGTGACAGATTATTATGGGAATATTGGTATTGATATTGTTAATTGCGGTAATGGGAGTCGAAGTATTCCTCGGAGCAAAAAGAGGCGCGATACACTCGGGAATCAGAGCCGGGCTGTGGCTGGTCGGAAGTGCCCTGGCAGCACTGCTTGCCAGAGTGATTGCAAAACCGATTGTAACCGCAATACTTAGGGCAAACGGCGGAGCCGGAAATAAAGCAGCTGCGGTTATGGGAACCTTTGCTGCAGATAAAGGACTCGATGCGGGTATAGCAGACAGCATTTCGGGACCCGCTGCAGGATGGGTAATGTCTTTGGCTATTCCTGTTGTATTTGTTGTTTTATATTTCATATTCAAACTTATGACCTTTTTGCTGGGTTTGCTTGTTGAATATCTGATGGATAAAAACAAATCCGAAGACGATAAAAAGCAGGTTCCGGTTTGGTCAAGAATCGTAGGAGGCCTCGTAGGTGCGATTCTGGCACTTGTATCCTGCGCGGTACTTGTAAGTCCTTTAAGCGGAGTCACTCATGTTGTTCGCAAATCCGGCAATCTTGATGCGGTTTTAAACACAATTACGATTGTGAGTGATGATTCCGGGGACACTGCTTCGATGATTGAAGATTTTTATAACAGCGTTGAAAGTTCGCCTGCGGCATATGTTCTCAGATATACCGGTGCAGAGGCTATTGCAAACGGTGTGTACAGTATTAATTCACGCGTTTCTTCTTCCTATGTTGGTGCCGATGAAGCCGAAACGAAGCGATACAGCTTCCCCGACATGCTTTCCGGAATAATGAACATTTCGGAAAGTGCCGAGAAAGTACTGAGACTTATCGACAGCGACAACTACACCATTCGCGAACTTACCGATTCGATGGAGGTGCTGGTGATGTCCGTTGTTAAAACGGAACTGCTTGAAGACAACGATAAGCTCGGCATTGTGAATGCATCGGCCGATACTCTGTCGAGAATGATAGCCGAGGGCATCGGTTTTAAGGACCTGAAGCTCCTTGAACATTATCGGGATTATGACAGCTTTGTAAAGGATGTTGAACGTCTTTTCAAGGTAGTCGGAAAGATCGGCGATTTGGCTTCGGGCTACTCATCCTTTGATGATATTAATATTGATAAGCTGGTATCCGACAGAGAACTCCTGACCGAGTTTATCCATGAGACACTTCAGATTTCAAACGGTGCCGAAATCATTTCCGAGATTACAAATTCTTCCATTGCGGAGATATCCGCAGGAAGATACGAGAATATTATAAATCCCGATATAGTTAAGAAGGCGGGAGAAGTCAATGTTATCGAGACATTGGAAACGCTCGGAGAAATGCAGCAGTATATAGACAGAAGCTACTTAAGCGATGATGAGATTGAGGATATTCGCCGTAAGGCGGATGACCTTGAAGCATACGGAATTATCGAATCGGATACGATCCTTGATATTTTGAACCAGCTTGGAGATTATGGTTTCTGATAATGCCCGACATTTATACATAAATGTATATTTTACAGCAGTGGTACAGATTCATTGCAGAGAAAAATCTATAATTGTAGAATGTACTACACTGACCGAATGTTGTTAGAAAATTGAAAAGTGCGAAAATGCTGTTGACAAGTACGTATTTGTGCAATTTGCACAAAGAAATGCAGGATGGGTTGTACATTGCGATAGAATGGCTGTGGATAAGAATCAAAAGTTATCCACAAAAAAAGGGTCGAAAACCTTGAAAAAGGTACTTATACACGAAGTTATCCACCTTATCAACAAGAAATGACCACATATGTAGTATTTTTGCTCTTTTTTTCGTTCGAATATCCGTTTTGTGCTTTATGATAAATTTACAAAAAATGAATTTGTGGGCTTGATTCTTTCTTTAATACAAATATAGAAAACAACAAGTGTATGGCGGGCGAAAATGACTGTAAAATATCTGAAAATTTATAAATTAACAGAAAAATTCATTCTGTGTACTTGCATATCTGTGTTTTGTAGAGTATAATGTAAATATGTAAAGGACATCACGAAAGTGTAAGTTCACAAGGAGGCTTCACGATATGTAGTTTACATAAATATATATCAAAGGAGTGATTTTATGCATTTTATTATTACAGGTAAGAACATCAACGTTACGGCAGGTCTCAGAAGCCAGGTTGAGGAAAAAATCGGCAAGCTGGAGCGTTATTTTAACGAGAACACCGAGATTCATGTTACCTTAAGTGTTGAAAAGGACAGACAGAAGATTGAGGTTACCATTCCTGTAAAGGGCAGCATCATTCGTGCGGAGCAGGTAAGTGAAGATATGTATGCTTCCATCGATATGGTTGAAGAGACCATCGAGAAGCAGATGCGTAAATATAAGAACAAAATCGTGGACAGTCACCAGAATCGCGAAAGTCTCAGCCGCTTATTTATGGAGGAAGAGGTTGACGAGGATGACTCGATTCGAATCGAGCGTGTAAAGAAGTTCGCTATGAAGCCTATGGATCCCGAGGAAGCATGTGTTCAGATGGAGCTTCTCGGACATAGCTTCTATGTATTCTGCAACAGTGAGACCGATGAGGTTAATGTTGTATACAGAAGAAAAGACGGAAGCTTCGGTCTTATCGAACCTGAATTTTAAAAGCCGGAATATGTACCGAACAAAGAGAATATTGATTTAAAATAATGAAGCGGGGCTGCGGAATGGCAGCCTCGCTTTTGACTGTGCGCCTTGCGGCGCACGTCACTAATGGATGAAAGTTCCTAATCCGCCCTAGTAGTGGGAAGGATACAGCTGAACACCAAGGGTGTCCATCGTGAGGTGGAATCTGAAGGAAGGTGTAGGCAAATCTCTGGTCTGAC
>JAZLGZ010000086.1:0-88405 GCA_045616585.1 Lachnospiraceae bacterium
TGGTGGAAAAAATCAGTCTGGGGAATGGAAACTTGATGCGAGATTTAATAAAAATAATTTGATAAACCGAATTAAAAAAATTGCATCAATGAAAAAACAGATCCACCTTTATAATAAAGATAAAGAGTCTTTTTTGATAAACTATGTTCCGAAATATGAAAAAAATGCATTTATTTATTTTGATCCACCATATTTTGGAAAAGGTAAGCAATTATACTTAAATTTTTTTGAATATAAAGATCATGTGCGTATTGAAAAGATGATTAGAAAACAAGTTAATTGCGATTGGATTATTACATATGATGATGAGCCACAGATTGAAAAAATATATGAAAAGTATTTTGTTTGTCGATTTGATATAAATTATAGCGTTTCAGAAAAGAAAAAGGCGTCAGAGCTTATGATATTTAGAAACGGAAATATGGTTCCTGACCATAAAGCATTTGTAATAAACGGATGTGAGCTAAATCTGAGATAGTATATGTAGTTTGGAGATAGACGAAATAAATAAACAAAGTAGGAAACAAAAGATTATGGAAACAGATAAATATTTGGATGCTGCAGATTGTGGATATGATAATTATAAGGACATAGTAATAAAGAAAATCGATGGCATTAGATTGGCAAAATTTAGAACATTTTCGGAAAAAAGTATGGACCTTGGTGACGTCATCACAATTGTATCAGGTAAAAATGGAACAATGAAATCGACGCTGTTGGGACTTTTG
This sequence comes from Lachnospiraceae bacterium, assembly GCA_045616585.1. Lineage (GTDB taxonomy): Bacteria > Bacillota > Clostridia > Lachnospirales > Lachnospiraceae > RUG11977. The sequence goes on from JAZLGZ010000086.1 coordinate 729, forward strand.
GCACATCCTTTTTCTTCGCCGAATGAGGCAAAAGACGCATTTGGAAATCCACTAAAAACAAAACATAGTGAAGTTTTTTATTTAAGTCCAGATAAGGATAGTGAACAATACGTTTATTACCTAAAGATTACAACTATCGATGATATAACTTTTGAGGAACCAATTCGTGTCTATAAAAGACTTAATCCTAATGGTACATTTCGTCATAGATTAACTGTTGGGAAAGATAATAAAGAAGGGAGAGGTAACTTTTCATTAAATACTTCGTTTGTGAATCTAAAAAGATTGATTCCAATAATTGATACTAATGCAAAAATAGTTGATGAGGAAATGGAAAAATCATTGGCAAAATATATTTCCGAAGGATATATGAAAATTTTGCAAAAAGAAGCTTTTCATAATCCGGTACAGGTTTCTGATAAATCAATTAAACAAACATTTGGACCAGGAAATGATGCAGAGTATGATTATAAATCAATTTCTTCGGGAGAAGATAATATTGGGCATATTTTAAATAAAATGCATGCTTTCTTACAGTATAAATCAAATAATTCGAAAGCGTTGCAAGGTATCTTTTGTATAGATGAAATGGAGGCTTCATTACATCCGGTTGCACAGATTAATATGTTTAATTTCATATATGATTGGGCAAAAAATAATCATATACAAGTGGTAATTAATACGCATTCTTTATACTTAATACAGTATGTAATAGAACTTCAAAAGCGACTGAAAAATGCTAATGATGTGGTCCTAAATATGATTAGTACAGCTTTTGTGGCGAATAAAAATTATAATATAATAAAAAATCCCAATTACAATGAAGCATATAAAGAGTTGACATTTAGAGATGTTGAGGACATTCATGAAATATATAAAATTCTTATTATCTGTGAGGACGACATCGCGGAATATTATTTAAAGAGATTAATATCAAAAAATAATGTGCTGTGTCGTTTGGAATTTCTTCATGGATTAAATGATGGAGAAGTAGGTAATGGGTGTACTGGACTAAAAGCATTGATAAAAAATGGTCAGAAACTACTTGAAAATTGTATAGTTTTTTTTGATCCAGATGTTGATGTTACAGATATTAAAAAGTGTAAAAGTAGGTATATGAAGTTACCGTCTAGATATGAAATGGCTTTGGAGAAAGAAATAGTAAAGTATATATATGATTTGCCAGGAAACGATGCATTTTTCAAAGCATTTAATAAGGAAAAGGATGCTTTCTTAAATGAATTTTCTGATCGAGGGATTATGGACCTACAAGATTTGGATAGAATAAAAAAGGATAATGTTAAAAAATATAAAAACTGGTCAAACCTTAACAGCAAAAACTATAAGAAATATGTTACATATTTTATAAAACATAATAAAGATGTTACGGATGCATTTTTGCTGGAGTTAGAAAAATGTATGAATGATTTGTTCATAGAAAAAGGATTGCCAAGTGTAACATTGCATTAACTATTGTCCTGGGTACACTTTGGGTACACCAGTTTCTGAACGATATGGACAGAATGAAAAACGCATCATTTAATACGAAAAAGATGTACCAATTATCTACCATATCACGGTATGAAGTAAAAGGGTAAATGAGATGGAATAATTAACGAGTGATAAAGGGCAAACTGATTTAGCCTGTTTAGGGCAGAATGGTTTAGCCTGAGCAATCAAATAAAGTAATATAAACGACCTTGAAATGAGTCCACGACACGGCTCGTTCCAAGGTCATTTTTACTTCTTCATAAGATGCCGAAAGCCTTGTAAATACTGAACTTACGAGAGGTATAAGTATTCCATGCACAATCATTATTTGCATAGAAAAATATGAAACTTAATTTTTCTATCCGATTGTAATTTTCGATTGTGATTCGCATCTATATAGGTGAAAGGAGAAAAAATGGACGAGCAGAATATACTTAATCTACTTAACTCGAAAGACGAAGCTGCTATCACAGAACTCTCTTCTCTTTACGGTGCAAAATGTATGTCCATAGCTTTCAGAATCCTGAAGAATAAAGAGGATGCCTAAGAATGCGTAAACGATGCATATCTGGCACTTTGGAATGCGATTCCTCCCGGGTCTCCCAAGTCGCTTGCCGCTTTTCTGTACAGTATCGTAAGGAACAATGCGCTCATGAAATACCGCTACAATACTGCCGAGAAGCGAAACAGCAGCCACGATTTAGCCTTGGACGAATTGGAAGAAGCACTGAAAAGCAGCAATGAAGTCTGGAATCAAATAGCTGCAAAGGAACTGTCTGCACAGATTAACACTTTTCTGGAAAGACAAAAGAAAACGTAATTTATTTCGGCGGCTATACGAATGATGCCGAAAATGATGAAGCGTCCCATATCGTCGGAACAGGCATTCCGATTTCGATTAAAACAGAACAGTCCGACGGCAATACAGAGCTGTGGACCGATAAATCCGTCGAAAGCTACGAAAACGGAGACACAGTAACCAAATACAGTTTTGAAAATTATGAAAATGCGGTTTCCTTCTTTGAAATCAACAGCAATTTCAGCAATCTGCCCGCAACCATAGAATCGGTGAATGTCAAAGACTTTCGAATAACCGAATGCAGAAACTTTTCACCAAATATATGGGTTGAAACCGATCTGATCAGTACTTCCATCACATCCACCTATAGCTTAGGATCGGGATCATATGAATTGCAGGAGAAATACGTTGTCGGAGCTGTAGCTAAGGATGCGTTCCTTGCTGTAAGTCTGTACGAAGCAGAAAACGAAAGAACATATGTCAACTCAAACGGTGTAGAATTCACTCTCATAGACGGTTATGAAGAAGAAAACGACAATGCCAAAGATAAAATCACCAAAGTACTGCTTGGCTGCGACCACTATTTCGGTTCAGCTTCGTTCAGAGGAGTAAGCGAAAAAGAAATTCACAGCGTTCTTGATTGCTTTAAGGTTAATTATGTTGCTCCCGAGTATGAGCATTTCCACCCGAACCGATAATTGCTTATATTTCATCGGGTACTGCTCTTCCCCATTTTATTTGATTCCTCTTTCTGTTTGATACATATTTTTAATTTGGCCCTATTTTTATTTAATGCTTGCATTTTTAAAAACAATTCTGTACAATGTGGTAAGAATAAACGAAAGCGAGGTATTTAATAATGATTGTGAACAGAAAAATTGCAAAATCTGAATATCTTATGAAGACCTCGGTTGGTATATTTTAGTTTTTAATTCATTATCAGAATTCTAATGCCGTGGTTTTTCAGCCGCGGCATTTTTATATTTTATCGGCATACATCCATCTTTTCAAAGATATTCATACAAGACCCGGTTAATCCATTAACCGATTCCCCGCAGCATCTTTGATATTGAATTCCAAAAATGATTACGGAGAATAAATTGAGCTCAAACGAAAAAGCGAAACAAAAAAAGCAAATATGAATAACAGAACGGAGAAACAGATGGATAAGAAAACGAATAAAAAAACAGAAAACAATAATAAGACAAATCGCAATAGCGAAAGCAAAGCAAATAATACGGTTTGCGGAAGGATCGGCGAAATTCGCAAAAACACTTACTATATAAAATACGAAGAGAAGGACTTTGCCGCAAAACTGAAGGGAAGTTTTTACAACGAGGCCAAAGAACCTCCTGTTGTAGGCGATTATGTTGATTTTATTTACAATCCCCAAGGCGACTCGGTAATTGTGAATGTCCATGAGAGAACCAGTGTACTTAAACGGCCTGATTTCTTTCACGCCGGTACAAACATAGAGCAGATTATGTGTGCCAATTTCGATTATGCATTTATCGTAGCTTCTTTAAACGACAATTATAATTTCAACCGAATCGCAAGATACGTTTCCATTACTTTGCAGGGAAAAGGTATCCCTGTCGTAATCCTTACCAAAGCAGATCTTTGCAATAATCACGGTCGGTACATCCGTGAAATCGAGGAGCTTTCGGACAAGGTCCGTGTTCACACAATCAGTGCTTTATACGGAATCGGAATAGAGGAGTTGGAAGAATATTTGCAGCCCGAGAAGACAATAGCTCTGATCGGTTCATCCGGAGTAGGAAAATCAACTCTTGTGAACGCACTCATGGGTGAAGAGATTATGAAGACCTCTTCGATACGAGAGGATGATTCGAAAGGACGCCATACTACCACCCACAGGCAATTAATCGCGCTTCCGTCAGGTGCAGTGATAATCGACACTCCCGGCATGCGCGAAATCGGAATGTATAATGTCGATGAGGGCATCGATGAGGCCTTTGATGATATCAAGGAGCTCGAGAGTATGTGCAGATTCAGCAATTGCAGGCACGATACCGAACCCGGATGTGCCGTAAAAGCTGCACTGGCAGATGGCAGCTTAACTATAGAAAGGCTGACTCTTTACCGGAATTTACACAACGAAAGCTCAAGGCTCGGGAAAATGAAGGCTATATCCCGGCTTAGAAGGAAAATCAATCAGGGGCGCTGAAAGTCTGCAGGCATATGCATGCCGGCTTCATAGAGCAAAATGAGAACAGCCTGCTGAATTAAAGAGAAAAACCAACCGGTCTAAGGAGAACAGTCAACCGGTTTAAGGAGAACAGTGATTATGAATAAGGTCAAATTCAGAGCAAACAGTATATCAGGATTGTCCGTGATATCGCCGGCGCAATGATCAAATACTATGACCAATACTGCAGCGAAAGGAGCATATATTCCGTATGAAAAAATTGATTATTATTATGGGAGTAGTCGGTGCTGCCCTTTCTGCAATCTTTGTCCGCATGTCAACATTACCGTCTGTTGTGCTGGTATTCTACCGCATGCTTTTTGCTGAAGTCGGCATTGCTCCGGGACTGATGCTCGGTGCGCGAAAAGAATTGAAAGAGCTTAATTTCAAAAAAGTCAAATACTGTATTATAAGCGGTGTTTGCCTGGGCTTTCATTTTATATGCTACTTCGAGAGCCTGTCTTATACCAGTATTGCATCATCTGTAGTTCTGGTTGATACGGAAATATTCTTTGTCGCAGTAGCATCAATTTTTCTGTTCCGCGAGAAGCAGACCCTGACCGAATGGCTGGCCATAGCAGTGACCTTCGTCGGAAGCATGGTTGTTGCGGGTGGTGATTTAATTAACGGAAATATACCCGGAGATCTCCTCGCCCTAGCAGGCGCTGTCTTTGTGTCGATTTATACAATGATCGGAAGAAAAGCCAGAAAGGACATGTCCACAACCGTATACACGAGTATTGTTTACTCATGTTCCGGAATTGTAGCACTGATATTTACATTGATCAAAGGCTATTCACTCAGCATCGGAACAACCAACAATTGGATTGCTGCGCTGGGTATTGCAATCTTTTGTACCTTGCTCGGCCACAGTGTTTTCAGCTGGGGGCTCAAATACGAAAAGGCCTCCTTCGTTGCTATCGCAAAGCTCCTGGAGCCTGTATTCGCTTCCGTTCTGGGACTTCTGATTTTTAAAGAAATTCCAAGCATTACTTCGTGCCTGGGCGGAATCCTTATTATTGCGGGAATCATAGTCTACAGCAGAAAGCAGAATTGAGCAATATGAGGCAAAATTGACAGCTGCGGAGCAGAATCCCTTGAAATGAAATAAGTCTATTCACCAAAAAACAGCCGGCCGAAAATAAAATCGGCCGGCTGAAATTATTATTCGTTACTGCTCTGACGTAGCCTGAACAACTGTCATCTTATGCTAACATTACTCTGCTGTAGCCTGAACAGCTGTCATGGCAACGGTATTTACGATATCTTCTACCGAACAGCCTCTCGAAAGGTCGTTGCAGGGCTTAGCAAGTCCCTGAAGAACCGCAAAGCAGTCTGCACCGCCGATACGCTGTGTAATCTTGTAGCCGATATTGCCGGCCTGTAAATCAGGGAATACAAGTACATTTGCACGGCCTGCAACAGGACTTCCCTTAGCCTTACTTGCGCCAATTTCGGGAACGAGAGCCGCGTCAAACTGCATCTCGCCATCGAGTAAAAGATCGGGAGCCATTTCGTGTGCGATTTCAACTGCCTGCTGAACCTTTGTTACAAGCTCGTGCTTTGCACTTCCCTTTGTAGAGAAGGACAGAAGCGCAACTCTGGGCTCTTCGATTCCGCAAAGAACCTTAGCAGTCTCAGCAGCCGCAACAGCAATGCTTGCAAGTTCCTCCGCATTCGGACAGGGAACCACAACACAGTCAGCATAAACGAGGAGACCGTTCTCTCCAAGGCTCTTGTTGGGGCAATCCATAAGGAAACTTGAAGACACAATCTTCATTCCGGGCTTTGTCTTTATAATCTGAAGAGCAGGACGCAGCATATCTCCGGTTGTATGAACGGCACCCGATACAAGTCCGTCAGCTTCCTCGAGCTTAACCATCATAATTCCAAAATACATAGGATCCGCAACGAGCTTTGCAGCATCCTCCTCAGTAACACCTTTTGCCTTACGAAGTTCATAAAGAGCCTTCGCATACTCTCCCGCCTTTGCACTGGTCGCAGGATCTTCAATACGAACTCCTGTAATGTCTACACCGATTTCTGCGGCAACAGCTGCGATTTTCTCGGGATTTCCGATAAGTACAGGCTCCGCAAGCCCTTCCTTCCTGATGATAGTCGCAGCCTCTACAGTACGTACCTCATCTCCTTCGGGCAGAACAATCGTCTTCACATCAGCACGTGCCTTTGCCCTGATCATTTCAATCATACTCATAGCTATTCTTTCCTTTCCTGAAATCTATTGCGAATCATTATTTAATACTGATAACTCCCCTGATAATAAGCTCGTTTGCAACCATTTGAATAAGCATTATTGAAGCGGCAGCAACAAACTCCCAGGTTATAAGGCTGCGCCATCCGCGGCGCTCTTCGGGAATAAGCGGATTCTCTTCTTCCTTCTTGCTTGAGAAAATGGCACAGATATTCTCCCATCTTCCGCAGCGGGTCGCGATCTTTCTGAAGATATAAAATGCGATAACACCACCGATAATTGCAGGTACCAAAGAATTGACAATGGAAGTGAATGCTTCTGCGGAAGAAACCGTACCGGATGCGGTTTCGGACATAATCTCCATCGCTTCTTCATCCGACATAATAAACTCCGAGAGCATATTAGCCGTTGTACTGTCGCCTGCTGCAACAGCATCGTTATACATATTCTCGACATATCGGTACATCTTCGGAATCAGATATATCAGCGAAATAGAAACCGAATTGACCAATGTATGCACTATAACCGAAGATAGCAAAGAATCTGTGGCCTCCACAACAAGTGCAAAGAAGCTTCCGAGCAGAAATGCGTATGAAAACTGGTTGAGATTGCCGTGCAGGAAACCAAAAACCAGTCCGCACATAATCACTGCACCAAGAGGCGAATATTTACGATATGAGTTGTAGAAGACTCCTCGATATGTAAACTCCTCACACAATGCCGGAATGACTGCAGTCAAAAGAACAGCAACGATATAAGGCATCTCGCCTCCTACTCCGACCATTACGCCCGAAATAACATTAGAGGAATACATAAGTGATATGGAATTAACGAAAGTAAATACCGGTAAAATGCAGATGTACAACAGTATACATAAAAGAATCGTCACGAAATCAATCTTCTTTATTCGAAGAAGTGAAAAATCGCGGCTGAAGCCGAAAAAATATACCGCTGCGGGTGCTAAAAAGAACAGCTGTGAAAACAACAGCTGAAAGGCAAATGAACTTCCGAAAAAATCGATTCCTTTAAAGCTTAAAGCAGATACCACAAAGCCCAGGATAATGTCAGCCAATATTGTAATAAAGAAAACAAGATTAACCTGTTTTGCTTTATTTTCAGTGTAACTTAAACGCATAAATCCACCTCAATAAATTCCCTGATAATGTATATAATGATACAACAACGGGGAATCAATATCAAATAAAAACTCTGTTAAGCCACTACTATATAATAAGGATTTATGATATACTAAGGCCTATAGCAACAGGCAACCATGAAAGGCAGGGATTTGCAAAGCAAATCCTAATGAGGTCACAATGATTCAATGCGACATCATGTGAAAGGAAAATCAAATGATACAGTTAGGAAGAGTACAAAATTTAAAGGTTCTGCGCAATACCTCCATAGGTGTTTATCTCGGTGAGGAGCGCGACCCTCTTGCAATATTCAGCAGAGATTCTGTCGGAAATACCTCCAGTATTACCGACAAAACCGATATACTGTTACCCAAGAATGAAATTAAATCAGAATTAAATATTGACGACGCTGTTCGTGCCTTCGTCTATCTCGATTCAGAGGACAGACCTGTGGCAACACTCAAGACTCCTTTGCTCACCATCGGAACTTTTGCAGCGCTTACCGTAAAGGATGTCAATCGCGTAGGTGCTTTCCTTGACTGGGAGCTCCCGAAGGATCTTTTTCTCCCCTTCAAAGAGCAAACCACTCCCGTAAAAGCAGGTGACAAAGTTCTGGTTACACTCTATATCGACAAATCAAAACGCCTTTGTGCTACCATGAAGCTCTACAAGCTTTTAAGAACAGACTCCGAGCATAAAGCAGGAGAATGGGTAGACGGAATGGTTTACGAGATATCCGAGAATTTCGGAGCATTCGTTGCAGTCGACAACATGTTCTCCGGTCTGATTCCCAACAAAGAGCTGATGACAAAAGTAAGAGTCGGAGACGAGCTGAAACTCAGAATCACCAGAGTACTGGCTGACGGAAAAATCGAACTGAGCATGAGAGAACCCGGATACCTTCAGATCAATTCCGACTGTGACACCGTAATGAAAAAGCTTAATGAATCATACATCGGATTCATTCCCTTCGGCGACAAATCAGATTCGGACGAAATTAAATCAGAATTTAACATGTCCAAGAATTCATTTAAGCGAGCTATCGGGCATCTTATGAAAGAAGGATTGATTGAGATTCTTCCAAATGGTATCAAGCTCAAACAATAATTTGCAATTAAAATAACGGGATGAGCACTTCGGTGTTCATCCCGTTATTTTTTAATATTATATTCCGATTTAAATATTATATTCCGATTTAAGCACCGAATTCGGTTTGCAGTTATTATTCACCGTATACGTCTTTCAAAGCTTCCAAAAGTCTGTCGGCTTCAATAGGCTTTGCAACAAGATGCTTGAGACCGATATTCTTAACCTCTTCCATTGTATCATAATCGCAAAGCGAACTGAGCATTACAATCTTCATATTGGGATTTGATGTGAGAATTTCCTTGGCTGCCTCGATGCCGTCAATACCGGGCATTATAATGTCCATAGTAATTATATCAGGCTTTAACATTTCTGCCATGCCAATTCCCTGTTCACCGCTCTTTGCATGTCCGATTACCTCGTATCCGTTATCTTCTATTATCCCCGCGATTTCTTTTGCAATGAAGGGTGAATCATCTACTATCAATACTTTCTTCATAAATATGTCCTCTCTTTCAATTACTGGAGTACTCCGGCAACAACTCATACCTGAAGGTGATTTCAACCCTTCCGTAATCGCTCATAAATGATGTCACCAGACTGTTGCGATATTCCATATCCGTAGTATCTCTGTAAGTTCCCGGAAGCAGCACGGGAATAACAAATCTGGATGCACGTCCCAGTTCATTATTAATCTTAGAGATAAATCTTCCGAAAAAGATATTCATGTACTCCTTGAAGTAGGCCTCCCTTTCCCCTTTTTCTGCAAGTTCTCCGCCACTCATGCGGTCCACAACCACATTCACGAACTCTCCGGGAAGCACCACCACTGCTTTTGATTTAAAGCTGCCCTTTGACAATACCACAACTGACAATGGACTTTCAATTCTTTTTTTCCTCGCAGGCGGATCGGTAAGTTTTATACCTGATATTGATTCGGTAATCTGAGAAAAAACTGACCTGATCGTTCCCTCGACGAACTGATCATTAATCTCTATAGTTATCCCTCCCTAAACAATTAATCTGAAAGAAATCTCATCTTAGCAGAATCCTTTACAGCCTTCTTCTCCTGAGGCTGAGGTCTGCTCTGCTGAATAACCTGACCAAAGCTCTGTGTCATCGCACCCTTGCACGCAGGGCAATATCTTCCCGTAAGAATGTTGGCACCGCATCTCTCACATTCAATGCCGACACTCGAGCCTTCCGCAAAAGTAAGTCGCTCTTCACGAACCCACTGCTTAATAAGCTTGATTGAGACTTCGGTAGCATCCGCAACAGCCTGAATATTCACACCGGGATTCTCACGAATGTATTCTTTGCATTTCTGGAATTTCTCTTCTCTTGCCGCGAGACAATTGGGACATGCTGCTGTTGATGGTCCAAGGTAATTAAATAATTTTCCGCATCCGGGACATGATCTTACTTCCATATGATATCCTCCATGTTTTAAAATTAATTCTGGATTTATTTATCAATCAGTTATACGAACTGCCGATTGCAATGCTGAGAATACAGACTTCTGCGACTCCCGCCTCCAACAAAGCGCAGGTGCAATTCTCCATGGTATTCCCCGTAGTATATATATCATCAATCAATAATACTTTTCCAAAGTGATCCGAAATATAATCCTGATTATATCTATCCATATCACATACAAAAGCGTTTTTGACATTCCCGCTTCTGGCGGATGCGTCGAGTATTTTCTGTGCTTTCGTATTTTTATTTCTGATCAGTAAGTCGGAAACCAGCGGTATTTTTACCGCAGATGCAATCCCTTCGGCGATAAGCTCTGCCTGGTTGTATCCCCTGAGGGCCCGCCTCCGGCTATGGATAGGAACCGGAACAATAATATCGGGATCAAACGCCTTTATCCTGCTGCCGCAATGTTTCACTGCTTCATCAGCAAAAAACTCCGCATTCTCGCTCACCGAAGAATACTTCAAATCACTCATCGCTGTTCTGACTGCTCCTTCATAAGAAAAAACAGACATTCCCGAAATATAGTGATGGTTCTTTGATTTGCACTGAGTGCACAAATCATCTTCTTCATATTGGATATGCCGGCCGCACTTCATGCAGGACGGTTCCCGGATTCGTTTAAATTTATTTCTGCAGCAATCCCCGACCAACATATCGGGAAATATCACATCCCTGCAGCCCGGACATTTGCGCGGGTAAACAGCTCTTGATAATTCTTCCAGCAATACTCCTCCGTTTTGATACATTATACACTATAATGATGTATTTTGCACGTATTTTTTCACATTTCTCACATTTAATAATTACTTTTCGCTTTTACACTAATTCATTTCGCAGATTCTTTCTTTTAGTCCGGAATATCTCTTCTGTTCGTCAACATTGGCAATCATTTTATTCACTATGTCTTTGCTGCCGACAATCGTAACACATTTCTTTGCCCGTGTTACGGCAGTGTAAAGAAGATTGCGGTTAAAAAGCATTGAAGGACCGGTAAGCAAAGGCATAACCACCGCAGGATACTCACTTCCCTGCGACTTATGTATGGTTACGGCATAAGCGAGTTCGAGTTCCTCAAGCTGAGCGAACGGATAATCAACTGTTCTGTTGTCATCAAACTCTATCAGCATTTCCTCAGAAAAGGGATTGATACTCTTAATCACTCCGCAATCTCCGTTGAATACTCCGGTTCCGCTGTCAACAAGATATCCCTTTTTATTTCGTATCTCCCATTCGGTCTGATAATTGTTCTTTACCTGCATTACCTTGTCACCCTCGCGGAATACGACTCCGTGATGCTCTTTCTCCTGCTTGCCCGCCGCCTCGGGATTTAAATAGTGCTGAAGAGCGGTATTAAGTCTTTCAACTCCAAGCTCGCCCTTCTTCATGGGCGTAAGCACCTGAATGTCAAAGGGTTTAGCCTTTACATACCCCGGAAGTTTGTCTCTTACAAGAGTAATAACTGCGCCTACGATTGCATCCGCTTCGTCACGTGCCAGATGAAAGAAGTCCTTGCTCTTGTTATCAAGTACGAGCTCCTCACCTTTATTGATTTTATGTGCATTCACAATAATATCGCTTGTGAGAGCCTGGCGGAAAATAGTATTCAGGCGAACCACATTAAAGCATTCCGACGCAATAATATCTCTCAAAACATTGCCCGGACCTACACTCGGCAGCTGATTTATGTCTCCTACGAGGATAAGTCTGGTGCCTACGGACACAGCCTTTAACAGTGCCGTCATCAATGAAATATCAACCATGGACATCTCATCGATAATCAGCACATCCGCCTCGAGAGGATTGCTCTCGTTTCTGTCGAAAGCCATTCGCCTTGAACCTTCATCCGTAGCTGTACTTAAATCTTCGCTGACCTTCAGTTCCAGAAGTCTGTGAATGGTCGATGCTTCCCTGCCTGTAGTCTCGTTCATTCTCTTCGCAGCTCTTCCGGTAGGTGCCGCAAGCAGTATATCAAGACCTTCGGCTTCAAAAAAGCTGATTATGGCCTTTATGGTTGTCGTTTTACCGGTTCCGGGGCCGCCTGTAAGAATGAACACTCCATTGTGGGCTGCCGCAGCGACAGCTTTCTTCTGCAGCTCGTCGAGTTCGACCTCCAATTCGTCTTCTATAGCCTCTATACGGTCCTCAAGGGACTCTTCCCTTACAGGATACTCAACATTCAAATCAAGCAGCATTCTGGCCGTATTAAGCTCCATATAATAAAAAGCAGACGGGTATATGCATAAAACTTCTTCGCTGTTGGGCCGGGCCATCAATTTGTGGTCAATCAGCAGCTTGTCTATTTGTCTTCCGACCTCTTCGGGATCCACCATCAAAAGCTTTGACGCATAGTCCTTGAGTTTTTCCTCCGGCAAAAAAGTATGTCCCTGCCCGTTTGCCTCGCTCAAGGCATACAAAACGCCGGCTCTTATTCGATATTCCGAATTCCCTCCTATACCTACACGCGAAGCAATCTCGTCTACGGTTTTAAAACCGACTCCCGAGATATCCTCTGCCATTTTATAAGGGTTTGTACGAATGATCTCATACATTCCCGCGCCGTATTGTTTATGGATTTTTACTGCCAGATTTGAAGAAATGCCGTACTGCTGCAAAAACATCATGGATTGTCTCTGCTCGCGTTTTTCACTGAACTGCTCACTGATGGACATCGCTATTCTGTTGCTGATGCCTTTAATGTTTACAAGTCGCTCGGGTTCCTCTTCGATAACTCTGAAGGTGTCGTCACCGAAGTGCTTTACAAGCTTTGACGCCATCGCCTTACCGATGCCCTTAATTGCGCCCGAAGCCAGGTATACCTCCATAGCCGCGGCATCCGTAGGTTCCGTGACCTCGAATTTAACGACCTTGAACTGAGCCCCGTAAACCGCATGCCTGGTAAATTCACCCTCACACTTTAAATATTCGCCTTCCGCAACATACGAAAAATTGCCGACGCAGGTTGTAGGTCTTTTCTCTCCCTGCACCGACAATTCAAGTACGGTATAACCGTTTTCGGTATTGCGATAAATGATATTTTCTACACTACCTTCTATTATCATTCATTTTCCTTTTCACTTACTGCAGACGATGCCGCTGCCGCCTTGGCATCATCGGAAGCATCTGATATTTTAACCTGCTTACCGTAATCACGCTTCATTGCCTCATAAAGATGCTGCGCGATTCCCAGTTCACCGCTTTGCGTGATGGTATCCGCATAACTGCGGTAAAGGTTTTCCTCGAACATATCAAGATACTCATGCCCGTCTTCATCTTCACGTTCGGGAACCATGGCATCCTTAACTTTATTCATAACCTGCTCAACAAGATACGACTCAAAGCTTTTGCAGGCTTCCATCAATTCTTCGTCCGAAGCAGAATCAAGATTCGACAATTTGCTCTGCAGGGCCGTAGCCTTTGCATCTTTATCGTTTCTCGCATTCAGGGACTTCGCTACCGAAGTAATATCATTGCTTAACGAAATACTCATATTGTCCTCCGGGCTGCGCCGCAAAATAACTTAATTATGAACGAAGGTTGTTGGCCTGCTGAAGCATTTCATCAGAAGCCGTGATAACCTTTGAATTCATTTCGTACGCACGCTGTGTAACAATAAGATTTACAATCTCATCGACAGTCTGAACGTTTGAACCTTCGAGGTAACGCTGATGAATCTTACTGGTCTTAAGCATGGGATCGTCAGACTCCAGTCTCGGTGCGCCGGAATTCTCGGTTTCACGAAGAAGACTGTTTGAAATCTTCTCAAGACCCGAAGGATTGTTGAACTGTGCAAGACCGATCTGTACGCCGATAGGAACTGCGACTCCGGTCTCATCGGGATACATAAAGTTGCCGTAATCGTCCATTGTCAGCTGTGATACGTCGTAAGCATCCGTCGAAAAAGAAACAGGATTGCCGTCTGTAGCCAGTACCTTGTAACCCTCCGCCGTAGCAAGAGTAACACCCTCGGAGCTGATAGCCAGCTGGAATGCGCCGTTTCTTGTATATGCGGTGCTTCCGTCGGGCATTTCGATTCTGAAGAAACCGTTGCCCTCGATACACATATCGTAATCGTTGCCTGTCTCGAGCATACTGCCCTGAGTATATACAGAAGTAAGTCCCGAAACACGAACACCGGAACCTACCTGTCCTATGACAGGCTTAGGGTCGCCGTTGTGATCGGTTACTTCACGCTGAAGCTTCTGATAAAGAAGCGACGAGAACTCGGTAGTCTGCTTCTTGTATCCTGTTGTATTAACATTTGATAAATTGTTTGCTATATTGTCCAGGCTGGTCTGCTGAGCTGTCATGCCCGATGCGCCTGTCCAGAGTGATCTCATCATAGGCTAATCTCCGTTCGAAATAAAGGAATTGTCAAGCTGCTGAATGAAACGTATAAGCATCAAACCTTACCTACAGAAGAAACCGCAAGTTCGATAGTGCTGTCAACCGACTTGATAACCTTCTGGCCTGCTTCATAGGCACGGGTAATCGCAATCATATTGACCATTTCATTAACAACATTTACATTGGACTGCTCGGTGTAACCTTGTCTTACATCGCCCACGGCATCCTTCTCGGCAGCCCCGCTCACTGCTCTGTAATAAGTATCTCCGAACTTCTTCAGATAGTTGTAATCCTCATAATCCTTTATGATCAGCTTATCTGTGAGGACTCCGTCCTCATAAACGCTTCCGTCCGTATCAATAACAACCTTGCCGGCATCGACAGATACCTGAAGATCGCCCGATTCGGACTGGAGGTGATTTCCGTCTACATCAACGATGTACCCGTCGGAAGTGATATGATAACTGCCGGCACGTGTCAGGCTCTCATGAGTTGCGCCTGTTCTGTCGGTAACATTCACCACAAAAAATCCGGGACCATCAAATGCAAGGTCATAGGTATTCGCTGTTTCACGCAAATTGCCCTGACCATAATCGGTATATACCTCACCAATCTTCGATCCGAGAGACATATTGCCAATCTCGCGCTTCATCCAGCCTTCGGATCCGTCACGAATCTTTACGGCCATAACATCATCGAAACTTTGATTGGTAACGCCTTCTTTTTTATATCCGACAGTAGTGGCGTTTGCAAGATTGTTGGATATTACATCCAGTCTTTTCTGTTCGGTATACATACCGGTCCAACCGGTATAAAGACTTCTGAGCATATATACCCTCCGTTCTGAATCCGCTACTGTGGATTGCCTTTAATTACTTTCTGTCACCGCTTAAGAACTCAACAAACTTTCCTGTTCCGATAGCAACCGCTGTCATGGGATCCTCTGCTGTCATGGTAGTAATACCTGTCTTCTCCTCGATAAGTTCCTCGAGACCATAGAGCAGACATCCGCCGCCCGTAAGAACGATACCGCGATCGGCAATATCGGCTGCAAGCTCGGGGGGAGTCTTCTCAAGAACACTGTGGATAGCCTCAACAATCTGTGAGGTAGTCTCCTTAAGCGCCTCCTCTGTCTCCTCCGAAGTAACAGAGATAGTCTTGGGAAGTCCGGTAACAAGATTACGTCCGCGAACGTCCATAGCGACTGTTTCAGGTCTGCGATATGCAGATCCGATACGAATCTTTATATCCTCTGCGGTTCTCTCACCGATAAGAAGATTGTGCTTCTTACGCATGTAACGAATAAGTGCCTCATCGAAATCATCACCTGCAATCTTGATAGATGTGCTGACAACTGTTCCTCCGAGTGAAATAACTGCGATATCGGTTGTACCACCGCCTATATCAACGATCATATTGCCGCAGGGTCTTCCGATGTCGATACCTGCGCCGATTGCTGCCGCGATAGGCTCCTCAATGATAGCGACCTCGCGTGCTCCTGCCTGATAGGTAGCATCCTCAACCGCCTTCTTCTCAACCTCTGTAACTCCGCTGGGAACACATACGCTGATAACGGGCTTTCTGAAGCGCTGCTTTCCTACTGCCTTCTGAATGAAATACTTGAGCATCTTCTCGGTAACGGTGTAATCCGAAATAACACCCTGACGAAGAGGACGAACCGCAACAAGGTTTCCGGGAGTACGTCCGATCATAAGACGTGCCTCCTCACCGATAGCCTTAATTTTGTTGGTCTCACGGTCAAATGCTACTACCGAGGGCTCTTTAAGTACAACACCCTTTCCCTTGATATATACAAGAACACTAGCTGTTCCAAGATCGATTCCGATATCGCTTCCTACGCTTCCAAACATTTTGAATCTCCTTTCTTCCATATACGATCTATAAAATAGTCCCTCAATACTATTTTAAACGCCAAAAAGGCGAAATATAGTTCACCTAATCATACATGGTATATTATACACACTTTATTCGCGCATTTCAAAGGAAATTTCGGGAAGAGTAAAAAAATAATCCGATACAGTAGCCTTTGCCTACTATATCGGATATTTAACCGAATTTATTAACCTTTTTCAGATTTTGCCTACCGAGCCGCCCTCATAAACATAGCCTCTGATAACTACACGCTCAACAACGGCGCACTTGGGTTTTTCGATAAGTTCGATGAGCTTTTCTCCCGCCTGATATCCGATTTGCTCAGGATCCTGGCGGAGTGTGGTAAGTACCGGATCGATATGTCTGCCGATTCTCAGTCCGTCGTATCCTGCAATCGAGATGTCTTCGGGAATCTTCAAATCACGCTCCCTGATTGCATTTATACCGCCGAAAGCAGAAAAATCGTCGGGATAAAGAATGCACGTCGGAGGATTCTTCAAGTCAAGAAGCTTCTTGGTCATCTCTTCGGTTCCGTTTGTGCTTCGGTACGGAGCCTCCAGAATATATTCATCGGGAATCTCAAGCCCAAGTTCTTCAGCTGTTCTGTAGAACGAAGACAAACGGCTCTTTGTAACGGAAGAATCCAGTCCGTGAATATACGCAATCTTACGATGTCCGCAATTGTAAATATATGTAAGCAGGTCACGCATACCTGTTACATTATCCGAAATAATGGAAGTTCTGTTATTAAATACATGGTCGATGGTAAGAAGCGGAATATCACTGTCGACGAGCTCGGTAACGTCCGGATCGTGGAAATCCACACAAGCTACCACAACCCCGTCAAAGCCGCGATATCTGCAATGATCCAAGTAGGACATACCACCGTTGCTTCTGTTGGCGTTGATGAAAGTGATGTCGTATCCGCGCGCCTCGACGGTTCTCTTGAAACTGTCGAGAATAGGCGAGAAGAAGTCATGAGTCAGACCGCTTTGAGCCTCATCTGCAAAAAGGACACCTATATTGAAGGTCCTGTTGGTCTTTAGTGCGCGTGCAGAAGAGTTTGGGAAATATCCCATCTCTCTGGCTATATTCTTTATATGTGTTTTTGTCTCCTCACTTATATCCTTCTGATTATTCAAGGCCTTGCTGACAGTTGCTACACTGACCTTGCAAGCCTTGGCAATATCCTTCATCGAAACCATGATAACCCCTCTGAACCAAATCACTCATTCAGCCTTCATTAAAACAAATGCCTGAATTATAGCTACTTAATCGTTTACTTTGACTTTTATTTTACAATCTTAACCAAAGTATTTCAACACGAATTGACTATAAACTTTGTTTTTTCTGAATTTTTATTCACCGGAGGCGTCTGATGCGGTTTAGTCTGATATTATTTACGATTCAGCTGGTCAAGTCGGTCCCTTACCTCATCGGCAATTCCGTGAACCACGCCTGCTTCTTCCGCAACTCCACCCGATGAAGCCGAAAGTTCCGTAATTCTCTCTGTCATATTTGCAATCTCGCTGCTGAGTCTCTTGGTCTCTTCAAGCAGTGATCTTACCGAAATCACGATTTCGTTTCTGTTGTCATCACTGAGCTTGGACATGTTGCTGCTGTCATCCGAAAGCGTCTTGATTTCATCCGCTATTACCGCAAAGCTCTTTCCTGCCTCACCGCTTCTTGCAGCCTCTACCGCAGCATTCATTGCAATAAGTCTTGTCTGTCTTGCAACATCCGTAATCTTAAAATTAATCTTCTCGAGATTTCCGAGAATATCATCAATCGAATTGAATTGTGCTGCAAGTCTTTCACAGAACTCCGCCATAGCGCGCATGGCAGCACTGATATTGTCGCACTCGCTCTTATTGCTTGTCGAATTGGCAATCATCTCATTTATCGAGCTCTCAAGTCTCTCAAAATCGTCTCTGATAAATCTGCTGATTTCCTCATTCTTCTCGACCATAAGTCGGTTCTGCTCTTCAACATTTTCCGAAACAAGTTCAAGTCTTCCCTTCATAAAGTGAACACAATTGCCGGGTGTATTTGTACCGTTGAAAATAGCGGTCGCCATCTCCGTACAGTTATTATAGCCGCACGCTCCGCAGTTGATGCTTCTGCTCTGTGCGCTATGCTTGTCCATGCTGTTGAATACCGAATCAAGTTCCGCCTCATTGGGCTTTCTGAACAAAATTCCGGATGATTTATCCGTGTACTTTCTGACGAAATCTTCAAGCTTAAGCTTTGAGAACTTTCTGTTTAAAGCTCTTAATCGTCCTGCAGGTGAAAGTTTCTTTGCGAATGCTCCTGTTCTGCCCGACTTCTTGCTCTTGTTCTTTATATCATTTATTGCAATATATGTGTCTTCACTGTGCCACTTCTCGGGCTCTATACCCGTTCCGTAAAGACAACCCTTCTCACAGTTTAAGATATCAACCATGAAAACACCCTTTGCCTCGGAAGCGATATTTTTTTCTCTTCTCTTGAGATATTCGTATGCTGCCTTCTCACCTTCAACCTGACGAATCAGTACTTCCTCACCGCAGAACCAGTAAACATTTTCTTTAAGTCCTCCGGGCATGGGATAGATTGAGCCCAAACCGTACTCAATCTCATCTGAAGCATTGTTTCCGGAAATGCCGTGAGTCTTAACGTAGTCCATAAGATGATCAAAGGTAACATTGTAAGAAATACAGCCGTCCGTATTCGGGTCGGATATTTCTGCTTTTTTTGCAATACAAGGTGAAATAAAGGCAAGCTTATCGGTAATGCCCTCATACTTCTTGGCATAGATTGCTGCGCACATCATGGGACTGTGGATGGGCATAAGCTTCTTTAACAATGCAGGTGTATATCTTTCGATATAATTCACAATTGCGGGACAAGGCTGTGAAATTCCACCCACAAAATTATGCTTTGTAATATAATTGATATATGCCCAGGTCGTAATGTCTGCACCAAACGATACGGATATAATACGGTTAACACCGAGCTTCTTTAATCCGCCCAAGATACGTCCGTAATCATTTGGGTAATTTGCAAGGAATGCAGGAGCAAGAAGCAGCGAAATCTTCTCCCCTCTGCGAAGTGCAGCGAAAAATTCCTCTGTATCATCGTTGTACTCACGTGCGTTATGCTCACAGGCCTTAAGACATGCTCCGCAATTGATACAATTCTCCGGATGCACATTAATCCTCTGGTTGTCCTTACCGGCGTTGACTGCATAATTCGCGGTTAATACCGGGCAAACGGAAATACATCTGTTGCATCCCTGACATCTGTCGTTTGTAAACACCAATGAATCTGTCTTAATCATTTTCCTTCTCCCTCATATTTATTATTTATATTTTGCTTCACCACTGCTTCATATATGTTGCTGCATCTTTGTTCCATCTGCTCTGATACATCTTCGTTTTATATACTCCGGTTCACACCTATTTTATATATTTCGCCAGGCATTCCATCAATTTGGGTATATCAATAGGCTTCGCCAAATGTCCGTTCATGCCCGCCTTAAGTGCATTTTTGCGGTCCTCGTCAAAAGCATTTGCCGTCATCGCAACAATAGGTATCCGAGCCTTTCCCGGATCTATCATATTTCTGATCTGCCGTGAAGCGGCATAGCCGTCCATGTTGGGCATCTGGATATCCATAAGAACAATATCATAATATCCGGCTGCCGATTTCTGAAGCATATCGGTACAGATAATACCGTCTTCAGCCCTTTCAACCTCAAATCCGGCTTCATTCAGTATTTCAATCGCAATCTCCGCATTCAGGTCATTATCCTCTGCAAGCAGAATTCGCTTTCCGCGGAATTTGTCCGCAGCAGGTTCGGTAACTGATTCCACGTTGACTTCCGATTCATTCGATAATTTATGCTCAAAATCAATCGTAAACGTTGTTCCCGAACCCAGTTCGCTCTCGACTTCTATGGTTCCGTTCATCAAATCGACAAACTTCTTTACGATCGGCATTCCAAGCCCTGTACCTTCGATCTTGTTGTCGGTGTAAGTTGCCTCTCTCGAAAATTCGTCAAACAGTTTAGGAAGAAACTCATGTGACATTCCGATACCGGTATCCGATACCGTGGTTCGATAAACCGCATATCCCTCTTTTGCGGAAGGATACTCCGTAATCGACAATGTAACTCTTCCGCCGCTTGGCGTATACTTATAGGCATTCGAAAGAAGATTCAGATATATTTCCCTGATTTTTACCGCATCGCCGTATATATTGTGATGAGTAATATCCATAAAGATTCTGAATTTAAGTCCCTTCTCATTCATAAGTTCCTCAAAAACAGACTTTATCATGGCAACAAAAGTATCTATGTTGCAAATATCTTCATCCAAAACCGCATGGCCGCTCTCAATTCTTGCCATCTCAAGTACATTGTTAATTAATGAAAGAAGGAATTGACTTGAATTTCTGATTTTTTGAATATAATCAAGGCTCTTCTCTTCATCGTTAAGGTTCTTCTCGAGCAGCTCGGTAAAACCGATGATTGCATTCATAGGAGTTCGGATATCATGTGACATATTAAAAAGGAATGACGTCTTTGCATTGTTCGCGGATTCCGCATGTTTCTTTGCTTCTTCAAGCTTTGCATTCAGTTTATCCTGATTTTCCTTTTGCTCCGTAATATCACCGACAAAACCCGAAATAGCTAATGATCCGTCAGCTTTCGTATGTCTGGTACCTCCTGCGGTCAGATATTGCCTACCGCGCTCAGGATTCATCCACTCGATGGTTCTCATCCTTATCTCACCTGCGCGCATAGCCGAAAAGTCTTCCTGAATTTCAAGCTTCGTCTGATTCGACAAATGCTCGCAATAAAATTCATAGGTCTGCTCCGGAGTCCACTCTTCCTCAACTCCGAGAAGCTCGACAAATTTCTTATTGCCGCTGAGTCCGACCACATTTCCATAATCGTCCAGATAGAACTGCCATATTCCGTATCCTGCCTCCGCAATAACTCGTGTAGTATCTTCCAGTTCCCGTCTGACTTCTTTTTTTGCATCTTCAACAACGAAAGAATGAAGCAATCCCGTTCCTATAATGAGTCCGATAGAATAAATAGGAATCAAGGGATTAAAAACCTGAAGCAGCGAAGTTAACGTCATTGATATACCGAACACACTTATTGCCAGGTTTCTGCGCTTGACATTAATCGAATCCTTCCTAAGAGATACCAATAGACTTTTTATCGCAACCAAAGCATAGAAAACAACCAGAGTCGAAAGTGCCAAATATCGGAAGCTGTATGCATGATATTCGCCTTCTTCGCTGATTGTGAAGAATAATGAATAAAAGGGATTAATCGCAAGAGCAAGAAACTGACTTGAAGCAAATACCATTCCAAATATTTTCAAAAAGTCTCCGAAGCGGTCTTTCAGATTCAGATATGCAATTACATTTCTGCTCCACATAACCACCGTCAGTGACATGGATATATAATAAAATATGGTATCGATATACAGAAGTGCAGTGTGGTGAAGTGCACTAAATATTCCCCACATTGAATCGGTAAAATAGAAAATAAAAACAACGGTGAGGAAATCTCGATAGTTTTTTCCAACCGGAGATTCATCTCGATTCTCGCCGAAATATAAATCGTGATTAAGGATAACATGCATAAACATAGCAATAACGCCAATTAACGAATAATACATATTCTGCATGCTATCGCCCCTCTTTCTGTAGATATATTCACAAAAACCCACGATTACATTATAACATCATAAGTAGTAATATTTCAAATATTACTTCTAATAAATATTCACGTTTTTTTGAAATTCGTAAGCCGCATACGAGGGCCGCCGCTTATCATAGAAAAAACCGGAGGGAGACATCATATATCCTTCCGGTTTTTGTTATTTTCTTTAATAAACATCCATAACGTCATCCCTGTTCCGCTCGGGGCAGGCCTCAAGACGTCTGAATTAATATGTCCCGTCCGAATCTTCGGTATCTGCGCGCTTATAGTACGCAAGAATTGTGTCGTCGTAACCGTAATCCGGAATAAAATTGCTGAATATCACGAATTCCAGCGTCTCGGTGCCGTCATCATCCGTGAGCATTACGAGGTAGTAGCTGACATCACCGTCACCGTTCTCGCATCTTACGCAGTATTCGTCGTTTTCAACGCCGTCATAGATAGCCATAGGAAGGTATGTCATCGGCATATAATAATCAGCCTTGAACAGCCTGTTTTCGAGTTCACCGTCTTCATGCTCCCATGCCGACATCCAGAAATCCATGTGAAAATCAGCAGAGACAGAAAGTGACGAAGTAATATTCTCACCGTCAAAGCTTCCGAACAGCTGTGATTCGTAGTCAGTGATTTCGGCTCTTACAATTTCCCACTCACCTACCATTGCTTCCATTTCAGGCGTAATATATCCTGTAAACTGTTCGCCTTCAAGCGCTCTGTCGAGCATATATTGCAGAACCTCGGAGCGGTTATTGCAGGTGTCGGAGAATGAAATGAAATTGCGGTCATACTGCATAACCCAGTTTTCGATGTCATCATAATAAAACTCGTCGATAGCCTCATTGTATTTCGCTTCGCCGGTCTCGACATCATTAATGAAATACTTTGTTACATAGGTATCACTCTCTTCCTCATACTCTTCGCTCCATACAAAGCTGCCTTTCTCGACAAGTGAACCGTCCGGATTCATCGAAAAAATCGTATTGGTCGCAGCTCCCATATTGAAGAAGAAGCTGTAGATATTGTTCATGTGAGGTGTAAAGGCAAATCCGCCGCTCTCGCCGAATTCACCGACATATACAACTTCACCGTCAAGGTATTTGAAAATCTTCGTCCCTGCTGCGTGATAATCACCGTCCGTTACAAACAGCTCAGGAACATTGTCCTCATCGACAAATCCGACAGCATATTTTATTTGTTCGAAAGTTTCATCGTAATGATCCTCCATGTATACATCCAAAAGGTAATCACTGAAGGCATTAAGAACAGTGCCGTATTCCTCCGGAGTCAGGATTACGGCGTTTCCCTGTTCACCTTCATTCTCTGCGGGCACTTCAGGCTCCGGGTCATTTTCGGGTTCGGATACCGGTTCCTGTTTCGAAGCATTATCCGAAGGAGCCTCATTTGTTGCGTCATCAGGCTTCGCATCCGGTGAAGGTTTGGATTCGGGCATCTTGGTTGCCTCAAGGCTCTCGACAGGTATCACGGTAGGCTTATTGCTGTCACCGCCGCTTTTACTGCAGCCCGCGAGTGCCAGTATCATAACTGCGATCAATATATATGGCGTAATTCTTTTCATTGTGTTTCCTCCCATTCTGACTTGTTTATTTATGGTTTTCTGTTTCCGCAATCCTTACAGTACTTCCCATTGTTTTTTGTTCCGCAGCTGCATATCCATTCTTCTTCGCAAGCAACCATGCCGCTCTGTGTATTTTCATTCGGAATCATTCTGCGATTAAGAGTCAAGCCGTTACCGGTTCCCATAAAATTCATTCCGCTTGCGACTGCATTTACAGGTATCTGATGATCTGTGTAATATGCCGGATTTATCATCCCCGGTCCATCAAGCATTTCCGAAGCCATTTTGCTGCCTAACCACTGACCTATATCTTCAACAAGACCGTTATATTCGGCAACAGCCATATCAAAATTCGAGTCGAAAGCTTCCGGCTCTCTGCCTCTTTTTTCTGCATCTGCCTTCTCCAAATCAGTCCAGCAAAGCTCAAAGCCATCCTTAGAGTTAGAAGCCATCGTCTCTTCGGAGTACGATATCTTATCTAAATCAATAATCATATACACATACATTATTTCGGCTGTCTGCTGCTCTGTGCACTCGTCTCTTTTGACAACTTTTCCCTGTCCGAGTATTTTCTGCGGTGCGCTCGTAATATCTGCTCCCAGAAGCTTTTCAGCAAGCTCTTCCGCAAGCACGGAAGGATTCTCTCCGACTTCTTTAGCTTCTGTACATGGAATCACATAGCAATCCTTCTCAAGATTATGAAAGAACAAATACTTCATATTTTTATGGAAAATGGCTTTAACAGATACCCTCCTTACCTGCGGCCATGATTCCTCATAATCCTTCTTGTCTATTTCATAATACAATGCCATAACACCCTCCGTAAAATATCAGTCTGTCAAAATCGCATTCTGTCCTTCACAACAGCATTCACTATAACCATTATACATTATAATCAAATCCCTTTTTTTCGCACATCAGCAGTATTGTCTATTTCACCATGAAAAAGGCTCCCGAGGAAAACCTCGGAAGCCTTGATTTAACTGACTTTTTAACAAATCAATTTAATTATTCGATGATCTTAACAACCTTACCTGAACCTACTGTACGGCGACCCTCACGGATAGCGAAGTTAAGACCTTCCTCCATAGCGATGGGATGGATGAGCCCGATAGTCATCTCAACGTTATGGCCGGGCATACACATCTCTGTGCCTGCAGGAAGCTCTGTAACACCGGTAACGTCAGTTGTTCTGAAGTAGAACTGAGGTCTGTAGTTATTGAAGAAAGGAGTATGACGTCCACCCTCTTCCTTAGTAAGAACGTAAACCTGAGCTGTGAACTTCTTGTGGCACTTTACTGAACCGGGCTTAACAAGAACCTGTCCACGCTCGATATCTGTACGGTTTACACCACGAAGAAGACATCCGATGTTATCACCGGCCTGACCTTCATCAAGGAGCTTACGGAACATCTCGACACCGGTAACAACTACCTTACGAGTCTCCTCACGTACACCAACGATCTCAACTTCGTCTGATACATGGATGATACCACGCTCAACACGACCTGTAGCAACAGTACCACGACCTGTGATTGAGAATACGTCCTCAACAGGCATAAGGAAAGGCTTATCTGTCTCACGAACGGGATCGGGGAAGTACTCATCTACTGTTGACATAAGCTTAAGGATGCAATCACCCCACTCTGAGTTAGGATCCTCAAGAGCCTTAAGAGCTGAACCACGAACGATAGGACATCCTGTGAAATCATACTCTTCAAGCTGCTCTGTGATCTCCATCTCAACGAGCTCAAGGAGCTCCTCATCGTCAACCATATCACACTTGTTCATGAATACAACGATCTTCGGAACGCCTACCTGACGTGAAAGAAGGATGTGCTCCTTTGTCTGAGCCATAACACCATCAGTAGCAGCAACAACGAGGATAGCACCATCCATCTGTGCAGCACCGGTGATCATGTTCTTTACATAGTCAGCATGGCCGGGGCAGTCAACGTGAGCGTAGTGACGCTTCTCTGTCTCGTACTCAACGTGAGCTGTAGAAATTGTTATACCACGTGCCTTCTCTTCGGGAGCCTTATCAATCTTGTCGAAATCAACGATCTCGCCAAGACCTGTTCTCTCATGAAGAGTCTTTGTAATAGCAGCAGTAAGGGTTGTCTTACCATGATCTACGTGACCGATGGTACCAATGTTACAATGGGGCTTGGTTCTTTCGAATTTTGCTTTTGCCATTTCTAAATTTCCTCCTAATAAATTTGCTCTTTTCGAGCTGTCTAATTTAATTTCGGCAGCATCTGTGCCTTCACACGGAACGGCGCGATGCCCCGAAAACTTTTACGGGTCTCAAAACCGCTCTACCCCACATTATATTTCATATATGGGATAATTTCAAGTGGTATTTTAAGAATACCGATTATCTGCCCTTGTTGGCGAGAACTTTCTCCTGAACGTTCTTGGGAACGGGCTCGTATGTTGAGAAGAACATTGAATATGCTCCACGTCCCTGTGTCTTTGAACGAAGGGTTGTGGTATATCCGAACATCTCTGAAAGCGGAACGTAACCTCTGATAAGCTTTGTTCCGTTGATGTCCTCTGTAGCCTCGATACGACCACGTCTTGAGCTTACATCGCCGATAACATCGCCCATGTACTCCTCGGGAACGGTAACTTCAACACGCATGATGGGCTCAAGAAGAACAGGAGCTGCCTTCTGCATAGCCTCTTTAAGTGCCATAGATCCGGCAATCTTGAATGCCATTTCAGATGAGTCTACTTCATGGTATGATCCGTCGTAGCAGTTAGCATGGATACCAAGAACGGGATATCCGCCAAGGATACCGGCCTTCATAGCCTCCTCGATACCTGCTGAAACCGAAGGGATGTACTCCTTGGGAATAGCACCGCCGACAACTGTTGACTCGAACTCGTAGGTCTTGTCGCCGTTAACGTCCATAGGAGTGAAGATAACCTTACAATGTCCGTACTGACCACGTCCACCTGACTGCTTAGCATACTTGGAGTCGATTTCAACTTCCTTAGTGATACCTTCCTTATATGCAACCTGAGGTGCACCTACGTTTGCCTCTACGTGGAACTCACGAAGAAGTCTGTCTACGATAATATCAAGGTGGAGCTCACCCATACCTGCGATGATGGTCTGACCGGTCTCAACGTTTGTTGTAACACGGAATGTGGGATCCTCTTCAGCAAGCTTTGCAAGTGCCTCACCCATCTTATCCTGTCCTGCCTTGGTCTTGGGCTCGATAGCGATATCGATAACGGGCTCAGGGAACTCCATAGACTCGAGGATAACGGGATGCTGCTCATCACAGATTGTATCACCTGTAGTAGTGAACTTAAGTCCTACTGCTGCTGCGATATCACCTGAGTAAACCTTCTCAAGTTCCTGTCTCTTGTTAGCATGCATCTGAAGAATACGTCCGACACGCTCCTTCTTGTTCTTTGATGAATTTAAGATATATGAACCGGTGTTCATTGTTCCGCGGTATACACGGAAGAATGCAAGCTTTCCTACGAAAGGATCGGCCATAATCTTGAATGCGAGTGCTGCGAAAGGAGCATCATCGGTAGCTTCGATTGCAACTTCGTTGCCATCGGGATCTGTACCCTTGCAAGCCTCGATATCTGTAGGAGCGGGCATATACTCGATAACAGCATCCAGAAGCTTCTGAACACCCTTGTTACGATATGCTGTTCCACAGAATACGGGAATAATTGTTCCGGCGATGGTAGCCTTACGAAGTGCAGCCTTAAGTTCTGCAGTTGAAGGAATCTCATCTCCGAGGAACTTCTCAAGAAGATCATCATCAGTCTCGCAGATTGACTCAATCATGCTCTGACGATACTCTTCTGCCTGATCAACTAAATCAGCGGGGATATCACCAACAGTGATATTCTCACCCTTCTCATCGTTGTAGATGTATGACTTCATCTCGAAAAGATCGATGATTCCCTTGAATGTATCTTCCTTACCGATAGGAAGTGTAATCGGAACGGGATTCTTTCCAAGTCTTGACTTAATCATGTCTACTACGTTGAAGAAGTTTGCACCTGCGATGTCCATCTTGTTAACGAAAGCCATACGAGGTACGTTGTACTTATCAGCCTGACGCCATACGGTCTCAGACTGGGGCTCAACACCGCCCTTTGCACAGAAAACACCAACCGCACCATCAAGTACGCGGAGTGAACGCTCAACCTCTACTGTGAAGTCAACGTGTCCGGGAGTATCAATGATGTTGATACGATGCTCTTCAGCACCGGGCTTGGTCTTTGTCTGCTCCTGAAGTGTCCAGTGACAAGTTGTAGCAGCTGAAGTGATGGTAATACCTCTCTCCTGCTCCTGCTCCATCCAGTCCATTGTAGCTGTACCTTCATGGGTATCACCGATCTTGTAATTTACACCGGTATAAAACAGAATACGCTCTGTAAGTGTTGTCTTACCGGCATCGATATGAGCCATGATACCTATATTTCTTGTCCTCTCCAAAGGATATTCTCTTCCAGCCATGTTTCTCCATTCCGTGAAGCAATCACCTCACCCGGGAATCTGTCGAACCGGGATAGGAGATGCCGCACTATAATGTGTTGTATCGAAGACCCATATTCTTCGATACGCTGTCCATATTGTCAATATAAACCAAATACAATTATTAGTCCTTAAATTGATTGATGGATTACCATCTGAAGTGTGCAAATGCCTTGTTTGCCCCAGCCATCTTATGCATATCTTCCTTACGACGTACTGCAGAACCTGTGTTGTTTGCAGCATCCATGATCTCACCTGCAAGACGATCCATCTGGGTCTTCTCGCCTCTCTTACGTGAGAACAGTGTCATCCAACGAAGTGCAAGAGCCTGACGTCTCTCGGGTCTAACCTCGATGGGTACCTGATATGTTGCACCACCGATACGGCGTGCCTTTACCTCAAGTACAGGCATGATGTTGTTCATAGCTGCTTCGAATACTTCCATTGCATCCTTACCGGTTGTCTCGGCAACCTTCTCAAATGCGCCGTAAACGATCTTCTGAGCTGTACCCTTCTTACCATCAAGCATAATGTTGTTGATAAGCTTTGTTACAACCTTGCTGTTGTAGATAGGATCAGCTAAAACGTCTCTTTTAGGTGTATGTCCTTTTCTCGGCATGTTATACTTCCCTCCTTAACGAATTTGCAGCTTTAAGCTGCCATTAAATCATAGGTACTCACATTTATCATATGTTACATGCTTGATTTAATTTTATACTGTGCCCGACAACCGCTTCGTGGTAGAAAATTAAGCCAAACATCTTATTTACAATAATAATGAGTTAAAAATCGATAAATAAAAATTACTTCTTAGCCTTAGGCTTCTTTGCTCCGTACTTTGAACGAGCCTGCATACGCTTTGCAACGCCTGCTGTATCAAGAGTACCTCTTACGATATGGTAACGTGTACCGGGAAGATCCTTAACACGGCCACCACGAACAAGAACAACGCTGTGCTCCTGAAGGTTATGTCCCTCGCCGGGGATGTAGCTTGTTACTTCGATGCCGTTTGAAAGACGAACTCTGGCAATCTTACGAAGAGCTGAGTTAGGCTTCTTGGGTGTAGCGGTCTTAACTGCTGTACAAACGCCACGCTTCTGAGGTGAAGATGTCTCAACTGACTTCTTATTTAATGAGTTAAAGCTCTTCTGAAGAGCAGGTGCTGTAGACTTCTTCTCGAGTGAGTGTCTGCCCTTTCTTACTAACTGATTAAATGTAGGCATTAATAATTTTCCTCCTTCTTGGAAATATTCAATGTAATGCGGTTGTAGACACTTTAAACGTTAAACGTATTTTTGCATCAAAAATAGTCGCCCATAAAGTGCGCACAAGGTGCATTGTAAGCTATAAATCCGCAAATGTCAACGGGTTGCCGTTAATTTTCAAGGATTCTTCCGAAATTTAGATTAACCGCTCTCATTTTCTCCCCCGGTAATTAAGTTATATTTTATCCGTCATTCTTTGATAATCCGCTCGGCATGTGTTAAGATATTTGAAGAAACACAGGTTTGACGCAAAACCGGGCTCGGCCGCGGGTTATCAGCACGACCAGACAAAGGAGTTTTTTCATGAGACGTATATTATTGATGTTCTTTGCAAACCTTTTCCGTTTGCCCTATATGATGATAAAAGTTTTCCACATGGCGCATCACCCGGACAAATACAGTAAAGAAGCCAGATACGCCTGCCTGCATCAGATGGTAAGATATGCAAACCGGGGCGGAAGGGTCGTTGTTGATGCGGAAGGCATGGAAAACCTTCCGAAAGATTCGAGCTTCATATTATATCCCAATCATCAGGGTATGTATGATGTACTTTCAATGCTCGAAGCCATAGACGTTCCGTTCAGTCCCATCGCCAAAAAAGAAACCGAAAAAGTTCTGATGCTCGGCTCCGTTCTTAAAATGCTTGATGCGGAGTTTATGGACCGGGAAGATATCCGCCAGTCACTTCATGTCATCACCACCGCTGCCGCACGTTCAAAGCAGGGCGACAATTTCGTCATCTTCGCAGAAGGTACAAGAAGCAAGAACGGCAACGAGCTTCTTCCTTTCAAGCCCGGCGCCTTCAAGGCTGCCACTCTTTCCAAGGCAGCCATCGTTCCCGTAGCTCTCATCGACAGCTTTATTCCGTTTGACAGACCTTCGCTCAAGAAAACCACCGTAAAGCTTCGTATACTTCCCGCCATTCCCTATGAAGAATATAAAGGAATGACAACTCCGCAGATTGCCGAAATCGTGCAGTTGCGAATCAAAACCAAAATCGATGAATCTTTAGAATAATAAATCAGGGGGCTGTGAAAAATACACCAATGTCATTAAGTTATGACGTTGGCTATTTCCACAGCCCCTTTAATATATTGTTCTTCAAACAAATTATGCGGTCTCGATTGCATTTGCGGCATGGAGTCCGAGCTTTTCAACTGCCTCTTCTCTCATCTTATACTTAAGAATCTTTCCTGCTGCATTCATAGGGAATGAATCAACAAATGCGATGTAGCGGGGAACCTTGTGCTTAGCCATATGAGTACGAACGAAGTCCTTAAGTTCCTCCTCGGTAAGCTGCTCGTTTTCCTTAAGGATAACACAAGCCATAATCTCCTCACCGTAGTCCTTATCGGGAACACCGATTACCTGAACATCGGCTACCTTCGGATGTGTATAGATAAACTCCTCGATTTCCTTAGGGTAAATATTTTCTCCGCCTCGGATAATCATATCCTTGATACGGCCTGTAATCTTGTAATATCCTTCCGAAGTACGTCTTGCAAGATCTCCTGTATGAAGCCAGCCGTTTTCGTCGATTGCCGCCGCGGTAGCTTCGGGCATCTTGTAGTAACCCTTCATAATATTATATCCGCGGGCTACGAACTCGCCGTCAACGTTATCGGGAAGATCCTCGTTTGTCTCGGGATCGACAATCTTACATTCAACACCGAAAATAGGTCCGCCTACAGTATTAACACGAGCTTCGAGTGAATCTGTTGTTGTACTCATCGTACAAGCGGGAGATGCCTCTGTCTGACCGTAAGTAATAACGATTTCAGGCATATGCATCTTCTCAACAACTTCTTCCATAACCTTGATGGGACAAGGGCTTCCTGCCATGATACCGGTTCTCATGTGAGAGAAATCCGTCTTTGAGAAATTCTCATGAGAAAGCATTGCGATAAACATTGTAGGTACACCGTGGAAAGCTGTAATCTGCTCCTTATTGATACAGTCCAGACCCTTTCTGGGTGAGAAGGCTGTAATAGGGCAC
This sequence comes from Lachnospiraceae bacterium, assembly GCA_045616585.1. Lineage (GTDB taxonomy): Bacteria > Bacillota > Clostridia > Lachnospirales > Lachnospiraceae > RUG11977. The sequence continues at coordinate 32,450 of JAZLGZ010000086.1, forward strand.
ATTGTGGTTCCGTGTGTCATCGATGCGGTCATGGCAAGAACCATACCGAAGCAGTGGAACATGGGAACCTGAATCATCAGTTTGTCTGCAGTGGAAAGATCCATACAGTCACCGATTGCCTTACCGTTGTTTACTACATTGTAATGTGTAAGCATTACGCCCTTGGGGAAGCCTGTGGTGCCCGAGGTGTACTGCATATTTGCAACATCGTGCTTGTCAATGAAGCGGCGGCGGAACTCAACTTCCTTGGGTGAAACCGTCTCCGAAAGAGCAATGGCTTCTTCCCAGGTGTAGCAGCCGGGCTCCTTCTGTCCTGCGATTACAACGTTGCGAAGAACAGGGAGCCTCTCACTTCTGAGCTCTCCGGGCTGTGAAGTCTCAAGCTCGGGGCAAAGCTCTTTTACGATTTCGACATAATTGATATCCTTGAAACCGGGAATCATTACGAGTGTATGTGTATCTGACTGACGAAGCAGGTATTCAATCTCGTGAACACGATATGCGGTGTTGACGGTAACAAGTACAGCTCCGATCTTGGTTGTTGCCCAGAAAGTAATATACCACTGAGGAACGTTTGTAGCCCAGATAGCTACATGATCGCCGCGCTTAACGCCCATTGCGATAAGGCTCCGCGCAAATGTATCAACATCGTTTCTGAATTCGATATAGGTTCTTGTGTAATCAAGCTCTGTATAGCGGAATGCATACTGCTCGGGGAATTCCTTACACATACGGTCAAGTACATCGGGGAAGGTCTCATCGATAAGGGTTTCCTTGGGCCATACATACTTTCCGGTATGAGTCTTATTGTCCTGAAGGTAATTCTCCTGTACCTCACGGTACTGAGCCATATAATGTGCAAAATGAGGGAATACGATACCCGCGCTCTGAAGATCGCGCGCCCATCTCTTTACCCATTCAAGTGAAATATATCCGCTGTAGTTAATCTCCTGGAGAGCGGAGAATACGTTTCGAAGAGGCATGTCTCCCGAACCCATCAGCTTGTACTGGGGCTTTCCGTCTACCATCACGCTGTCCTTAACATGAACATGCTTGATGTACTCTCCGATGTTGCGGATCGTTTCTTCGGGTGACTCACCCATATATCTGTAAGGATGATGAATATCCCACAGTGCGGCTACCTTTGTGCTGCCTACTTTGTCAAGCATTCTCTTAAGACGCATGGTGTCCGAATATACACCGTTGGTCTCAACAAGAAGTGTAACATTGTTGTGAGCTTCCGCAATTGCCGCAAGTTCCTTTAATACTCCGCATACATATTCATCATTTACATCGCTTACAGGCTCGGGATCCTTGTCTGCAAGAAGACGAATATAAGGAGTCGAAAGCTTCTCGGCAAGCTCTATATATTCTGTAATTTCGGCGATGACAGCATCGTGACTGTCAGCCTCTTTCAAGCAGCATCCTGTATCCAGGCAGGGAATTTCTAGTCGTAGTTCTCCTAGCTTCTTTACGGTTGCAGAGATCTTCTCCGCATTAAAGGGCTGGGCTTTTACGGCTGAAATTTCGTCACCGATACCACGGATTTCGATTCCGTCAAAGCCAAGATCCTTAGCCATTGAATAGATATCGGTCCATGAAAAATCGGGACATGCAAGTGTTGAAAAACTGATTTTCACGATAGGTCATTCCTTTCTTTATAGATTTTTGTACCTATTATCACTGTCCGGCGTGCACAATGGGACATCACCGCTTTGACGCTTTGTCATATTACAGTAATAATATTGCCTTATTCTATACCCGAGAAATTAAATATGCAAGCAATTTTTGAATTTTTATACAATTTTAAACATTCAGCAGCCGAAAATAAAACAAAAGATTTGGTAATATGATGCAGTTGTGATACAATAACTAAGTCATATTTAATGCAAAGGAGAAAACACATGCTCCCCGAGACCAGTCTGCTTTACAAGCTTACCATATTATATCTTTTGAACAGAGTCGACCATCCTATTTCAAACAACAGCCTGACAAACTTCCTGCTCGAAAACGACTTTACCGATTATTTCAATCTTCAGCAAATCATGGGCGAACTTATCGACGACGGTTATGTTGTAAAAGAAGATTTCAGAGGCAAGACGCTCTACAGAATCTCTCCGTCAGGGACCGCATCGATAAAGCTCCTCGAGCGCGAGCTTGCTCCTTCCATGCGTGCCGAAATAGATAAATATATAGTAGATAACGGAATCGCTCTGCGAGACGACATTTCCGTTATGTCCAAATATTACGAGGCGGACTTCAATGAATACATCGTCAACCTTTATATTGAGGAGGACGGAAAAAAGCTTCTCGAAATGAACGTATCCGTTCCCACAAAGGCCGATGCCGAAAAAATTTGTTCCCGCTGGTATAAAGCAAATGAGGAGCTCTATCCGATTATTATGAAAGAGCTCCTGCAATAATTGTTCTTATTCTGTTTCTTCTGGCTGTGTAAATCTTAAAATCTGTTCCCAGATTTCTTCTCTGCCCTGCTTAGTCTCGGCAGAGAACGGAATAATAACGGTTCCCGGCTTTGTCTTAAGTCCTTTCTTAATTATCGAAATCTGCTTATTCACCTGAACCTTCGAAATTTTATCCGACTTCGTTGCAACGATGACGGGAGTGAAGCCTGTCTCGACAATCCAGTCGTACATCTCGATGTCATTCTTTCCGGGCTCGTGTCTGATGTCCACCAGCAAAAATACAGCCTTAAGAGTAGGTGATTTAAGAAGATACCTCTCAATCATTTTTCCCCACTTTTCTTTGGTGGTTGCGGAAACCTTCGCATATCCGTAACCCGGAAGATCAACGAAGTAAACCTCATTGTTGACAATGTAATAATTTATCGTCTGCGTTTTACCGGGTGTGGAAGAAGTACGTGCAAGCGCCTTTCGGTTGATAAGCGCATTAAGCATGGAAGATTTTCCGACGTTTGATTTGCCGGCAAAGGCAATCTCGGGAAGTTCGTTCCTCGGCAGCGTACTGGTGATTCCGCATACGGTTTCAAGTTCAACTGATTTTATTTTCATATCTATTCCCATATCTTCAAAAAATGCCTGCATGAGCAGACTTTATATTCCGCCCCACTCATGCAGGCAATACTTACGGCATCCTTATGCCGATGCGTTTGACTTTCGTGAACGTGTCTTGGATGAAACCGGTTTACGGCTCTTTCCCTCTTCAAGATAAACCACATCGGGCTTTGCTTCGCCGTTTGCGGCTTCCTTTGTAATAATGCACTTTGCCACACTCATATCTGTAGGCATCTCGTACATGACATCCATCATAATGGACTCGCAGATTGAACGAAGTCCGCGGGCACCTGTCTTTCGTTCGAAGGAACGGCGGGCAATCGCCTCAAGTGCTTCATCGGTAAATTCAAGCTCAACACCGTCAAGCTCAAAAAGCCTCTTGTACTGCTTTGTAAGTGCATTCTTGGGTTTCTTCAGAATATCCACAAGTGCCTGCTCATCAAGCATATCGAGCGCAACCGTAATAGGTGTACGTCCGATAAACTCAGGGATAAGACCGAACTTAATAAGATCCTCGGGAAGTACCTGTCTGAAAAGATCGCCTATATCTCTTGAAAGAGGATCGTCAATCTCGGCATTGAAGCCCATAGACTTCTTGCCGATACGTCCTTCTACAATCTTTTCGAGTCCGTCAAAAGCTCCGCCGCAAATAAACAGGATGTTTGTTGTATCGATCTGAAGGAGTTCCTGATGAGGATGCTTTCGTCCGCCCTGAGGAGGTACCGAAGCAACAGTTCCCTCAAGAATCTTTAAGAGAGCCTGCTGAACGCCTTCACCCGAAACATCACGTGTAATCGATACATTCTCCGACTTGCGGGTAATCTTGTCTATCTCGTCGATGTAGATAATTCCGTACTGTGCACGTTCGATATCGTAATCGGCCGCCTGAATGATTTTGAGAAGAATATTCTCAACGTCCTCACCTACGTAACCCGCCTCTGTAAGAGTGGTTGCATCGGCGATTGCAAACGGAACGTTCAGAATCTTGGCAAGTGTCTGTGCCACATAGGTCTTTCCCGAACCGGTAGGTCCCATCATGAGGATGTTGCTCTTCTGAAGCTCCACATCCATATCCCTGCCCGAAAGAACTCTTTTATAGTGGTTGTAAACCGCTACGGAAAGAACCTTCTTTGCCTCGTCCTGTCCGATAACGTACTGGTCGAGGAATTCTTTTATCTCAACAGGCTTTAAGAGATTGACGTCGAAGTCGGCTGCCTGTGCGGGAGCCTCTTCAAATTCCTCGTCAATAATCTCGGTACAAAGCTCAACACACTCATCGCAAATAAACACATCGTTGGGTCCGGAAATAAGCTTTCGAACCTGTCCCTGTGTCTTACCGCAGAACGAACATGCTATTCTGTGATTGTGTCTGTCGTCATTCTTGTTAGCCATTAACGTGTAATCCTTTCATTATCTGTGCTCGATAACTCTGTCGATAAGTCCATACTCGAGAGCTTCCTGAGCACTCATGTAGTTATCACGGTCTGTATCCTTCTCGATAACTTCGATGGGCTTGCCGGTATTTGCGGCGAGCATCTCGTTCAACTTCTTCTTTGTCTTTAAGATATTCTCCGCAACGATCTGAATCTCGGTAGCCTGTCCGCGTGCACCGCCCGAAGGCTGATGGATCATAATCTCGGCATTGGGAAGTGCCATTCTCTTGCCCTTCGTACCGCCTGCAAGAAGAAATGCACCCATACTTGCAGCCATACCGATACAAATGGTGGAAACATCACACTTGATGTACTGCATGGTATCGTAAATAGCCATACCTGCGGTAACCGATCCGCCGGGGCTGTTGATATAGAAGTTGATATCCTTGTTGGGGTCCTCAGACTCAAGGAAAAGCATCTGAGCCACAATAAGGCTTGCTGTAACATCGTTAACTTCCTCAGAGAGGAAAATAATTCTGTCCTTTAACAGACGAGAGTAGATATCGTATGAACGCTCTCCACGGCTTGTCTGTTCAATAACATAAGGTACTAAACTCATGCTTCCTCCGTTCCGCGCATATTGCGCTTAATATCAGCCACGGGTCCGGCCAAAGCCGAACCCTTATATGGTATTAATTATTTCTCTACTGCTTCGCCGGCAACAAGCTCAACTGCCTTGGTTACCGCAAGGTCATCGCGAATCTGCTTCATTTCAGCATCTCCGAGAAGCTCCTTAACCTTAGCAACTTCCATCTTGTACTGCTCAGCCATCTTCTCAAGCTCCTTCTCGAGCTCATCGTCGCTGACTTCGATATTCTCAGCCTTAACAACAGCCTCAAGAACAAGTCTTGACTGAATTCTCTTAACTGCCTGGGGCTCCATCTGCTCAAGGAACTTCTCAGCGGTAAGACCGGTGAACTGGAAGTACTGGTCAATGCTCAGACCCTGGTACTGCATTCTCTGAGCGAAATCCTGAGCCATCTGTCTCTTCTGTGTCTCAATCATGGGAGCGGGGATATCCATCTTCGAATCGGCAATAATTGCCTCGATAACAGCATCCTCCTTAGCAGCCTTAACTTCGGCTTCCTTCTTCTCGGTAAGCTGCTTCTTGATATCTGCCTTGTACTCATCAAGTGTATCGAAATCAGATACTTCCTGTGCGAACTCATCATCAGCCTCGGGAAGCTTCTTTACGCTGATGCCGTTGATGTGGCATTTAAATACTGCTGCCTTGCCGGCAAGCTCCTCTGAATGATACTGCTCGGGGAAAGTAACATTTACTTCAACATCCGCACCTACGGCTGCTCCAACAAGCTGCTCTTCGAAACCGGGAATGAATGAGCCTGAACCGATTGTGAGGTCGTAAGCATCAGCCTTGCCGCCGTCGAAAGGAACACCGTCAACACTTCCTTCATAGTCAAGATTTACGATATCACCGTTCTCTACCGCACGGTCATCAACCGTAACTGTGCTTGAGTTCTGCTCACGAGCCTTGTCAACTTCTGCATCGATCTCGCTGTCGGTAACTTCAATCTCGACCTTGTCAACCTCAACGCCCTTATACTTTCCAAGCTCAACCTCAGGCTTAACCGCAACTGTAGCTGTAAATACGAGGGGCTGACCCTTCTCGATTGTAACAACATCGATCTCGGGGCTTGATACGATCTCAAGTCCTGACTCCTCAGCTGCCTTGGGATACTCTGCCTCTATAACTGCGTTTGCTGCATCCTCGAAGAATACACCGGCACCGTACATCTTCTCGATCATTGCACGGGGTGCCTTACCCTTACGGAAACCGGGAAGCTGAATCTTGCTCTTCTGCTTCTGATATGCCTGCTCGCATGCTGCTTCGAATACTTCTGCGCTTGCTTCGATAGTAAGCTTTACCATATTCTTACCTAAATCTTCTGTCTTGAAACTCATTTTATGATTCCTCCTAAATAATGTTCATCCTGTATTGAAGATAACGCAAATGGGCGCACTATCCCCATAATCCTACACAGTATATCATAGCAGTCCGAATATATCAAGCATATTTGACCTTAACGAGCAGAAGCCTTCCCTCGCGAACCTTTATCACCGCAGTCTTTCCGGGTGTAACCTCGTTGCTTACTCCGAGAGGGAAACTGCAGTCCAGCACCGCATCTTCCAGTTCGTACTTTGCCCCTCTGATTGATATACCCTTTGCCGTTTCGGAAACATTAAGCAAAGAGAAATACGGATAAGCATCTTCAACTTCAGCCGAACCGTTTACGACTTCTATCTCGGAATAGTCATCCACAATAATCCCGTGACCGCAGTGTGAATCTATATAGTAAAGCAGCTGCATGTTCCCCAGGGAATGATCGAAGCGCTGACCTAAAACTCCCACAAGAACAAAGTCCTTAAAGCCTCTTTCAAAGCCGGTCTTTACCGCATACGCCGTATCGGTATCGTCTTTCTCATGAGGAAGCGTAATCGTTTCGACATCCATCCCGGGATCCTCGTAAGAGTCAAAGTCCCCGATAATCAAATCAGGCTTACGCTTCAGACCCTCGAGATGCTTCAGCCCGCAATCGCAGTAAACAACAACATCCTCCTCGGATATATGCGAGCAAACATATTCATAATTCTCTATTTTTGCTCCTCCGACAACAATCCATTTTGACATTATTACTCCGTTCCGTGCCCTTTGCGACACTATTGGCTATTATCATAAAATGTACCCACCGCCTTATGGCAGTGGGTATCATTAATTCATGCAAGCAACCGACAGTTTAAACCGTTCTTACAACACATGTACGGAATCTGCCTCGAATACCAAAGAACATTTGTCGCCTACAGCATATATTTTTTTGTTTTTCGGATTGTGTTCTTCAAGCTTTACCACTGTATCGCCAACCTTAACATGATAGTTCTGGTACGAACCCATAAAGCAGGAAAGAACAACCTCACAGGGAATACCGCCGTTATCCGCAAGTGAAGCAGCCTCGGGTCGAAGTACCACCGTGTACTCCTCTCCCATATTCATTCCTTCACGTGCGGGCACCTTTACGGAGTTGCCTTCGACATCAAGGAATGCATAGCTTCCTTCTTTTCCGGTCATCTTTCCGCGAAGGAAATTAGCTTCGCCGATAAAGTCCGCAACAAATTCATCCGCAGGATGATAATATATCTCCTGAGGAGTTCCCATCTGAGCCACAACACCCTTATTCATGACAATAATCTTGTCGGAAAGAGCCATAGCCTCGCTCTGGTCATGTGTAACATAAACCGCGGTAATTCCGACTCTCTGCTGAATACGTCTGATCTCAGTTCTCATGGAAACACGAAGCTTCGCATCAAGGTTTGAGAGAGGCTCGTCGAACAGAAGAACCGAAGGCTCGATAACAAGCGCTCTTGCAAGTGCAACTCGCTGCTGCTGACCACCCGAAAGCTGGTTGGTCATACGTGCCTCCATTCCGGAGAGTTCAACAAGCTCAAGAATTTCGGTAACCCTTCTTTTGATTTCATCCTTAGGCACCTTACGAAGCTTCAATCCGTAAGCTACATTGTCGAAAATGTTGTAATGAGGTAAAAGAGCATAGCTCTGGAATACCATCGCCGTATCTCTTTTGTTCGGAGTGAGAGCATTGATAGCTTCATCTCCAAGATAAATTTCTCCTTCATCGGGACTTTCAAAGCCGGCAATCATTCTTAATGTTGTTGTTTTTCCGCATCCCGACGGTCCGAGCAGCGTAACAAATGAGCCCGGCTCGATTTCAAGATTTGTATCCTTAACGGCGTAGAAGTTTTTACCCGTCTTAGGATCTTTGTATATTTTCGAAATATGATCAAGTCGTATTCCCTTTTTCACTTTCTCCATACGATCTCCATTCCGCGCAGCTGCGCATACTGTCTGTTAATTCAAATACCCTGCCCTCAAAAGAGCGATATTCACTCTGGATCATTCTTCTTTGTACTTTCTGCTGGTTCCGAAGAACTTGATGAATACATTCATCAAAAGAACAGCACTGTAGGTAATCACTATCAGGATTGTCGCAAAGGCACATGCCAGACTGAACGATCCCTTTTCCGCAAACTCATTAATCTGAACCGTAATGAGCAGGAACTGAGGTGTAACCAGAAGAATAATCGCAGATATTGCTGTGATGCTTCGTACAAACGCCGTAACAAGTCCGCTTAAGAAGGAATCCTTGATCAGCGGGAGGGTAACAGTCATAAATACCTTGAAGCTGTCCGCGCCCATGTCGTACGCCGACTCTTCGATTGACTTATCTATCTGCCTCAACGCAGAAATACCGCTTCGTGTTCCGGTCGGAAGCGATCTGATAATAAATACGATAATAAGGATTGCGCCTGTTCCGTAAATACCCTGAAGAATTCCGCTGTGGAACAGACCTCCCGAGAAGCCTCGGATGTATCCTACACCCAGAACTGTTCCCGGAACCGCCATCGCCAGCATCGAGACGGCCTCAATAAAGCCTTTCGATTTGAATTTCCTCTTAACAACCAGATACGATATTATCATACTCAGCAGTGCCGTTATCGGAGCCGCTATCAGAGACAATACAAACGAATCCTTAAAGGCCTTAAAGCCTTTATATTTGGTAAATACAAGCTTGAACCACTTTCCCGTAAGCGGGAAGAACTTATATCCCCATGTGGGGAAGCATGCTCCGACAGGAACACACAAATACATCAGGATTACAAAAAGAGCACATAACGAGCAGAAGAATGTGAGCGGAATCGTAACGCTCTTATCCTCAATCATCATTCTTGCTCTCGAAGCCTTTCCTGTGAGAGTAGCTGCGGTCTTTCGCTCAAGATAGTACTTCTGAACCGCAAACATAAGCAGGGTAATCGCAAGAAGCACAACCGCCATCGCAGCCGCACCGGCCTTATCGTAAGCGCCCGTAATCTGCAGATAAATGGTCGTCGCCAGAGTATCGTATGAACCACCGATAATCATCGGGTTTGCAAAGTCTGCAATTGACTCGATGAAAGTTACCAGAAATGCATTTCCGATACCGGGAAGCAGTAAGGGTAACGTAACGCTGGTAAATACTTTAAGACGTCCCGCACCCATATCTCTTGCCGCTTCTTCAAGCGAAGGATCGATATTCTTCAACAGACCCTTGAACATCATGTAGCATACCGGGAAGAACGTAAGCGACTGAACAATTACGATTCCCCAGAAGCCGTATACACTGTTGTCGTAAATCTTGAACAGGAATCTCGTAATAAGTCCCGACTTACCGAACAGCATAATCATTGAAAGTGAAAGAACGAACGGAGGTGATACTACGGGCAGCATCGAAACTACCTTAAAAAGTCCTCCGACGAATTTATTAACGCGAACATACACCTCAACATAAGCGAACAAAAGTCCTACTATGGTTGAAAAAATACCGACCACGAAGCCTACCTTTAAGGTGTTGGTAATAGCCTTGGTAAATGTAGGGATGGCAAATATTCGTTTAAAAATATCGAACGTTAACCCCGATTCCCCATAAAAACTGTCCACCAGCAATATTGCCAGCGGGTAGAGAATAAATATTGTAAGAAATGTAATCAGTAAAACGATGGTCGTAACCATGATAGGATCGGCCATCAGTTTTTTTCTGTCCAGAGCAGCGCCCTGACTCCTAGCCATATTCTTCTCCTCCTTCCCTTAATTCAAACAAGTTACGTGTTTTTCCCGCGGCGCGCCGCAGAAAAGAAAAGGATGGCGGCGTTCCGCTGCCATCCTTAATAATCAATTCAAAATTATTCTGTCTTGAAACGATCTGCACCGGTGTCTGCACCAGCTTCAGCAATAGCTGTCATAATGTCGCTGATATATGTAGCGATGTTGTTCTTTGCATCCTCGAAATCGTAATCCATAACGTTCTCGGGGTTGAGACCGAACTGTGCTGCCTGTGCGGGCTGCTCAGCATTGTCAAGAACGAGGAACTGATATGATCCGTTGTCCTTAGCGATCTTTACGCAATCAGGTGAAAGTGCGTATTCAATCCAGAGCTTAGCTGCATTTGAATGAGCTGCACCCTTGAAGATTGCTGTAGCACCGATCTCGAATGAAGTTCCGCTTGAAGGAACTACAAGAGCGATGTTCTCATATCCGTTATCAACGATCTGTGTAATACCGTCATGAAGGAAACCGATACCGATAATACACTCACCTGTACCAACGTTCTTTGAAGGGCCTGAACCGGACTTTGTATAAACCTCAACGTTCTTGTCGAGATCTACAAGGTACTTGATACCTTCATCATGACCGTACTTCTGAATCATAGTGTTAAGAACAAGCTTAGCTGTTCCTGCAGTGTTGTAGTTTGAGAGCCAGATAAGACCCTTGTACTCAGGCTTTGTAAGGTCAGCCCAGTCCTGAGGAGCTGCAAGTCCAAGTCTTGTAAGCTCGTCTGTGTTAACCATAAATCCAAGGATTCCCTTGTAGATACCATACCAGTATCCGTCAGCATTCTTGTACTGAGTGCCTGTAAGGTGTGAAGCGTTCTCTGCCTTGTAAGCTTCAAGAAGACCCTTGTCAGCTAAAACGTTGTAAGGATCTGTAGTGCCGCCGAACCAAACATCAGCTGAAGGGTTGCCGTTCTCTTCTTCAATCTTTGCCTGAACCTCACCGGTTGAAAGACGCTGATAGCTTGTCTGAATTCCGTAAAGACTCTGGAACTTCTCACATGCCGCAGCAAGATATTCTTCTTCACATGAACCGTAAACAACGAGACTGCCTTCTGCCTTTGCTGCCTCGATAAGCTTGTCCTTCTCTGAAGCGGTTGTCTCAGATCCGGAAGACTGCTGAGAAGATGTATTGGTATCTCCTCCTGTTGTGGGCTGATCATCCTTTGAACATGCTGCCAGAGACAGTACAAGGACAAGAGCCATCATGATTGCTAAAACTTTTTTCATAAAAAACCTCCTGTTATAAACCATAAAAGAGCTTTGTGAATTTGCTCACAGAGCTCTTTTCTGATTATCATTATACTTATATTTGTACAATATGTCAACAAAGCAGATACGATTTTCCTCGGTTTTTGTATATTTTCCACATCAACGCGTCAAAAAGCACTGTTCTTTATTCTTCTTCAGGCTCCGAATACATCTCATCCATTTGACGGAGTTTTTCCTCCCAAACGGTTTCCTCGGGCCATCCGCTGCAGTCGAATGCTGTTCGGATGGTATCGAAGAAGTAATGCATTTTTGCTCTGATAATCGGTGCCGAATAATAGCCCATATCGCTGTAATCGTAAAGCAGGTATTCGAAGCAGCGGGCACGGTCTTCAGTCGGATATGTCTGTGAATACTCGTCGCAGTAATATACATTGTCCAAAGAAGTATTGTTGAAAATATAGCCCCACTTTGTTCTTCCGCTCACATAACTGTATTTGTATGTAAAATCCTTGGGCATAAACTCCAGCCAGCCCGATTCGAAATCATCGATCTCGTTCCGATCCGCCAATGTGTTTATTTTACCGTCAATCCAATGCGAAACCTCATGTACGATGGTACCCTCGAGGCAGTATCCGTAATTGAGGTCGACAGCCAGTGCACGCTCGTAGCCGAATACACAGGCCAATGCTATCGCATTATCGGCAGAATAATCATAGACCTTATTAAAGCCGCCGCAGATATAAATACCCAGTGATTTGATTTCTTCGTTCTTGAACTGGTCAAAGAAGCCTTCGGGATATCCCGAAAATACTTCATCGATTGTATCAATTGTCTGCATAACGAGCTTCCAGTTCTTCGAAATCTCCAGACGATAATCAAAGGTGCTCGAAAATACCTCACTGCCGATATACATATTCATATTGTACTTATCTTCAAAAGCCTTGCGCTTTGCTTCAACCTTCTTAGGTATGCTGTCAAAACGGACAAATTCTGCATTGCTGTCATCCGAATCATCATTCAGATAATCCCAGGCATGAAGAGTCAGTTCTCCGAGAGAATTCGAAATGACATATGCAATATGATTCTGCGAATCCAATAATGGAGTGTTGAATCCGTAATCATTATATTTGAGAATATTGTATTCGGAGACTTTCTCGCCGGTTTCCAGAGAATAAGCCTTTAGCGAAATAACGGAAGTATCGCCGGAACCGTCCGCAAGAGACGAGATCGTTATTACCGAATTTGCGCTCCAGTCAACCTCATAGTTGAAGTTTTCCGAATATGATTCGGTCCTGACAACCGTATCGGATTCGGTAATGTAACCGTTTTCATCAACAGGTATATCCGCAAACGCAGACTCATAAATACTCAGATTGCTGAACCCGTCGGAATTAAAGACAATCGAACGTCCCCTCTCCGGACTTTCTCTGAATTCCACGGCACCCGGGAAATAACCTATCAGGCAGTTGTCAACGATATCATATATAACGGTCTGCGGGTAACCTTCGTGATAATCGTAAGTTCCGATGATAATATACCTGGAAAAGTGTCTTCCGGAAATATATCCGCTCTCCAGACGTTCATCCTCAAAAACAACCGAAGTCTCGTCGGTCGCATAATCGCGCCACACAACGGAGCTGTCGCCCAGATACCACATTGTCTGCCCATCCGGTGCAAAAATGCTGCTCTCATACAGCTCTTTCATATTGAAAGTTTTTACCGTAATAAGAGATGTATTGATGATTCTGTATTCTCCCATCTCCGAATTGTAGACCACAAACAATTCATCGTTTATAGGTGCATAATCGTATACTCCGTACCAGAGCGTATCATAGCGGTACACATTCTTTATGAAGCTGCCGTCCTTAAGATTATAGCTGATAATAGCCGTTGCTCCGTCATCACTGCCGTAGATAATTATTCTGTCGCCCATAAGAAGCGAACCCGAATAGAAAAAGTTTTCAAGACCGAGGTCTATTTTCTGCGCATATCCTCCCGAATAGCCCGCAGCTTCAAAACCGGCCAACACGCCAGGTTCCGTCTCTTCAACCGGTTCAGGTTCTTCGGTCGGTTCAGGTTCTTCGGTAGGCTCGGGTGCCTCGGTGGGTGTCAACTCAGGTGTTGCAGTAGGAGCGAGCGTAGCTGTGGGCACAGGTGTTCCGGGCGCCGGCGTAACGTTTTTATCGCCGGAATCAGAACCGTTATCCGCATGCTTACATCCGCCAAACATCAAAAGAACTGCCAGCAAAAGCACAATTCCAAGTATGCGTATTCTATTATTTTCTCTGTTCATTTCTTCCTCCGTACATTTACAAAAGACATACCCTGCAAGTTCTTTATATTATACCACATTTTTCATTGGCTTTATATATTTGCGGCACATATATTTACAACACTTTTTATCATGAATATAATGAAATAAGCAAAAAAATAAATGTCGGGCAGCACCGAATTCGGCCCGACGCAGATAGGAGATTTTTCAGTGGGAAAGTATTTTGGAACCGACGGCTTCCGCGGCGAAGCCAATGTAAAGCTTACAGTTGAACACGCATATAAGGTCGGCCGTTATATCGGATGGTATTTCGGTGCACATAACAATAAAAAATGTAAAGTCGTAATCGGCAAGGATACCAGACGTTCAAGCTACATGTTTGAATATTCACTGGTTGCAGGACTTACTGCCAGCGGTGCGGATGTTTACCTTCTTCATGTTACTCCCACCCCCAGCGTTTCATTCCTTGTCAGAAGCGATGATTTTGACTGCGGTATCATGATTTCCGCCAGCCATAATCCTTTCTATGACAACGGCATCAAGCTCATCAATTCAGACGGCTACAAGATGGAAGCCCAGATTGAGCAGCTTGTTGAAAATTATATCGACGGAACAGGTCCCGATATTCCTTTTGCAACCGGTGAAAACATCGGACGCACGGTAGACTATTCCATCGGACGCCACAGATACATCGGATATCTCATTTCACTTGCAACCCGCTCCTTCAAAGACATGAAGGTTGGTCTTGACCTTTCAAACGGTTCAGCAACTACTGTTGCCAAAGGTGTTTTCGACACTCTCGGAGCAAAAACTTACGTCATCAATTCCGAGCCTGATGGTGTCAACATCAACACCGACTGCGGTTCGACACATATCGAAGGTCTTTGCAAATATGTCGTTGAGAACGGTCTCGACGTCGGCTTTGCCTACGACGGTGATGCCGACAGATGTCTTGCTGTCGATGAAAAAGGCAATACCATCTCCGGTGACCAGATTATGTACATCTGCGGTGCATATATGAAGGAGCGCGGTGAGCTGAACAACAATACAGTAGTTACAACCGTTATGTCGAACTTCGGACTCTACAAGGCTTTTGACAAACTCGGTATTTCTTACGAGAAGACAAAAGTAGGCGATAAATATGTCAGCGAAAACATGACTGAGAACAATCATTCAATCGGAGGCGAGAACTCAGGACATATCATCTTCAAGAAGCACGCCGTAACAGGCGACGGAATCCTCACTTCCCTCAAAATAATGGAAGTAATGCTTGAGAAAAAAATGAAGCTGTCCGATTTGACAAGCCCCATGACTGTTTACCCTCAGGTTCTTAAAAACGTCAGAGTAAATGACAAAGCTGCAGCACTCGGCGACAGTGACGTCATCCGCGCCATCGCAGAGGTCGAGGCAAGACTCGGCAATACAGGACGAATTCTGGTACGTGAGTCAGGCACCGAACCCCTCATCCGTGTAATGGTTGAAGCAGCCACGAACGAAACATGCGAGCAGGAAGTTGATTCCGTTATCGAAGTGCTTCAGGCCAACGGACACGTCGTTAACAAATAACATTGCTTTCATGCCGCCAAAAGAGCGCATGATAGTGTTTATAAGAGGTGCAGATTGAAAGATATTACGATTGCGGATTTGCGATGCAATTCCGGCGACAGTGCCTTTTTGATTGATACCGGCGAAGCCATAATAAACGAGTTCATCGGGAAATATTGGCACGGATACATAAAAGAAATATATCCGATTGCCGCTGTTCGTCTGAATACTTCTATCATTATTAATCTTGTAAAGAAGGAATATTTGTAAAATACGGGCTTGCAAAAATGAAATCACTTTTGCAAGCCCGCTTTTTTGTTTGTATTATATCTCTGATTTCAGGACCGTTTTCCATCAGCTTCTGTACACCGAAGCTTCAACCTTCCCAGCCGCATCGGTACCGAGAAGTTCTGCAACAATTGCAACGGCAAAATCTATCGCGCATCCCATTGATTTACCCGTAACTACATTGCCGGACACAACCGCAGGTCCGCCGATATGCTTTCCTGCACCGAGTGCATTCTCAAAACCGGGGAAACAGGTAGCTTCATGTCCGTCGAGAATTCCGTTTGCACCGAGAACCGAAGGCGCTGCGCATATGGCACATACCAGCTTACCTCTTTCGTTGTAATTCTTTATCATTTCACATACCGCAGCACTCTTGCCGAGATTGGTGGTTCCGGGCATTCCGCCGGGGAGAATAACCGCATCAGCATCACCGAAAGCTGCCGAATCATACTTGTCCGCAGAAGCAAATACAGCATCAACGGTCACACCGAAATTGTGTGAACCTCTCACAATATCCTGTCCATAGGGTGATACAAGTTCTGTCTCAATTCCGGCACGCTTTAAAATATCAGCTGTCGCCAGTGCTTCTACCTCTTCAAATCCGTCGCACAGTAAAATATAAGCCTTCATTTAATCCTCCTGTTCCGAGTCACACCGCTTCGGCATGACCTCATTCAAAAGTTATATGTATATTGCAAATCTCCGAAATTGTTCCGACTCTGATATTCGGGCCGTAGAGTCCCACACCGGAAGTAACAATCGCCTGCATGCCGCCCTGCTTTACATATCCGTAAGCATTCTCATAGATGAACGGTCCCATCAGATTCAGCGGAAAAAACTGACCATCATGTGTATGTCCCGACAGACACAAATCAAATCCGGCCTCATCAAGTGCCGCGTACTCCACCGGTTCATGCTCCGCCATAAACATCGGGAGTTTACGGTTTTCGGATTCAATTTCCGCTGAAAGAGTATCCACACTTTTGCGCTCCTCTATGCCGCGTCCCGGCTTTATTTGATCTGCTCGTCCGCAGAGCACAAACGAGTTTTCTACAACAGTAGATTCATCCCGAAGGAGCTGTATTCCGGCACGTTTAAGGAAGTCTTCCATTCTCGGGTCACTTTCTTTATGTTCATCGTAGTTGAAAGTAAATCCGGCCAGGATTGGTTCGGAAACATCATGATTGCCGTATGTGGCATATACCCCGTATTTTGTTTTAATATCGCCGAGGATTGAAATAATTTCCTCAGGATCCTTCATTGCGTCATAGTCGTTATTGAAAAAATCTCCCGCAATAACCACGATATCAGGGTCTTGACGGTTAATTTTCTCCACCATCTGCCTCATGGTCCTGCTGCCCACATTTGTTCCCAAATGAAGATCCGCAATCAGTACCAGATTCAGTTCATCAAGCTCACCGGCCTTCTTATCAATCTTCACCTCATAATCAGTAGTCCTGATGCAATATGAGTTAATTATGCCGTAGAGACTGACTCCCAGAATCAAAACAAGACAAACAAGTCCCTCTTTTACAAATATCGAACGTTCAACCCTAAACGGTTTGAATCGCTCCCTGTTCAGTTTCCGCTGCTCCTCGCTTCCGTGCCGGCTCGCTATCATCCAAACAATCAGTTCCAGCAGGATAAAGCAGAGAATAATCATCCAGGCATAGATCTTAATTCCGAAGAAAATATTGCCCCACATTTCGAACAGATACTTATATTTGAAATCCGGCAGGACAAAACCCAGAGGTATAAGTGTCGCCGTTGCCCAAATAAAGACCGCAGCTGTAACAGTAAACCGCTTCCTTGCAAAAAAAGGACTGCAGGCTTTTAAAAGCTTGCCCATTTCATATGCCAGAAACCAGACTCCGAAATAATACAGGGGAGCTAAAAACAAAGCAATCATAACCTCGTTTTACTCCTCATCCGCCAAAGCCCAGTCAAGACCGGCTTTAAGCTGTGCTCTCCAGAAATTCATATCATGCACACCGGGACCTGTAAAAAATGTCACGGGAACATTTTGTGACTCCAGGAAGGCATTAAATTCACGATTTGGCTCAATAAGAAAATCCTCTGTTCCGCAGGCAAGATAGATATCGGGCATTTGTGTCTTCTCTGCCAAAATCTTCTTAACCAGAACCTCAGGATTGTGGTCGGTCTCTTCAGCTTTTGCGAGATCACCGAACATCTGAGTATAGTAAGCATAATTGGCCATAGGATTCTTATCCTCGGGGCTCATATGCTTAAGTCCCTTTACAATCAGCGCAGACGAAAGCGCAATAATCTTTGAGAAGGTGTCGTTGAACATCAGTCCTGTATGAAGTGCACCAAACCCGCCCATTGAAAGACCGCCGATAAAGGTATCCTCACGTTTATCGGAAAGACCGAAAGTCTTTCTGGTATACTCTATAAATTCTTTACCTATATAGCTTGCGTATTTGAAGCCTGTCGCAGGCTGATCGACATAGAAGCTGTTCTCTCCGTTAGGCATAAAGAAATCTACGTTATACTGATTCGAAAGCTCACTTAACGGTGCATCCCTGAACCAGTCGGCATCACAGCCGCTGTAGCCGTGAAGCAGATATACGTTCTTCGCAGGTCTCTTGAAATGAGGATTTGTATCGGTTCCCCATACCGTGTCATTGCTCAGAACCGCCATAAAATGAACCGGTCTGCAAAGTTGTGTCGAATAAAAAACTCCTTCAAAATGTGCCATTTTTCCCTCCGCTTTGTATACTGTAACTTTTTTGATACTGTTATTTAATTATTTTGTTTTCCTGTTTTATTCTTCTGTTTTATTCTTCTGTTTTATTTTCCGGTTTATCTCCCTGTGCTTCCCGTAGATATTTTCTTAATCCACTTACCTGACCTCAGTCTGAAGAAGCACCATACAGTCTTTACTATCTGATCGGACTTTAAGAATAAGTAAATCATCAGCGGTGATAATTTTAAAACAAAGCCTGCCATAATTCCCAAAGGAAGTGCTATTGCCCAAAGAAAGATATTGTCCATGAGCATGAGCATCTTGGTATCTCCGCCGCCTCTTAATACGCCCTTGGTCATAATACTGTTCGTCGCCTGGAAGACAACTATCAATCCGATGGAAATCATAAGTTCGCGGGCGATATTGGCTGCAGTCTCTGAAAGTTCACTGTAAGATTTTATAATAGGGTTCTTAATCGCAAGTATAATCAGCGCAGAGAACATTCCGAGTATTACGCCTATCAGCATAAAATGATAGCCCTGAGCCATCGTTTTCTCTCTGTCGCCTTCTCCGAGCGTTTGCCCCGTAACTATCGCACCCGCCTGGCTTACGCCCTGAATCATGACGCTTGAAAGCTGCTGAGTTACACTGGTTACGGCATTGGCTGCGGTAAAATCATTTCCGAGTCGTCCGACAACCATAGCCACGGCATTGTTGCCGAAGGCCAGAATGCCGTCACTGATCAGTACGGGTATACTTATCCTTACATATTCCTTTACAAGACTTCCCGTAGACATAAAGAAGTGCTTAATTCTGAATCCGATGCGTTTGTCCGCAACAAGCAGATAGTATAAAATGCAAGCAGTCTCAAATATGCGCGCTATCAAAGTTCCGAGAGCTGCTCCGGCAACGCCCATTTGGGGTGCACCGAATTTACCGAAAATAAGTGTATAGTTCGCTCCGAGATTGACAAAAAATGCGCCTATTGAAACAAGAAGAGGCAGCGTCACCTGTCCTACACTTCTGAGTACAATCGTACTTACGAGCGACAGCCCGAGGAAGAAATATGTCGCTACCGAATAATTCAGATATACAACACCCTCCGACAAAATACCCGGATCGTCGGGATTGTACATCTTCATAATAAACTCAGGCGCCAAATATGTAATTAATGCAAATAAGGTCGCAAGTCCCAACGTAAAACGAAGCATCAGCGCAACCGTCTGTTTAAGGGCACGTGATGCATCCTCACTGTCATCAGGAGAAGCCTGTTTCATTCCCCAATAGCGGGAAACCAAAACACTTGCTCCCATTCCGAGACCCATACAAAAAATATGATAGATACTTATAAACGAGTTAGCCAGCGAAGTCGCAGACAGCGAATCCTGTCCGACCTTTCCGACCATAATTGTATCGAGCATATTTACGCCGATACTTATCAGACTCTGTGCAGCAATCGGAAGTGCGAGCGTAAAAACTCTTTTGTAAAAGGCCCCGTTAACCAGTCTTTGTTTCATAATCAAACTATCCCATTCTAAATATTTCTTCGCCAATATTAGCGCATGGAAATATCTTTGTCAGCGCACATTTTTGTTTTCACTGTGCAAATTCTGCAAAACAGCGACTACAGTGTCATAAGCCATGCCTGGGCACTGAAATCACGGTCAGCCAAACCATAGGTTGCCAAACACTTATCCGGTCTGAACGAAACAGAGTTTTGCTCGGCAAATTCTTCTACAGATGTAGACTTTTCAAATCGATGGTATACAATAAGCGCCTTTCCGTCATATTCTCTTACCGCCAGCTGACCTCCCAGAGGCTTGTTGTAACTGCAAGCATCGCAGCAGATTGCCGATGTAAAACCGTTTTTTATGATGTCGCTAACCTGCTTATAAAAAGCTATTCCGTCCTTCACTGTTTTCCACTGACTTTCACTCAAGTCGTAGATATCACCGCTGAGTCCCATTCTTCCGAAAAGCGTAGCACACAGCGAATAATAAAGTCTTGCAGAATCGTCTTCTTTACGAAGGACTGCCCATATCTGACTCTGTTCGGGTCTGATGACTCTGTGAAGATTAGCCGCAATGATCGGCAGTGACTTTATCTCATGCGCATCCGAGAAGCTGGCCTGAGAAGCAAGCTCCATCATCGATGGCTCGAGTCTGTGCCCTCCGCTCGAACAATTCTCAATTACAAGTTCCGGAATCTCAGCACGCATCTTTTTGAAGAACGCCTGAGTTGCGGCAATCTTCCTGCGGAGGTTTTCACCCGGTCCGTCAGGTCCGTCAACTCCGATGCCGATAGTGTCATTGTAATCAACTTTAATGTATCCGTAACCGTTATCCTTCAAGAGCCCGATAACAGACTTATCAAGATATTCCTGAACTTCTTTATTCTCCATATCCAGGAATTTTCTGCCTCCGACGTTAAGTGAAACGCCGTCCTTTTTGAGCATCCAGTCATCCTTTTTGAAGGTATCACTTCCGTATCCCGCAACTTCGAACTCAAACCAAATTCCCGGAACCATACCCTTGGAACGAATATAATCCGCAGTTTTCTTCAGCCCGTCAGGGAAACGCTTTTTATTAATGTACCAGTCTCCTTCGCTCTCCCACCAGTTTCCGTCTTTTCCGAACCATCCCGAGTCCATCACCAGATACTGTATGCCGACATCTTCCAGCTTGTCACAAATCTTCGCAATATTTTCGTGCGTAGGATTGCCCCAGGTAGTACAGTACTCATTAAAGGTAATGCCCATCTTATCATCAACGTGACTGATGTCGGGATGCTGGCTTTTAACAAGCTTGTCGCAAACTTCCTCAAGTGAAGCTCCTTCCGCCGCAACCGCTTTCGGAGCAATAAAAGTTTCTTTGGGCAAGAGCTTTTTCGTCCAGTGTCCGAAATCTCTGTCTGCAATACCGCCCGCAATATTTAATGTATCCTCATGCTCACAAATAATCTCCATCTGCCAGGAAGCAGGTGAGTACAGTGAAACAGCCGTAAATTTACCTGCTTCACTGTCTTCAAGAGCAAGAAAAGGGAAATATTTGCGGACCGGCATTGAACCCACATTACCGAATTTCTCGACTCTTACTGCCATATGATTCCATGAGCATTCCATATTTAAATCATTAACCGTGTCGACTCTGTGCCTGCCTTCTGCACTCCAGAAGGACTGAATACGATGAATCCTGTCCGCCTTCACGCCTTTTATAAGAAATGAAGTCAAAAGCTCCATTGTAACCTCGCTTTCCGAGTTGTTGACTATCGAAGTAACAATCTCTTCAGCCCCGGTCGCCTCCACGATCCTGCGCTCCACCCGAAGAATAATCCCGTCATCGGTGGAATATTCAGTAATGGTTTTACCGTCTTTTGAAACCTCATTTATATTTTTAAATGACTCCATGGTTCCGCTTGAAAGCATAGTCATACCACAAGAGTAGAATCCATGATACGAATCCCCCGTAAATTTGACTTCCGCACCGAAATTCATCATTTCCCCTCCTTCCGTTCGGACCTGCTTTACACACTCTGATCCGTACAAAATACCCTGGGCTTAAAGGCCCTTATAATCTCCGATAATTTCACCGTTCTTTCTTCGGAAATTCTTCATGAAATTCCATGCCTGCTCACAAGTATGCTCTCTGCACTCATGCGCTTGATTATCAACGCTTCCGAAGCATGTAATAATACGTCCGTCCGTACTCTTAAACATCTGCACGGTCAATACTCCGCCGCGCTTATCATCTTTAACGCTGCCGCAGGCATCGCCGTTAATTCCCCAGATACGGTTCTCCCACTTATCCTGCGCTTCGAAGGATACGTCGTAAGGCTTCACACACTTGTTAAGCTTCAGCATGTACTCGGTTCTGTCAAAGCATTTCTGCGCCTGGAACGGAAGCTCCGGAAGAGGAGTAAGGTCACCGCCCACATAAAATACAGGAACCGCAGTCGTCGTATTAAGCTCGCATTTAATGGGCTGTCCGTAGCTGTTAAGTCCCACTTCGAAAGTGGCATCCATCGGAGCAGCTGCTGCCAGCACTTCCGGGTACTCCTGAATCATATCCCAGGTCTTGCAGCCGCCCATTGAGAAGCCCGACGCATATACACGTTCGGTATCAATGTTGTATTTTTCTTTAAGTTTATCAATAAGTTCAACCATCTCGGTCGCCGTACTGTTCAGATGATTCTCAATACTGATGAGCAGGAAATTGTTCCTGTGTGCCACATTTGCCCATCCTGAAACATATGAAATATAGAAAGCGCTGTCTCCGCCGCCGTGGAAAGCAAACATCATGGGTACAGGTCCGTTATCAAACAGACTATCATTGTTGAATGCAACATAACCCACCTCATGCACATCGGTGCCCTTATCATCTCCGTTGTTGTCCGAAGAAGTATTAAGTGTTATAACTCCCGGCTCAATTTTAAGTCCGTCCGCTTCAAGATTGGGATCAAGCTCAAGCCGGCCGACCATTCTTCGAAACTGCTTTGCAAAGCCGTAAAAAATATTCACATAATCAGCCTTATCACTCACGTACACATAATCACAACCCGCAGCAATCACTTTATTGATTTCATCGGAATTGCCCACGGAAGCAATCGGTATATCACGTGCCTCAATTTTAGGGACCACATTAAGTCCTGTAAGTGTACAGACAACAGGTGCAGAATCCGCGCGTCCCCAAAGACCTGTTCCTTCAAAATGGTTGATGCATTTTTCGGCAATATAATCCGCAGACTTTCCGAAGCCAAAAAGGCAGGTTCTGAAAATTGCTCCTCTGATATAGTAGCCGTCCACATTGCCGGTGAAACGATTGTGGGCAACAACCACTCCATCCTCATAGTACTGATGTATCTTGGAATTGGTCAGAATATCGGCAAAGATTTCGTCCGAAGCATCCTCCCAGCGATTTTCCGACACCGGGTCAATAAACACTACCGAGCTTGCAAAGTCTGCGGCAATCTTTTCAAAGCCTTTCTCCCTTGCGAACTCAACCTTGGCAGCCTCATCCATCTTCTCCTCGGTAAACACAAGCAAATACGGTGCTATAAACCCATAATTGAGCACCTTTGCGTTCAATGAAGTTTCCGGCACATACACCGTTGCCTCAAATGTGTTAAAATTCTCACTCCATATTCTTCCGCCTTTTATGTCCTTAACTGCAGGCATCTTCTCCATTACTCTTCTCCTCCTGACTTGCGGTCAAAGCCGCATACACATTTATTTTATCACATTTCCGGGCATATCGCCATTTTGCATCTGTCAAGAAAACGTAATATAAATCGTAAAATGAATATTAATATTCCTTACATATCAATATTCTTTACATACAGGAACAGTGTTTGATTCTCATCCGTATAATCGTTCGCGGGAATCATATCCATCGCAACCTGCTTATAGCCATCTGCATATTTTCTACGGTACTGGATACTGATAGAAGTTTTTCCTTCCTTAAAATATTCACTTAAATATGCTAAATCTGTTTTCTTCAAATATCCTTCCAAATCGTCTTTGTGAACCTGGCCTGATTTGCCGAAACCGGTAAGCCATGCAGAAATTGTATCCGCAAATCCCTTGTCACTGGTCTGCTCAGACTTATCCATATTTACAATCGTATATGAATCCTCTGTAATGTTTATCTTCAATATCTTCGTATACAGATTGCAAAGCGCTGTATTCGCAGCAGCCTGACCTCTGCGGTCAACACCCTTTTTAGAGTAATATGCCGACTTCGCCTGATACATTCTCTTATCAGCCAGCTTAGCCATATCAATAATACTTTCTTCCTTGCATTCGCGCTTTGTGACATATCCGACCGACAGCGTCAGTGACGGAACCAGCTCACCTGACCACTCTTCCGTAATACTGATCAAGTCAGCCTTAACCGTTTCCAATTGATCTTCTCCGGCAAAGAATAAGCTTACGAATTCATCGCCGCCTGTTCTGTATACCTTTCCCCAGCTTCCGAAGGCTTTCTGCATACAATCGGCAGCACCCTTAATCAACTCATCACCGGCAGCATGTCCGATTTCATCATTTACTACCTTCAATCCGTTGAGATCGATTGAGGCATAGACAAAATCTTCACTTACGGATGAAGCCTCGTAGGAAGCAATATCTTCTTCATAAGCTCTTCTGTTATACAGTCCGGTAAGCTCATCCACTACCGTCTTTTTAACGAGAATTTCCTCGTTTTTCTTTTCTTCTTCAATTACACGGGTCGTATAAATAACCTTAGTAGGCTTTCCGTAGGGATCTGTTTCAATGGCTATAAACATTGCCTGAACCCAGCCGACATGCTTTCCCACAAACTGCTTGGCAATTGTCTTCTTGCCTCGCATTCTTTCCGCAAGTGTTGCCAAATCAGTAAATTCCAGTACCGATTCCAGATGCTCTTCCGTAGTAACGGCCTTTATTACGGTACTCATCATCTCAAGTGCGCCGTTCGTTCTGTTTACAATTGATTTAACTTCCTGTCTTGCAGTCAGCTCCTGCACAGTATCCTTGGCAAGATCGATTACGTGCATGCTGTAATGTATTTCAGCCATCGATTTCAAGACTTTAAACTGCTCTTCTATTTCTCCCTCATTTACAAATGTATGAATGATACCGCTTCCGATAAGAAGACCGATAGCATATATAGGAAGAAGCCGATACAGTATCTGAAGTACTATAGCGACGCCCATCGCGGAGCAGAAGAAAAAGATGGTAAAATACCTTTTCTTCATCTCATCCGCTGCGTTAATCATGACGATTCCTGTCTGAATAGCCAGCATTAAGCAGAGGAATACCTGCATAAATAAAGCAATATATCTGTAAACGTATGCCTGATAAGTGCCGTCCGGATATATCCAGAAGAAAATATGAACAAAATGATTAATGACAAGCAATACCATTTCTAATATTGCAAAGACCTGTCCAAATATTCTGATGAATTTTCCGAAGCCGCTGCACAGATTCAAATACTTTGTAACATAATCGCACAGAAAAGCGATAGTCAGAGCCATCGATATGTAATAGATAAAGGTATCTGCATATAACAGCGTTGACAGCTTCATGCTGTTAAATACGCCCCACAGCACATCTGTGATGAAGTACAGCATGGACGCAAATGCAAACTTCCTGAATGCTCTGTTCGCCTCATCGATATTCTTTTCAAACTTAAAATACTCGTGATTCATGATTAAATGAAGCACGATGGCAACCATTCCTATAGCTGAATAATACATACATCCCTCCGTATGAAACTGTATAAATACAGTTCATTACAACACAAACTAACATTTTAAATTATTATATCACATCTTGCGCATTTTGTGAATTTCTAGCTTTTATTCCGTAAAACATGATTTTTTACATTCGTTTTACGCCATTCTTAATTAATTGTTTGTAATATGCATATTGGTGAAGTATAATATTCGATGCAAGAATAAAATATGCAGGAGATTCGGTTTTCGAGCCGTATTACTATTTATTATGAAGAAAAAAATAAATAAATGCGCCCTTTGGTGCATTATATGCATACTATGTATTATGCTGCCGGGCTGCAGCACAAAAAATCCGGAAAAGGCTGACCCACCTGAGCCACCTGACTTTTCAATCATTACCGACTATTCAGAACTTGAGCAGATAGCTTGCAATGCTCAGACAGACAGTTCGATGCTGCTCATCGATTTGCGAGACAACAGTGAATACGAATATGCACACCTCGAAGGCTCAGTAAATGTCCCTTTCGACGATGACGGAGCCTGGCTGGTCAAATATTTGAACAACAACGAGGCAAGTGATAAAGAGATTTATCTTATGTGCGCAGCAGGGAAGAAAAGTGCCAAAGCTTTCAATCTTCTGCTTGAACAAGGATACGGCAAACTGCATTACGTATCTTTTGGTTTCAATGAATATCGTGAGAATAAAGGCGGTGCCTATTTAGAAGGTGCCGGTGTATGCGACTGCGAAAAGAACACAGAAAAGGGAGACGAATAATATGAGAAGATTCAGCAAAATCAGTAAACCTATCGTTTCATTACTGGTATGCCTCGCGCTGATAGTTTCCGGTCTGCCCACAAATTTGGGCACTACCGCTGCCAAAGCCGATGAAAACTCAATAACCGTAAGTTCCGGAATGTTGAATATCGAGGCCGGTGAAACAATAACCAAAGATATCTATATTACCGACAGGGCCTCAGTATATGTCCGCGGAAAAGTTACCGGCACAATCTATGTGCAGACTACGGACTTCTGTGATTTACATGAGGAAGAAGACGGTTTCATGTGGACCCCGGAAAATTTAAATGTTGACGGAGCCGCAGAAATAAGCGAAGTTGTCTTCAGCGGTAAGGCCCGAGTTTATATTGACGGCACAGTTCACAAGATGAGCTATGAGAGCGGATGCACCATCGACGGAGGCCTTTCAGAGAATGGCCACGCAGATTCAATATACATCAACGGTGCCGAGTCCGTCTTCTGTGAAGGCAGTGTTGATACTGTGTATATCATGTCCGGCGAATTCTTCCTTGCGACAAATTCATACGCAAGAAACGTATTCGGCATCGGAGGACGTTTCAATAATTACGGAAGTGTAGATTACCTGCAGCTTACCGGCGAAGCTACAGCCAGCAACTGGCTCCCGGAAGACGGCGTTCCCGGAGTGGACGCATATATAAAATTTGTCTATCTCGAAGGCAACTCTCACACCGATCCGAGCTACGATTCATTACCCGAGATATTCGAAAACTTCGGTACGGTTGACAGTGTTGTAGGCTACGGAAGCTTCATCATCAACTTCGGTACAATTCACAACCTCTGGGCAAAGGGCGGACGAATCGATCTCGACAGCGGCCTGTCAGGGTCAGGCAACGACGGTGAGACTTACTCGGTTGAGCAGTTCTACTCTACCGGTGCCTATATCTATGCAAACCTTACCGAAAATCCTTCAAGAACCAGGATAGTAAAGGATGCGGTAATCAACGGCGGTGAATGCAACTTCGCAAGTGCGCTGTTTGAAAACCTTACATTTAATACTCTTCCCTCCGCAGTACTTATGAATGGTGAAACAAACATTAAAAACCTCACCATTCTTGACGAAGGAGATTCAAGCGAAAAAGATGTATGGCTCAATGACCGCAGCAAACAGTATATTGAAAATCTTTCAGTCACTCCTGCATTTGAACAAAACAGCAGTTTAAAAATCCTTCAGCTTTTCGGACTTGCCACAGGTGAGGAAACGTTTGAAGAGTTCGGTATTGAAGATGAAGAGATTGACTTCGAGACGGCTCGCGATAATTACTATCAGCAGCTCTTTGAGTCTGCCCAAAGTCAGAATCTTTATTCCGTTGCAGAATCTGCCGATCGCAACCCTAACGCACAATATGCAATGTCTACCGGCATGGGTGCTGCAAACATCAGGAAAACTTTTGCTTCTGCTTCCGGTATCGTACTCGACGGAACAGGCTCTGTAAATTCTGCTGCCGGCAGCATTTCCGGTGACATCTCTAACGGAGCACAAGTTTGTCTTGATGCCTCTGCAGAAGCCTGGTTCGCCTTTGATATTGCCGACCCCGGAAAATATACCGTTAGTGTAAGCGCAGGTTCTGCAGAAGCCTATGCAATGCTTGTATTACCTGATGAAACAGTTATGGCAGGTGCCATCAACGGTTCCGACACTATATCCGCAACCACATTCACAACCGGAAAAGGCTATGTTGCCGTATACGGAGCAGAAACTCCCGCAACAGTTAAGTTAAGCAGACAGAATGTTCACTATTTTAATCCCGAGTTTGAGTACGCAGAAATTGATGAAGTAACCGGAAAAACCAAATACATTCCGGTTGCTTCAGATACTGTTTCCTATGAAATCCGCGATGACTCAACCGGACGAACGGTAACGAACATGCGCAGAACCGAAAAAGGACTGGTGCTGAGCGATACCTTAGACGGACATTCACTTTCTGTTTCTGCCAAGCCGTACAATGACGAAAAATATACTTCAGCCCATGCTCAGTTTACCTATGATTCTGATTCCGATACAGGAGTAAAAGCTGTAATGTACGAATACGGCTTATTTAGCGGCTCCTTAAACGGCAGTAATGAAGTAAGCATTTATATTTACGATGATCAGGGCAACTACTGCCAAACCGCCGAGATACGTGATAATTGGTTTACAACCTCACATCTTCCGAACGGACAGTATACCGCGATATTTATCAAAGACAGAGGTGATTACTGTTTCGGGACTCTCAGCGAATACGATACTTTCGGTTTCAACAACCATGAAGACTATATTCGTGATACCTTCGAAATAAAGCTTGCTGAAGCCGCAAGATACTACAACGTCTCAGTTCCCGAAATCAAGCCCAGGGAATGCAAATATATTGATACAGCGAAAACCGATCTCAGACTGAATGCCGAGGTCTGTGTTCCGGATACGCTGGTTACTCTTATACTTGAATACGCTCTTCTGCCCGGAAATATTTCAAACGCAGAGGCCGTTATTACTCTGATAAACGGAACGAGACTTGAGGGTGACTCCATAGTTTTGGACAACAAAACAAGTACGGATTTCTCCGTTTCCGGCAATACAATCAAAATTCCTTTAGGTAAAAATACCGACGGCAAACTGTCTCTGTGCATTTCCGGCGGTGAGGATACAGGAAGAATCGGAGCAACAGCCCAGATAGGTGTTACTGCCGACGGCTTCGACACAACCGAGTTCGCAGGTTCTGCCGCTATTGACGTTGTTCTGCTCACCATAAACGCTCCCGAATATACCTCTCAGAGCGACATTTACGTATACGGAAAAGCTCTTCCCGATTCTTTTGTACGAATCTTCGACGGAGGTGAGGAAATCGGTTCTGTAAACGCTAAGGCAGGAGGCGGATACGGCCTTCATGTTCCCTTAAGCGGCGGTACAGACGTTTATGAACACAATGTTTATGCAGTGCTTGAAACCGAGGACAGAACTGTCACAAGCCCGATTGCCAAAGTCAAACGAAACAGCTTCGCGCCTACACTTGAAAGTTTTGTAATGCACTATGCAATTCACGGAGAAGAAACAGTATTGTCTCTTACAGGTGAGGAATTTGTTTCAAAGGAATTCTTATATTTCTATTGGCCCGGTACCATCTATACTTTCGAGATTGAGCTCTCTTCTGCAGAAGCCATCACCGATGTATATATGGGAAGCAACTCAGATGGCGTCAGAAAAGAAATAAAAGCAAATTATGATTCAGCTTCCGGGAAATGGATTGCTTCCGGCGTATTCTCTGAAGACACCGGTTACCTTCCCGAACATTTTTATATCAGATACGAAGCCGGCAACGCTGCCAACGTTGCAGAAAACATCGTCTCAGCAACCGGTTCAGTTTCAGACAACAATGAAGCTTACGATTACTTTATAAACTATACTCAGAGCGACGCGTATAAGAATGCTGTTGAAAACGGTCCGTCCGTCACTGAGTTATACTCCTTAGAAGACGAAGACGGATATTCTGACCTCATGCTTCTCGAAAGTGAAGAGCTCGGAATGGCCTGCCTGCTTGAAACAAACCTTCAGTTTTCAATTGCGGATTTGGATGAAAACGCACTCCTTGAAGAAGGATATATAAAGGTCGAGGATGAAGATAACGGAACTCTGTCGTTCGTTCGGTATGTTCAAAACGAAGAAACCGGAGAATTTGAAGCATACATTATTGATGTTAACCATGATCCCGAGCTGTACGACGTCTTCAAGGAAGCCTCAATTGACACACCCGGCCTTCGACTGGCCGCAATGTCAACAACTTCTGAAAATGATTCTTCAGGTGAAAACCTTTCCACTTTAGAAAAATCATACGGATTGACCAAACTCGTAGCCAATAACTATGGTTGGATGTATTACACATTCAATGGCTCTATCATGAACCCCGTAGGAAAAATCGGCAAAGGACTCGTAAAAGGTGCTGAGATTTTCGGAAAAGTTTCAGGCATCGCTGATAAACTCGAAAGAGGCTACAAAGCCTACAAGGATTCCGAATACTACCAGAAAATGAAGGATGATATCCAGAAGAAGTCCGATTACCTCAGACAAATGCTGGAGGCCCTTGAAAAACAAAAACAGGAGAACCCTGAAAATACCTGCTTCCCCAATTTAGGTGAAATGGGCGACCTCATCGACAAGTTCGAAAAGGACGGTATGGCCGCAGCAGACGGTGCCTCTGCCAACATATGGGGTAAATACTTCATGGACATGTCTCTCGAGATAAGCTTTGACTTAATCGGTGGAAAAGTTGCAAAAGGCGCCGGTAAGGTGACAGGCAAGTCGCTTGAATGGTTGAAAAAGCAAAAAGGCGGAACGACGATTCGAAAAGGCGCTTCCGGTGCTGCAGACACTGCTGCAGGCTTTTTGTTCGGACAGTACGCTGGTCTTTACGAGAAGTACATCAACAGCATGATTGAAAGTTTCAACCCCGCATATATCGCAGACGGCAGCAATGCCGGTCTCGACGACCTTTCAAATGCAATACAGGGTAAGCTTGAGGAGTGCTTCCCTACCCCTTCACCCACTCCTACCCCTACGCTTTCTCCTTCGCCTTCGGATAACCCTCCTCCCCCTCCCGGGGACCCCGGAGATCCCAACAAGAACAGAGGAGGTTCAGGAGGCTCGGGCGGTACTATCAACGGAAACAGCAAAACCGTAGAGGATCCTTCCGGATTCGTATATGCAGGAGTTCCCGAAAACCGAATCAGCGGAGTAACCTGTCAGGTATATTACAAGGACGAAGCAGGCAATGCGGTTCTGTGGAATGCGGAAGAATACGATCAGATCAACCCTCAGATTACCGACCCGTCCGGAGTTTTCTTCTGGATGGTTCCCAAGGGAGAATGGAAGGTAGTATGCACAGCGGATGGCTATGAACCCTATGAGACCGAATGGCTCAGAGTTCCTCCTCCCCAGACAGAAGTCTATATCAATCTGATTTCTGTTTATGCACCTAAGATCAAAAACTTTACCGTAAACACCAAGTATGCTTTGGTTGAGTTTGATATGTACGTTCGCACCGACAGTATGACTAAGGCCGATATTAAGCTGACCGATGCAAACGGTAAACCAATAAAATATGACCTTGTACCTGTTACCGAAAGCAATCCTGAACTGGCAAAGGAATACATGCTGGTATTTGACGAAAGCGGCGTTGCTGACGGAAACGAATACAACATCAGTATTCCCGAAGGCATACTCGGCTACAACGAAAAAGCTATGGAAAGCGCTTATTCGGGCATTGTAAAGGCAAGTATTGCAACAGCAGAAGATGAAAATCTGCTGATTGAGCATACGCCTCAAAATACCGACGGCATCAGCCCTTGGTGGTTCATTTTGG
The DNA here is from genome assembly GCA_045616585.1 of Lachnospiraceae bacterium. Taxonomy (GTDB): domain Bacteria; phylum Bacillota; class Clostridia; order Lachnospirales; family Lachnospiraceae; genus RUG11977. The sequence goes on from JAZLGZ010000086.1 coordinate 63,974, forward strand.
CCGCAGTACTGATTGCAGCCATCGCCGTTCCCGTGACCGTACTATTAATCAAAAAAAGAAAAACTAAAACCAATAAATAAGCCAAACTAAACAGGGGCTGCGTTTGATTTGTACACTCCGTACATATCAAACACAGCCCCTGTATCAGTTAATACTACTGAGGAATATATATTCCATCGATTACAGTTCCGACATAATCATAAAATCTTTTTCATCATTTTCTCTCTTTCCGGGGGGATCTCTATTCCCCTGCTAAACCATTAGCATTACCATGCTGCAGGCAGACTCAACTATTGCAGCCTGAAAAACAACTCTTGTTTCAGTAGTTTTCCAAAACATTTTTAATTTCCTCTGCCATAGCCAAATAATACTGGTATTCCTGAATCTGCTTCCAGTTTTTGATTCTGTATAGCACCGTTATTCAACGGAACAGTCATCACTCTGATAAACGGATGACCCTTTAATTTACTGGTGACGCTGAACTGAGCCATATATACCATATGTCTCGGATTATAGCTGACCATCTTTCCGTCCACTGTCTGCTTCTCTTCCCTTGAGGTTACGGTTACATTTACATCTACTTTTTCAACCTGATTAAACATAATCACATCCGGGTTCTTGTCCCTGATTTGGTCAATAGAAGTAATAACCTTTGCATCTCCGAAGAAGCTGGCTGAAGCAGCTGGTCAGGTCAACCGTTCTCAGGAAGACATGCAGTATTCCGCCGATAATAAAAATAATTGAAGGGAAATCTTCCCCCATTATACTTTTAGGAAACTATTTTTGTTGACTGAGTTTCCGTGTGTGTGATAAAATATAAATAAGATTGGAGAAAGAGGTATAATCTTATGGGACTAATATGTAACGGATGGGAGTTTACACCTAATTGCAGCGACGAATTTTTAAAAGGAGATATTTGCCCTCTCGTTGAGGAAATCAGAATCCCTCACAACGTTAAAGAAATTCCTCTCCAGTATGCTGACGAGTGTTCATACCAGATGATCAGCGGCTATCGCAAACTGCTGAGCATTGAACGTAAGCCCGGCATGCGATATTTTGTTAAGTTCGAAGGCGCCGCCCATATTGCCGAGATATTCGCAAACGGTACCAAAATTTGCGAACATCGCTGCGGATACACCGCATTCACTGCCGACATCACTGACTATATTTCAGACGGTCAGTGTCTTCTTGCCGTGCGTCTTGATTCAACCGAGAATTCGTCTGTTCCGCCTTTCGGATTCGTCATTGATTATCTTACCTTCGGCGGAATCTACAGACCCGTATGGCTGCTCGAGCGCCCCGAAGTTCGCCTTGAAGATATCTTTGTAACCACTCCCGATTTAAAGACAGTCCATGCTGAAGCTCTTATCAACGGTGCAGACTGTGCCGGCGATTGCTCCTGTTTATTTGAGATATTTGATAAAAACGGCAAATTCATCACTTATGAATCTGCTGCCAAACTTACAGACGGCAGATTCACCTGTGATATTCCGGTCTCCGGAATCACTCCCTGGAGCATTGATAAACCCGAGCTTTATACACTTAAAACAACACTCAGCTGCTCCGTAGGCGAAGATACCGTTAACACACGTTTCGGAATCAGAACAATGGAATTCAAGCCCGAAGGTTTTTATCTTAACGGTAAGAAAACCTTCATTCGCGGCCTCAACAGGCACCAGAATTTCCCTTATATCGGTTATGCGGCTACATCATCGCTCCAGCGTTTTGATGCAGAAGTTCTCAAAAACGAGCTTCATGTAAACGCAGTCCGCACTTCCCATTACCCTCAGTCACACGACTTCATCGATGCCTGTGACGAGCTTGGTTTGCTGGTTTTCACCGAGATTCCCGGTTGGCAGCACATCGGGGATTCAAAAGAATGGCGCGATCAGGCACTCGAAAACACCCGAGAGATGGTTCTTCAGTACAGAAATCATCCTTCAATAATGCTTTGGGGCGTTCGAATCAACGAGAGTATTGACTGTGATGAGCTGTATACCGAAACAAACAGAATCGCTCATGAACTCGATCCCTCAAGACAAACCTCAGGCGTCCGATACCTTGAGAAGAGTCATCTTTTGGAAGATGTCTACGCCTTCAACGATTTCTCTTATGCAGGAGAAGGCATCGCTGCCAAGAAGAAGAGCAAGGTTTCGCCTGATAAACACAAAGCCCTTATTATTTCCGAAAGCAACGGCCATATGTTCCCTACCAAGGCCTGGGATACCTGGGAACGCCGTGAAGAACATGCATTGCGCCATGCTCAGGTTATGAACGATGCCATGGCAGACGGTGAACATGTCGGATGCTTTGAATGGTGTATGTTTGACTACCCTACTCACAAGGACTTCGGCTCCGGAGACAGAGTCTGCTATCACGGTGTAATGGATTATTTCCGTAATCCCAAGCTTGCTGCAAGCTTTTACGCATCTCAAACGGATGACAGTCCCGTTCTTACAGTCAGCTCCGCGATGGACATAGGCGATTACAATGCCGGCAGACTCGAGAAGAGCTATGTCTTCACCAATGCCGACAAAGTGAAGCTTTATAAAAACGGGGACTTTGTCACTGAGCTCGCTCCTTCGTCATTTAAGGCACTCCCTCACGGTCCTTTATGCGTCGATGATACAATCGGATGCCTGTTAAATACAAAAGAAGGCTTCACCGGCCGTAAGGAGAAGCTTCTCCACAAAGCTCTTGTTGCTGCAGCACGTCACGGAATTGCAGGGCTTAAGCTTCCCGACCTTCTCAGAATGGGCTGGTGTATGGTTCGCTACGGGCTCAGCTACAAGGATGGCGTTGAACTCTTCGGCAAATATGTCGGAAACTGGGGCGGCGAGGCCGTAGTATGGAAGTTTGAAGCTATAAAAGACGGCCAAGTAATGGCCGCAAAAGAAATATCTCCCGGCAAGAAGCTGCATCTGAATGTAAAAACATCATCTGCACAGCTTCATGAGGGTGACACATATGACATGGCACTTATCCGTGCAGCAATTTATGATGAATACGATACTCCCGCGGTATACGTGACTGCTCCCGTATTCTTTGAAGTCGAGCCTGACGGTCCGATTGAAATTGTCGGCCCCAAGGCTGCTTCCCTGCAGGGTGGAATGACAGGCACGCTTATCAGAACAACCGGAAAAACAGGAACTGCCAAACTTACAATCAGAACCGATATGACTGAACCTGTTTCAATTACCTTCAACGTGACCGAATAAGAAAGGTAAGGATTTGTGAAGCAAATCCTGATGAGGTCATGATGAACCAACGTGACCGAATAAGAAAGGCAAGGATTTGTGAAACAAATCCTGATGAGGTCACGATGAACCAACGTGACCGAATAAGAAAGGAGACCCTTATGCAAATATCCTGGAAAGTAAATAATTTAAAGGGAAGCTGTAAGCTCAATCACGGAGCTAACCATATCATCGTTCCCATGCCTGAAGGCACAACCCTGAAAGAAGTAAGTGCAAAGCTTCCGTTCGCCAAATCTTCCAAAATGTTTTTCAACGGCTTTCAGACCTGGACTAACTGCCCCGAATATACTCCTTACAGCAAAATAAGGGGACTTCACGGACTGCCTCGCATTATGATTGACAAGTTTGCTTTGGACCGCTACGGAGATTATCATTTCGTGGATTATCCGAACAAAAAGGGAGTTCTGCACGGAATATCATATTGTTATTTCAGAGACAAACAGTTTTTCCGTCTCCTTGCCTCTCTTGACGAGACTCCCGGATATACATGCTTCTCGTACAGTTGCAACGAGAAAACCATGACTATCACTCGTGACTGCAAGGGCGTCAGTTCGCCTGCCGAGTTCCACGCATTTGACCTTTTCTATGCGGAAGGTACGGAAGAAGAAGTTTTCGACGCATGGTTTAAGGCTCTCGACATAAAGAATATTCAGCCGCGTATCAAGGGCTATTCGAGCTGGTACAATCATTATCAGGACATAAATGAGCAGGGTATTCGTGATGATTTGAAGGGTGCCGCAAAGGTTTTTGAACCCGGAGACCTCTTCCAGATTGATGACGGTTGGGAGCCTTTCGTAGGTGATTGGGAAACCACTGATAAGATTAAGTTCCCAAACGGCCTCAAGCCCGTTGCCGATGACATTCATGCTCAGGGTTATCAGGCAGGACTTTGGCTTGCTCCCTTTGTATGTGAAGAAAAATCAGATATATTTAAGAATCACAAGGATTGGCTGTTAAGCTACAACGGTGAACCCTGGAAGGACGGCTGCAACTGGAGCGGCTTCTATTCTCTTGATATCGACAATCCCGAAGTTGTTGAATACCTTACGAGAGTTTTCAAAAGAGTTTTCGAAGAATGGAATTTCGATTTGGTTAAACTCGACTTCCTTTATGCTGCCGCACCGTTCGCAACAGGTGACCACGGCCCTGCATCCGCTCAAAAAGGCTTTGCCGAGTCCCGTGCAGCCCGTATGCAGCGCGCACTTCGCCTGCTTCGCAAACTGTGTGAGGGCAAGCTTATTTTAGGATGCGGTGTTCCCGTAATGCCTTCCTTCGGACTGGTTGACTACTGCAGAGTAGGCTGCGATGTCGGTCTTGACTGGAATGACAAGCCCTATATGCGAATCATTCACCGCGAACGCGTTTCCACAAAGCAGTCTCTGGAGAATACGATTTTCAGAAGCGCATTGAACGGACGTGCACACGGCAACGATCCCGATGTTTTCTTCCTTCGTGATAATAACCTCAAACTCACCGAGGAGGAAAAGGAATACCTTGCATCGGTAAATATGCTTCTGGGCTCAGTATGGCTTACTTCAGACAATCTGAATGCATATACACCCGAGAAAATCAAGCGTTACAAAAGGCTGCAGGAACTGGCGAACGCAACAGAGGTATCAGTCGATTACAATACCTTGTCCGTAAGCTATAAACTAAACGGCAAAGCATTCACCCTCAAACACCCGCATGCGAAATCATAAGTGATGTCGCATGTGCGGATGTTTAATCAGCTGCAAATTACAGCTTGCAGAATTCCTCGATGTTCCGGGCAATCAGTTCAAGGCTGTCCTTCCAGAAGTCCTTCTTTGTAAGATCGATTCCGAGCTTCTCGCCGCACTGCTCCATGGTAGCCGAAGGAGTGGTGCGAAGCATTTCCTTGTACTTTGCGACAAATGCATCGCCTTCCTTGAGATAGAGGCTGTAAAGGCCGAGTGCAAAAAGATTTCCGAAAGCATAGGGGAAGTTGTAGAAGCTTAATCCAGAGCTGTAATAATGGCTCTTGCAGCACCACATATAGGGATGCATGAATTCCGGATCAAGTCCGTCACCATAGGTCTTCTTCTGCGCATCAATCATGAGGTCCTTCAGATCCGAAGCCATAAGGAACTTATTTTGTGTCTGCTCGAATACTGCAGTCTCAAATAAATATCTTGAGTAAATATCGACAATTACCTGTGTCTGTTCCTTGAGGTCGCTCTCGATAAGATTTATCTTCTCTTCTCCCTCAGCGCTCTTCAATGCCGCACGTCCGAGAAATACTTCATTGAAGGTAGAAGCAGTCTCCGCGATAGGCATGGGATAGTCCTGATTAAGCGGTCTCTCATCATAAAGCTGAACATTGTGGAATGCATGTCCGAGCTCGTGTGCAAGAGTATCAACAGCACCGAAGCTTCCGTCAAAGTTCGTCAGAATACGGCTCTGTCTGATGCTCGGAACGCCTCCGCAGAATGCGCCGCCCTCTTTGCCGGGATGAGGGAAGAAGTCTATCCATGCATTGTCAAAAGCTTCCTGCATCATGTCGGAAAGGTCTGTCGAAAAATCCTTGAAGGTAGCAACAAGATAATCTCTTGCTTCTTCGGTTGTAAACTTTTTGTCAGACTTGCCCATGGGAGCAAAAAGCTCATAGAAAGGCAGACCGTTTGTGTATCCGAGCTTTTCGGCCTTGTGTCTCATATATTTTCTGAATACAGGCAGATACTCATCGATAGCACTCCAAAGAGCATCGAGTGTAGCCTTCTGCATCCTTGAATGCTTGAGTGTCATATCGAGAGGCGACTCATAGCCTCTCTTCTGAGCTATCATGGTAACCTGATTCTTAATGTTGTTAAGTGCGAATGCGATTCCGTCCTGAATCTTCTCATAAGCCTTAATCTCAGCCTCGTAAGCAGCCTTTCTGACCTTTGCATCAGGGTCCGAAGCAAGGTTTCTCACCTGCGAAAGAGTAATAACCTCATCGTTATAATCCACCTTTACGGTTGAAGAAAGGAATGACTGAAGATCTCCCCATGCACTGCCGCCTGTCATATTCATAGCTGCATACATCTCCTCAACCTCATCCGAAAGAAGATACTTCGCATTCTCTTTCTTCTCTTTGAGAAGGAACGCATACTCTTTAAGGATTTCACTCTCTTTCGTCAAAGCATCGATATCCGCAAGTCCGGCAAGTCGTTTGTCAGCAGCCGCGTCTGCAGGTGCCATGGCAGACATAAGCTTCATAAGTCTGCTCATCTGTGCCATCAAAGCTCCGTTTTCCGTATCAACCGCTCTGCTGAAGCTTATGAAATCCGCAAGCAAAGATACCAGCTTTGTAATATCCTCCTGAGCGGTCAGGATTGATTCCGCAAGCTCCTTATCACTTGCATACTCTTTCTTCACAATATCCTCGTATGCCTTAACCTTTTCCTCGAGAAGGGCAAAATCTGCCGCATATTTAGGGTCGTCGAGTCCCGAATATAATTCTTTAAGTGACCATTCTTTGTTCATAATAATCCTCCAATGTTTTTGCTTTGCGAAGTTCACTTCATCAGCGACCCCGCACCCCATTCAGCGGTCCTGCGGCAGCAAAGCCGGGTATCCTGCCGAACAATTATAAATTATATCATAATCCTTCGGTTTATTCTATAAGTTCGTTCGCACAAAAACGGAGCTGCAGTAACAGCTCCGTTTCAAAGACTATTATATTTTTCGCTTGTGTTCCGGCTTATAACTTTTCGGATTATTGCTTCCCGAAATACCGATTAATAACCGAATGAAATAGGTGTAGCACCTGTCATACCGTCTGTTGAAAGAAGGTTAACGGTTGCAACCTCGATATGAAGTGTATCGAAAGTCTTTACGCCGTCGGCATCGGTAACGAACTCAACAACGAGAGCTGTATCAACAGCACCGGTATACTCGAAGTCGATTGCTGCATCTGCCTCAAGACCTGCACCTGCAAGGTTCTCGCCCTTATCGGTTCCTGTAGGGTAGATGTAAAGCTCTGTAACTACTGTTCCTGTAGTATTTACTACATGATACTTTCCTGTATCCTCGGGAACAGCAAACTTAATGGGTGTTGCACCGCTGGCTGCATCAAGAGATCTCATAGCGATGGGTGCCTCCTCGATATGAAGGGTCTCAAACTTCATTGTATCGCCGCCTGCTGTAGTGTACTCAAGAGTAAGTACCGCATCAGCAGCTGCCTCGATGGTAGCAACCATTTTCTTGTTGTTGCGCATTCCGCTGCCTGCAAGGTTCTCGCCCTTATCGGTTCCGTTTACGTAAAGGTAAATCTCTGAGATATTCTCGCCTGTAACGTTGTAAAGCTCATAAGTACCCACTGCCAAGGGAGCAGGCTCAGCTGAAGCATCATCAGCAGGTACTGTGGTATCAGCAGGTGCTGTAGTGTCAGCAGGTGCTGTGGTGTCAGCAGGTGCTGAAGTATCGTTCTGAACAGTGGTTGTCTCAGGTGCCTTGTTCTCGGACTCTGACTTGCCGCATGCAACAAGTGCGGTAACCATAACCATTGCAAGAACCAGAGCTAAAATCTTTTTAGTCATAATCTTTAATCCTCCAAAATTTATATTATTTAATTGTGAACAAACTTATTGTGTCCACTTAATTTTGTAAAGGTATTATAGCAGACATTTAGTTGTATTTTTCATTACAATAGTTTATTATATCATTACAATATCTACAGAGGTTTTTGCTTTTATGGAATCAAACTTATTTTATCCACGAGTTGAAAAGAAATCAGTCACAATCAGTCAGGAGGCCCAGCGCTTCCTGTCCTACTCACTTCGCATAATCGAATACGGTTCCGTTATCACCCAAACCGACAATCCTCACGGTGAAAAATTCTCCTATTATCATCGTCTCAATTACATCGTTTCGGGTTTCCCGACCTATTCTTACGGCAATACTTCTGTCGAGTTGGAACCCGGATGTATGGTCTATCTGCCTCCGAACATGACTTTAAGTTTTCCTCAGGGCGAAGCGGTAGAATTGCTGTTTGTCAATTTTGAAGTGGGAGCTCTTGATTTGCTTGTAGATTTTAAGATTTTTATGGAAAGTCTGTTCAACGACCTGCATATCCACGACAGAGGCAACAACCTTTACAACATGCTGCGCCGTATGCAGTATATCGGTGAACACAATGAGATTTGTGCGGGACTTGAAATTCAGAATCTTTTCGAAAATCTTTTTCTTCATATGATAAGATTCTCGAATCGCTTTCAGAAGTCGTCGGCTTACACTGAAAGCTACGACGTCAACAATAACCTTAATCGCGCGATGCATTATATCAATACGAATCTGCATCACAATTTTAAGCTGTCCGAAATGTCAGACAGTCTTCACGTCAGCGAGAATTACCTGTATAAGATTTTCAAATCTCAGACAGGTAAATCCCCGACGGAATTTATAAGCGAGCTGAGGATGGACATGGCCAAAGCTGCGCTTTCGAATTTTGATTTATCGGTAAAAGCCATCGCTTCACATTTGGGTTATCCCGATGTGCCGCGCTTTTCGAACACGTTTAAAAAGTATTACGGGATATCTCCCAGAGATTACAGAAAAAACCTTCTTGCCGAGCACAGGCAGCGTAACGTGACATACACCATGTCAGGCCCCGAGACATGATTTCTTTCATATTGTCTCAAAGTCTGCAGCTTCACGGTCTATTCTCCGGCTCGTGATTTTTCCCAGGCCGCATTAATCACCGCTTTTACTTCATCAGAGGCGGAATCGCAGAAGTTCTCTGATTCCGCTTCTTTCTCAAACATCGCAAATTCGTTATCTTCGTACCCATTTGCGATATTAATGAGCGCACGAAGTGTAGCCTTCGAATTCAAATCTGCGAAATTCTCTCCCTCTGTCGGCTTCCAGGTGCGCACCACGGTCTCGCTGATGCACTCACCGAAATCATCGTCCACCTCATATGCCTCCACGCAGAAATAATCGAGGGCATTTCTTTTATACTCCGGCATGCTCCACCAGTCCCGATTGGCAAGACTGATTGCATCGGAGCGGTTGGTACATAAATAACGTTCGGTTTCATCATCCTTATCAGATTCGAGATATACCTCAAAATATCTTATGCTCATAATTTATTCAGCAGCCCGCAGAGGCTGCAAGCTTCTCCCTTCGGCACACAAATTCGGTTATTTCAACATTAATCCCGTTGTTTTAATTTACATTTACTGTACAGGTATATTTCTTGCCTTCCGTATCATAAACATAAACCTTACAGCTTCCTTTTCCTACTCCTGTCACAACAAGCTTCTTGGAAATCTTGGCTACTTTTTTGTTGGAAGTCTTTACCTTTTTGACGTCCGCTCCGTTCAGCCTGAGGCAGAAGGACTGTCCGACGTCCATAAACATCTGACTTTGGTTTAAGCCTTCCTTCTCGACTCTTACTTCGCAGGTATATTTTTTGCCTTCATATTTTACGGTGATGGTTGCTACGCCGGTTTTCTTAGCCTTCACCAGGCCCTTACTGCTTACAGTCGCAACTTTCTTATTGCTGCTTTTGAAGGTAACTCCATCGGTAATCCCCGCCAACGAAAGTGTAAAGCTCTCACCCTTGATCAGATCAACATTATGTGCATTGAGCTCCAGTGCAAAAGGATCGCCGCCTTTAAAGTCGCCCATGAGCACATAGATGCCCTTCTGCTTATCGTATTCAAAATTAGGTTTGTAATCACTGTCCGAACCAAGCTTAGTGAAATTGGCACCTTTCGGTATTTTGGTATATTCATCATTGTACTTGTAATATAAATCAATGCCTTCAAAGGATGCATTCCTATCGAAAATAATGAGCCCGTATCCGGTAATCTTTGCGCCCTCTTCGACAACAAGCTTCTTTGCAACCTCCAGACCGACCGGTTCGCCGGGAATCTCGGCCAAAGTGAGCGTAACGCCCTTCTTTACGGTAACATTGTCGTATTTGTTGAATTTCGACCTGAGTGTCTTGTTTTCGGAAACTGTCAAATCAGTTCCCGCAGCAGCCGGTGTCACTTTAATCAAGGCTGCAGCAAGCAGACAAACAAACAGTGCTGCGGCAATGTTCAATAAAAACTTCTCTTTGCTTTCCGATTCGCGATTCGTATCTTTCATTTGCTCTCCTTCTTTCGGTTATATGTTATATTTTGTTGTGCATTTCTTTCTCGTGCAATTCGCCAAAATTATATCACAGATCAGCAAAAATGTAAACATTATCACAAATATACAAGGTGTGTAAGCAACAACACAAATCATAAACATGCACGCCATACCGTCCCAATACCGCCCGGTGAATCACCTTGTCATATATCCGTTTGTCAGGATATGCGCCGCAGCCGCATTGGCTTCCTGCATCCTTCCAAGGAATCCAAGCAGCACCGGAAGTATACAGTCGCAAAGCTTCGCTCCAAGAAATCCGCCCAGTGCATTGAGCATTAAGTCGTCAACATCGAAAAGTCTGTAAGAAAAAGGATACTAATTCATTTTGTACCTCCCCGATTCTTTATTAACCAACGATTTCCGATAATCAGTATATAGATATGTCGGAGTAATCAAAATCGATTCTCCTTACGGTTTCAGGGAAGTCTCTTACATTTTTGTCACAAGTTGTTTTGACTGCACAGCTGTCTTCTATTGCAGATACAGTTTGTCGCTACGTATTGAAATTGTGAATAAGCTTCACCTCCGCTCAACAAAAAACCGGCTTACATGATTATTCATATAAGCCGGTAATTTTTTATTAAAATCTTCCGTTGCACTCTTTCTTTTTCAATCCATAACATTTTTGCAATATATCAATTTGCAGGTAATATTGAAAGAATCACATAAAAAACGTCTTTATTTCACCTTGTCGAGCTTCCAGATGTCGTCAACGTACTCCTGGATGGTTCTGTCGGATGAGAACTTGCCTACGTGAGCTACGTTGAGAATAGCCGACTTAGCCCACTGCTTCTCATCACGATACATTGCTTCAATCTTCTTCTGAGCCTCAGCATATGATCTGAAGTCCTTGAGGATGAAGTACTGATCGGGACGGTCATGTCCGTTGTCTTCGATAAGTGAGTTGTAAATCTCACGGAAGAGCTCTGTGTTCTGAGGTGAGTAGAAGCCGTTGATCATCTGAGTCATAACGGTACGAATCTCGGTATCTGTATTGTAGATTTCCTTGGGATTGTAGCCGCCGTTGTTCTCGTAGTTGATAACCTCTTCTGCCGAAAGACCGAAGATAACCGCATTCTCAGCGCCAACTTCTTCAACAATCTCAACGTTGGCACCATCCATGGTTCCAAGGGTGATGGCACCATTAAGCATAAACTTCATGTTACCGGTTCCAGAAGCCTCCTTGGAAGCTGTGGAAATCTGCTCCGAAACATCCGATGCGGCGAAAATCCACTCTGCATTCGATACACGGTAGTTCTCAATGAATACAACCTTGAGCTTACCCTTAATCTGAGCGTCGTTGTTTACTACATCGGCAACGCTGTTGATGAGCTTGATGATTGCCTTTGCACGGCGATAACCTGCGGAAGCCTTTGCACCGAAAATGAAAGTTCTGGGGTAGAAGTCCATATCGGGATTCTGCTTAAGCTCGTTGTAAAGGTACATAACGTGCATGATATTAAGGAGCTGTCTCTTGTACTCGTGAAGACGCTTAACCTGAACGTCGAAAATCGATCTGGGATCAACTTCCACACCGTTGTGCTCCTTGATGTACTCTGCAAGACGTACCTTATTGCGGTACTTAATATTCATAAACTCGTGCTGTGCCTTCTCATCCTCAGCATAAAGCGCAAGCTTCTCAATCTTTGAAAGATCGGTAATCCAGTCCGATCCAACCTTGTCGGTAACCCACTGTGCAAGAAGAGGATTGCCGTGAAGCAGGAATCTACGCTGTGTAATACCGTTTGTCTTGTTGTTGAACTTGCCGGGATAGTACTGAGCAAATTCCTTGAGTGACTGATTCTTAAGAATCTCCGTATGAAGACGTGCTACACCGTTTACAGAATATCCGCCTACAATCGCAAGGTTAGCCATACGAACCTGTCCGTCGTAAACAATTGCCATCTTCTCAATCATCTGATAATTTCCGGGATATGTAACCTGAATCTCATGGATAAATCTTCTGTTAATCTCCTCAACGATCTGATAGATTCGGGGAAGGAGTCTTGAGAAGAGCTCGAGAGGCCACTTTTCAAGAGCCTCAGCCATGATTGTATGGTTTGTATATGCACAGGTATGTGTGGTAATATCCCATGCCTCGTCCCAGGAAAGGAAATAATCATCCATAAGGATACGCATAAGCTCCGCAACGGTAACCGAAGGATGGGTATCATTCATCTGGAAAGTAACCTTCTGAGGAAGAAACTTCAGATCATGATACTGCTCCATAAACTGAGATACAGCGAGCTGTACGCTGGCAGATACAAAGAAGTACTGCTGCTTAAGTCTCAATTCCTTGCCGGCATAGTGATTGTCATTGGGATAAAGAACCTCTGTAATAGTCTTTGCAAGGTTCTCCTGCTCAACTGCCTTGTGATAATCTCCTCTGTCGAATGACTCAAGCTGGAAATCGTTGATGGCTTCAGCATCCCAGATACGAAGTGTATCAACAAAACCGTTGTTGTAGCCGACGATGGGCAGCTCGTAAGGAACAGCCATAACCGACTGATAGTCCTCCTGAACAAAGCACTCACGTCCCTGCTCGTTCTTTGTCATACGAACATATCCACCGAACTTGATAAGCTTCGCGTTCTCGGGCTCTTTCATTTCGAAAGGATTGCCGTTCTTGAGCCAGTTATCGGGAACCTCAATCTGGAAACCGTTCTCGATCTGCTGCTTGAACATACCATACTTATAGCGGATACCGCATCCTACTGCAGAATAACCGAGAGTAGCAAGCGAATCAAGGAAGCAGGCGGCAAGACGTCCGAGACCACCATTACCGAGTGCTGCATCGGGCTCCTCGTCCTCAATTGTATTAAGATCAAGGCCATACTCGTCAAGCACCTCAGCAACAGCCTTGTCTGCCTTCATGTTAATAAGAATATTTCCAAGGGCACGACCCATAAGGAACTCCATTGACATATAATATACTGTCTTGGCTTCCTTCTTCTCGATGAGTTTACGTGACGAAACCCACTCATCCACAATATATTCCTTCATAGCGTAACATACGCTCTGGAATATCTGCTGCTTGGTTGCCTCCTCGGGAGTCTTGCGGAAAAGTGTCATAAGGTAATTCTCAATGCTCACCTTAAGTTCTTTCTTATCAATAGTCATATTTTTAATTCCTTTCCGTGAAGAATGCATATAGTCCGTCAAAAGATGAAATAGATATCATATTTTTACATCTTTTAACAAAATTTCATATTGACTAATCAAGTATATCACTGGAAACGTTTCCAGTCAAGCTATTTCTCTCCAACATCGCAGAACTGATAAAAAACAGAGGGTACACCTCAAGACCGGCGTAAAACCGGCCTCAAAATGTACCCCTACATTATATCATTCAGTTGTATCAGATACTGATGCTTCCCAGCAATCAGTTTTTCTTAACACCGAGAGTAACATCATCTCCGTTGAGATTCCAATCTTTTACAGAGCCTGCTGCCTCACCGTATACAACGCTGTCGGCAAGAACTACCTTCTTGATGGCTGCTTCATTGCGCTTAACAATGTCTGCAATCTTGTCATTGCCGGTTACATACAGTGTAATGTGGTCCATAACCTCAAAGTCAGCGTCCTTACGCATGGTCTGTACCTTACTGATAACCTCACGTACATATCCTTCTTCGATAAGCTCGGGAGTAAGATTTGTATCCATTACGACTGTGATGCCGTGATCCTCGCCTGTTACAAAGCCCTCTACCTTCTTGCTTTCGATAACAAGATCGGCCTCTTCAAGCTTCTCTTCAACACCGTCAAGCGTAACTGTTACAGTACCTGTTGACTTAAGTTCTGCCATAGCCTTAACTCCGTCAACCGCAAGAAGAAGCTCCTTAACCGCATTGATTTTGCCGCCGAAACGCTTTCCGAGAGTCTTGAAGTTGGGCTTAAAGGTGTAGTCTGTAAAGGAAGCAACATCATCCTTAAACTCGATTGACTTAACATTAAGCTCATCCTCGATAATCTCACGGTAGAACTCATCCAGCTCGTTCTCGCACTTAACGTACATCTTTGCAAGAGGCTGACGCTGCTTGATATTAGCCTCGTTACGGCATGCACGACCAATAACTACGATATCGAGTACCTCCTCCATATCTGCTTCAAGCTTCTTGTCGATGCAGCTTTCATCGCAAACAGGGAAATCACATAAGTGAATCGACTCGGGTGCATTTGCATCTACCGAACAAACCAGGTTGCGGTAGATATCCTCTGTCATGAAAGGAATCATGGGAGCCGCACACTTTGCAACTGTTACAAGTGTGGTATAAAGGGTCATGTAAGCATTAATCTTGTCCTGCTCCATTCCCTTTGCCCAGAATCTCTCACGGCAGCGGCGAACATACCAGTTACTCATCTCATCTACAAAGCTGTCAAGTGCTCTTGCAGCCTCGGGAATATGATAAGTATCAAGGTTGTTGTCAACTTCCTTGATAAGTGAATTAAGCTTTGAAAGCAGCCACTTATCCATTACGGGAAGCTTGTCATAATCAAGTGTATACTTTGTAGGATCGAAATTATCGATATTTGCGTAAAGTGTAAAGAATGCGTAGGTATTCCAAAGAGTACCCATAAACTTACGCTGGCCCTCTGTAATTGCCTTGTCATCGAAACGGTTGGGAAGCCAGGGAGCGCTGTTGATATAAAAATACCAACGGATAGCATCTGCTCCGTGCTTTGCGAGTGACTCAAAGGGATCAACCGCATTGCCCTTTGACTTACTCATCTTCTGTCCGTCCTTATCAAGAACAAGACCGAGAACAACTACGTTCTCATAAGGTGCTTTGTTGAACAGAAGTGTCGACTCTGCCATAAGTGAATGGAACCATCCACGGGTCTGGTCTACACCCTCCGAAATAAACTTTGCGGGGAACTGCTGCTCGAAAAGTTCCTTGTTTTCGAAAGGATAATGGTGCTGGGCGAAAGGCATAGCTCCCGAATCGAACCAGCAGTCAATAACCTCGGGAACACGATGCATGGTCTTTCCGCACTTGGGACACTTGCAGGTAATCGCATCGATGTAAGGTCTGTGAAGTTCCACTGTTTCAGCCTCATCGTTGCCGCTCATGGCCTTAAGTTCGGCGCGGCTTCCGATACACTCAAAATTGCCGCACTCACACTCCCAGATATTAAGAGGAGTTCCCCAATATCTGTTACGTGAAATAGCCCAGTCCTGAATATTCTCAAGCCAGTTTCCGAAACGTCCGGTTCCGATTGTCTCGGGAATCCAGTTTACGGTTGCATTGTTGCGAACAAGGTCATCACGTACCGCAGTCTCCTTGATGTACCATGACTCGCGTGCATAATAGATAAGAGGAGTGTTGCATCTCCAGCAATGAGGATATTCATGCTCAAACTTGGGAGCATCGAAAAGCTTGCCCTGTGCATCGAGATCCTTAAGAACTTCAGGGTCTGCCTTCTTAACAAAGAGGCCTGCATAAGGAGTCTCTTCCGTCATCTCACCCTTGCCGTTTACAAACTGAACGAAAGGAAGGTCGTAATTACGTCCTACATTTGCATCGTCCTCACCGAAAGCAGGTGCGATATGAACAATACCGGTACCGTCCGACATAGTAACGTAGCTGTCGCAGGTTACGAAGTGAGCCTTCTTGCCCTGCTTCTTTGCTACATCATCGGCACATGCGTAAAGGGGCTCGTACTCCTTGTACTCCAGGTCTTTACCTGTCATGGTCTCGAGTACCTCATAAGCACACTGACCTTCTTCTTTGGCAAGCCTGCTAAGAACCGTATCAAGCAATGCCTGTGCCATATAATATGTATATCCGTCTGCTGCCTTAACCTTGCAGTAAGTGTCTTCGGGGTTAACACAAAGAGCGGTATTTGAAGGAAGTGTCCAGGGTGTGGTGGTCCATGCAAGGAAATATGCATCCTCACCTACACACTTGAAACGAACTACCGCAGAACGTTCCTTAACCGTCTTGTAGCCCTGTGAAACCTCAGCTGATGAAAGAGGGGTTCCGCAGCGGGGACAATAAGGAACAATCTTGAAGCTCTTGTATAAGAGGCCCTTGTTCCAGATTTCTTTAAGAGCCCACCACTCTGACTCGATATAATCATCATGATATGTTACATACGGCTGATCCATATCAGCCCAGAAGCCAACGGTACCCGAGAAATCCTCCCACATATCCTTGTACTTCCAAACGGATTCCTTACACTTTGTAATGAAAGGCTCCATTCCGTACTGCTCGATCTGATCCTTTCCGTTAAGACCGAGAAGCTTCTCAACCTCAAGCTCTACGGGAAGTCCGTGAGTATCCCATCCGGCCTTACGAGGTACATAATTGCCCTTCATTGTACGGTATCTGGGAACCATATCCTTGATAACTCGTGTAAGTACGTGACCTACGTGAGGCTTTCCGTTAGCTGTGGGGGGGCCATCGTAAAATGTGTAAGTGGGACATCCTTCACGAAGCTTCAGGCTTTTGTTAAAGACGTCGTTTTCTTTCCAAAACTGCTCGACTGATTTTTCGCGCTCAACGAAATTCATGTCTGTTGAGACCTTCTTGAACATAATCTGTTCCTCCTTTTGTAATAGTCACAGCGTACAAGTTTTAACCTAATGCGCCGTGCTTGCGTTCTGTCCGAAAAATTATAAAAGCCCGCACTCCAAAAAGGAATGCGGGCTTGTGCATTTTCAACCACCTCTTGGAAGTACTCCCCCTGCGACTGATGTCTTCGGGTTTTATACCGCTCCCCTATAACGTGGGGATGACGTCCCGGCTTACTTCCATCTGTGCTTCCGGGTATTTCTATCCTGCGCAGAGTATCTTCGGTCGGGCAACTCCGGAGTGATGTTCGTCTGGCCTTACTTGTATCCGCTTCGCACTGTCGCGGACTCACTGTGAGCTTGGGGTTCAGATTACTGTCTCCATCTTCGTTTTGTCTATTGATTTTTAAAGAAGAAATAACGTTTCTTCCTAATTACAGTGAATAATAATATATGATATACCAAAAGTCAAGTATTTCCGGCCTTCTCCTTACGCATTTCGTTCAGGTCAAGAATTCTTTGGTTAAGCGAACCTCGAAAAGCCAGTGATATATCCTTCAAATCTTCGACAAACGGTCCGTCCACCAATGTATCAATGAGCGAAAGCATCTCGTCGGTTACTTCGCAGCGCGGATGTGAGCCATCAGTCAAAAGCGTTCCGTATGTAAAACCCGTATAGCACCAGATGTTCTTTGCGGGATATGCGGCCTTCACCCTTCGCAAAAATCCTATAAGGCCGCGCTGATTTTCGGGTTCAAACGGATCGCCTCCAAGAAGTGTCAGTCCGTCCACGTATGTGGGAGCAAGGAGTTCCAGTATTTTATTCTCGGTCTCTTCCGTGAAAGGCTGTCCGTAATTGAAATCCCATGTCTCGGGCTGGAAGCATCCTTTACAGCGGTTTGTGCATCCGGATACAAACAAAGAAACTCTTACACCGGTACCGTTGGCTATATCGCAATTCTTGATTTCACAATAATTCATGACTTTTCCGTCCTTATCACAGAGTTGGACAATCCGCTTCCCTCACCTTAAAAATCCGTGAGCAATTAATGAATCAATCCATGTATACAGTATATCAGTCACAATTCAATTGGTCAATTTAAACAAAAAAATACTGCTATTTTTGGTTGTAATGGCATTGACGAGGTATACAACATATGCTACGATTTTATTTGTAAGGGCACTATATTTAGTGTTTTAGTACAAGAGGAGAGGGAACAGCGTTCAAAACGCAGGAAAGAACTAAGTTATGAAGATTATTAAAAGAAACGGATCAGAGGTTACTTTTGACATAAGCAAGATTATCGTCGCCATAACCAAGGCCAACAATTCAGTCAATGAGGATTTGCGCATGACTTCAAACCAGATTAAGCGTATTGCGGAGAATGTCACAAACGCTTGTACGGATCTTGGCCGTGCGGCATCCGTAGAGGAGATTCAGGATCTTGTTGAGCAGCAGATCATGGCTCACGGTGCATACGAGGTTGCAAAAAGATATATCACATATCGTTACACCAGAACACTTGTCAGACAGTCCAACACTACCGACGACAAAATTCTCAGCCTTATCGACTGCAACAACGAAGAGGCAAAACAGGAAAACTCCAACAAAAACCCCGTTATCAATTCTACTCAGCGTGACTATATGGCAGGCGAGGTATCAAAGGATCTTACCGTTCGTATGCTTCTTCCCGCAGACATTGTTGATGCACATAATGCAGGTGTAATCCATTTCCACGATATGGACTATTACGCACAGAAAATGCACAACTGTGACCTTGTTAATCTCGAGGATATGCTCCAGAACGGAACCGTTATCACCGGTACCCTTATCGAGCGTCCTCACAGTTTCTCCACAGCCTGCAACATCGCAACTCAGATTATAGCACAGGTTGCTTCAAATCAGTACGGCGGTCAGTCGATTTCACTTGCTCACCTCGCTCCTTTCGTCAATGTCAGCCGTGAAAAGATCCGCATCGACGTTGACCGTGAAGCCGAGATCGGAGGCTATGAGCTTACCGATGCTTCAAGATCAAAGCTTGTCGAAAAGAGACTGCGCGAAGAAATTCGCCGCGGTGTTCAGACTATTCAGTATCAGGTAGTTACCCTTCTTACAACCAACGGCCAGGCTCCCTTCGTTACCGTATTCATGTACCTCAATGAAGCTCACAGCGAGCAGGAAAAGCATGATCTTGCGCTCATCATCGAAGAAGTTCTCGATCAGCGTTATCAGGGTGTAAAGAACGAGCAGGGTGTTTGGGTAACCCCCGCATTCCCCAAGCTTATTTATGTTCTCGAGGAAGATAACATCCACGAGGATTCGGAATATTATTATCTTACAAAATTGGCTGCAAAGTGTACTTCAAAGCGTCTTGTTCCCGACTATATCTCAGAGAAGAAGATGAAGGAGCTCAAGGAAGGCAACTGTTTCCCCGTAATGGGATGCCGAAGCGCACTTACCCCCTGGAAGGATGAGAACGGCAACTACAAGTTCTACGGACGTTTCAATCAGGGTGTTGTTACTCTCAACCTTGTTGACATTGCTCTTTCATCCGGCGGCAATATGGAAAAGTTCTGGAAGATTTTCGACGAGCGTCTCGACCTCTGCTACAGAGCTCTGATGTGCCGACATGAAAGACTTAAGGGAACTCCTTCGGACGTAGCTCCCATCCTTTGGCAGTACGGTGCCTGCGCAAGGCTTAAGAAGGGCGAGACCATCGACAAGCTCCTTGTCGGCGGCTACTCAACCATCTCTCTCGGCTATGCAGGTCTTTGTGAATGCGTTCGCTACATGACAGGAAAGTCACATACGGATCCTACCGCTACTCCTTTCGCACTCGATATCATGAAGTACATGAATACCGCCTGCAACAAGTGGAAGGATGAGACCAATATCGGTTTCGGTATTTACGGTACTCCTCTCGAGAGCACAACTTACCGTTTCTCGAAGTGTCTCCAGCGTCGTTTCGGTATCATCGAAGGCGTAACCGACAAGGGATATATCACCAACAGCTATCACGTTCATGTAACAGAAGAAATCAACGCTTTCGAAAAGCTTAAGTTTGAATCAAAGTTCCAGGCTCTTTCAACCGGCGGTGCTATCAGCTATGTGGAAGTTCCAAATATGCAGAACAACCTCGAAGCTGTTATTCAGGTCATTAAGTTCATTTACGACAACATTATGTATGCCGAGCTCAATACCAAGAGCGATTACTGTCAGGTTTGCGGTTTCGACGGTGAGATTATCATTGCACAGCAGGATGGCAAGCTCGTTTGGACCTGCCCCAAGTGCGGCAATCAGGACCAGAATAAAATGAACGTTGCCCGCCGTACCTGCGGATACATCGGTACCCAGTTCTGGAATCAGGGACGTACTCAGGAAATCAAAGAAAGAGTGCTTCATTTATAAGCAGAAATTCGGAAAATACAAATAGAAGAAAGATTCAAGACAAAAAATATTAATTTATCTGACAGAAAAAAGAGAAAAGCATACTGCATTCCCGCAACAGGAAAAAGAAATGATCTTACGTTTACCGTACACCCGGTGCTTTGAAAGCCGGGTGTACGGTAAACGTAAGATCATTTCTTTTTTATTGCATACTTACCATCGAAAAGGTGTCGGGTGGGGGATAAACCTCTGTCAAATCAGGCTTTCGCCCTCTCCCATCATCGAAATATCCACGCAGGTCGCATCCTCAAGGTGGAACATACCGAGCTTGTTGCCGGTTGTCTCATTGTAGATATTGCGGAGGTAAGGAGCTCCGTCGAGCATAGCCTCAGCATATTTGGGATCGGTTTCAAACACCGCTTTACCTGTGTAACGCATCCAATGACCGTCTGCCTTGCATGCCACAATCTCAGCAAGAGGATTTACCTGAAGCTGCCTGTAAACATTCTTAAACTCTCCGATACCGAAAAGGACCTTGCCGTCCATTTCCATATGTGCTCCGAGAGGTCTGAGTTTTGGCTGGTTGCCGTCTACTGTCGCAAGGAAAAATGTTCCTGCCTCATTTAAAAAATCAGAAATTTTGCTCATATTGATTCTCCATTCATTTTATTATTTTACAATTGAAGCTCCGAAAGGTCTGAGGGAAAGCTTAGCAATCTTAAAGAACTGCTTTCCGAAAGGAATTCCGACAACAGTAATGCACAAAAGAAGTCCGAACAGCGCATTTACAAGTGCCATTTCGAATCCACCGAACAAGAACCAAAGTACATTTACGATGAACTTGAAGCTTCCGCCGCCGTAAACAACCTCCTTGCCGAAAGGCATGAAGGAAAGAGACGCAAACTTAAAACACTGTTTTCCGAACGGAATTCCGATAATTGTTATACACCAGAGTATTCCGATAAGAACCCACAGCAAGCCACTGATAAAGCCACCGAAAATAAACCATAAAATATTCCCTAAAAAAGACATATCATACCTCCCTAATGCAATATCCTTCAGATACCTTACTTTATTGTTTCCTTTGCTCAATAGGCTCAATCTGCCGAATAGCTCCGACAAGTCAACCTCTCCTCAAAAGCACTCTTCTCAAGAGGTTTATCAAAAACATAACCCTGAATAATGCTGCAGCCCATATTCTTCAATTCACTGACTTTATCATATTCCTCGACACCCTCGGCCAAAACTTCGATATCGCGCTTCTTTGCCATGCAAATAATATCGTGAAGCAGTTCCTTATCAAGTTCATTCCGATAATCAACGAAAGACTTATCAATCTTCAGCACATCGAATTTCACATCCTTCAGAAGCCACAGTGAAGAACTTCCGGTACCGAAATCGTCGATTGCGGTTTTTATTCCGTAACGCTGAAGTGCCTCAACCACTCCGATAAGATACGACTTCGGATACTCGTCCAAAGTTTCGGTTACTTCGATCTGGATCAGGTCTTTAGGAACATTATTCTTCTCAACCACCTTGGAAATAGCCTCCGAGAGAACGGGATTCCCGAGATTGCGTCTGGAGAAATTGACCGATATCGGAACAGGCTCGATTCCGGCATCAAGCCATCCTCGTACGTCCTTACAAACGCACTCAAGGACATAAAAATCCAAATCGCAAATACTGCCGTTATTTTCCATGACGGGAATAAATTCGGCGGGAGATACTATCTCACCGTCTCTTCGCCAACGAACAAGAGCCTCAGCCCCGCAAAGAGTATTGTTCTGCGTATCAACCTTCGGCTGATAAAAAGGTTCGAATTCATCGTTTTCCAGTGCTGCCTTCGTCTTATATTCCATCATTCTGCGGAAATGGAACTCCTTCTCAAGCTGCTCATCCATAAATACATAAGGCTTATGAACCGTATTCTTTGCATAAGCGGTGGCAGTTGAAATATAAGTCAATATCTGTCCGGAATTGATATTTTTTCTGTTAATCTCATATCCTCCGGCAATAGCTGAGATATGAATCGTTTCAGTATGTCCCCCGTAATCTATCTCCACCGGGACATCCGCCAGCATTTTCAGGAACTTCTCAACATGCGGCTTTTTAATAAGAGCCACAAAGAAATTGCCGCCGAGTCTTCCGAGAATCTCCTCTTCCTCAAGAGTCTTATGAATATATTCGGCATACTTGACAATAACCACGTCTCCGTTCTTCTTACCATATTTATTGTTGATGACATTCATTCGAACTATATCGAAATAGAATGCGCAGTACTCGGTAATATCCCCGGTATGAACAATTCTGTCAACTTCGTACTGATATCCGAAAGTATTGGGAAGCCCGGTAAGCGCCTCGATATTGGCGGCTCGGGCAAGCTCATCATTCTGATCCCCGAGAGCAAAGATAAACAGAGTAACCGCTGAAATCCAGCTGGCCATATCTATAAACGAAAATCCATAGAAAAACAGCTGAAGCAAAGCTGCGACAATCGGCAGTACGCTGAACATCAGAATCGAAGCAACGATTCGCTTATTGATATCCTTCCTATGCTGCCAGACAAAAGTAAACAGCATATTGACGGTTGCGAAAGGCAATATAAATCCAATCCAATAAAACGTTCCTCTGTGATAAACACTGTTCTCATCAAAGTAATAATAAATACCGGTAAACTGTGAAACAACGACAAGTACGATTCCGATAATCGGAATAATCGTACCTATCTTCAGTCTTCTGGGCAGGTCATCGAACTTACCCGTGTCCATATACAGAGCAATAACATATCTGTACAGGTAATATACACTGGTAAGAAGCAGGCAATAAACCATGAAATCGGATATTCTGACCATCCAGAATCCAAAGGTATCTGCCGCACCGTCATAGAGGTATGCCGTTCCCTCAAAAATGAGCATCAGAGCAAGACTGGTCTCCAGTTTGGCAAGAGTCATTTTCTTGGCTACCGAATGAAAGTTCATGTTCATGACAAAAACCGCCAAAAGAGCGCACACCAAGCCGCAGCCTGTGAGTATACTTATTTGGTATTCCATTAAGAAATCCATCATTCTTTGCGCCCCCCTTTCCGGACAAGTCCGAAAAGTATCAAAATTCTGTACTTTGCAAACATTGTTTCACCAATAATTCGCATGTGCCGACATTTCGGCAATATTATACCACATATTTCTCAAAAACGAAATCCCCAAATAGCTTTTCCGGATTGCTGTTCTTGGGGTACTTTACTTGCTTTCTTGGCCTGCCGGTATCCCAATATACTTCGGGAATTGTTGTCCTTGGGATACTCTACTTGCTTTCTTGGGGCGCCGGTATCCCAATAGCCTTCGAATATTGTTGTCCTTGGGATACTCTACTTGCAAAGAAAAGGCTGCGATAGGTCCGCAGCCTTTCCAATATCACATTATGTAATTATTTCTTCTTCCTAAATGCAAGAATTGCGCCGCCTAACATAGTTAAGAGTGAACCGAATACATAGAAAGATTTTTCTGATGCAAGACCTGTCTGAGGTAATACATCTCCTGTCGGAACAGGGGGAATATCAATTTCAAAGTCGTCCTCGGGTGTTCCCTCAGGTAGCTCAGGAATCTCAATTTCAATCTCGGGTGTTCCTTCAGGTGTCTCAGGATCCTCTACCGAATATACAACCAGATCTTCAGGATCTTCAGGCTGAGGAGTTACTTCCGGTGTAGGCTCGGGTGTTACCTCTGGAGTGGGCTCCGGGGTTACTTCAGGTGTAGGTTCCGGGGTTGTTTCAGGTGTAGGCTCCGGGGTTGTTTCAGGTGTAGGCTCCGGAGTTGTCTCCGGAGTAGGCTCCGGAGTTGTTTCAGGTGTAGGCTCCGGGGTTGTCTCAGGAGTAGGCTCCGGGGTTGTCTCAGGAGTAGGCTCCGGGGTTGTTTCAGGTGTAGGCTCCGGGGTTGTCTCAGGAGTAGGCTCCGGGGTTGTTTCAGGTGTAGGCTCCGGAGTTGTGTCAGGTGTAGGCTCCGGGGTTGTTTCAGGTGTAGGCTCCGGGGTTGGGTAGACCAAAGCTTATGTTGTAGCTTGGATGGCGAAAAAGTGCAATAAAATGCACATTGTCTTGCAATAATAAATATACGTGATACAATAAATTGCGTTGTGGG
>JAZLGZ010000087.1:0-57601 GCA_045616585.1 Lachnospiraceae bacterium
GGGCAGCTCGTGCCCTCGCCTATGGCTCTTATCTCGACATAACAGCCGCACTTTCGGCACATTCCGGCCAAAAGGAAATCGCATTCGCGGCAAACCTCGAGACGTTGTTTATAAATATCCTGCGAAACTTTCTCTTCCTCACGCATAGAAGCAATGTAATTCTTCACGCCCTCATAGGCTGCCTTGTCTGCCATTTCATAAAGCAGACACCTCTTACATTCTCTGCCGTTCATATGCATCAATCACAGTTATTCATAGCTGCTTCAATTGTCTTAAGCATAGTCTCGTATTCCTTGAGAAATACCTCGGCGTCCTGCTCAATAAATTCAATGTTGTCTTCCTTCGCTGCAAACTCGTGCTGCTTGGCATGAGCAGAAAGTTCCATTGCTCCTATGGTTGCCATGTTGCTCTTTGCGGCATGTGCCTCTATACCAAAATCTTTATAATCTTTCTGTGCAAGATAATCGTACATCATCTTGATCTTCTCGTATCCGTCAGATACGATGGTCTCAAGAAGAGTCTGCATAAACGAATCGTCTCCGCCGTACTGCTCGCAGGTTGCGTCGTAATCCATACCGGGGACAGCTCTCATAGCTTCTGCAAATGTCATTTTCTTTTCTTCCTTCCTGTCATTTATAATATTTTTATTATCTTCGATACCGGCGTCAATATTTCTTTGTTTTGCATCATCGAACTTATCATCATTTTCCGTAAGTGTGGTCTTCTCCACAAGTTCCGGCGGCAGGCATCTTATAAGAATTTCTTCAAGCAGAGCCGAATCAATCGGTTTTGAAAGATAATCCCTGAAACCTTCGGCTATATATTTTTCTCTCAGACCCGTAAATGCATTCGCTGTCAATACAACGGCATCGGTGTCTTTATTTTTGCCGTCCGCATCCGAGCGCAGCAGGTGAAGCGCTTCAACGCCGTCAACATCGGGCATTCTGTGATCCATAAGGATAAGATCGTACTTTCTTTGAGCACATCTGGAAACACATTGTCTTCCGCCCGATGCGGTGTCGATTTTAAGCCCGGTGTGCTTCAAAAGTTCAAGAACGACTTTAATATTTACGGGATTGTCGTCTACAACCAGGATATGTGCATTCGGCGCATGGAAGCTTTCCTTATAACGCACTCCGAGTATCGGACGTTCTTTCATGACGATACTTCCGACAGGCTTCGATTCAGCTACTCCTACGGGAAGAGTCACAGTGAAACAGCTGCCTATTCCGTAACTGCTTTCAACCTCGATTGTACCGTTCATTTCATCCACAAGTCTCTTTACAATACTGAGTCCCAGGCCCGTACCTTCGATTGACCGGTTGCGTTTCATATCAACTCTCGTAAAGGTATCGAACAGCAAATCAAGATGCTCCTGCTTTATTCCTATGCCGGTATCCTTAACCCTGAATCTGAGTATGTGCTTTGTATTGTCCTCGGCTGAAAGCGTCGAGTCGACCAAAAGCTTAACAATACCCTTCTCGGTATACTTGGTTGCATTCGAAATGAGATTTACCACAACCTGCTTAATATGGACCTCGTCACCTATGATGACAGATGGAATCGATTCGGAAATCTCGTATTCCGGAACAAGTTTTTTGGCATTGGTTCGTTCGCTCAGAATCGCTATGAGATCGCGTATGAGATTTGAGGTTTCAATCTCGCCTTCGATAATCTCCATCTTGCCGGCTTCGATTTTTGAAAAATCCAGAATATCGTTTACAAGTCCGAGAAGTAAGCGGCCCGATGACGCAATCTGCGTTGCGTAGTCATTAATCTCGGGTTCATGATTCTCACGGAGAATCATTTCATTCATTCCGATAATGGAATTTATCGGAGTACGTATTTCATGCGACATATTGGCCAGGAAAGATGATTTCTGCGCATTTGCGAATATCGCCTGTCTTCTGGCACGATCGGTAGCTTCAACCTCTGCTATCTGCTCAATAAAACCTGTTCCGAGAATAATATAGAAAGCAATGAGGAACATGGTATTCTCTTCTCTTGCCGGAATTACACTTTTCAGTATCAATTCCAGAAGAGTACAAACAAACACGCCGACCACACCGATCTTCAGCACCCTGTATTCACCGGAATGTCCTTTGCCCGCATCCATAATTATTACGATAAGAGCAGTAAGCAAAATACCTATTATCACAACACTTATAACCAAATTGTTCTGTTCGAAGTTCGCGATACCGAACAGATGCAGAGCAAACATGACAATCGGCAGCATAACCGAAACAACCATCAGTACTCTGAAGATTTTTTCATGTCTGCGCTTCATGACATCGTTAAAATACATCATAATCGGCAGCGGCATAAGCAGCAATCCCATATACGCCAGCACACCGTCAATATAATAATTGTCAAATATCAGCTGGAACATTTCGGAATCAAATATCAGCCACAACGAAGCCATCAATGTTCCTATGGCCATTTTGACTATAATCATTCTGATTCTTAAAAGCATGTGGAAAGAGCTTCCGATAAGGATAACCAGAAACGATGAAACAGCAAGCAGAAACGTAAAGAAGTAATATGTCATATGTTCATTTATATAATTCGACATAACTCCAACGCTGTCTCCGTAGTACAGTTCCTTAAAAACACTGTTGTCGGTACCCGGATTATCACGCACTATTCTGATTTCTTTGCCCGCATCGGCAGGTTCGAGAACTATAAAAGTCCACACCCCTTTGACAATACCTCCGATAACGCCTGTTGAAGACGAATCGAAACTAAGTCTCAATTCATCCCCGATATATACTTTCGCATCCCTTGAATTATAAAATGCAACTATATACCCGTCACGCAGGTTCATCGGAATATGTGACTTAATAGAAACAGTCTGTCCCTTTTTTATATCAAGCTTCGCCGGAAGAAATACCTTGGCTTCGCTTCCGTCCTCATACTGTGCGGTCCATTCGGACATAACAAAAGAAGAATGAGGAAAATTCGATGCACGTTTTGTAAAAATACTGTCAAAAAGATGAGTTAATGCAAATACGACGCAGAGAATTGCAAACAAAATCTGCATAGTCATCATAAATACTCGTCTTCCGCTCATGATATTACCTATCCTTAGATTTTTTATCTTCTGTACAAACTATACCGACTATATTATAGCATATTCCAAGTTCTTAATAAAGCAAAATAATTCATTGACAAAAGAAATGCCAATTGTTAGTATTATAATGTTGGAAACGTTTCCAGCAACTTTGGATATTATGGAGGTCATTTTCAATGACAATAAAGGATATCGCACGCATCAGCGGTGTTGCTGTTAGCACGGTTTCCAGAGTAATAAACAATCACCCGGATGTCAGTCCCGAATCCAGAGACAAGGTTATGTCGGTTATCCGTGAATACAACTTTGTTCCGAACAACTCAGCCAGAGACCTTGTAAAGACCAAGTCGGACGCCATCGGCCTGATTGTCAGGGGATATCAGAATACCTTTTACACCGACATTATTCATGCCATAGAAACACAGCTTGATTCATCCGGATATACCATGGTCATGAGACACATAGGTGCCAATGATGATGAGATCAACTGCGGAGCTCAAATGCAAAGAGAGAAACGCCTTCTCGGTATTATTTTCCTCGGAGGCCGTTCGGATTATTCACCCGAAGAACTCAGTTCACTTACGGTTCCTTTTGTTTTTTGTACCTTTACAAATTCTTACGGCAGTTTAGCTTCAGATGCTTACTCTTCCGTTTCGATTTCCGATGAGGAAGAAGCACAGAAGGCAGTTAACGAACTCATCAGCCGCGGTCATAAAAAAATAGCTGCCCTTATCTCCGAAACCGATGATCATTCAATTTCACAGCTTAGATATCAGGGATATGTTAAAGCGCTCAACGCAGCCGGCTTCGAAGTTGATGATAATCTGGTAGTAAGTTGCGGCAATTTCAATATCCATGACGCATATAAAACCATGAAGGAACGCCTCGAAAGCGGAGTCGGTTTTACCGCGCTGTTTTCAATTTCCGACAATATGGCCATGGGCGCAATGAGAGCCGTCAGAGAAGCCGGAAAGTCTATTCCCGAAGACTGCTCAATCATTTCTATCGACGGAATAGATGTCTCAGAGTATACCGCTCCCATCCTTTCTACACTCAGCCAGCCCAGAAGCGAAATGGGAACACAAAGTGCAAAACAGATTATCGGTCTTATAGAAGGCACCGGGACGCATTCGCAGCTTACCCTTCCGACAGTTCTCCGTGAAGGTGCATCCATGCGCTCATTAAACTGAATATTTTAAGGAGAAACCCTATGATAAATCGTTCAAGCGGCATTTTAATGCCCATCTCATCACTTCCGTCGCCTTACGGCATCGGAACTTTCGGAAAAGCAGCCTATGATTACGCTGATTTCCTCGCAAAGTGCGGATTAAGCTATTGGCAGCTGCTTCCTCTCGGACCCACAAGCTACGGTGATTCACCTTACCAAAGCTTTTCATCTTTTGCCGGAAACCCTTATTTTATCGATCTTGATATGCTTATCGAAGACGACCTGCTGACCGAAAATGAGGTTAAATCCACCAACTGGGGTACGAATCCCAGATATGTTGACTACGGCTGTATATATAACGGCAGATATAAAGTTCTCGAACTTGCCAAGAAGCGCGGATGGGAACGTGACCGTGAAAAGGTAGCTGAGTTTATCAGTGAAAACAGCAGATGGATCAAAAATTATGCCCTCTATATGGCATGTAAACGTCATTTCGAAATGAAGAGCTGGATGGAATGGGAAGACGAGGATATTCGTCTTCACAAGCCCGAAGCCGTGGAGAAATATACAGAACTGTTAAAAGAGGATATAGAACTGTTCACTTATATACAGTTCCTCTTCTTCTCACAGTGGAAGTCGTTGAAAAAATATATCAATGACTTAGGGCTTAAAATCGTCGGAGATATTCCGATTTATGTAGCTCTCGATTCCGCAGATTTATGGGCGGAACCCGATAAGTTCCAGCTCAATTCGGAGAATATTCCCGTCGAAGTATCCGGTGTTCCTCCGGACTATTTCAGCGAAGACGGTCAGCTTTGGGGCAATCCTCTTTACAATTACGACCGTATGCGCGAGGATGGTTTTGAATGGTGGATAAGACGTGTAGGCGGAGTTGAAAAACTCTTCGATGTTATTCGTATTGATCACTTCCGTGGCTTTGCTAGCTACTGGGCTGTTCCTTACGGTGATAAGACCGCCAGGAACGGGCATTGGGTAAAGGGTCCCGGAATGGACCTCGTAGGCGTTATTACCGGTTGGTTCCATTATCTTGATTTTATTGCAGAAGACCTTGGAGTTCCCACACCCGAAGTTTCAGAACTGCTCACCGCTTCCGGACTTCCCGGCATGAAGGTTCTCGAGTTTGCTTTTGACTCAAAAGAGCCCAGTAATTACCTTCCTCATGCTTATACCGAGAATTGCATTTGTTATACGGGTACTCACGACAACTCTCCTCTCAAGATGTGGAAAAACGAAGCCGGTGAAGATGACTTGAAATTTGCCAAAGCTTACCTGGGACTTAATGACGAAGAAGGCTTCAACTACGGTATCATCCGTGGTGGAATGAGTTCTGTTTCAAAGCTTTTCATTGCCCAGATGCAGGACTATCTCGAGCTTGGCGAAGGACATCGAATGAATATGCCCGGAAATCCTGCAGGAAACTGGCAGTGGAGAATGCTCGATGGTGAAGCAAGCGATGAGCTTGCCGAAAAGATTCATGAGATGCTTCGTATGTACAGCCGTCTTAACCCCAATATCAACTTCGATGCTGTCAAAAAAGAAGACGTAATTGATGAAGAAGATGCTGTTGAAGCCGTTACTGAGGAAAAATCCGCTTTATAATCAGTCGCGATTCACAGATAAACAAAAAATATTAATGCTTAAATAAAAAACAAGGCTTGAATTCCGTAAAATGCCGCCCTTAAGCAAGGCAAGAGCATTTCTACGGAATTTAAGCCTTTTCTCTTTTATTCTGCTTTGGAAAGCAGGAACAAGTCATTGGCTCATTGTTTCGCAGCCTTGTACCCCATAATGACCATCCAAACATACATGCAGGTCTTAGGCATCATAAGCATTCCGATCATGGGACTGACATCCGACCAGAGAACAACCGGAAGGTAAAAAGCAAAACTCAACAATATAGCCAGCCACATAAATCCGAACGGCTTGTCTTCTCTTTTCGAGAAGAACAGTACAATCATAACAATGCCTATAATCACAAACGGAATATTCCTGTATATACCCCAGGATACATGAGAATCTCCTGTCCAGTCATTTTGCGGCATCAGGCAAAGCCTTTCCGAGCCAGTATCCCAGTTCGCATTCATCGTCCCTGCTCGTAAGTGATGTGTTGCCGTTCAATTTAAGTTCCACAGCACCGATTGCAACATTGCTGCCCCTTTTGCAGATTGCATAGCACTCAGCACCGTGAAACACATTCTTTATTACACTTTTGCTGACTTCAATGCTTGTGTGAGCAGGCCAACCTGCTGCAGGTCCGACATCCGGATCCTTTGCATACTGATATAAACTCGCTGCATCTTCTTCTGTCCATTTTCTAAGCAATAATCTTTCTGTCTCGATCATATCAGCCCTCCGATCATGAAAACAGTATAACACTAATGCCCATCAATGAACAGATATAGTGGGTGCGAACTTCACTACGTAATATTTTACCCAATCAGTGTACATATAAGAAGTTTATTTAAAACAGGCATGTAACCGCACAGGCCAGAACTCCCAACGCAGCTGCACCAATAGCAATCAGCCCACCCTCGAACAGGCAAAATCCCCATGCGGCAACCGCAGCATACTTTGTAACCGCTTCCAAAACCTTAAATACCTTTGTTAATCCGGATAATACAGTCTTCATAATAAATCCTCCAGGTCAATAATCAAATATCCTATATGAACTTTTATCAGTCCAAACATTCAGTCTTCCATATATTCGATATAATCAGCCTCACAGGCGAATAACTGATATTTATCGTTTACGAGTCCCATATAACCGTTTGCTGTCGAATAACCCTTCATAATCATCTTTCCTTTCATTTCTCAGCTTACATAACAAAGCACTTATCAGGCTTCATTTAAAGGCTTCATTTATTTTTCTGATATAAGTGTACAGCAACTACAGTCCGTTTTTGGGGACTTTGCCTTCTTCGTTTTGTCGTTTAACTGTCATTGATGCTTTTGCTCAATTGAACTAAATCTCTTTTCAAAATAAAAAATTGTATATAACTCCCGTTGACAAATACCCCTCAGGGGTATATATTTTAAATACCCCCGAGGGGTATTTGTCAGAATCAAACAGAAGGAGTTTAGCATATGGCAAAGAAAAAAGAATGCGGATGCTGTAAAAAAATGACAGTTCGTTCGGAAGAAGAACGAAAAAAACTCATTAACCGTCTTAACCGTATGGAAGGACAAATTCGGGGGATTCGGGGAATGGTCGAAAGCAACGCATACTGTGCGGATATTCTGGTTCAATCTGCAGCGGTAAATGCTGCAATTAATGCCTTTAATAAAGAAATTCTCGCCAATCACATTCGCGAATGTGTTGCGAGAGATATACGTGAAGGTAATGATGAAGTTATAAACGAATTGGTAGTTACATTACAAAAACTTATGAAGTGAGAAAGGCAGTCTATATGGAACAGTATTCGGTAACCGGCATGAGTTGTGCCGCCTGCTCCGCAAGAGTGGAAAAAGCAGTATCGGGAGTACAGGGTGTCACCTCCTGTTCGGTCAGTCTGCTGACCAATTCCATGGGAGTGGAAGGAACTGCATCCTCCGATAAAATCATCGCTGCAGTTCAGGCAGCGGGATACGGTGCATCTTTGAAAAAAAACAATCAGTCGTCAAACACTCGCTCTTCCGCCGACGAAGACTCTTTGGCAGATCACGAAACGCCCGCGCTTAAAAGAAGATTTATTATATCATTAGGCTTCTGGCTTATGCTCATGTATGCATCCATGGGGCATATGATGTGGGGATGGCCTCTTCCCTCATTCTTCGAAGGCAATCATGTCGCAATGGGAATACTCCAGCTGCTTCTGACAGTCATTGTCATGATTATCAACCAGAAGTTCTTCATCAGCGGTTTCAAAAGCCTGTGGCACAGGGCACCCAATATGGATGCGCTGGTAGCTTTAGGTTCGTCTGCTGCTTTTATTTACAGTACCGTCGCTCTGTTTGCAATGACAGATGCTCAGGTAAAAGGAAATACTGATGCGGTAATGATGTATATGGACGAATTCTACTTTGAGTCCGCTGCTACCATTCTTGCCCTCATCACTTTGGGCAAGATGCTGGAGGCCCGTTCAAAAGGCAGGACTACAGATGCTCTTAAAGGTCTTATGAAACTAGCTCCGAAGACTGCAACTCTGGTACGTGACAAAGTCGAGGTTACCGTGCCGATCGAGCAGGTTACCAAAGGCGACATTTTCACCGTTCGTCCCGGCGAAACCATTCCGGTTGACGGCATCGTTCTGTCCGGCAGCAGCGCTATAGATGAATCAACACTTACAGGCGAAAGCATTCCTGTCGATAAAACCGTCGGCAGCACGGTTTCCGCAGGAACGTTGAATCAATCAGGTTTCATACGCTGTGAATCGACCAGAGTCGGTGAAGATACTACTCTCTCTCAGATTATTCAGATGGTAAGCGATGCAGCGGCAACAAAAGCTCCGATAGCCAAGGTGGCCGATAAGGTATCCGGTATATTCGTTCCCACTGTAATTGCAATTGCGGCTGTTACTGTCATCGCATGGCTTTTTGCAGGTCAGAGCATCGGCTACGCTTTGGCAAGAGGCATTTCAGTGCTGGTCATCAGCTGTCCCTGTTCGCTTGGTCTTGCTACCCCGGTTGCCATCATGGTCGGCAACGGTATGGGTGCAAAAAACGGTATTCTGTTTAAAACAGCGGTTTCGCTGGAGGAGACAGGAAAAACCCAAATTGTAGCATTGGACAAAACCGGAACGATTACCAAAGGAACTCCTTCCGTTACCGATATTCTTCCTGTCGACGGAAAATCAACCGCGGATGTGCTCAAACTGGCATACGCATTGGAGTGTAAAAGTGAGCATCCTCTGGCACGGGCAATAAACTTGCGTGCAGAACAGGAATCTATCACTGCTGTCGATGTATCCGATTTTAAAGCACTGCCCGGAAACGGTCTGTCAGCAACACTAAGCGGTTCGGAAATTTACGGCGGCAATTATCAGTATATCAGCAGCAAGCTTGCTATACCCGAAGTCATAAAAAAACAGGCCGAAAAATTGGCCGAGGACGGCAAAACACCTTTATTCTTTGCTGCCGATTCTATGCTTATCGGCGTCATAGCCGTTGCTGATGTTATTAAAGACGACAGTCCTCAGGCAATACGTGAAATGCAGAATATGGGAGTCCGCGTGGTAATGCTCACAGGCGACAATGAGCGAACCGCAAATGCAATAGGCAAGCAGGCCGGTGTAGACGAAGTAATCGCCGGTGTCCTGCCCGACGGAAAAGAAAGCGTTATCAGAAAGCTGAAACAGAAAGGAAAGGTTATAATGGTTGGTGACGGTATCAACGATGCACCCGCACTCACTTGTGCGGATATCGGTGTTGCTATCGGTGCCGGTACCGATGTCGCCATCGATGCAGCGGATGTAGTTCTGATGAAGAGCCGTTTGTCCGATGTTCCTGCGGCAATACGTCTCAGTAAAGCTACCTTACGAAACATTCATGAAAACCTGTTCTGGGCATTCATTTACAACAGCATCGGTATCCCTCTGGCTGCGGGCGTACTGATTCCGATTCTTGGCTGGCAGCTGAATCCGACTTTTGCCGCAGCTGCCATGAGCTTATCCAGCTTCAGTGTTGTATCAAACGCTCTCAGATTAAATTTCTTCCGGATGTATGATTCCAAACGGGATCGTAAAATCAATAATAAATCAAAAAAATCAAAGCAAGAGGAGACATTAATTATGACTAAAACAATCAAAATCGAAGGAATGATGTGTGGTCACTGTGAAATGCATACCAAAAAGGCACTCGAGGCTGTAAACGGCGTAGGCAGCGCTGTAGTCAGCCATACAGACGGAACTGCTGTAGTAACATTGGATACCGCTGTGTCCGATGACGTTCTTAAGAAGGCCGTTACCGATGTAGGTTATACCGTAATCGATATCCGCTAATCAAAGTTCCCGCAGAAAACTTCTGCGGTATTGTATTGCATCTATAGCCGGAATGCATATTTCATTTGCTTATTTACTTAAACGGATTCGCCCTCATCTTTTTCTGTCTGTAAAAGAAATATACGGCTACGAATATCGCACAGAGTATCCAACTGATGGGATAACAAAGCATTATCATATCAAGCTTCAATCTGTGTCCGAAATAGGTAACCCATATACATCTGTATACTACGATGCATACGATGTTTATCAGTGTCGGAATAAGCGTGTCGCCCTGCGCCCGCAATGATGATGAATATATCTCGATAAAAACGAAGAGCAGATAACCCGGGGCAATAAGAATAATCATTCTTGCTGCAACTTCTATTACGTCCGCCTCGGTCGTGAAAATAAGCAGCATGTATCTTCCCAGGGTCAACAGCACAGTTACTATAACTACTGCTGTTCCGAAAGACATTGCAAGACATTTTTTAATTCCGTTCTTCATTCTTTCAAAATTGCCTGCGCCGTAATTTTGACCCACAAAAGTAGCAACCGCGGTTCCGAATGATCCGTTAATCATCCAGAATATTACATCCACTTTCGCCTCCGCAGTAAAGGCTGCAACAACGGTAACACCGAACAAATTTACCGCCCATTGAATTACCATATTGGAAATCGCATAAGTTGATGACTGCAGTGCCGCAGGAAAACCTATAGCAAGCATTTTCTTCATTATCGGAAAATCGATTCCTATTTCACGAATATAAAGCTTAATGACATCCGATTTCCTCATGAGGCAGTTTGTCACAAGAAAAGCGCTGACCGCTTCCGAGATAACCGTAGCCAGAGCCACTCCCTTAACAGACATCTTAAATACAACCACAAACAGTAAGTCCAGAATTATATTTGTTATTGTTGAGACTATCAGATAATACAACGGCCTTTTGGAATCACCTATGGCACGAAGAACTGCTGACCCGAGATTGTATATAAACAGAAATATAAGGCCGGAAAAATATATGGTCAAGTACAGTCCGGATTGATCAATAAGCTCCTTAGGTGTATCCAAGAGGGTCAGCAACTTTGGAGAGAACAATACGCCCACAACTCCGAATATAAGTCCTCCGACAAGTCCGAATGCATATGTGGTATGCAGTGCGGTTTGAAGTTCACTCTCATCTCCCGCACCGTAGTATTGTGAAATAAGTACTGTGCATCCCGCTCCCAATCCAAGGAAAATACTCACAACCAGATTAACAATAATAGCCGATGAGCCTCCGACTGCGGACAAGGCTTCGATTCCGGCAAACTGACCGACTATTATTGCATCCACAGTATTATAAAACTGCTGAAAAAAGGTACCGATCAATATCGGAAAGAAAAACTTCAAAATCGATTTACTGATTGAACCTTTAAGCATTTCATTATTGGATATTTTTTGCATTGTTCTTCCGCATCCTTTATCTGATATCCGAATTCCGAAAAAAAGCTCCTTACCCGGCAATACCCGTCGGGTAAGGAGGACAAAACTTTTAAAACATCACTGTTGCAGGTTATACGCAGTTATTCTTCTTGATATAATCTACAAGTTCATCTACCTGAGTAAATGCAAGTGCTACAACAGTATCTGCTGCTCCGTAGTAAATCGCAATTCTGCCTGTTTCCGCATCGCAAAGAGTTGCACAAGGGAAGCAAACATTCGGAACATCTCCTACGCACTCATAAGGAGTCTCGGGATGAAGAATATATGGATAACAGCGATACTTAACCTTCCAAGGCTCCTCCTTATCGAGGATTGCAGCTCCTATATTGTAAATCATACCGTTGCAAGTCTGACCAACACCATGGAAAATCATAAGCCAGCCTTCGTCAATTTCAATCGGAATAGGGCCTGCTCCGACCTTTGTCCATGCCCAGTCTCTGGGTTCCAAAACATGATGATGCTCTCCCCAATGAACCATATCGGGTGACTGACTGATATAAACATCACCGAAAGGTGTGTGTCCGTTATCCGAAGGACGTGAGAACATTACAAACTTGCCGTTGATTTTCTTAGGGAACATAACGCCGTTTCTGTTATATGGCAGAAATGCGTCCGGAAGTCTGTAAAACTTTTTAAAATCATAAGAATATGCAACTCCGATAGTGGGGCCCTTAAATTTCTCGAACTGTGCACACCAAGTAACATAATATCTGTCTTCGATAAAGCATACACGAGGGTCATAGCCATCGGCAGTTCCTACACATTCACCGCTCTTCTCGTCGTAGAGTTTCAAAATATCCGGCTCGATATCCCAGTTTACGGCATCCTGACTCTTTCCGAGGAAAAGATGTGACTTCATTGCTTTATCATCGCTTCTGAATACTCCGACAAATGCGCCGTCCTTTGCAACAACCGCACTGTTGAATACACTGTTGGCGCTGGGAATGGCATGCCTTTGGATAATGGGATTCGCACTGTAACGCCAAACAACATCCGTACATCCCTCAGGTCTGTCCTGCCAAGGAATGTTTGAAAGCTTTTCTCCAATAACCATATAATATATCTTCCTTCCGCAAGGTATTTTTGCTTCTTCAATTATACATCATTGCACTATAAAGTTCCATAACATTTTGCATATGAAAAATCCGAATCATTTGGTATAATAAAAGAGCCTCAAAATAACATACGGCGATAAGAAAGGCGATAATATCATGGGAAATGTAAGTTCAAAAGTTGTAATAATAGGTGCAGGCAACGTCGGCTCCACTACTGCGTTCAGCATTATTAATCAGGGCCTGTGCGAAGAGCTTGTATTAGTAGACATAAATAAAGATAAAGCACTAGCCGAAGTCATGGATATGCAGCATTCTCTTTATTTCATGAACAGAAATATTGCTCTGAAGGCGGGCGATTATTCGGATTGCAGGGATGCTTCCATTGTAGTTATCACTGCTGCAGCTCCCATGCCCAAAGACTCGACAAGCAGACTCGAAATGCTCACGCCCAGCATGAACATAGTAAAAAATATAGTATCCTCAGTCATGGCAAGCGGATTTGACGGTATATTCCTCGTTGTTTCAAATCCTGTCGATATCATGACATATCTCGTCTGGAAAACTTCAGGACTTCCTTCAAGCAAAGTCATCGGAAGCGGTACTGCGCTTGATACAGCCAGAATCTGCTGCAGTCTTTCCGAAATGTATGATCTCGACTGTAAAAGCGTTCAGGCATATATACTTGGCGAACACGGAGACAGCGAATTTGTATCCTGGGGTACCGCAACTATCGGAGGCAAAGATGTAAGCGACGTCATGGCTGATAATACAGACCGAACCAAAAATATTACAAAGGATTTGCTTCTTGAACAAACCAAGAAAGCCGGATGGGAAATTTTTGCCCGAAAAGGCAACACAAGCTACGGTATAGCAGCCTCCGCTTCGGCAATAATTAAATCAATTCTTCTCAACGAAAACCGAATCCTTCCCGTCAGCGTGTGCCTCGACGGACAATATGGTCTGCATGGTCTCTACTTAAGCCTCCCGACTATCCTCAATCGTAATGGTGCAAAAGAAATTGTTGAAATAAGACTCACCGCTGACGAAAAGAACGCACTTATGGCATCCGCAGATCTTATAAAATCCTGTTATGCCGATTTAAACATCTGAGCAAAACCAAAGGGGCTGTTTCGATAAGCCCCGCAGATATTGAAAACAAAGTAAACTTTATTGCTCTTAATACTTCATTCATAATCGTATGCCTCGCTTCTCAGATTCCACCCAATACTTTATACAGCTGTCTGACATCGATAGGCTTGGCAATATGGTCGTTCATTCCGGCCTCTTTCGCCTGCTGGCGATCCTCTTCGAACGCATTCGCAGTCATTGCAATGATGACAATGTCGGCTGCATCGGGTCGGTCAAGACCTCGAATTGCTGCAGTTGCCTCGTATCCGTTCATTACCGGCATCTGAATATCCATAAGCACCACATCATAATATCCTGCGGGATTATTCTTTACGCACTCTACTGCAGCCTGTCCGTTCTCTGCACACTCTACCTTTGCACCGAGTTCTTCCAGAATGGAAGTTGCAATCTCACTGTTAAGTTCGTTATCTTCGACCAGAAGAATAGTTTTACCGGCCAGATCGACATTATCGTTTGGGTTCTCTGACACCTTAGCGGAATCGGTATCAGCCTCAGCAACTTCAAATGTCAGCAAAATCTCAAAAGAACTTCCCTTTCCGATTTCACTCTTAATATCAATCGTACCGTTCATCATATCTACAAGATTCTTGCATATCGACATACCGAGTCCCGTACCCTGTATCTGATGTGCCGCTCCTGTTTCTTCACGTGTGAAAGGCTCAAATATAGTTTTTATAAACTCGCTGCTCATTCCTATACCGGTATCGCTGACGGTAAACTTATAAGTCGCACATCCCTGCGTGCCGCAAGGAATCTGCTCAGCGATAAGGTCCACCTTTCCGCCCTTTTCGGTAAACTTAATCGCATTCGATACACAGTTAAGAAGAATCTGGTTCACTCTGAGCTTATCACATAAGATGCAGTCCTGGTTTATATCTTTGATCGATACATTAAATGCAACACCCTTTTCGACAGCTCCCGTCATA
The DNA here is from genome assembly GCA_045616585.1 of Lachnospiraceae bacterium. GTDB lineage: Bacteria > Bacillota > Clostridia > Lachnospirales > Lachnospiraceae > RUG11977. The sequence goes on from JAZLGZ010000087.1 coordinate 14,791, forward strand.
AAAATAGTTTCGAGACCGTTCATCAGCTCGCTTATGTGTGTGGGCGCATTGATAATTTTCATCTTGCCGCTCTCTATGCGGCTCATATCGAGAACATCATTTATCAACGACAGCAAATGATCCGACGAGATTCCGATTTTCGAAAGATAATCAAGGCACTTCTCCTTATCGTCAATGTGCTTCTGTGCAAGATTTTTAAAACCGATAATCGCATTCATGGGAGTACGGATATCGTGCGACATGTTGTTGAGGAAAATAGACTTCGCTTTGTTCGCTCTGTCTGCGGTAAGCAAAGCTGCGGCAAGCTCCTGCTCCTTTCGATAGTCCTCCGTCGTATCCTTCGATACACCCAGCACATAGCGCAGATTCTCACCCACGGGAGAATACCACATCGTAATACGTCTGAGCTCATTCTGCTCATTATACACATAAACGGTAAATGAATACTCATCCTTCTCGGAAAGCATTTCTTTAAGATGAGGCATCGATGCCTTGTAAAGAAACTCCTCTCCGTAATCACCGGGCATAAAGCTTGCGTACTTACGTCCGATATCTCCGTATCTGTCAATACCGAGCAGTCTCTCATCCCTGCATAAAAGCCATGTAAAACTCTTTTCCTGCAAATCTATATACATCGCCGAAGTTGTAAAGTTCTCCATTACTCTGGCTGACATCTTTTGGTAAAGCTGAGCCTCCTGAGTCAGCTGGCGTCTTTTTTCCTCTTCGATTCTTACGGTCGAGGTTGTGTTCTGGTGGAAGCCTCTGTATGTAGGCACTTCGCTGATAGCATAATCTCGATTGCCGCCGCATCTTACATACAATATTCCATGTTCCGGATGATTGTATCTGTATGTAACCTCCGACTGCTCACTTCTTAAGTTCTCGAAATAAGACATAAATACCGGAACATCGTCGGGATAAATCCTTGACATAAATACATCGAAACGTTCTTCGGGCGAAATAGTGTCGGGCACACCGATCAGTTCATTCATTATTTCATCACCGTAGAGTCTGCGAGCACCCGTTGTCGTATCAACTTCCAGTTTCCACATACCGGTTGCCGCAATCGAAAGCGCATTACGAATATCTCCGAGTGTAAATCCGTCATAATTCTCCGCGGAATTCATATCGTGGAGCATATTGTCGGTACCTTCAAGTATCAGGCCCTTTGCAATCAGTCTTATGAGAGTATCGAAAACCTTACCGTCAATTTTTCCGTCACGAACCTCTCCCGACATGATTTCTATTGCTTTGCGGAAGGAATAAGCACTTCTGTAAGAACGGTCTGTAGTAAGCGCATCAAATATATCTGCTACGGCAATAATACGGCTCTCAAGAGGTATCTGATCTTCTTTAAGCCCCTCGGGATAACCTGACCCGTCAAGCTTTTCGTGCTGCCACAGTGCATATCGTGCATATTCTTCTCCGATATAGGGCACAAGCATTTCATAAGATATTCTCGGATATTTTTTGATTTCCTCAAATTCCTCTTCGGTTAATTTCCCCGGTTTGTTGATAATATCGTCAGGAACCACAACCTTTCCGACATCATGATACATCGCCGCAACATGAAAGTTCGAATCCGATCTCTCAGGACACAAAATCTGCATAAGAAGTGTAGAATATTTACCCACTCTGTAGTTATGTCCCACAAGATATGCATCTCTTTTCTCTATCTTATGGACAGCCTCAACCAAAGGCATATAAGCATTGTTTACCTCGGGTTCAACACAGTTGTGACTTCCCATGATAATGGTATTCTCAAGTGCCCAGCAGGTAAAATTCTGATCGATCTCGACAGAAATCGAATGACCTTTTTCGACGATTACTTTCTCATCCCCAAACCGAAATTCAGCTTTGCCTTCAACGACAAAATATACTCCGATATGATTGCCGTTCTTGAGTTCCATGTTGTCGTTCGAAAAAAAGATTGAAGAATCTTTGTTGAGATGAAACATCTCCACCGTCAGACCGTCGGCCGCATGAATATTTCCACCGAAATCTTTGCTGCCGTACAGTTCCTCTTCATAATTGTTGATTGTGTATTTCATTTCTCCCTCACCTTTTGTTAATTCGATTATTTCGATTAACTTTTATAAAAAATATTTCTCGTAATTCCTTTTGCCGATATGATTCACCCTCATTCGGTTTTGTTCTTTTTAACAGAGACCTTTTTCGAAGGTTTCACCGACTTGTTCAAATCGACATATAAATTCGCGCAGTTCTTAGCGGTATTGCCCTTTATTGTAACATTCTCGTAATTGAACAGACAGATACAATACTTCTGACAACCCACAAAAGTATTGTTTGTAATCTTTATATTCTTATACAAATCATTTTTACCGAGATGATTGCTGCCGCAGCCGTAATTAAAGCCTTCAAAATAGCATTTATCAATCGTAATATCCGAAGACTGCGTATCATCAAGCGGCCCCGCTATTCCCGTATGCTTCGATGCGGATTCGTCTTTGCTGCAGGATTCAAGCTGGACTGCCTCGTTGTCGAACTTACAATTTTTATTGTTATAGAACTTACAGCTCTTTATCAGAACATTTTTGCAGCCTGCAAATTCGATGCAATGCGGATTCGATTTGCCGTCAAGTTTTTTCTTGGGCAGATATTTAAAAACCGTACCCTGAACGGTCACATCCTTAAGATGCGACATACGGCAGATATTACCAGCATTTGCCAAAGTTCCGTTATCAAAAGTACCGTATAAAATCTTAATATTGCTGCCTCCGGTATATCCTCCGTAGGGGTAATTGCCCTCTGAGTCCTTTACTCCCGTATTTCCCAGAGAAAGCATAGTCGATTCCAGCGCTTTTTCGGTTGGATTGCGTTTAAATGTCACGCCCTTCAAGTAAAGAGTGGTATTCCGGTAAACTCTAATCTCTCTGCCCGCTTCGGGATCCCTCTCCGACTTTAATGTATATTTACCCTTCGGTACCTTCACGTATAAAACGTCTTCCGAATTTTGCTTCAAAGAATAATTCCCGTAAGAATCCGACGGAATGTTCTCATACTTAAATCTGGGTGCCGGCCCCATATATTCAAGAATCGGATACAGTGTATCCCAGTTGCCGTCCGAAGGATTTACCCTGATTTCCTGCTTCTTACCGTTAACAAAAGCAGTCGGGGACATATAATAAAAATTAAGATGACTGTTTAATACGATTGTATCAGGTGTGACACAATTCCCGAAAGCATAGTCCAGAATGCCGACTATCTTCCACTCATATCCCGACGCCTCAACATATTCGGGAATAATATACTCGGTGCAGTCCATATCTCCGCAATCATATACAAATACTTCACGGTTGCCTTCGCTGCGATGCCATACCATAACTTTAAGCTCTCCGGCGTCAAGAATCTCTCCCTGCTGCGGGACAGCGGCACTCGCATCGGTTTTCGGCAATAAAGCTGCCGCAAACAGCATATATATCAGAAGCACTCCGAAAAGCTTCTTCATATTTTTCTCACCTCTTCCATATGATCTTAAAAGCAAAAAAATAGCCCATGTAACATACTCTATAGTACCATATTTTCACGTTTTTAAACAGCAATAATTCGTTTTACGATTCAGATTTCAATACAAAAATCCCGCATTAAATGATAAGCCGATATTCACCATCGCTCTAGTTTTTATCATATAAATGAGTACACTGTTAAAGGCACATGTCCTAGCGGACTGTTTGGGATTTTATATTATACGAGGAGAGACAAAATGAAAAAAGTATTATCGATTATGATGGTCTGTCTGATGCTGATCGGGCTTGTCGGATGTTCTTCAAAAGAAGTAACAGACACATCTTCAACGCAGACAAACAATACCGAAGTGAATTCACAGGTTTCGTCAGGCGATGCCGACATAACCGCTGACAGCACTTCACCGGATTCTTCCGATACGGCTTCCGGAAATACATCATCCACGGCAGAATCGCCAGATTCAAAAGAACCCGAAAAAGACGAGACTCCTGCAGAGCCTGAAGTATTTTTAAAAGATCTTTATGCCGAGTACGGAATGAAGGCAGGTACCTGTCTTACCACTCAAATGATTACCAACAAAAAGTACAACGATTTGATTCTTTCTCAATTCTCAAGTATTACCATGGAAAACGCCATGAAGCCTGACAGTATCTTAAATAAAACCAAAAGTCAGGAAACCGGTAAGATTGTAATTGAGTTCAATAAAGATGTAATCAAGATGCTCGACTGGGCAAAAGAAAACGGAATGGCTGTCCGCGGTCATACAATTGTATGGTACAGCCAGACTCCCGACTGGATTTTCAGAGAAGGTTTTGTTCAAGGCGGGGAACTTGTAGGACGCGAAGAAATGCTCGCAAGACTTGACAGCATGATGAGTCAGATTTTCGGTCAGCTTAAAGAATTGGGTTACATCGATCTTTTCTACGCTTATGACGTCATCAACGAAGCATGGATGGAAGACGGAACCAAGCGAGAAAACAACTGGCTTAAAACCATAGGCGACGATTATATGTGGCAGGCATTCTATTATGCGGATAAATATGCCCCCGAATCCATCGACCTTTATTACAACGATTACAACGAACAGTTTAAGACCGCAACTTTCGTAAATTTCGTTAAAACTCTCGTCGACGACAGCGGAAGATATCTCATCGACGGTATCGGACTTCAGGCTCACCTTTATACTAACGACAGCCTCCCCCAGTATCTGGGAATGCTTGATACACTCTCAGAAACCGGGTTGAAGCTTGAAATCACAGAACTCGATGTCTCTCTGGGCGCATGGCAGAATACTCTCAAGGGTACTCCCGAAAACCTTGCAAAACAAGGACGTTTTTACTATGAGTTGATTAGCGGAATCATCGAAAGAATCAATGCCGGAACCCTCAAGATGGATTCGATAACTTTCTGGGGCTTCTCTGACAATCTCTCATGGAGACGCGAAGCTAAGCCTCTTCTCTTCGATGCGGTTCAGAAGAAAAAACCCGCTTTCTACGGAGCTGCTCAGCTCAGAGACTTAGCCGGATATTAATAATTTTCCAGCTTGTCACGCATCATTCTTAATGCTTTTCCACGATGGCCGAGCCGATTCTTAATCTCCGGATCGAGCTCGCCATCGGTCATGTTATATTCCGGAACCCAGAATATCGGATCGTATCCGAATCCGTTGGTGCCTTTTGCTTCGAACGCAACCGCACCTTCATAAGTGGCAAAAGTATCAAGTTCCCTTTCGTCAGGGAAAACACATGCTACCGCGCAGCAGAATCTTGCGGTACGTTTCTCCATCGGTACCCCCTCGAGCTTATCGAGGATTGCCTGATTCTTTATCGTATAAGAAGTATCTTCTCCCATAAATCTTGCCGAATAAATACCCGGCTGCTTATCAAGATAATCCACTTCAAACCCGGAATCGTCGGACATTACAATACAATCTCTGTACTCTTCGGGAAGAACCGCAGCAATTGCTCTTGATTTGATCAGCGCGTTCTCGGTATAAGTGGTTCCGTTCTCATCCGCATCCGAAGAAAGACCTATATCCTTCATGGAAATAAGCTCGATATCCATGTCTTTCATTATCTCCCGGGCTTCATGCACCTTATTCTTATTGCCTGTCGCAAAAATAATTCTCTTCATGCCGCTCTCCTTTTATAAAACGATTTATTGTTCACGAATAAATTTGCCGTAATAATTAACAATCTCAGACGTATTATCTGCTTTTATAAAATAATAGTCAATGATTTCGCCTTCGGTAATCAGCTTGATTCCATGGCCGCTTCGATTATCGAATATTGCCTCTCCCGGAGATACCGGCATAATCGCAAAACTGTCTTTTACCATTACAAGACCCGGATATCCGTCGGCGTTTGTAACATACATCGCCGAATTACCGATATATTTATAATTCTCGGATTCCCTGCAATAAGCGTGGAAACTGATGTTGTTTTTAGGCATAAACGAAGTAAATCCAATCATCCCAGAAGCTCCAGAAGCAGAACCCGAAGCATCCATGTTCCTTAATAAATTGCCCGGTACAACAAATCTTGTATCGATAGCCTTTTCCTTAATCAGCTCTTTCCCTTTGGAATCCTTATATACAACTGCTCCCGTAAGTTTATCAACGGTAACGGACAGATTCGCCACTCCGATTTCTATGGTCTTAGGAGTCTGTCGCTGCGTAAAGTTTTTAAGCATTCCGAATTCTTTAAGCTTATCATTCCCCGGTGCCTTAAAACTGCTTCCTGCACAGAAGGTAAATCTGATAATTCCCGAACTGATAGGACAAATCCTTAAAATACCGTATCTGCTCTGAATATAGATTCCGTTATTTTGGACCGTAATCCATTTTGCCGATAAAGAAGGCATAGCGTGTCCGGCGGGTTTGAGCACTGAATCATCCGCAGCCGAAGCGAACAATTTTGCCTGACCGGATATATCCTGCATGACTTCATTTACAGCTGCATCCAAAGAGTTCTCAACAGGGTTTTGGATCTGCTTTGCTTTACTTAATTCAATTTTTTCTTCGGATATAACGGATGAACCGTCATTTTTACCCAGCATTCTGTCTGTTCTTGCCCCTGCTTTATTAAGAGTCTGGTTTTTAACAAAATCCGCATCCTTGGCCTGTGCCTTACGTTCTCTTCTTAATCGCTCACCGGGAGTAAGTCCGTCGTCTTCGCTCTCCGGATCGCTGTCAATAATGTGCCTGCGTTTTCCCTCTTCGACAGGCTCGGATATAAGCCCTGTTATTTCACCCGAACATACAACACACAATTCATGCAAAGCACGGGTTGCGGCTACATACAGAAGCTTTGCGTGCCGGTCATCTACAGGATAAGCCAAAGAATCCGGCTCGAACAAAAGAACCGCATCAAACTCAAGTCCTTTGGTAAGAGCAACCGGCAGCACCATGATTCCGCTTCCGAATTCAGCTTTTTCGGCATCACTGTCAATCACATTAAGTCCCCTTCCGGACAAATTATCGTAAACTTCCTTAGCTTCCTTGTCGTTCCGGCAAACAACGGCTACAGTCATATGCCCCTGCGACTGCCATTCTCTGCATTTTTGGGAAATAACATCAAATAAGTCACTTTGAGCAACGTTCAATATCTCAGGATCATCTCCGTGCCGGATAATCGGCTCTACGGGGTACACGTCAAAATTACCATGGTCGAGAATTCCTGTCGCAAATTCCGAAATTTCTACGGTATTTCGATAGCTCTTCCGCAGAGTACAGAATGAATCTCTTTCATCGGTTAAAATCAGCTTTTTAAGCTCGTCCCAGCTATTTAATCCACTGTCATACCGAATGTTCTGCGATATATCTCCCATGATTGTATACGTACAATTGTCATAGCAAAAATCAAGGCTTTTATATACCGAGATGCCGTAGTCCTGGGCCTCATCTATAACAATATGATGCATCATTTTATCGACATCGGTATTTACCACTCTCTTAAAAATGTATGCAAGAGCAGCCAGATCATAAACGTCATATCCCCGCTTTGTATCAGTTTCTTGAACGTCGTTCACATTTTTGGCATTTTCGTTGCAACCAAGCCCGTCGGGGCACCCTATCTTCTTATCCTCGCGGTGACGTACACTTCTTTTTCTTCTGACCCCCGCCGCTTTTCCTTCCAAAAAATCATCATAAAGGCTGAATATATCGTATTCGCATTCTTCGGGACCGAAGCTGTTTCTGAAATACTTCTTTATCGCAGCCTTCTCCCTTTCCGTATATCTTGAGGAATGTGAAGAGAATTCATATTCAATATTTTCTTTTAAATGCTCCTCCAGCTGCAGTACCTTCTGTTGCAGAGACAGCGCGGGATTCTCCTTTATGAAGCGATTGATAAAATCGGCAAACATAAGCATTACACAGGAAGGATAGCCTTCGCACTTCTGCCTCTTTCCGTCATACTCAAGGTAATCCGCTGTACCCATTGCTTCGGCTCTGTCATAGATTCCGCTCCTGCCCTTTTCAAGTCCTTCAACGAAACAGTCCCTGTTTAGAACAATGTTCACCGCATTAAAATGTCTTTTCTCGAGATCATCACAAAATTCCCTGAGCTCTTCAAAAGAATGTAAAGCACTGCCCTCATTCGATGAAATCTTATATTTGTCTTCATCCCACACATCCCCGATAATGTGTGCAAACATCTCCTCCATCGTCATCTGGGAAACACCTTCTACATCAAGTTCAGGCAATACTCCGGTAATGTAGTTGAGCAGCAGCTTATTGCTTCCGATAATGAAGAAGTTGCTTGGTGATACTTTTTCGGCATAGTTGTAAAGGATATATGATATTCTGTGCATAGCAACAGTGGTCTTTCCCGAACCTGCCGCACCCTGAACGATCACATTCTTGAACGGTGTTTTACGAATAATATCATTTTGCTCTTTTTGTATTGTAGCTATGATCTCACCCAACACTGCCTGCTTGTTTTTTGCCAGGTACTTTGTAAGAAGCTCATCATTTGCCACAACCTCCGAATCCACGTAATCTATGAGCTTTCCGGCATCTATATCATAGGTTCTTTTAAGTTCGAGATTAAGTTCAATATCATCTCCGTCAGGTGAAAGAAATCCGCATTCTCCCAACCCGTTTTCATAATAAATATTCGATATGGGTGCACGCCAGTCAGCTACTGCCTGCTCTGTGAGATTCTTATTAATTCCGCATCTTCCGATGTAAAGAGATTCTTTTTTGCCCGTTGACCTGTCAGTAAAAAGAATTCTTCCGAAATACGGTTTGGAACTCGCCCTCGTAAATTTGGAAAGACTCTTTGAAGCCTCCGCATGCATTGCCATTGTATTGTGCAGCGGTACCCATATTTCGGTATCTCCGGCAAAATACTGATCCCACATGCTGTCGATATCCTTTTTCATTTTGTCGACATCTTTTCGGGTCTTGTCGCGGTTTGCAACAACAATCTCCATAGTGTCGACGATATGCTTTTCTTCGTATTCTCTTGAAATATCCAATGAATTCATTAGTTCGCTCCATTTCTTAAATATGTGATTAATCCTCGTAAAGATTTCCCGAACACATAGATAAGCCATTTTCAGGCTCTTATAAAGCGTAAAATACTCCGAAGCACAAGTCTTCGGAGTATTTAGTTAATGATATTTTACTTTGCTGCCTCAAGAACTCCCTTTGCAAGTCCTGCAATACCCTGGATTTCCGAAGGAATGATAATCTTTGTTGCCTGTCCGTCAGCTGCTGCCTTAAAAGCATCAAGTGACTGGAGTGCGATAATCTGATCGGAGCTGAGTCCGGCATCAAGAAGATACTTAACACCGATTGCATCGGCTTCTTTGTGAAGTCTGATTGACTCTGCGTGACCTTCCGCTTCTTTGATGAGCTCGATCTTCTGAGCCTCTGCACGAAGCACTGCCGACTCCTTCTCTCCTTCCGCACGAAGGATGGCTGCTTTCTTCTCACCCTCTGCTATAAGAATCTGCTCACGTCTCTCACGTTCTGCTTTCATCTGCTTTTCCATCGACTCACGTATAGCCTCGGGAGGCATGATGTTCTTTACCTCAACACGTCCAACCTTAATACCCCAGGGATCCGTTGCTACATCAAGTATCGCCTGCATCTTGGTATTGATGATCTCACGCGATGTAAGAGTTTCATCAAGTTCAAGCTCACCGATAAGGTTTCGAAGAGTTGTTGCAGTAAGGTTGTTAAGCGCTAACATAGGATCTTCAACACCGTATGCAAAAAGCTTTGCATCAAAGATTCTGTAGAATACTACGGTATCGATTTTCATTGTAACATTATCTTTTGTGATAACCGGCTGAGGCGGGAAGTCTGCAATCTGTTCCTTCATCGAGGTTCTCTTCACAACCTTGTCAATGAAGGGACATTTGATATGAAGACCCGCACTCCATGTAGCTTTGTATTTACCGAGTCTTTCAATGATAAATACATGTGTCTGAGGAACTATTCTGATGTTGGCCAGAATAACCCACAGTGCGGCAACCGCCAAAACAAAGATCAAAATAATCTGTGCATCATCCATAACTTAAATCCTCCGTTTTCTGTACCCAAATTACTCCTTGGGTAAAAGTTTATGAATAAATTATACCTACAACAGATTCCATTATATAGTAATACAGACGCAAAATAAACATGATTATTTTGCTTTTTTTGAACCGTCGGTTGATTTTTTCGTTATTTGACAAGTTTTCCGCGATAGGTGATTCTGTCCGCGGAATTTGCAGTAATAACGGTGCTTACAACTTTTCCTACTGAAATACAGTTGTTTTTGATAGCGTCAATATCGGTACCGGGCAATGAATATTCGATAGGGTCTGCGTGAATGGTAAAGCTTCGTTCAAGCGGATCGTCGGATTCCTGCTCAACATAAACATTATTGTAGTAGTCGTCCTGAGCAATAATTCTGTCCCATAAAATGCCTTTACACTCCGCAGCTTCGCATCCCGGGAAATTAAGATTCCAGATTTCATTAAGCGCTATGGGTTTTTCAAGTACTTCTTTTGTTACGGATAACATGTATTTATCAAGAGTACCGAAAATCCCGTGGAAATCGGTCGAATATGCAATTGCGGGTATTCCGGCGATGAGAGCCTCGCTGGCCGCACCGATGGTTCCCGAATACGCGATATCATATCCGGTATTATAACCGCTGTTTACTCCCGAAAATACTATATCCGGACGGTTATCGGCCATAATAACATCCACACCGATTCGTACACAGTCCGCAGGAGTTCCGCTGACAGTATATGCTTTTACCCCTTCAACGGGAAAGTCTTTTACTTCCTTGAACTTCAATGCGGTAAGTATCGTAAGCTTCTGTGACATAGCGCTGCACTGATTATCCGGTGCAATAACGGTAACCTCACCGAGTTCCTTTGCCATTGCCGCAAGTTTGATTATTCCGATTGCAGTTATTCCGTCATCGTTCGTGACCAGTATCCTCATATTTACCTCCCTATACCATAATCCAACAAAACTCCAATAGTGTATTCTCTCGCCTGTCGGAGCGAAAAAATACACTATTAGAGTTTAGCAGTATACGATAAATTTTTCAATCAGTCTTATTAACGGGAAATTTGAGTATTACCTTAAACAGATCTCCATCTATAATCAATGACAGTTCCCCGCCCTGCAGTTCGCAAAGGCTTCGGGCAATCGACAGGCCCAGGCCGTTGCCTTCCGTATTTCTTGAGGAATCTCCCCTTACGAATCTCTCCATAAGCTCATCTGCCGAAATATTCAGCTCATCTCTCGATATATTTTTAAAAACAAATTCAACAAAATCAGTTCCCGAATGAAGAGTTAAATAAATTCTCGATCCGGGCAGAGCGTATTTATAAGCATTGTTCATAAGATTATCGAAAATTCTCCACATACGTCTGCCATCAGCCATAATTGTGCAGGCTTCACCCTCCGCATTGGTAATAAGATGAAGATTTGCCGATGCAAATTTCTCTTCGTACTCTCCCGCGGCCTGGGTCAGAAAAATTGTCGGATTGCAAGGGGTCAATTCAATCTCAAGGTTTCCGCTCGAAGCCTTTGCGGCCTCAACCAGGTCATCCGTAAGTCTCCGCAGTTTTTCCGACTGGCGAATCAGAACCTCTGAATACTCACCTACTTTTTCACTATCATCTATATTATCGATAATCAGATTCGCATAATTGATTATCGATGTTATCGGAGTCTTTATATCATGCGAAACATTGGTTATCAGTTCTGTTTTCATGCGTTCGCTTTTAAGCTTGTTCTCAACCGCTATCGACATTCCGTCCGCAATACTGTTTAAGTTGTCTGCGTGCTTCTTTATGTCAAGATACATATACTGTGTATCGGTATGGTAGTTAAAATCTCCGGCTGCCATCTGCTCGCCAGCAATCTGCAGTCTTTTAAGCATCAAAACAAAATATAAAAATACCGGAACGAATATTATTTTACCGATCAGCCAGCATACAAGAATCGGAGCCGCGCGTCTGCACAGAACAATAACTATCAGCTGCAAAAGCGAATAAGCAGCGACGATAATAACACTGTGCCAAATAAGATTAAGTCCTATTATCAGTTCTTTAATTTTTAAGCATGTTGCTTTGAGCCACTTATATAAAACTTTGAATATCTTTGAAAGTACTGCAATCGCCTTATACACTATCGTGTTTTTTGCCAGAATGTGCATTCTCTTTCTAGCCACTATATTCATGCACAGCGCAATGAAAGAGACCATGATGAGAGTTATCATAACGGTTGCAATTACTGCAAAAGCTACCATTTGTACCTGCTCTGCAAGTTCAAGTAAAGCAAACATCTTCCATCTGCTGTCAACGGATTCAAGCATATCAATGATGAGGACACACGTAATGCCAAACGCGGCAGCAAATCCGAGGAGCCATATCTCGAGCGGTACTTTATATACTCTGGTAAGCTCAATAACTTCCCCGTTTTTCTTTTTACCTGCGTTGACGATAAGAAGAATGAAAGACACTATCGCCGCTGCAAACAGAAAGAATGCAAGATAATAAACGAGAAATCGTATTCTGTAGCAAATATCCGCCAGCTGCCTTCCGAATACCAATCCTGGTTCCGCACTTATATTTTTCTTGTAAAAAAACGACACCAATACGTTCTTCGCTGAGGCTTCATCTCCGTAAATATTCAGTTCGACAAACATAAAGCCCAGAGCGCAGCTTATAATACAGCCTATCGAGGAAAGAATCCATATCGCAGTAAGCGTTATCTTTCCTCCGATGGTTCTTGCAAATTTATTCATTATTATCTCCTTTCGAACTTATATCCCTGACCGAAAACCACAGTAATGTAGCGGGGATTTGCGGGATTAATCTCTATTTTTTCTCTGATATGGCGTATATGTACCGCGACGGTGCTGTCAGATCCGATAGGCTTCTCCTTCCAAACGGCAGAATAAATCTCGCCGGGAGAAAATACGGTTCCCGCCTCCTTCATCAAAAGCTTTAATATTTCATATTCTTTCGGAGTGAGATTTACGGTTTCACCGTCAACCTTTACCTCTTTGCTTTTGTCATCAATTTCGACTCCGCCGATAACCAGTTTCGCTTCTGCTGCCGGAATTCCTCCGCCAAGCTGAAGATATCGGCGCAGCTGGGATTTTACTCTGGCGTTCACCTCAAGTGGATTAAAAGGTTTGGTAATATAGTCATCCGCACCGATATTAAGTCCCAGAACCTTGTCCGCATCTTCACTCTTTGCGGTAATTAAAATGATGGGTGCCTTGCTTATCTCACGAATTTTTACCATTGCGGAAATTCCGTCCATAATCGGCATCATGATATCCATCAATACCAGTTGAATGTCATTTTGGACAACACATTCAACAGCCTCCCTGCCGTTGAAAGCCTCGAAAATTGTATATTGCGGATCCGACAGATATATTTTAAGCGCCGAAACTATATCCTTATCATCATCGCACACTAATATGTTTATCATCATTTCCCCCACATTTTTCTTTTGTCATTTTTCTTTTGTCATTTTTCTTTTGCTGTTTTACTCATGTACATCACAGATCACCGGTGAGCAACTTCAATCTGCATAAATTATAGTATCACACCGTATGATTAAGAAAAAAGATGTAAACTCTTTAAGATTTGCTTAAGGTTTAAAAAAGCCACCGCACTTTTTCAGTACGGCAGCTCAAATGCTCCGATCATCATTTTGTAAATAACATTTTGTTCGGGAATCAGCGGCCAGTCTGCTTCTGTATGCTTTTTCATACGGAGCCTTCCTTCCTCTGCCAGACGAACAATATTTCCGGCCCCCTGGATTGCTCCTTCGATAAAGGAATCGGGCCTGGAATAAGAAGACAGTTCATATCCGAATATCAACGTCTTTGAAGTATTTCCTATAACCATCGAATTGAATCTTCGGACTGTTTCTTCTGTATATTTTTTTTGAAGTTCGACAATATCTTCAAATACCCGCGATATCCATTTCGCGAGTCCTTTATCTTCGCTGACAGCCTCTGCCTCGAATATGGTTTTGATAAGATGAACCCACATTCCCGAGAAGAAATTGTTTAACTGGCTGTGAACTCCGAGCACGATAGCGCAGTCGGTTTTATCAATCGTATTCTCCGGTTCTGTCAGAAACAGATTTTCGTATATATCTTCAATTTTTAAAAGGATTTTATCCCGGGCGTCATCAAGTTCTTCTTCGGTACCGCCATCAGCCAGACTCAGCAGAAGATAATACGCCAGTCGGGTAAAATCTATTCTCACCTCGTCCTCCATCCCCGTAAAATCAATCAGCTGCTTATTAATTTTTTCGCAGCAATCCACTTTTTCCATAGCAGTCTCATCAATATCCGCCAATAGAATCGAAGAAAAATGATTCCGCAGTCTCGATATATCAATATCGTCACATCGTCCGGCTCCGTAAACAGTGACCGTGCTTCCCGCTTCGGTATTGACTTCAATAAAGTCCGTAACGGTTCTTCTGTATTCGTTCCAATCACGGTATGCATTTGGATTTATAGGCGCACTCCTGTATGCCCGATATACAGACTCCGGAGAAATCATAATAAAAGTACCTCCTCAGGCTCACACTAGGGTAAATAATCAAGTACTATTGATTCTACAGAAACAAGTATGCATTTTCAACTTACTTAAACGTTTTCTTGAAATATTTGACCATATAAAGTATAATCTTTTGCAGATTGTTTCTGCGCTTTTTAAGAGCGTAAATATCAAAAATAAAATTTCAATCAGGAGGATATATACATGGTTTCATGGAACAATTTAGACACCCTTGAAGCTTACAAGGCTCTTGCTTCAGATTCGCACAGAGTAGAGCTTGCAAAGGTTATGTCAGGTGAAGAAGGTGCGGAAAGAGTAAAGAATTTCAACATTCCCATGGCTGCAGGTCTTTCTTTCAATTATGCGGCAAAGGCTGTTGACTGTGAAGTTCTCGGCAAGCTTGAAGCTCTCGCAAAGGAAGCTCAGCTCGCAGAAAAGTTTGCGGAACTTTATAACGGAGCCGTCATCAACACAGGTGAAAAAAGACTCGTTCTCCATCAGCTTACCCGCGGCCAGCTCGGAAATGATGTTGTTGCGGAGGGCGTAAACAAGCGTGATTTTTATACCGCCCAGCAGACAAAGATTGCGGAGTTCGCCAATAAGGTTCATGCAGGTGAGATTACAAACGCCGCCGGTGAGAAGTTCACAACAGTAGTCCAGATCGGTATCGGTGGAAGCGACCTTGGTCCTCGAGCTATGTACCTTGCTCTTGAAAACTGGGCAAAGGTGAATGACTGCTTCAAGATGGAGGCTCATTTCATCAGCAATGTAGATCCCGATGACGCAGCCGCAGTTCTCAAATCAGTGGATGTCGCTCATTCTATCTTCGTACTTGTTTCAAAATCAGGAACAACTCTCGAGACTCTTACAAACGAGTCATTCGTTAAGGATGCTCTTAAGAATGCAGGACTTGATGCTTCAAAGCATATGATTGCTGTTACCAGTGAAACGTCTCCTCTTGCCAAGAGCAGCGATTATCTTGCAGCGTTCTTCATGGATGATTATATCGGCGGTCGTTTCTCTTCTACCTCAGCCGTAGGCGGTGCTGTTCTTTCACTGGCTTTCGGTCCCGATGTTTTTGCACGTTTCCTGAACGGTGCAGCAGAGGAAGACAAGCTTGCTGCCAATGCAGAGCTTCTTAAGAACCCCGCTATGCTTGATGCACTTATCGGTGTATACGAGAGAAACATTCTCGGCTATGCAAGCACTGCCGTTCTTCCCTATTCACAGGCACTCAGCCGTTTCCCCGCACACCTTCAGCAGGCTGATATGGAGTCTAACGGCAAGTCGGTCAACCGTTTCGGCGAACCTGTAAACTACAAAACCGGTCCCATTATTTTCGGTGAGCCCGGTACAAACGGACAGCATTCATTCTATCAGCTCCTTCATCAGGGAACAGATATTATTCCTCTTCAGTTCATCGGTTTTGTTGACAGCCAGATCGGTACAGATGTTGTTATCCAGGACAGCACGAGCCAGAAGAAGCTTGCAGCAAACGTAGCTGCTCAGATCGTTGCATTTGCTTGCGGCAAGCAGGATGATAACCGAAACAAGAATTTCGAAGGCGGACGTCCTTCAAGTATCATTATCGGAAAGCAGCTCACTCCCGAGGCTCTCGGTGCTCTCCTTTCTCACTTCGAGAACAAGATTATGTTCCAGGGCTTCACATGGAATGTAAACAGCTTCGATCAGGAAGGCGTTCAGCTCGGAAAGGTTCTTGCAAAGAAAGTTCTTGCACACGATACGGACGGAGCTCTTAAGGTTTACAGCGACCTCTTCGGAATCTGATATTTTATGTCTGACAATAATTTACAGCTGTGTGAAGATGAAAACGGTCTTTATCTGACAGACGGTGTTCTGACAATGCGCGGTGATTTATCGCACATGGCTTCCAGAATCAAAAAAGGAATACTTGGCTGCGAGCTTCTCGTGCGCGCAGCCAGGCTTAAAGATAATCCGGCAAATCCTGTGCTTATAGATGCCACAGCAGGAATGGGAGAAGATTCTCTCCTCCTTGCTGCAGCAGGATTTAATGTCAGGCTCTATGAATACGATCATATTATTGCTTCTTTGTTGAAAGACTCGATTCGGCGAGCCTCACTCATTCCGGAGCTTCAGGACGCGGTATCGAGAATGGAAGTAATCGAAGGCGACAGCATCAGCGCAATGACAGATATGTCAACTTCTCCCGCTGTCATATATCTTGATCCTATGTTCCCTGAGCGAACCAAAACAGCCATGATTAAAAAGAAGTTCCAATTGCTTCAGCAGCTCGAACTTCCCTGCTCAAACGAAGAAGAACTTCTTAATGCGGCAATTTCGGCAAAGCCCCGTAAAATTGTAATAAAAAGACCTCTTAAAGGTCCATTCCTTGCCGGTATTAAGCCCGGATATTCCATCAGCGGAAAAGCTATTCGCTATGATTGTCTGGTATTCCCTGAAAACAATAAATAAAATCAAATCCCATCGCTTTTATTGGTCTTCCAATAACCGCTGAAGTAATATGACCAGGTAATAATAAAACCGAGTCCGAAACCGAACAGTCCGTTCCACCAGATAATCTGATGTCCCAGGAAAGAACTGTATCTTAATAAATAGACCACAAATACTCTTGTTCCCAATGCACAGGTTGCGACAACCGTCGGTATTCCGCTGTGCCCGGCCCCCTGATAAACTCCGAACAGCGGAATGTATGCCGATAAGAGAATATTTATCATTGCAACTGTCTTAATATGAGGTATGCAGTAAAGCATCGCTTTCTCACCAAGTCCGAACAGCCCCGCGATGGGCCCCGCACCAAACCATATCAGAAGTGAAATAATAACAGTAATTCCAAGTGATATGGCTACCCCCTGTCTTACACCGAGCTTAACACGATCGTATTCCTTCGCACCTATATTCTGACCAGTATATGTCGCCAGCGTCGTCTGCAGAGCATTGCAGGGCAGATTTATATACTGCTCTATTCTCTGCCCTACGGTAAAGGAAGCTGTCATGTCTTTTCCGAATTCATTTACCGCACGCTGAATAAAGGTAAGTCCCAGTGATACTATTATCAGCTGAAGAGATATAGGCATACCAATTGTTATGGTTTTTACGATTTCTTTCTTCGACCAGACATACTCCTTCAATTTGAATCTGAATATCGGATACTTTTCAGTCATATAAAAGTATGCCGCTATAAAAGAACCGAGCTGAGCAATAACAGTTGCAATCGCAGCTCCCGAAACTCCCCAGTCAAATACCGCAACGAATAATAAGTCAAGAATGACGTTTGCAACCGAAGAAATCATCAGAAAGTACAGTGTTGCTTTACTGTCTCCGACAGCCCTTAAAATCGAGGAAAAAATATTATAACCAAACTGGAATATCAAGCCTGCAGAATATATTTGAAAATAAATTACCGCAAGATCCAAAACTCCGTCCGGTGCTTTTACGACATACGTAAATGCAGGTTCGGCAACGAGTACACCCAAAACCGCAGCAACAAGACCGAGTCCGAGAGTAAACAATATTCCCGTTGAAGCTGCTTTTCGAAGATTTTCCTTATCGTCCGCGCCGAAATACTGTGAAATAACGACTCCGTTACCTGAAGACAAACCTATAGCCACAGCCAAAAAGAGAAACGTAAAACTTCCCGTTGTTCCTACTGCAGACAATGCATCTTCACTGGAAAAATTACCTACGATTATAGTGTCGACCGTATTGTACAGCTGCTGAAGCAAAGAGCCCAGCAAAACCGGGAGCGCAAATTTCAATATATGCTTCCATGGTGCACCGCTTGTCATCTTTTCCATTTTTTATATCCCCTTTTATTTATCAGACGCAGCAGTATTTTCGAAATAATAATAGCAATTGCCGCTGCATCCGTTTATGAACAGTTCCTTTTTCGCCTTAATGATATATTCTTCTCTGTTTGTGCGATTTTCTTCAAGAATATCAAGAGCCTGCTTCATAAAAGAAACATCTCTTATCATACTTTCGGAATCATTGCCTCGTCCTACGATTTTCAAATGAGTAATTCCTGCTGCTTCCAAATCCCACAGAGCGCATACCGCACACCCGCTTTCGCCCGGGATCGATACATTCTCCGCAGAAACGATAGAAGTTTCCCCGGCTTCGCATTTATAATCGAAGCATGTACCGGTTCTGTTATCACAGAGTCTATACGGCTCCAGACACATATGATACAGCTCATCACAATGCAGAGAGTTACAGTATGCACCTGTAAAATGACATTTTTCATTAAGTACAAAAGCCTCAAATGCCATTGATTCATATCCGGTTTTGTTCTTCACATGCTCAATGATTTCCTTCATTTCGCATATCGTAGTCTGTCTCGGAAAGATCAGACCTTTTAATACTTTCGAAGAGATATTTGCCATAAGATCATCGACTGCACAGATATTGATTTCACCGTACTCACCGCTTATGTAAAGGTTAATATCATCAATTCCTGCCAACATTTCTGCAAGTTCACGTTCAGCTACGATAAAATCTTTATATCCTGATTTAATACAGTTTTTGCAAAAGTCGATAATAAAAATCCGCTGACTTTTATTATAATTTAAAGCATTCAATGTAATTCTTATATTTACATTAAATTTTTCTTTCATGTAATTTAATATCTTCAATTCGCTCTCGGAACCTAATTGAACATTGTAGTAAATAACTTCACGGCGATTAAGAGGTTTTTCTTTTCCGAAAGTCCGATAATACTCCCCGGGCACATATCCGCAGAAAATCTCGTCTGCACCGGCCATACAAAGCTCGGGATAATCATCTATCGATCCCATCCCGACTACCATTTTCATTCTGCTCATAGTCTTGTCAAATATCCGTTTGGATTACCAGTTTAATACCAGGCGCCTAATACACTTTCCGCTTTCAATATCCTCAATAAGTTCCCGTGGATTTTTCATAAAATCAACATCAAATCCGAGCAAACAGTTATACTTTCCGATCATGTTCAGATGCAAAGGATAAAGAACTGTCTTCTGCAGACATTCTTTATCGCATTCAACCATTCTCCTGCCAGCCCCCCTGTTCTTATCAGCGGCTGCCTTCAAAGTACAGAAAGTTCCTGTATTAGTCTGATAAAAGGGAGCAAATACAGTGTCCGAAGTTCTCATCAGATTCGACGACGAATAGCCATCCATATACTTTTTTCTCGGATCTCTTTTAAACGGATACAGAAGTATCCCTTTATCTATCTTAATACCTGTACCTATAGTTTTCTCCTCAACCATATTCCTTGCAAGCGCCAACATACCATAATCATTGAGGCTTATCTCAAATGAAATATCCACAAAAGTTTGCAGATACATATCGATGACATCCTCCAGATATTCTGCTGCAGCTTTATAGTGTGACTGGCTGATAGGCGGCAATACCAGGGTCATCCCCATACCGCATTCCCGTAAACAAATAAACATTCTCTTAAGGACATCTACGTCGGGACGCATGCAAAAGCAGTATGGATTGCCTACATATACCCTTTTAATCTTTGCCTGCCGGAGCGGATGATTCCCGGGTAGCTCTTTCATGTATTTGCTCCCTGACTGATTGCTGCAATCTTGCGAAATGTATCCGCTGCTATTAATCAATTTATCGTTCTTAAGATAATCCGTATTTTGATATTCAACAGTCTCATAATCCGTAGTTTGAAACGATTCAGTATTTTTAAGGTATTTTGCAATAGCTTCTTCATCTTCGAGAGCCAGACATATCTCCGGCTGTGTATCTCCCGACAGCAGTTCATCCCATGCGTCAAAATCTGTGTTCTTTTCTATCTCGTTTCTCCATATTTCGAACTGCCTGCTGAGATTTTCAGCATAAGAATTGTTCTCATTAAGCGGATAGCTGCTCCTTGTATTCGAAAATTCTTCAAGATCCGAGCCGTTCCTGGCTGCAATGTACCCAAGATAATCCTTTGTAAGGACTTGGGCGCACTCGGAATAGTCAGCACTGTTCACCCGGCAAACATATTCCGTCCAATATTCGCATTCTTCCTTTTCTGTTTTGAAATCATATATATTACAGTCCTTATTTTCTGCCAAAAAAGAAAGCGAAATCAATTTGATTCCGCCATGTTCTTCATCATATCCCAACGGAAGTCTGAAAGTAAAAAAGTCCGGTGCAAGCTCCAAAACTCTTATTTCGACTTTGGTTAGGTCATTCGTATATATATATCCGAACAGCAATGAATGAGGTATCATACTCTATTGGTTATTCCTTCCGGCATAAATCCTTTACTATTTCCCCGGCAATCATAAGTCCTGCAACCGCAGGCACAAAAGCCGTACTTCCCGGGGTTGAGCGCTTCTTATGCTCAATTTTGCTTGCAGTCGCCGATACATCGGTCTTACCGACATCTTCCACACGACCCGTTTGTTCTTCGCAGTTTTGTAAGTCAAAAGGCTTGATTGGCATCTCATCGGAATACACTACTTTCAGTGAATCGATATTACGCTTTTTAAGTTCTTTACGCATAACTCTGGCAAGAGGGCAAATTTCGGTATCATAAATGTCTGCAATCCTGAATCTTCCAGGATCGAGTTTATTACCCGCACCCATTGCACTGATTACAGGAACATTATATTGTTTGGCACGCATTATAATCTCAAGTTTGGCGGTAACAGTATCGACGGCATCAACAACATAATCGTACTCTTCGAAAGGAAATTCATCGGCATTCTGCGGAAGAAAAAAGCACTTTCTCGCATTGACCTTTACGTCACGATTAATATCGAGCATTCGCTCCTTCATAACCTCAACTTTGCTTCTGCCAACCGTAGAATGTAAAGCAATAATCTGACGATTCAGATTGGAAAGAGCGATCGTATCATCATCTACAATCTCAAAACTTCCGACACCGCTGCGAACCAGCGCCTCGCAGACATATCCGCCGACGCCGCCGACGCCGAAAACAGCAACCTTGGCTTTGGAAAGCTTTTCTGTTGCGCCATTTCCAAGAAGAAGTTCTGTTCTTATAAACTCTTCAGACATATTATTTGCTCCAATCAGAAATAAGTCCGGTTCTCTTAAATACAATAACAAGTACAGGTACCAACACTATCTGGGCAATAATTCCGGGAATAGCGTTTAATAAAGCTCCTCCGAGGAAAAGCTTCAGTGTAAACTCGAAACCGGCAACTTTTGATAAAATCCATTTAGCGGTACCCCATACAAGGCGACCGCCGATCATCGAGATAACGAGTGAAACATATATGTTCACAGTCTTTTTGGGCAATGCTCTGAAAAGGATACCGGCAAGCAAACCATAGGCTGCAAGCTCAAAAGTCATAGATACGGCATCAGGGAAAATCTTGGGCATTCCGAACATAAATGAACGCATAAGCGGTGCTATGGCACCTACTGCCAATCCCCATGCTCCGCCGCACACATATCCGCACAAAAGAACCGGAATGTGCATAGGGCACAGTGCCTTACCAATCTCCGGAATCTGAGCGGTAATGAAAGGCAATACCAGAGCGATGGCAAGGAATATACCTCCGAAAGTAATCTTCATAATATTATTTTTTCTGTTAACTGACTGCATAGACTCTCTCCTGACCGGGAACACGGAAGCAATCCGATGTTCCACCCCAAAATAATAAAATATATCTTTAAAATTCTACCATATCGACACTTTTATATCAAGCAGATGTAAAAAATGCAATAATCAAACCGATCCAGGCATAGTATTTTTGTAGCAATTTTTGTTAATTTTGTATATACAAATAATAATCAGTGTGTTATCATGAAATCACATCAAAGATTTTATAGATTTTTAATAATTTATTTTTCTTTGAAAGCTAACTATGCCAGTATCTAATAATTGTATATCCCCAAAATAAGTTGAACGCCGTCGACAGAGCAATCTGTCGGCGGCGTTCGGCTATTATTTAATTATTCAACCGTCTTCAGCATTTTCTTCCGCAGTCTCTCCGCTTCTTCCATACTTAATCCGATACTTTTGAAATATCCGTTTGTACTGCCGTATCTATTTTTAAACAAGCGGATAAACTCAGTCATATACCATTCACAGGGGGTAATAATCTCCATATTCAGATTCGGCATGTTTCTGTGAATAAAATCAAGTCTGTCCTCTATCAGTTCGCGGGTCAGAAGGTAATTCTGAATAATCTGGGGAACAACTACTCCCGCATGAAGCATAAGAATTGCTGTTACAACTCCCGTTCTGTCTTTACCGGCGGAGCAATTATAGATTACT
Organism: Lachnospiraceae bacterium; assembly: GCA_045616585.1. Taxonomy (GTDB): domain Bacteria; phylum Bacillota; class Clostridia; order Lachnospirales; family Lachnospiraceae; genus RUG11977. The sequence goes on from JAZLGZ010000087.1 coordinate 37,556, forward strand.
CCCGATTCGGCATTCGCCATGCATTTAAAAATATCGTACATACTGTCGGATTCCGCTATTCTAAGATAACTTTGCGGAACTTCCTCCACAGAGGCAGGTATACCGCTTCCTTCCTCCACCGGGAAATTGTAATATGTGATTCCAGTTCTTCCGTAAAGTCCCGAAGGTTTGTTCATAACATCCTTTTCGGTGCGCATATCGATTGATATCGTGATGTTATTGTTTAGCAGACATTCGATATCACTATCGGTAGGGTATCCGATTCTGTCACTTCTGATAAATGTATCGGCAGCCGTAGTCTTTCCGCTTTCCGTCATATATCCGCCGATATCGCGCGTATTCTGTGTGGTCGAAAGCAGGCTTAAATATTCGTGCTGTGAAAGCCATTTGACCGACTTCTCCAGAGCTTCCTTTGTTTTTGTTTCGATTACACATCTCGCGCCTGCTTTAACCGCAAGGTTCAGCCGCTCTTCAACATTGAGATTCCCGTCTCCGAGCACAAGGTGATTCGTTCCCGCCTTTTTCTCATACGCTGACGGTGATGTTGCGTCATGAATATGAAAATGAATAAGCTTAGATATGTTATTTTTTATAAACTCAGCATCCTTTTCTCCCACTGCCCAGGAATGACCGATATCCCATGTAAGTGCAAAACATCTGCTCTTAAGAAGTTCCGAAATCGCAAGCTTTTCATAATCTCTGTATCCGTCGGTATTCTCGACCGTAATGACAATGTCGCTGTCACCTATCCATTTCTCGCACTGCTTGCGGAACATTATATAGGCACTTAAGTATCTCTCGAAATCGCGTTCATACATCTGAACTTTTTTATCTGGCAGCGTAATATGTATTCCGTGATTTAAATGCATATTAACAGTCAAAGGATTCTTCACATTTCCGAATTCGTTGCGAAGTACCAGAAGTTTCTTCGCTACCTCGATTGTCCGCCTTACGGTTTCGAAATATGCTTTCGACACTATCGGATTGAAATCCGCAATATCAAGATTCTCGTCAAGATGAATAGTATAATAAATACCTCTTCGCCTGGCTGCATCGATAAATTTGTCGGTGTTCTCGAGCTTATCTATCTGATACTCCGGCAGGTTCATATTAAGCTCCAAAAACTTTAAACCCAATGAGTCACATGCCTCAATGTTTTCTTCAAGACTTCGATACTCTATCAAAGTCGGCATACCAAAATGCATATTTCCTCCTTGCGTCAATCAACAAGCACGGTTTTTAAGGGGTGAGCGTATTTCGAATCAGCTGTCTGATTTACAGTAACACGCTTACTGTCATCATCATAATGTATTTCGATCAGACTGTATGCCCCGTATTCGTATTCGTATCCGTCGCCGTCATCATCATAAAGATTAAAGCTTCCGTCGGCTCCGGTGAAAATCAATACCTCATACTCCGCATTTTTAATTTCGTCGGTATACTGCATAACACGGGCAGTCGGAACAATTGCACCTGCTTTGGCAAATACGGGAATCGAATCCGGCTCAACATCATATGATATGAAGGAACCTCCGCTGTATTTCATGTGAGTTGTGAAGTCGTACCAGATTCCGTCGGGAAGATATATCTTTTTTGAACACTGCCCTGCATCCGTAACGGGACATATCAGAAGTTCTTCGCCGTATATATACTCATCAAAAGCTTCGCAGGCAATTTTGTCTTCAGGATACATTAATCCGAGAGGAGAAACCGGCATAAATCCCTTCAGTGTTACAGCAGCATTAACCGAGTAAAAGAAAGGGAGCAAGCTGTACCTGAGCCTGATAGCTTTTTCAATCGCATCATAATAGGGTTCTCCTTTTTGTCCGAATCTCCATATTTCACGCGGCTCGTCCGTTCCGTGTGAACGCATGAGCGGAGTAAACACAGCAAACTGAAGCCATCTTACATACAGTTCTTTGTATTCATCATCATTTAATCCGGCATTAAATTGTCCGTTCCAGAACCACAAAGAATTATTATGAACAAAGAAGGCTCCCACATCGCTGTTCCAATAAGCTTCCCCCGCAGCAGTATAATTTTGAAGAATATTTACCTGTTTTTTAAGTGTCTGCCATGAAGCCGCAACATCTCCCGACCATACAACCGTACCGTAACGGTGCTGTCCCGCGTAACCCGATCGGGTAAGATTGAAAACCCGTTTATCGGATGCCTTTCTCTGGTGCTCATATATGCCCTTCGAATGATACATGGAATATACGTTAATCATCTCATCATCAATATATTTTTTGAATTCCGCAACCGCACGGTCTGCACTTTCTTCGGGGCTTCTTCTTGCTGCACCGTTCCAGTTTGCATCAAAAGGCTCCGATGAATCGCACCACCATGCGTCAATCCCATGAACAAATAAGCCTTCATAGGCTTGCTTCCAGTAAATATCTCTGCCCTCTTCGGAAAATGCATTATAAACACTTCCGTCATTCAGCAATTGACCTTTTTCGGCAAACTCCAAACGGTTTGCTCCGTCTCCCGACAGATTTGGCCAAATTGAAATCATGATTTTGGCATTCATATCATGTATCCGGCTGACTGTTTTTTCAAAGTCGGGATAACGTGACAAATCAAGTACTTTGTCTCCCCATAATCCATCGTTCCAGTACAGCCAATCCTGCACAATACCGTCCAAAGGTATCTCTCTTCGTCTGTATTCCGCAACCGTATCAATAAGCTCCTGCGCATTGGCATATCGCTCTTTCGACTGAATGTATCCGCAGGCCCATTTGGGAAGCATGGGCGTAACACCGGTAAGCATTCTGTAGCTTTCGTAAATGTAATCCCTGTCACCGACAAGAACATACATGTCAAATGCATCCGAAGCATCAAGGTATACCTCAATCCTGCCTTCTTCCCTAAAATCAAAAGTCATGTATGAATTACAGTCAATGAGACAGGCATAGCCACGATTTGAAATGAACATGGGAACCGCAATTCGCATATTCTCCTGAAACATTCTGATGAATTGTCCGTTAAGGCACGGAAATCCTTCTTCATGACTCCCGAGTCCCCAGAATACATCTTCATGGTTCACATTCAAATTGACACGAATATGATTCCCTTCTCTTACTTTCTGCTTCTTTCCGCCGACAACACTTACTTTCAGTCCATCGGCAGTCCGGCGTAAGCTGGTTTCACCGCCGACATATTTTTCCACATCATATTTTTCAAACCTTGGAAGGCCGACACACAGCAAAGATTCTCCGTCATCGGTGTTGATGGAAATACTGCCATCTTCGTTTTCAAGCATAAAGCCTGTATTGGCGGTATGTATAAGAGACATCGTCTCCTCTTTGGAATATTCGGTAATAATGCTTTCACGCGTAACATCTCCGCATGTAATTCGATATATTCCTTCCCTGATTACCGATCTCGGACAATATTTCATACTGATCTTCTCCTGTTATTAAACAATCTGTCTGCGAATAATTTTGCTTCTTCCATACTTAACGTTGAATGAAGCCCGAAAGCCTTTTTTCCTATGAAATCAATCGAATACTCTTCCGGCATTATTCCTTTTACATAAACCTGGGCAATATGATTCGCGCAGACTCTGCAGTCGTAAAGATCAGTCAGATCATGCTCCGCAGCGGAAATATCGCTGTTATCGGCTTCCTTAATCACCGCTTTGAGATACATATGCAGAATTCTGGCCGCAGATGCCCTTTCAATCGGCTTTTTATAATTGATCAGGTCGGTTTCTTCAATAACAAAGTTTTGCCTCAATAAAGAAAGGGTATCTTCACCGAAATTTTCTTGGGCACGCTCGCAGATAAGAATCAATAGTTCTTCAGTAGTTATTTCTTTCAAAGAATCGTTTATCAACCGGTTCATAGAACTCTTATTTAACGTTTAAAACAAATGTGTATGCCTCACAGCCATTAAGCGAATTAATTATCATATGATCCGCATTTACGGTTGTGCTCTTTCCTGTCCAGATTTCGGAAACCGCAAACGAATCCGAACTTAATATTTTATTGATTCCAAGTTTCGCTTCTTCTATGGCCTGCCTCTCACAAGCAGTGGCATGCTTAGTAAGCGAACCGTCAAGTTTTTTAAGCATGCTTAAAGCAATATTGTTAAATCTGATTTTAATTTCGCCTTCAAATGCTTCTTTTGCAAGGTTTATAACAGATATTGCAATAGTTCCGTCCGCCAGAGGTTTCGCAAGAATATCGACACGATTGTTATCTCTGATGTAATCATCCGGCTGTGCACCTTCAATCGAAGTGAATACTCTCTTGGCCTGAATTCCAAGCTTATCCTGATTAAGTGCGATTACATTGGGATTTGCAATGATATTATAAATTGCGTCACCCTTTTCAACTCTTCTTAAATCGAGACCGAGCATAAGAGGCGAATTCATCATTGACCACATAACCATATGCGTTCTGTTCATTTCTTCTGTAAGATCGTTCATTCCGATCATCAGCATATCAGGATCGTTCCACCCCTTATCAAGGCCCGAAAACTCATCCATAATAACTGCTTTGTTGTACTGTGAGGTGATACCCGTAGTGTAATCACTTTCCCATGCACCATATCCGGGATCCCCATCGGAACCTACCCTGAATGTGATGTCATTAAGAATGCGCCATGAGTCTCCGACCTTGTAACCCCAGTTTTGAGGCTGTGTTTTTCCCCATTCGCAAATCGAAAGAACAATGTCATTGTCAGGCTGATACTTATTAAAACCTTCCAAAAGTGCCGCATACGAACATAATGTATTCTCCTGCCTTCTGTGATTCATCAGCCTTATAACATTTGTTCCCTTTGTAAGAACAAGTTTGATTTTTTCACCATTGTAAAAATCATCAAAAACAATATCTTCATCCTCATCAGCTCCGCAAGCAGCCTGGAGCCAGCTTCCCTTTCCGGGTTCAGCACCGCATTCGCTGTCGACAGTCATTAAATATTCTCCGCTTTCATTTACGGCAACCTCGAACCACAGCTCTCCGCTCTGAGCCAGATTCGGAGCAGCATCCGGTCCGGTGCCGTCAAAGGTTCCGATGTTTTCCGCGCCGTCTTCCTTTATGACGACTCCTCTTCCGATTACTTTTGAATCATTTGCAGCACTCAATACAATCACCGTATTTTCTTCATTTGAAGAACATGCGGTGCCGCTATCACCTTTAGCGGAAGTTAAAGAAATTCCTCTGATTAAAGGCGCATAAGTATATTTTGCACTTTCGGGATTTGAAAAGGTCGCATTATCCCAGAGATAATAGCAGTTATCGACCTTTATGAAATCAACACCCCAGTCAATATAATCACGTGAATCGATTGCTTCAAAGCCGCAGGTGCCAACTTCGGCTCCGGCGCATAAGTTGGTTCCTATGTCATTGTACATTCCGAACTTAAGTCCCTTTGAATGAATGTAATCACCCAATGCCTTAAAGCCCGAAGGAAACTTCACTTCCTCGTTTGAAAGGTGACCGTTCACTCTGCTTGCTTTGTAGCATCCATCGTCAAGAATCACATATTTATATCCGAGTTTATCAAGTCCCAACTCAACAATCTTATCTGCCATGATCTTCGTAAGAGCCTCTGTATTGCCGCTTCCGAACGCATTCCAGCTGTTCCATCCCATAGCAGGGAGACGCTTCTTTGTCTTTGAATGAAGAACCTCTCCGTTGCCGAAAGAGCTATGTCTGAAAGCTTTGTCGGTAATTTCGTCGGGTTTGTCCTTAAGATTTAAGCTCTTTGCTTCCTCAGCAGGTACTCTCAGTTCAAAGCGATACTGCTGCTTAATATCCGGATATTTCTCATGATTGACTTCACTCATAAACATATCATACGGTCTGGCACAAACCTTATAAGGCGCATAAAGAGCCTTATAAACCATCAAATGCTCACCTGTTTCGGTATGAAAAGCCTCTCCGATAATACTGTACAGGTACATTGTCAAATCATTCTTCACATTCTCCCTTTTAAAATGCTGAACAATATCTCCCGGTTTAAATGTTCTGTCCATAAAAAATATCCCTTTCTCAGATTATTCAAAAACCTATTATGAGCTTCGCGGCAAAAGCTACTATCCATGCAATCGTACACTGCCAAATGACGACTCCGACTGCCCATTTGCCTCCGAGTTCTCTCTTTATAGATGCGATTGCCGCTATACACGGGCAATAAAGCAAACTGAATACAAGCATTGCTCCTGCCTGCGCTGTGCTCAATATATTTGCCACATTCCCTTCAAACAACAGTTCAAGAGTTGAGACAACGCTCTCTTTTGCCATAACTCCCGAGATAAGGGATGTAACTATTCTCCAGTCTCCGAGTCCCAGCGGTGAGAAAACAGGTGCTATAAAACCTGCAATTGCAGCCATGATACTCTCTGACGAATCACCGACTCTGTTAAAATGAATGTTATAGCTCTGCAGAAACCAGACACAGATGGTAGCCACAAAAATAACCGTAAAAGCCTTGTGAATGAAATCTTTCGCTTTCTCCCACATAAGCTGAGTAACATTCTTCATTCCCGGGAATCTGTAATTGGGCAGCTCCATTACAAAAGGAACGGGTTCCCCTTTAAAATGAGTGGTTTTAAGAACAAGCGCATGAATTATTCCTATCGCAATTCCCGTAAAGTATAATCCTGCCATAACCAGTCCGCCTTTTCCCGGGAAGAATTCGGCAATAAAAAATGCATAAATCGGAAGCTTTGCGGAACAACTCATAAACGGAGTAAGAAGTATGGTCATCTTACGGTCTCTCTCGCTCGGAAGAGTTCTGGTTGACATAACTGCAGGAACAGTACATCCGAATCCGATAAGCAAAGGTACTATACTCTTTCCCGAAAGACCGAGTTTTCTGAGCAGTTTATCCATAAAGAATGCCACTCTCGCAATGTAACCGCTGTCCTCAAGCATCGAGAGGAAGAAAAACAAAGTGACAATGATAGGCAGGAAGCTAAGCACTCCTCCCACTCCTGCAAAAATACCGTTAACAACCAAATCTGTTATTGCATCATTGACATGTGCCGCCTTCAAGCCTGAATCAACAAGTCCTGTCAATGCATCAACGCCCGTTTCAAACAAATTCTGAAGGAAGGCTCCTATTACATTGAATGTCAGGAAGAATACGCCAACCATTATAAGAATAAACGACGGTATTGCTGTGTATTTACCTGTCAGAATCCTGTCGAGGCGGGCACTTCTCATATGCTCCTTACTCTCTTTGGGTTTAATTACCGTTTCTTCGCACACCTTCATGATATAAGCAAATCTCATGTCGGCAATCGCGGCACTGCAATCCAGTTCACGTTCATTCTCCATCTGAAGGATAATGTGGTCGAGAAGCTCCTTCTCATTGTCATCAAGATTAAGTGCTTCAAGAATCAGTTTGTCCCCTTCAATAAGCTTGCTGGCGGCAAACCTGACGGGAATATCAGCGGTAACAGCATGATCCTCAATCAGGTGAATAATTGCATGAAGACATCTGTGGACCGCTCCCTTATGGTCTTTTTCATCACAAAAATCCTGTTTCAGCGGACGCTCCTGATAATATGCAACGTGTACTGCATGCTTAATAAGTTCGTCAACGCCCTGATTTTTGGCTGCCGAAATCGGGACCACCGGCACGCCGAGCATGGCTTCCATTCTGTTCACGTCTACTGATCCGCTGTTCCCGGTAACCTCGTCCATCATATTAAGCGCAATAACCATAGGAATGTTCAGCTCGAGAAGCTGCATCGTTAAATACAGGTTTCGTTCAATATTGGTTGCATCAACTATGTTGATTATCGCCTTGGGCTTTTCTTCAAGAACAAAATTTCGCGATACAATCTCCTCACTGCTGTAGGGAGACATTGAATATATTCCCGGAAGATCCGTAACTCTGGTGTTTGGATAATTCCTGATGGGGCCGTCTTTTCGGTCAACCGTCACACCGGGGAAATTGCCCACATGCTGGTTCGATCCGGTAAGCTGGTTAAACAGTGTCGTTTTTCCGCAATTCTGGTTTCCGACAAGTGCAAAAGTTATCAATGTCCCTTCCGGCAAAGGATTCTCATCGCCCTTGCAGTGATAGCGGCCTTCTTCACCCAGGCCCGGATGCTCCGTCTTCTTTTTTCGCACACGCTCACTTGCAGGTGTCTCATCCGTAGGCTCGATATCTATGTGTCCGGCATCGGCCAATCTCAGTGTCAGTTCATAGCCATGAACCATAAGCTCCATCGGATCACCCAGGGGAGCATATTTTACGAGCTTAATCTCCGTTCCGGGAATAACACCCATGTCAAGGAAATGCTGACGAAGTGCCCCTTCTCCGCCTACTTTTGTTACTATAGCGCTTTTCCCTAATCCGAGTTCTTTTAATGTCATTACTTCTGTCTCCTAAATCTATGATTGCATTATATACATTCATACGTCATAAAAAGCCTAATCAACGTTCGCGTACGATTTTCCTGTCGCCCACCCTATATACAATATCGCATCCTTCAATAGTCTGAAGTCTGTGCGCAATGATAACCATTGTCTTTTTACCGTGAAGCGAATTGATTGACTCCATAATAGCTGCCTCGGTCTCGTTATCCAGTGCGGATGTAGCCTCATCAAACAATAAAATTTCGGGATTCTCGTATAATGCTCTGGCTATGCCTATACGCTGCCTTTGGCCACCGGAAAGACGAACACCGCGTTCACCGATCATGGTATCGATTCCATCGGGAAGTGTACGTACAAAATCAGCCAGCTGAGCTTCTTCAAGGCACCTCCAAACCTGTTCTTCGTCGACATCGTCAGCCTTCATACCGAAAGCGATATTGCACTTAATCGAATCATCCATCATGAATATCATCTGGGGAATATAGCCGATACGGGAAAGCCAGCCGCTGTAGTCATTCATGATATCAACATCATCAACCATAACGTGGCCTGCCTGCGGAGTCAGAAGTCCAAGCATAATATCGACAGCAGTAGTTTTTCCGGCCCCCGAAACTCCGACTACACCTACCGAAGTACCTACCGGTATCTCCATGGTGGCATCCTCAAGTACGTTGGTTTCGGTATTCGGATAATGATATGTGATCTTGTCGAGGATAACCTTTTCATCGATTGCAAGATCCACATCATTCTTTACTCTGTCATCAAAACTTCCTCCGTTTCTTTCAAGTTCGTCAAGCACATCAAGATGTTCGATAAGCTTATCAAGTGCGGGAGTATTGTAAACAATTGCATTTACGGCGCCTACGATTCGGTTCGCACTGGGCATAAGCTTTACGGCAGCCATGGCGAATGCACCAAGGGTAGGAACCAGTGTTTCAATCTCGCGTCCGAAGAAAATCTGTATCGCAATAAGCGCAAGCATCGAACAAACCGAAACCATTTCAATAAGTAATCTGGGAATATTGTTCGCAACCGTATTAACCTTCTCTGAATGGATGACCTTATCACCGGCTTCTTTATAGTTTGTTTCAAAGAATTTCTCTCTGCGGGCAACTTTAACTTCCTTAATGCCGTTAACAGCCTGAATAAGCCATTTATTACACTCGGCACTGTTCTTCTGAAGTTTTACGCCTTCGCGCGCCATAATAGGCTTAACTACCTTCGTAATCGCAAGCATAATAAGCAGCATCATCACTGCCACAAAAGTAGTCATCTGCCAGTCTATGACAAAAATCGTAACAATAACAGCGAACGAAACTATTGCCTCGGACGCCATAAACAGCAAGGTGGTCAACAGACTGTAAACCTGGCTTGCATCGCCCTGTATTACACGCATAATCTCTCCGGTAGATGCATTGAGATAATACTCATAAGGACGATTCAAAAACGCATGCAAAAGCCTCTGCTGTGTCGCAAAGCGATTATTGCAGACAAATCTTGCCTGAGCATAATAAAGGAGAATCAGGAATATATCCTTAACCACAAACACGGCAATCAGTGCAAAAATACACACAATGACAAAGGTTCTGAAGGAATGCAGATCCAAGAAATTACATATCCAGGCTATTGCCTTATTGGTTTCAATGATATCTGGCTTCATAATGGCGGATATCATCGGAATCATCAGAGATACACCGAGTATTTCCAAGAAAGTACCGATGAGAGTAATAAGGAAAAGAATAAAAATTCTGCTCTTCTGTCTTTGATTCAAAAGGCGCTTAAACTTCTTTAAAATAGCAAACATAAAAATTAAACCTCTATTTAATAATCTTCTTATCTGCGTGTTCCCAAGGCTTTAGCAAGAATTTCATCTATCTTTTTAGAAATTAAGTCACGGTATTCGTCTTTAACAAGATAGTATAAATACGATTCCTTAATCATATCAAAAGGCAGGCCCCTGCCTACAAGTTTAAAGTTTACATAGCCCTTCTCGATATACGCATCGATCTCATCACCGGAGATAAAAGAAGGTCTCTTCATGCACTCACTGAATGCAGGACGTGTTTTGGTATTCGGACAGTCGAAGCACTCTCCCCGGTCAAAATTCAGCTGAAGCAGCGACTCCGACTTATAGTGATCCGCTCTTTTGGGGCAATTGGGGAAACATATTTCATCCACAAGTATCTCAACTCTGTCTGCGAAAGGCTGAAATCTTTGAAGAATTTCTTCGCTATGATTCATATCATAATCAAGAACAACCATTCTGTAGTTTTTCTCGAATTCCTTTTCCAGAACATCCGCATCCTTGATTCTTTTTGTTGTAGATGAGATATATTCAAAATTCGGATATTTTTCCCTTAAATATTCTTCAAGAATCTGTGAATTAACCAATACCTGATTCCTGCCGTTGTCGGCAAGCTTCATAATAAGGTTGCAGTATGTATCATAGACATGTTCCTTCTCAAGGCAGGAATTGGTCCAGGTAAATCTGACCGGAACTCCGAGATTATTGTAAGTTTCGATTATTTTCTCCATGGTGCTTTTCTCACTTATGCCCAGAACCGTTCTTCCTCCGTTCCAGATTGCTCCGGGAAACGTTCCGTAACAACTTCCGACCTTATACCCTTCCCTGAAAGCTTCGGGACGGCTGCTCATAAGCTTAATAACCGCCTGATTAAGATAAAAGTTGCTGAAAAAACCGGGTAAATGCCAGAATACTTCTCTATTTGCCATACTAAACTCCTATTGATTAAAATTCTGATATCGTATCTTTCGGTCATACAAAAGCGTGCTTCGAACAACAAAATTCCCATTATCATTTACACCTTATATGCCAAAATACAGTATAGCAGATTTGTCATATAATTCAAGAACGCCCCTGCAAAAACAGGGGCGTTCACAATCTTAAGATATTCTGATTATTCGAACCGAATTATTTGGATAAGGCTGCCATTTCCTGAGAAATACTGTAGATATCATTAAGCAGATTATTCAGTTTCTCGACCGAATCCATGCTCTTATCCATCACGGACTTGCTGGTCTCAGAGGATGCCGCAACCTCCTCACTCATAGCTGAGAGATTTGAAATGCTGTCGGTAATCTCATTGTTAGACTTGACTATTTCTTCAATCTCTGACGAGATCGCCTTCATAAGTTTTACAAGAGTAACATTCTTATCTGCAATTTCCTCGATATTCTCAATAGCAGTGTTTACCATTCTGTTCTGCTCTTCAGCAGCTTCGATAGACTTACTCATGTTCTCGGAAGCTTCATTTGAATTATCGACCAGTCTGTTAATAATATCTGTAATTCTGTTGACCGAATCCTTAGTCTGCTCCGAAAGTTTTCTAATCTGCTCCGCAACAACCGCAAATCCCTTTCCGGCCTCACCTGCTCTTGCAGCCTCGATGGATGCATTTAAAGCAAGAAGGTTGGTCTGACTCGAAATATTAAGAATCTCACCGGTAATCTCCTCGACGTCGTGGATACGGGTTCCGAGTTCCTCAGTTGTCTCCTGACTCTTTCTGTTGAGCTCGCCGGTAAGTTCTGCCTGCTTTGCGAGAAGCTCCATAGCATTCTTGCCGGCCTTTACAGCCTCTGAAGACTCATTGACAGCTTCCTCCATCTTCCGGGTATCTTTCTCAGTATTTTCAAGGTTTTTCTGAATATCCGCCGTAAGCTGTGTCTGCTGTTCAATAGACTCTGCTGTAACTTTAACACTCTCCGAAATCTCCGATACCGAAGAATTGCTTGAATTCATATCAAGAGTCATCTCTTCCGCAGTTTCTTTTGCAACATCAAACTGATTCGCAAGTTCTTCAGAAAGAGAAACTATCTTCTTTCCGACCTCTGCTTCCTTGACCGACTGTTCTTCGATTTCCTTTAAGGTCTCGCTGCCATGTCTGTCCGAAATTGCAACAATATTGTACATCATAACCGTTGCAAAAATAGAAAAAACGGTCTGAATAAGTGCAATAGACTGCTCTTCGGGAAGTTCAATCATAAAGCGGACGCATACGACGATACTGATAACTATAAGTGCAAACATCCACTTTAATGTGTATTCCCTGTTCATGAAAATCATGATATAAATGAGAATAAGATAAACAAACGCATACATATATGAGTTCTTGGTCATCAATACGATGTCAAGATATCCTACAACAAGAAGAATTGTACTTACCTTAATAAAGTTCTTGTCATATTTGTATTTGCCGAAAAGAATCCAAAAAACAACAGCAAGAATCGGGAACACTACTACTCTCGAAACCGAAAGAAGATCCGGCTTAATACCGTTTGCAAATCCGAGTGCACACAAAATGCAGCCGAATATCAGCATCCCTATGCCAATCTTCATCGCTTTTACATTCTTCTCATACATCTGTCTTTCCTGTAAACTCATACGATACCTCCGATTAAAATTCTGCCAACCCACAAATATGTTTTAATTATTCATACATTTCTACATCAACTTGTCGATTATGTTAATTATACTCCTGGTTTTCGTTTTTTGCAAGAATTATAATCATGATTCAGCATATCATGTCCGTATATCAGCAAACAGCATCAGTTTAAGAACTGTTAATTCTCAGTTTATCTGTATACTGATTATCTCCATCATTATTTTCAGGCATTATTGTATGCAGCAGGCAAATTATATATAATTATAAAAAAGAATATTTTGGAGGGTATTATGAGTGAATCAAGATCATTAAGAAACGATAATCTTTCCAAGGCAGTTATAGCAGGCCTTGAATCAAGAAACATGAAAGGCTATTATGCCAAGAACAAAGAGGAAGCGTTGAAACTCGCACTCTCGTTGATTCCCGCAGGCAGTAAAATAGCCAAGGGTGGTTCCGCCTCGGTAGCAGAAATAGGACTCCTTGAAGCTGTAAAGACCGGCGAATACAATTATATCGACCGTGAAGGCGCTGCGGACAAGCGTCAGGCAGAACTCGATTCCTACTCGGCAGATATTTATCTTACAAGCAGCAATGCCGTTACATACGACGGAATTTTAGTAAACATAGACGGCAATGCAAATCGTGTATCAGCTATCTCTTACGGTCCCAAGAAAGTAATAATGATAGTGGGTATGAACAAGGTATGTCCCGATATCGACTCAGCCATGAAACGAGCAAGAAACGAAGCCGCTCCCATCAACGCTACAAGGCTTCACACGAAAACGCCCTGTGTAAGCACAGGCAAATGCATGGACTGTAAGTCTCCCGACTCTATCTGCTGTCAATTCCTTATCACCAGGATGTCCCGACATACAGACAGAATCCATGTAATCCTCATCGACGATGCTTTGGGCTTCTGATTAATCGCCGGCAAAATATCATTAAACAAAAAACATCTTCCGAAGTAAACAAAAACTCCTCCGCAGTGCACCGCCTGCAGAGGAGTTTACTTTTTCACGTCGCAGCAGAATCAATCTGCCAAAGTCACAAGAATATCATCTATAAACATATCCGAGCTGCCTTCTGTTTCAACATAAAACTGCGCGCTTGTAAGGTTTTCGGATATGGAAGCTCCAACTTCGATTTCAGTCCATCCTACCTTTGATGAAACAAATCTGCCCCATTCAACAGGTGAAGGAGCATCAAGACCTATTCTGATCTCTTCATCTGTGGTTTTAACATAGAGCTTAGCCTTTATATTGTGACCGATGTAAGAAGAAATATCAAACTTAACCGTTGCATCCTTCTCATGGCGGGTAACGCAAAGCGATTTGCCGTTTTCAGTATGCGACTCATCCGCTGTTGTATAAATAAAAGGAAGGTGTCCGGCACCGCGAATAGCAGCAATGTGCTTCTCCTCCTCAAAGCTCTCCTCGAGACCGACAAGCTTAATCGAAATGTCATCCAGATATACGGGACTGAATACATCCGGAATTTCTTCGATAGTCTCAAATCTTAGGAACATTGAATGAACATCTCCGGGAACCTTATAGCGCACCTTAATGTTCTTCCATTCTCCGTCCGAAGTATCCGCAGTAAATATTGCTCCGTCCCTGCCGCTGGCATCCGATTTTAACGAAACTGCCTTCGCAGGGCTCTTTACCCATAAATCGACATCAATCGTCTGACCTACAAAGTCTGAAATATTAATACCGATAAAGCTCCAGCTTCCGAAACGCTTTTCGTTCGCAAGTGCATACTTTCCGCTATGAACAATGCGGTCCTGAATCTCAAGCTGTCCGAAACCGATCATCTTGAAACCGATATCCTCAGGCTTTGGAAGTTCGTCAGTATCGAAATTAAAGCCGATATATCTGTCCGAAAGATCGAAGCAAACCGGTTCGGGTTCCCCAAGATCGCCGCCGTTCTTGGCATATACCAAAGCCTCGAAAGACTTCTTCTCGGATAAATCACCTTTAAAGAGCAGCGGATCCGCACCTCTGATCCAGGAATTATCATCCGTAAGTCCCCAAAGAGTTACACAGGTAAGATTTGCTCCCTCTTCTTTTGCCTTAAGCAATGCCTCAAACAGATTCTTATAGAAAACAGCCTGATAATACTCTGCATTTATATTGGTGCAGGTACACTTTACATCAAGTTCGGTAATGTGAATCTGATTTGCATATTTTGCATAATCCTTAAGTGCGGTAATAATACTGTCTATATCATTATTATCACTTATATGTCCCTGCATTCCGATGCCGTCGATAAGCTTTTCGCCTACAATGCTGCCATGTCCGTGACCTTCACGTGTAAGTGCACCGATAATTGCGGCCTTCTTATCGGGATCCATTTCGTTGTAGTCATTGTAGAAAAGTGCCGGTTTAACGATTCCGTAACGACTTTCGTACTTCACCGAAAGCTCCTCAACCGCATCATGTGCAAACTTAAATGACCAGTAAATAAAATCATCTCCGATAACCTGATACCAGTAGCTGTTGCGAAGTCCCGTTTCGGTTTTGTCTTCCAGTTCAATGGCCTCATTTACGACATCCCAGGCATAAACCATATCCGCATAACCGTTCTCATACATATACTCAAGCAATGAATAAATATAGCTCTGAAGTCTTTTAAGCATAGTTTCCCTGCTCACAAAGCATACCGGATTCAACTTCTCAAAATGCTTCATCATCGGACGTTCCTTCAAAATCTCGGGATCGGTCGGAAATGTAACGGGCTCGTAATTCTTACAAAACGCTTCCTTGGCGCACTGGCTGTGCCAAACCATTACGTGTCCTCTTACCTTAAGCCCGTTTTCCTTGGCCCAATCCAGCAGTTTCTTGGCCGCAGGATTGATAACAAAAGGAAGATACTCTTCTGTCGCCTTTTCCGAAGCAAAGCCCATATTATACAGAGGCTTCAATTCGTTTGCAAAAGTAATACTGTCGAAATGCTTTTTAATCAGTGCTTCCTTGTCGGGATTACCGATTTCGTTGTTTTTATTGCGCTCATTAACATGCTCACATGCCGCGCCGAGGAGAAACGCATCCTTATATACGTCCTTCAGCGAAACATCCATAGATAAATAATTGTTTTCTGCCATATTTCCCCCATCTGAAAATGCGCATTGAAGTACACCCAAACGCATTTATTGTTATAAATTTTGTTTCGTGCTGCCATTATAACACATCCGAGTATCAAATAAACGTAAAATACTGCCTTTGACTACCGATTAATAGCTATTTATTCTCTGCCAAAGCCGACTTACAAAACACTATTTTTGTGAAATAGAATGTACACAATTGTTGAACATAGTGATATAATGTGAGCAGAATCAATCAGTAGGGAGGTTGGAAAAGATATGGATTTTATCAAAAATTTCTTTTCGGTTCTGAGCGGACAGTCAGGCTCTTCGGGGCAGCGCGTATTTTACTATTTATGCCTGATTATCGTCCTTATTCTTTTATTTGCACTGCTGAACTTTATTCACAAGCTCAGAAAGCATAAGGATTCTCTTGCTGCAATCGAAGAGAACACAGAGAATGACAGCGGAAACAAAGTTATAGTATGGAAAGACAGACGCCGCAATGCGTTGGGACTACCCTGGAGCTTTGAGCGCTACAGACTTACCAAAGAAAAATTTCTTCTGGTTACAGGTTTCTTCGACATCAAGGAAGAGGAAGTTAAACTTTACCGCGTTCTCGATCTTTCACTCAACAGATCCTTCGGACAGCGCCTTACAGGCACCGGAACTGTTGTAATCAAGTCGAACGACAAGACACTTCCGATTATTACACTTAAGAACATTAAACGCCCCAATCAGGTCAAGGAACTCATCAGCAGACTTGTGGAAAAGGAAAGACTTGCAAAACGCGTAGGAAGCAGTGAGATGATGGGCTTACGTGATCATGTCGACCTTGACGGCGACGGAATTGCAGATGCACCCGCATGTGACTGTGATATGCCTCATATCGGATAATCGCCGAACCGATTCATTGCAACCGAATAAGCACTTATAAAAAATGCCATTCGCTTTTCAGCGGATGGCATCTTTCATTGATTTAACATATTCACCGATATACTTAGGAGCTTCTTTACCGTATTTATCAAGAATCTTAATAATAGCCGAACCTACTATTGCTCCGTCCGAGATTCCTGCCATTTTCGCGGCCTGCTCGGGAGTGGAAATACCGAAACCTATCGCACAGGGTGTATCTGTATTCTCTCTGATAAGCTTCACCATCGAAGCAAGGTCGGTATTGATTTCACTTCTGGTACCCGTAACACCGAGACTGGAAACAACATAAATGAAGCCCTTGGCCTCCTTGGAAATCATCGCGATTCTGTTTTCGGAGGTAGGTGCAATCATTGAAACGAGATTGATATCATACTTATCGCAGATTCCTTCAAACTCTTCTTTCTCTTCGAAAGGAATATCCGGAAGAATCAGTCCGTCGATTCCGATTTCGCTGCAGGCAGAGATAAACTTCTCCGCATCATACGAGAATACAACATTTGCATAAGTCATAAATACCATCGGTACACTGACTGTCTTTCTAAGATCACGTACAAAATCAAAAATCTTATCGGTGGTAACTCCGCCTTCAAGGGCACGCAGATTAGCCCCCTGAATCACAGGGCCTTCCGCGGTGGGATCGGAGAAAGGAATTCCAAGTTCAATCAGATCAGCTCCGTTATTTACCATTTCGATAATACTTGCCTTTGTAGTCTCAAGGTCCGGATCTCCACATGTGATAAAGGCAATAAATGCCTTTCCGTTTTCAAATGCTTTTGCTAAATTACTCACTGATATCCTCCCCTCTGTAACGGGCAATTGCAGCACAGTCCTTGTCGCCTCGTCCCGAAACCGTAATAACGATAATCTTGTCTTTGCCCATAGTCGGAGCAAGCTTTTTCGCATAAGCTACCGCATGTGCAGACTCAATCGCAGGGATAATGCCTTCTGTCTTTGCGAGATATTCAAAAGCCTCTACGGCTTCATCATCCGTAACCGGAACATACTGTGCACGGCCTATATCATACAGATATGCATGCTCGGGACCGACACCGGGATAATCAAGGCCTGCAGAAATGGAATACACGGGAGCAATCTGTCCGTATTTGTCCTGGCAGAAATACGACTTCATTCCGTGGAATATGCCTACACGTCCGGTATTGACGGTTGCAGCGGTTTCGAAAGTGTCTATACCGCGTCCTGCCGCTTCACATCCGATAAGCTGAACATCCTTATCTTCTATAAAATTATAGAAAGTTCCGATTGCATTCGATCCTCCGCCTACACAGGCAATAACCGCATCGGGAAGACGTCCCTCTTTCTCAAGAATCTGTTCTTTGATTTCTTTCGAAATAACTGCCTGGAAATCACGAACAATGGTAGGGAAAGGATGAGGTCCCATAACGGAACCGAGACAATAATGTGTATCTGCAATTCTTGAGGTCCACTCTCTCATCGCTTCGGATACGGCATCTTTAAGAGTTGCGGTACCTGTGGTAACCGGAATTACCTCTGATCCTAAAAGTCTCATTCTGTATACGTTGAGTGCCTGGCGCTTTGTATCCTCCTCGCCCATAAATACTACGCACTCCATTCCCAAAAGGGCTGCAGCGGTAGCAGTGGCAACTCCGTGCTGTCCCGCACCGGTCTCAGCTATAAGTCTTGTCTTGCCCATCTTCTTTGCAAGTAAGGCCTGTCCCAGAACATTGTTGATTTTATGAGCACCTGTATGGTTCAAATCTTCTCTTTTAAGATAAATTTTCGCACCGCCCAAGTCTTCCGTCATCTTCTTCGCATAATAAAGTCTTGAGGGTCTTCCGGCATACTCATTGAGCAGTTCGCTCAGTTCCCTGTTGAATTCAGGATCGTTCTTGTAGTGATTATAAGCTTCCTCGAGCTCAATAACCGCATTCATCAGTGTTTCGGGAATATACTGTCCACCGTGAATACCAAAGCGTCCGTTTTGATTTGTCATAGTCATCCTCTTACTGCCTTAACAAAGGCTTCCATCTTATTTTTATCTTTTTTCTTATCGGTTTCGATTCCCGAGCTTACATCAAGTGCAAACGGATGCAGAAGCTTAACCGCCTCGCCGGCATTCTCCGGATTAAGTCCGCCTGCCAGGAAATAAGGTCTGTCAAAGTCCTTGAGGATTTCCCATGCAAACGAAATACCGTTGCCCTTTCCGGGATCGAATATAATCATCTCGGCACTGCTTGATTTTGCCGCTTCAAGCTCTTCGGGCCTGTCGGCTCTGAAAGACTTAATGATTTTGAAAGGCTTATTAACCATGGATCTGAGTTCTTTGAAATATTGCTCGTCCTCGCTTCCGTGAAGCTGTGCCATATCTATTATTCCTTCATTTAGGAGTTCGGCAACCTTTTCGGCCGTTTCATCGACAAAAACTCCCGCAACTTTAATATAGGGACTTAACCGGCTTTTAAATAAAGCAGCTGTCTCTTTTGAGATGCATCTCGAACTCTTGGGCCAGAAAACAAAACCGGTAAATTCAGGCTTAAGCCTGTTCAAGGTTTGTATATCCTCCTCACACATCATACCACAAAGCTTGACATTTGATATACCCTTAAGTTCATTAAGCTTAACTCTTTTGTTCTCGGATCTCATAAGAGTCTCTCCGATAAGAACCGCATCTGCTCCCATCTCCTCAACCGCAAGTATATCCTCACGGCCTTTTACTCCGCTTTCCGAAACAAAAACGATTCCCTCTGGAACCAGTGTACGGAGTCTTTTGCTGTTTGCGGTATCAACGCTGAAATCTTTAAGATTTCTGTTGTTTACTCCTATTACTCTGGCACCTGAATTGACCGCAGATACAATTTCCTTCTCGTCATGAGCTTCAACAATATGAGAAATACCAAGGCTGTCGGCAACTTTTATATAGTCCCTTACCTGCTCTTCGGTAAGAATTGCGCAAATAAGAAGAACCGCTTTTGCGCCGAGAACCTTAGCCTCGTAAATCATATATTCATCAACGGTAAAATCCTTACGTATGCAGGGTGTTTTCACAGTTGATGTTATTTCTTTCAAATATGCATCAGAACCCAAAAACCACTTCGGCTCAGTGAGAACCGAAATGCAGTTTGCACCGGCTTCCTCATATTCCTTTGCGATTTCCAAATAAGGAAAATCTGGAGCAATGAGTCCCTTTGAAGGAGAGGCCTTTTTGCACTCGCAGATAAAAGCAATGTCAGAACTCTTAAGTGCGCGTCCGAATTCAAACGAGCCGCGGGGAAGTTCTTCTGCAAGAGCACGAACGTCTGCC
>JAZLGZ010000088.1:0-112549 GCA_045616585.1 Lachnospiraceae bacterium
TATGATAACGGGCGGCTTAAGATGTCATATGAAAAAGACGATTCGCTCAAGGACGAGATAGTTACGATTTTAATTGTCCTTTTGGGAGCACTTCTTGTTCTGAGTTATTTTAATATCTGCGGAAGTTTCGGTAATGTAATCAACGGAATTGTGTTCGGACTGATGGGAACGTTCGGATATGTTTTCCCGTTTGCGATGATGTTTGTCGCTATCTTTGCGATAGCCAATAAGCACCATCGCTCGATAGGGCTGAAGATAGCATTCTTTTTTATTATGATGATGTTTATTTCAGCTCTGATTCAGCTTGCTGCGGGAGGATTCAACGAGGCAATCAGGCTCGGTGATTATTATACAAATTCGGTGCCAGGCTTCGCCGGTGCGAACAAGACCTACGGCGGAATCTTCGGAGGTCTGATATGCAGATTGCTTTGCCCTTATATGGGTAATGTTGCTGCTGCACTTATTATGGTTGCCGCAGTAATTATATTCTTCCTTCTCATAGTCGGAAAAGCTTTGTTTACCAACTTTGCCAAGCAGAGAATTGCCAATGCCGAAGAGAGACGCGAACGTGAGCGCCTTTATGAGGAAGAACGTCAAAGATATCAGGATGAGTACGAGGATGAGGTTCCCGAACTGCGCGAAAGAAACGAGCATGTCCGTCGAAAGCAGGAAAGGCAGGCTCGCGGTATCGATCCGGACAGCAATTCGAAATCAGAAAACGATGAATTTGACAGTGAAATCTTCGATGAAGAGTACATGCCTCGCAAGAAAAAGAAGCATGGCAGCTTTATGGATTCACTCATGCGTCAGGGTATGGGGCTTGAGATGGACAGAATCGGAGATACACCCGAATATCAGGAAATGATTAAAGATTACGGTGTTACTTCCGGGAACGAGACAAAGGCTGTTCCGATAAAGCAGGAGGCTGACGGGGACGAGCAATACAATGATGACGTATATGACAGCATTGACGATGTAGTGGAGGCGGAACTTAACCGCAAGTTTGCGGGAAAAGGCTCTGAAGGACTTTCTCCCGAAGTATTAAACGGTTCCGGTATTTCAAGACAGGGACTGATTCGTGTAAATATGGTTGATGAGCCCAGTGAACAGGAAATTGAAGCCATCGAGGCTAAGCGGCGTGAGGAACAGGAACGTGCGCTTGCACAGGCTAAGGCTGAAGAGGAACGTGAAATCGCTGAGCTTCAGGCTGCCCAGGCTGCAAAGGCTGAAGAGGCAAGGAAGGCACGGCTTGCAAAAGAAGAGGAACAAAAGCGGGCGGAGGCTCTTCGTGAGTCTGAAAGGGAGAGCGGCGATAACGGGCAGGAAGAGCAGCCGGCAGAACCCCTGAACGAAAGAACCGGCTCCGGAGCAACATCGTTTACAACACCCGAACAGCTTGAAAAACTGCGCAGGGAGAATGAAAAGAAGGAGGCACTTGCCGAACTTCAGTATGTTTTCCCGCCTATTGATTTGCTTACCAAAGGACAGCCTTCGAATTCAGGTGAGGACAGAACGGATGAACTGAACGCAACCGTCGATAAGCTTCAGAGAACCTTTGAAAGCTTCGGCGTCGGAGTTAAGGTTACCGATGCAACAATCGGACCTACCGTTACCAGATATGAACTTCTTCCGGACCAGGGTGTAAAGGTAAAGACCATTACTTCACTTGCGGATGATATCAAACTCGCACTGGCAGCGGCGGAAATTCGTATTGAAGCACCTATTCCCGGAAAGGCTGCGGTTGGAATTGAAGTTCCCAATGCAAAGACTTCACCGGTTCTTTTAAGAGACCTTATCGATTCACCCGAGTTCAGAGATGCACATTCGAGCCTTAACTTTGCCGTAGGAAAAGATATCGGCGGCAAAACCATATGCTTTGATATTGCGGGCATGCCGCATATGCTGATAGCAGGTGCTACAGGCTCAGGTAAATCGGTATGCATCAATGCTCTTATTTTAAGTATCCTTTATAAAGCAAAGCCTTCCGATGTTAAGATGATTATGATCGACCCCAAGCGAGTGGAACTTGTCGGATACAACGGTATTCCTCATCTGCTTGTTCCGGTCGTTACCGATGTCAAAAAGGCGACAGGTGCACTTAACTGGGCCATTGCCGAGATGGACGACAGATACGAGCGTTTTGCGAATGCGGGTGTGAATAATCTGAAGTCTTACAACCGCCTCATGGAAGAGAAATATTATGAGGAGGGCAATGAAGGCGAGTGCCCCGACAGACTTCCCCAGATACTTATTATCGTAGACGAGTTGAACGATCTGATGATGACCGCTAACTCGAAAGAGGTTGAAGGTGCGATCTGCCGACTGACACAGCTCGCCCGCGCATCGGGAATTCATGTTGTTCTCGCAACTCAGCGTCCCTCGGTAAATGTTATTACCGGTACCATTAAGGCAAATATTCCTTCAAGAATCGCCTTCTCTGTATCCTCTATTGTCGATTCGAGAACCATAATCGATCAGGCCGGAGCCGAGAAACTTCTCGGAAAGGGTGATATGCTGTTCTCACCTCAGGGATATCCGAAACCCGTCAGACTTCAGGGTGCTTATGTTTCCGATCGCGAGATAGCGTCGGTTGTAGAATTTATAAAGAGTAAGTGCAAGGAAGTTAAGTACAGCGATGCGGTCAGCAGCCACATCGAAAGGAATTCCGCGGCAGATCAAAAATCCTCCGTAAATTCCGGAGCCTCCTCTGCAGGTGCCGCTGTCGAGGAAGACGGACATGATGAATTTTTCGAGGCTGCGGGTCGATTTATTATCGAGAAGCAGAAGGCATCGATAGGAATGCTTCAGCGAATTTACAAAATCGGCTTTAACAGAGCAGCGCGAATAATGGATCAGTTGGCCGATGAGGGAGTTGTAGGCCCCGAGGAAGGTACGAAACCCAGAAGAATTCTTATGACTCTGGCAGAGTTTGATGCATATATCAACGGTACGGAGGTTGCAGGCGATGTGTCGGAGGAAGTCAGTGAGGAGATTACTCCTCAGGAATAAGATATTCGGACGGATTTGTTGAAAATGTATATTTTTGTCAAAGCGATTCGTTACTATTACCATAGAAGAGTGAATTGCTTTGATGATAAAATATCAGCAGAGGAAAAACAGAACGATTGTTCGAAAAATGTGTTGACAAAACAACATGCTTATATTAATATTATATCAGAACATCTGTTCTGATAATTTCTTAAGGAGATGTACACATTATGGCACGAGAAGAGAAGAACCACGGAGTTGATGAGAACAAGCAGAAGGCCCTTGAGTCTGCACTTGCACAGATTGAAAAGGCATACGGTAAAGGCTCTGTTATGAAGCTCGGAGACAAGAGTTCTCATATGAATATAGAAACTGTTCCCACTGGATCGCTCAGTCTTGATATTGCACTCGGACTCGGCGGAGTTCCCAAGGGACGAATTATCGAAATATACGGACCTGAATCGAGCGGTAAAACAACCGTGGCACTTCATATGGTATCGGAAGTTCAGAAGAGAAACGGTATTGCGGGTTTTATTGATGCTGAGCATGCTCTTGATCCCGTATATGCGAAGAACATCGGTGTAGATATTGACAACCTTTATATTTCACAGCCTGATAACGGAGAACAGGCACTTGAAATCGCCGAGACTATGGTACGTTCGGGAGCTGTGGATATTATCGTTATCGACTCTGTAGCTGCACTTGTTCCCAAGGCTGAGATTGAAGGTGACATGGGTGATTCACATGTAGGTCTTCATGCTCGACTTATGTCACAGGCTTTACGTAAGCTCACTGCCGTTGTAAGCAGAACCAACTGTATCGTTATTTTCATTAACCAGCTTCGTGAAAAGGTCGGCGTTATGTTCGGCAATCCCGAAACCACTACAGGCGGTCGTGCGCTGAAGTTCTATGCCTCTGTCCGCATGGATGTACGTAAGATTGATATTATCAAGAATGCCGGCGAGATTGTAGGAAACAGAACCCGTATCAAGGTTGTAAAAAACAAGATTGCACCTCCTTTCAAGGAGGCTGAATTTGATATTATGTACGGCAAGGGTATTTCCAGAGAGGGCGATATTCTCGATCTTGCCGTAAACGAGAATATTATTATTAAGTCAGGTGCATGGTTTGCATATGACGGCGAGAAAATAGGACAGGGTCGTGAGAATGCGAAGGCCTGGCTTCTTTCGAATCCTTCAATCATGGAGAAGATTGATGAACAGGTGCGTGAGAAGTTGTGTGTAGCTCCTTCTATCGATGCAGAGGATGAGACGGGTGAATTCAATGAGGACGAGGACGAGATCTGATTCTAAGAGGTGTGGGTATTCTGCGGAGGAACCCTCGGACGCGGAACCGTTGTCCGAAGCAGAACTGTACAAGCGAGCCAGTTTGAAAGCTATGTCGATACTCGAGCGTATCGATAAATCCGAGGCAGAGCTTCGACGCAAGCTTATTCAGACAGGTTATTCCGAGGATATCGCCGAAAGAGCGGTGGAGTATGTCAAAAGTTTTCATTATATAGATGACGAGCGTTTTGCTCAGAATTATGTTCGCTCGCATGCTTCATCACTCAGCAGACGCGAGATTACAAACAAGCTTATGCAGAAGGGCGTGTCAAGCGAGAACATAGCCGCTGCTTTCGAGGTAAATGCTCAAGAGCATGCGGAGCAGCTTGAATATGAGGAGGCTCTTGGAAAGAGTGAAACGGCACTGTCTCCGGAACTGAATGCAGCTATACATGCACTCCGGAAAAAACTCAACGGAAAGACATCTGTTGATGATGCTGCCAAGCGTAAACTTTTTGCATTTATGTACAGGAAGGGCTATCGAAGAGATGATATTATCGAAGCATTTGATACCCTGAATATCGAGGTTGATTCGGGCGAATTTGATGTCAATAATTTTTGATTTATCAGACTATTTTTGGATAAAATAAAAATTAACAAACGGTGTGGATTATGCGCACCGTTTTTTTGTTAATATCGACGGATGGTGTTGTATTGACAAAAGAATTTGTACTCACATATAATTAATCTATTCTTTTATTTTCGGGGTCAATGGTGACCACCCGTACGTATTTAATCATTATATGGAGGAAACAAACATGGCTAAGATCATTAATGAACCTTCGCACACATTTAATGAGTACCTGCTAATTCCCGGCTACTCTTCTGCAGAGTGCATCCCTGCAAATGTATCTCTTAAGACTCCTCTCGTAAAGTTCAGACGTGGAGAGCAGTCTGCAATCACTATGAATATTCCTATGGTATCTGCCATTATGCAATCCGTCTCCGGTGACAGGCTCGCAATAGCCTTAGCAACTGAAGGCGGTGTTTCTTTTATTTATGGCTCACAGACTATTGAGGATGAGGCCGCTATGGTAAAGAAAGTAAAGGCTTATAAGGCCGGCTTTGTTGAGAGCGATTCAAATTTAAAGCCTGATGATACTCTTGCTGATGTTCTTCGTCTCAAAGAGGCAACAGGACATTCAACCATTGCTATTACAGAGGACGGAACCAAGGAAGGCAAGCTTGTCGGAATCGTTACAAGCCGTGATTACCGTATCAGCCGTATGGAAAGAGACGTAAAGATTTCAGAATTTATGACTCCTTTCGAGAAGCTCGTATGGGCTAAGGAAGGCACAACTCTTAAGGAAGCGAATGACATTCTTTGGGCTCATAAGCTTAATGCACTTCCAATCATCGATGACGATCAGAAGCTTTGCTCTTTTGTATTCCGTAAAGACTATGATACGCATAAGCAGAACCCCAATGAATTGCTTGATGCTCATAAGCGTTACATTGTAGGTGCAGGTATCAATACCCGAGACTATGAGGAGCGTGTTCCCGCACTTCTTGAGGCCGGAGCAGATGTTCTTTGTATCGACTCTTCCGAAGGCTTTTCGGAGTGGCAGAAGAGAACAATAGCATGGATTCGCGAGAAATACGGAGATACTGTTAAGGTTGGAGCAGGAAACGTTGTTGATGCCGCAGGATTCAGATTCCTTGCAGAGTGCGGTGCCGATTTCATCAAGGTAGGTATCGGCGGCGGCTCTATCTGTATCACACGTGAGACAAAGGGTATCGGACGCGGACAGGCAACTGCACTTATTGAGGTTTGCGAGGAGCGTGACAGATACTTTGAAGAAACCGGTATTTATGTTCCCGTATGTTCTGATGGTGGTATCGTATACGATCATCACATCACACTTTCGCTTGCTATGGGAGCTGATTTCGTAATGCTCGGAAGATATTTCGCACGTTTTGATGAGAGCCCTTCAAACAAAGTCAGCATTGGCGGAACTTATTATAAGGAGTACTGGGGTGAAGGTTCTGCAAGAGCCCGCAACTGGCAGCGTTACGATATGGGCGGCGACAAGAAGCTCAGCTTTCAAGAAGGCGTTGATTCATATGTTCGTTATGCCGGCTCACTTAAAGACAATGTAGCAATGAGCTTAAGTAAGGTTCGCTCAACAATGTGCAACTGCGGTTCACTTTCAATTCCTGAATTCCAGCAGAAGGCTGTTCTTACACTTGTTTCTGCAACTAGTATTGTCGAGGGCGGCGCACATGACGTTATTCAGAAGGAAAAGACTCAGGTTAAATAATGGAGGTTTGACGTGAAGAAGGTCGGAATTATTATGGGCAGCGACAGCGATCTGCCGATTATCGAAAAAGGTATCAATGTACTTAAGGAGCTTGAGATTCCATTTGAAGTACATATTTATTCGGCTCACAGAACACCTGTTGAAGCTCGTGATTTTTCTGTGAAAGCACGTGAAAACGGATTCGGAGCAATTATTGCCGCAGCCGGAATGGCAGCACATCTTGCCGGAGCAATCGCCGCAAATACTACCATCCCCGTCATCGGAATTCCCTGCAAGTCAAGCAATCTTGACGGAATGGATGCACTTTTGTCGACGGTACAGATGCCGACAGGTATCCCGGTTGCAACTGTTGCAATCAACGGAGCTGCAAATGCAGCGCTTCTTGCTGCTCAGATTATTGCGGTTGAGGATGCTTCGCTTGCTGCGAAGCTCGATGCAAAGCGTGCAGCGGATGCGAAGAAAGTTCTCGATAAGGATGCGGCAGTGGCAGCTCAGTTCAATCAATAAAACGCAATGAGCAAAAGCGTAATAAACAAAACATAACAAACAAAACATAATAAACAATAATCTTATTTCTAATATCAAAAAAGGAGATATTACCATGGGCGGTTTCTTTGGTGCAGTATCAAAGCGTGACGTAGTAATGGATGTTTTCTTCGGAGTTGATTACCATTCACATCTTGGAACCAAGAGTGCCGGAATTGCTGTCTGGAATGAAGAGAACGGATTTAAACGTCAGATTCATTCGATTCAGAACACTCCGTTCAGAACAAAGTTCGAGAAGGATCTTGAAACCTTCAAGGGAAATTGCGCAATCGGATGCATCAGTGATGCGGATCCGGAGCCTTTGCTTGTAAGATCGAAGCTCGGTGTTTATGCAATTGCCGTTATCGGACAGATTAATAACGCAGAGGAGCTTGTCGCACGTTTCTTTGAGAAGCAGGGACATCAGTTTATGGCTATGAGCTCGGGAGCTGTCAACATTGCTGAACTCGTGGCAGCAATGATTAATGAGAAGGATTCCATCAAAGAAGGTATTCTTCACGCACAGAATCTCATTAAGGGCTCGCTTACTCTTATCATCATGACCGAAAAGGGTGAGATCTATGCCGCAAGAGATGAGTTCGGACGTCTTCCCGTACTTATGGGAAAGGACGAAGACGGTTATTGTGTATCCTTCGAATCTTTTGCTTATCAGAAGCTCGGATACAAGAATGAGCACGAGCTCGGACCTCATGAGATAGTTCGTATTACTCCCGAAGGCTGGGAGACAATTTCAGCTCCTTCGGACAAGATGAAAATCTGTGCTTTCCTTTGGACATATTACGGATATCCCAATTCAAACTATGAGGGTGTGAACGTAGAAATCATGCGTTACCGCAACGGTGAGATTATGGCACGCAACGAAGAGGAGAGAGGCGTTCGCCCCGATGTCGATTATGTTGCGGGTGTTCCGGATTCAGGTATCCCTCATGCAATCGGATATGCGCAGGGCAGCAATCAGACCTTTGCACGTCCTTTCGTAAAGTATACTCCCACCTGGCCTCGTTCATTCATGCCCGAGAATCAGGAAATCAGAAATAAGATTGCCAAGATGAAGCAGATTCCCGTGCCTGAGCTTATCGAAGGCAAGAAGCTTCTCTTTGTAGATGATTCGATCGTAAGAGGAACACAGCTTCGAGAGACTGTGGATTTTCTTTTTGAGTCGGGTGCCAAAGAGGTTCATATGCGTTCTGCATGTCCTCCTCTTATGTACTCATGCAAGTATCTCAACTTCTCCCGCGGAAAGTCGGATATGGACCTTCTTACCAGAAGAGTTATTTCCGAACTTGAAGGTGAGGAAGGACAGAAGCACATTGAGGAGTATTCCGATGCTTCGACTGAGCGCGGTAAGTGCATGCTCAGAAGAATTTGTGAAAGCTTCGGCTTTGACTCGCTTGAATATCAGTCTCTTGACGGATTGTTCGAGGCAATCGGAATCGATAAGACGAAGGTTTGTACCTATTGCTGGTCCGGCAAGGAATAATTGCAGAGCAACTACGGAGCAGACCGGGTTAAAACAAACGGCTGCGTGACGGCCGGATATATTTGAGCAATTATGTTATCAACGGTTAAACAACAATATGTGCCCGAGCACAGAACGGAGATAAACGATTATGGAAAATTCACATTCAGCATCATATGCTGCAGCCGGTGTAAATATTGAAGCCGGATATGAAGGCGTAAAGCTTATGAAGAAGCATGTAGAGCGTACCTTTATTCCCGGTGTAGTATCGGATATAGGCGGTTTCGGAGGACTTTTTGCTCCCGATATCAAAGGAATGAGTGAGCCTTTGCTTGTTTCGGGAACAGACGGAGTCGGAACAAAGCAGCGTATTGCACAGATTATGAAGAAACAGGATACTGTAGGTATCGACTGTGTGGCAATGTGTGTAAATGATATTATCTGCTGCGGAGCAAAGCCTATTTTCTTCCTGGACTATATCGCAATCGGAAAGAATGAGCCGGAGAAGGTTGCAGAGCTTGTTGCAGGTGTTGCGGAAGGCTGTGTTCAGGCAGGCTGTGCACTTATCGGCGGAGAGACTGCCGAGCATCCGGGAACCATGGCAGCCGATGATTACGATCTTGCGGGATTCAGCGTAGGTATTGTTGATAAGTCAAAGGTTATCGACAATTCAAAAATGAAAGCAGGCGATGTTGTTATCGGACTTGCTTCAAGCGGCTTCCATTCGAACGGTTACTCACTCGTTCGTAAGGTATTTGATGTGGAGAACGCAGATCTTAACGAATATGTTGAGTGTCTCGGAACCACTCTCGGCGAGGCACTTCTTGTACCTACAAGAATTTATGTAAAGTCTGTGCTTGCAGCAATCGAAGCAGCCGATGTCAAGGGAATCAGTCACATTACAGGCGGCGGATTCTATGAGAATATTCCCCGTTCCATTCCTTCGGGACTCTGCGCAAAGATTGACAAGTCTGCTATCAAGACTCCCGCAATCTTTAAGCTTCTCCAGGAGAAGGGCAATATTCCCGAGCGTGATATGTTCAACACCTACAATATGGGTGTCGGTATGAGCATTGTGGTATCTGCAGAAACTGCAGACAAGGCGATTGAGGTTCTTAAGGCAAACGGCGAGGACGCATATGTCATCGGAACGATTGTCGAGGGTGACTCAAAAATTATTCTTGAATAAATGATTTTTCGGATGGGCGGGGTCCTTTTGGACCTGAGCCCTTCCTTAAGGTAAAGGTATCCCGTTTATAATGCATTAAAAGATAAGGATTATAAAAATATGGCGGATCGTAAAATCAAAATAGCAGTGCTTGTTTCGGGCGGAGGAACAAACCTTCAGGCACTTATCGATGCACAAAAATCAGGAATCATAACAAGCGGCGAGATTGTGCTTGTTGTGTCCAACAAAGAAGGTGCTTACGCACTTGAGCGCGCAAGGAATGCCGGAATCGAGAGCCTTACCGTTACAAAAGCCAAGGCTGTTTCAGGCAATAATGCCGAGGCTCAGAAAGATTTTGAGGAAAGACTTGAAAAGGAACTCAGTGCAAGAGGCATTGAAGTCATTGTTCTTGCAGGTTTCATGAGTATATTGAGCGGAGACTTCACTTCAAAGTATCCCGACAGAATTATTAACGTACACCCTGCACTTATTCCTTCCTTCTGCGGAAAGGGCTTCTACGGACTTAAGGTACATGAAGCAGCTCTTGAGTACGGTGTAAAGGTTACAGGAGCTACTGTTCATTTTGTAAACGAAGTACCCGACGGCGGAAAGATTATTGCACAGAAGGCGGTTGAAATACTTGAAGGAGATACTCCCGAAGTACTTCAAAGACGAGTTATGGAGCAGGCAGAATGGATTATACTGCCTCAGTCTGCAGAGCTGGTCTGTGCAGACTTACTCGGTAAATAATGTATTAACAACAATATATGCGAAGGCTAAGGAGAACCAGTATGAAGCTTATGGTAGTAGGCGGCGGTGGCCGCGAGCACGCAATTATCAAAAAACTGAAGCTCAACAAGACAGTTGAGAAAATTTATGCTCTTCCCGGAAACGGAGGCATTGCGGCCGATGCGGAATGTGTTTCGATATCGGCAACCGATCTTGACGGAATAGTTAAGTTTGCAAAAGAAAATGCAATTGATTATGCTGTTGTAGCTCCTGACGATCCGCTTGTGGCAGGGTGCGTTGACAGACTTGAAGAAATCGGAATTCCCTGCTTCGGACCTCGTGCCGATGCTGCAATTATTGAGGGAAGCAAGGTGTTCTCAAAGAACCTTATGAAGAAGTACGGTATTCCCACAGCTGCTTATGAGGTGTTTACCGAGGTGGAGAGTGCACTTAAATATCTTGAGGATGCTCCCATTCCCACGGTTATCAAAGCAGACGGACTTGCACTCGGAAAGGGTGTTATTATTGCGATGACCCGCGATGAAGCAAAGCAGGCCGTTGTTTCAATGATGCAGGATAAACAGTTCGGAAAAAGCGGTGATCAGATTGTTATTGAGGAATTCCTCGAAGGTCCCGAAGTAAGCGTTCTTTCATTCACCGATGGTGAGACGGTTGTTCCCATGGTAAGTTCCATGGACCATAAAAGAGCCGGAGACAACGACACCGGTCTTAATACGGGAGGAATGGGAACGGTTGCTCCTAATCCTTACTATACCGATGCTGTTGCAAAAACCTGTATGGAAACGATTTTCCTTCCCACAATCAAAGCGATGAAGGCTGAGGGAAGAACTTTTAAGGGATGCCTTTATTTCGGACTTATGATTACAAAGGACGGACCGAAGGTTATCGAGTATAACTGTCGTTTCGGCGATCCCGAAACTCAGGTTGTTCTGCCTTTGTTAAAGAGCGATCTTTTAGAGGTTATGCAGGCTACCACCGAAGGACGATTGAAGGATACAAAGGTCGAGTTTGAGAATGCTCATGCATGCTGCGTAATCATGGCTTCCAAGGGATATCCGTTAAGCTACGAGAAGGGCTATGAGATTACCACAGATAAAGAGGCATGGGAAAATATTTATGTTGCGGGAGCCAAAATTGCCGACGGAAAACTCGTAAATGCCGGCGGACGTGTTCTTGGATGCACCGCGGTTGCTTCGGATTTAAAGACTGCTGTCGACGAAGCTTACAAACTTGTCGGCAGAGTTCATTTTGATAACGAATATTATCGAAATGATATCGGAGCAAGAGCTCTTAAGGCTTAAAAGGTAACAGCGGACTTGCAGGCTGCGAGCCCGAAGATAAATAGAATTAAACAATGAGGGAGACTATCATGGTTTACAGAATTTTTGTTGAAAAGAAGAGCGAGCTTGCCGGAGAGGCAAAGGCACTCCTTAATGACGCACGTACTCTTCTTGGAATTAAGGCACTTGAGAATGTAAGAATTCTCAATCGCTATGATGCCGAAAGAATTGACAGGCGGACTTTCGACTATGCGGTAAAAACTGTTTTTTCGGAGCCGCAGCTTGATCTTGTGAGCACTGAGCCTGATGTAAGCGGCGCAACCGTGTTTGCTGTTGAGTATCTTCCCGGACAGTTTGACCAGCGTGCGGATTCCGCAGCTCAGTGTATTCAGATTATTTCTCAGGGTGATCGTCCCCTGGTTAAGTCTGCAAGAGTATATGTTCTTTACGGCAATATCACCGAGGGTGAGCTTGCCGAGATTAAGAACTACGTTATTAACCCCGTTGAGGCGAGAGAAGCATCTCTTGAGCTTCCCACAACTCTTGAAACAGAGTATGACATTCCCGAGAGTGTAGCTACTCTGGACGGATTTATTACAAAAACCAGAGCAGAACTGGAGGAAATGATTTCAAGCCTCGGCCTTGCTATGGACGGAGACGACATTGAGTTCTGTAAAAATTATTTCGCACAGGAAAAGCGTAATCCTACAATAACCGAACTTCGTATGATCGATACTTACTGGTCGGACCACTGCCGTCATACCACCTTCGGAACAATCATCGACAGCGTGAAGTTCGAAGATCCCGAGATTGAAAAGGCATACAATCACTATATCGAGGTTCGTAAGGAACTCGGACGAACAAAGCCCGTATGTCTTATGGATATTGCCACACTTGCAGTTAAGGAACTTCGCAGGGAGGGCAAGCTCGACAAGCTTGACGAGTCGGAAGAAATCAACGCATGTACGGTAAAGATTGATGTTGAGGTTGACGGAGTAAGTGAGCCCTGGCTTCTTTTATTCAAGAACGAGACACACAATCATCCTACCGAAATCGAGCCCTTCGGTGGTGCGGCAACCTGTATCGGAGGAGCTATCCGCGATCCCCTTTCGGGACGTTCGTATGTTTACGGCGCAATGCGTGTCACCGGTGCCGCAGATCCTTTAAAGCCTATTTCCGAGACTATTCCCGGCAAGCTTCCTCAGCGTAAACTTGTTACAACAGCCGCTGCGGGCTATTCATCATACGGAAATCAGATCGGACTTGCAACCGGTATCGTTGATGAGCTTTATCATCCCGGTTATGCCGCAAAGAGAATGGAGATCGGTGCAGTTATCGCAGCTACTCCCGCCGAGAACGTGAGACGCGAAACTCCTGCTGCAGGCGATGTTATTATTCTTCTGGGAGGAAGCACCGGACGTGACGGAATCGGCGGGGCCACAGGATCATCAAAGGCTCACAATGCCCATTCAGTAGAAACCTGCGGCGCCGAGGTTCAGAAGGGTAATGCTCCCGAGGAGCGTAAGCTTCAGAGACTTTTCAGAAACGGCAAAGCCTGCCGCATGATTAAGAGATGCAACGATTTCGGTGCAGGCGGTGTATCTGTTGCAATCGGTGAGCTTGCCGACGGACTTGTGATCGATCTTAATGCCGTTCCCCGTAAGTATGAGGGCCTTGACGGAACCGAGCTTGCTATCAGCGAGTCACAGGAGAGAATGGCAGTAGTCGTAGAGGCAAAGGATGTTGATGCGTTCCTTGCTATTGCGGCATCGGAGAATCTCCAGGCAATTCCCGTTGCCAAGGTTCAGGATGAGAAACGTCTTGTTATGAACTGGAACGGAAAGAAGATTGTCGATATCAGTCGTGACTTCCTTAATTCAAACGGAGCCGAGAAGCATATTGATATTGAAGTAGCCGATATGGCAGGTGCAACACAGGAGAA
Source organism: Lachnospiraceae bacterium (assembly GCA_045616585.1). Lineage (GTDB taxonomy): Bacteria > Bacillota > Clostridia > Lachnospirales > Lachnospiraceae > RUG11977. Next base: position 13,741 of record JAZLGZ010000088.1, read on the forward strand.
CGCTCATGCAGTCGTAAAGGCTGTTGAGGATGTTCCTGCTGATGCTTCATTTACAGATAAGTATATTGCTCTTGCGGATGACCTTAACTGCTGTTCAAAGCGTGGTCTTGCAGAGCGTTTTGATTCAACCATCGGTGCGGGAACCGTTATTATGCCTTTCGGCGGCAAGAATCAGCTTACTCCCGCACAGGCAATGGTTCAGAAGATTCCGGTTGAGAAAAAGCATACTGACGACTGCTCGATTATGAGTTGGGGCTACAATCCTTTTATCACCGAAAAGAACTGCTTCAAGGGCGCTTATCTTGCGGTAGTTGAGTCTGTTGCAAAGCTTGTTGCGGCAGGTGCGGAATTTAAGGATGTTTACCTTACTTTCCAGGAGTATTTCGAGAAGCCCGGCCGCAATGCAAAGCGTTGGGGCAAGCCTTTAAGTGCTTTGCTCGGAGCTTTCGAGGCGCAGCTTGAGCTTGGTATCGGTGCTATCGGCGGAAAGGATTCAATGAGCGGTTCATTCGAAAAGCTCGATGTTCCTCCCACACTCGTATCGTTTGCCGTTACCACACAGAAGACTTCCGATATCGTTACTCCCGAGTTTAAGGGCGCGGGACATAAGGTTGTAAGAATCGCACCTGCATACGGCAAGAACGGACTTCCTGATACTAAGTCGCTTATCAAGTGCTTCGAGGTTGTAAACGGACTTGCTAAGAAGAATATGGTCGAGGCGGTTTACACTCCCTGTGTAGGAGGTATTGCGGAAGCAATCCTTAAGATGAGCATCGGTAACGGAATCGGATTCGAATATGCCGAGGATGTTGCCGAGGAGAAGATTTTCGGATACGATTACGGTGCGTTTATTGTTGAGCTTGTTGAAGGACGTTGCCAGAACTGCGTAAAGAAGAGCTTCACCTGCGAGAACGGTGAGGATGTAACCGTTGAGCTTCTCGGTATGACAACAGAGAAAGAAGCGGTTTCATATAAGGGCTTAGAGATTGCACTTGATAAGCTCTTAAAGACTTACGAAGACAAGCTCGAGAGCGTATATAACTGCAATATTCCTTCGACCGAGCAGAAGATGGAGACATTCTCTTATGCAAACGGCGAGGCAGAAAGAATTTCTGCACCTGCAATCAAGGTTGCAAAACCCAGGATTCTTATTCCTGCATTCCCCGGAACCAACTGTGAGTTCGATAGTGCGAAGGCTGCTGCGGACGCAGGTGCGGATCCCGAAATCATTGTTATCAGAAACCTTACCGGCGATGCAATTTCGGCAAGCATCGAGGACTTTACGACAAAGCTTAAGGACGCGCAGATGATTTTTATTCCCGGCGGCTTCTCGGGCGGAGATGAGCCCGAAGGCAGCGGAAAGTTTATTACCGCATTCTTCAGAAATGCAGCCGTTAAGGAGGGCGTAACAGACCTTCTTGAGAACAGAGACGGACTTATGTGCGGTATCTGCAACGGTTTCCAGGCGCTTATTAAGCTCGGACTTGTTCCTTACGGAAAGATTATCGATACTGACGAGAATTGCCCTACACTGAGCTTCAACACAATCGCACGTCATCAGTCAAGAATCGTAAGAACCAGAGTTGCTTCAAACAAGTCACCCTGGCTTGCAAATACAAATGTCGGCGATATTTACAATGTTCCGATTTCACACGGTGAGGGACGCTTCCTTGCAAGCGAGGAGCTTATCCGCGAACTTGCAAAGAACGGACAGATTGCGACACAGTATGTAGATATGGACGGCAACGCCACAAGCGATGTTCATTTCAATCCCAATGATTCAATGTTCGCTATTGAGGGTATCACTTCTCCTGACGGTCGTGTATTCGGTAAGATGGGTCATTCGGAGCGTATCGGAGCAGGTCTTTACAAGAATGTTCCGGGCAACTACGATATCAGGATGTTTGAGTCGGCCGTAAAATATTACAAATAAATATAAGTAATATTGAATAGATATGTAAAAAGCAACAAAAAGGATTGCACGCCGCAATTATTTTGTTGCTTTTTATTTTCTATCTAGGTATAATGCTATTTGGTGAAAATTGGTTTATGCTATATTTTTGGGATGGCATAAACAAATATATACAATGGAGGTAAATAATGAGTAATTCCATCAAACTGTCAGCTAGAGACAGAATCAGCACTCTGCTTGACGACAACAGTTTTGTAGAAATCGGCGCTCTTGTTACAAAGAGAAATACCGACTTTAATCTACAGACAAAGGAAGCTCCCTCTGACGGCGTTATCACAGGATACGGCACAATCAATGAGTGCCCTGTATACGTATTCGCTCAGGATGCTTCAGTAATGAACGGAACTATCGGTGAGATGCATGCAAAGAAGATTGCAAACATCTATGATTTCGCAATGAAGGTTGGAGCACCTGTTATCGGTCTGTTCGATTGTGCAGGTCTTAGACTTGAAGAGGCTACGGATGCCCTTGAGGGACTTGGAACCATTATCGCAAAGCAGACAATGGCATCAGGTGTTATTCCTCAGATTGCCGCAGTATTCGGTAAGTGTGGCGGCGGACTTGCTGTTTCGGCTTCTATGTGTGATTTTGTTTTTGCTGAGAAGAACAGCGGGAAGCTCTTCATTAATACTCCCAACTCAGTAAAGGGCAACAACGTTGACAAGTGTGATACCGCTTCCGCAGATTTCAAGGCTGAAGCAGGTGCGGTTGATTATGTCGGAGAGACAGAAGAGGATGTAATCAATGCCGTAAGACAGCTTGTATCTATTATCCCCGCTTGCAATCAGGAGGATGCTCCCGATTCAGAGTGTGCAGACGATCTTAACCGTGAGACACCCGAGCTTGCAGCTTGTATGGCTGATGCAGCTAAGGCTCTCGCAGCTGTTTCTGATGACGGCTTCTTCTTCGAGGTTAAGAAGGCATTCGCTAAAGAGATGGTAACCGGTTTCATCAAGCTTGACGGCATGACAATCGGTGCTGTAGCTAACCGCTCGGCAGTTCTTGACGAGAACGGCAAGACAGTTGAGAAGTTCGGTGAGGCATTAACAGCCGACGGCGCAAGAAAGGCATTCAACTTCGTTAACTTCTGTGACGCATTTGATATCCCTGTTCTCACACTTACAAACGTTTCAGGATTCGATACCTGCATCTGCAATGAGAAGAAGCTTACAACAGCTCTTTCAAAGCTTGCTGCAGCATTCGCAAACGCTACCGTTGCCAAGGTTAACCTTATCACAGGCAAGGCTATCGGTTCAGCATATACATTCATGAATTCTAAGGCACTTGGTGCAGATATGGTATTCGCACTCGAGGGCGCTCAGGTTGGTCCCATGGAAGCAGAGCTTGCAGCTCAGATCATGGACAACGATGCTAAGGCAGTTGCAGCAGCTCAGTTATCTGCTGAGGCAGCAGCTAAGCGTGGTTATGTTGATTCTATCATCGAAGCTGACGCAGCTCGTAAGAACCTTGTTTACGCTTTTGAGATGCTCTACCTTAAGGATGAGGATCGTCCCTTAAAGAAGCACCTTACAGTTTAATAAACGGAGGTTACTATGCATATTTTTAATTTGGCTTTTCTTGACACAGTAGCCGCTGATACTGTTACCTGGGGCGAAGCGGGATTAAATACAGTGATGGGTCTTGGAATCGTATTCCTTACTCTTGCATTTATCTCAATTCTTATCGCCATCGAAGGTAAGATTTTTACAGCTATTGCAAAGAAAAAAGCAGCGCCCAAGGTAGTTGATACTCCCGCTCCCGCAGCAGCACCCGCAGTTGAGGAAGAAGAGTTAAGCGACGACGAAGAGCTCGTTGCAGTCATTACCGCTGCAATTTACGCTTTTGAGGCAGAGGCAGGAACAGCATACGTACCTGCAGACGGTCTGGTTGTAAAGAGCATCAGACGCAGAAGATAAGAATTCTAGGAGGAATTTAAAATGAAGAACTATACAATTACAGTTAACGGCAACGTTTATGAAGTATCAGTAGAAGAGAGCGGCGCAGCAGCAGCTCCCGTAGCAGCAGCAGCTCCCAAGGCAGCAGCACCTAAGGCAGCTCCCAAGGCAGCAGCTAAGTCAGCAGGCGCAGGTTCAGTAAAGATTACAGCTCCCATGCCCGGTAAGATTCTCGGAATCAAGGCTAAGGCCGGCGATGCAGTAAAGAAGGGACAGGCTATCATCGTACTTGAGGCTATGAAGATGGAGAACGAAATCGTAGCTACAGAGGACGGAACAATTGCAAGCATCGATACATCAGTCGGAGCAGCAGTTGAGGCAGGAGACGTTCTTGCAACTCTTAACTAATCTAAACCCTACCTATTGATTTGGAGGAATAATAACTTATGGAATATGTTACTAACACGCTTAGCAATCTGCTCCATCAGACTGCGTTCTTCTCACTGAGCTGGGGAAATCTCCTCATGATTCTTGTGGCGTTCGTATTTCTGTATCTTGCGATTGCTAAAGACTTTGAGCCTCTTCTGCTCGTACCGATTTCTTTTGGTATGCTCCTCGTTAACATGTATCCTGATATTATGTACGAGGCAGGCCAGGTATTATCAAACGGTAAGACAGCAGAAACTACAGGTCTGTTAAGATACTTCTTCTTGCTTGATGAGTGGGGAATCATGCCTTCACTTATCTTCCTCGGAGTAGGTGCTTCTACAGACTTTGGTCCCCTGATTGCTAACCCTATCAGCTTCCTGATGGGTGCAGCTGCTCAGCTCGGTATTTTCCTTGCGTACCTTGGAGCTATTCTTCTCGGCTTCAACGGAAAGGCAGCAGCAGCTATTTCAATTATCGGTGGTGCTGACGGCCCTACATCTATCTTCCTTGCAGGAAAGCTCGGACAGAACGAACTTATGGGACCTATCGCAGTGGCAGCTTACTCGTATATGTCACTCGTTCCCATCATTCAGCCCCCTATTATGAAGGCACTTACAACAGACAAGGAACGTAAAATCAAGATGCAGCAGCTTCGTCCTGTTACAAAGCTTGAGAAAATCCTTTTCCCTGTTATCATTACAGTAGTAGTAGTACTTATCCTTCCCAGTACAGCTCCCCTTGTTGGTATGCTGATGCTCGGTAACCTCTTCAAGGAGTGCGGTGTTACAAGACAGCTTGCAGAGACTTCTTCAAACGCTCTTATGTACATCGTAGTTATTCTTCTTGGTACTTCAGTCGGAGCTTCAACTTCAGCTGAGGCATTCCTTAAGGTTACTACACTTAAGATTGTTGCACTTGGACTTATTGCATTTGCATTCGGTACAGCCGGTGGTGTTCTTCTCGGAAAGCTTCTTTGCAAGCTTACTCACGGCAAGATCAATCCTCTTATCGGTTCGGCAGGTGTATCTGCGGTTCCTATGGCAGCCCGTGTATCACAGAAGGTCGGTTCGGAATACGATCCTACAAACTTCCTTCTCATGCATGCTATGGGACCTAACGTAGCAGGTGTTATCGGTACTGCGGTTGCAGCCGGTGTATTCATGGCTATCTTCGGAGTAGCTTAAAGAATCGATTATTAACTTATACAATTATTACTTGGAGGTAAATATAAATGGCTGAGATTACAAAAAAGCCCGTTGGTATTACTGAGACCATCCTTCGTGATGCTCATCAGTCTCTTATTGCCACCAGAATGCCTACCGAACTTATGCTTCCTATCATCGACAAGATGGATCAGGTCGGATATCATTCGGTTGAGTGCTGGGGTGGTGCAACATTTGATTCATGCCTTCGTTTCCTGAAGGAAGATCCTTGGGATCGTCTTCGTCAGTTAAAGAAGGGCTTCAAGAACACAAAGCTTCAGATGCTTTTCCGTGGACAGAACATCCTCGGTTACAACCACTATGCTGATGACGTTGTTGAGTATTTCGCTCAGAAGTCAGTAGCAAATGGTATCGATATCGTTCGTATTTTCGACTGTCTTAACGACCTTCGTAACCTTGAAACAGCTGTAAAGGCTACAAAGAAGGAAGGCGGACATGCTCAGATCGCTCTTTCATATACTCTTGGTGATGCATACACACTTGAGTACTGGGAGAAGACAGCGCGTCAGATCGAGGAGCTCGGTGCAGATTCAATCTGTATCAAGGATATGGCGGGTCTTCTTGTTCCTTACGAGGCAACAAAGCTTGTTGAGGCTCTTAAGGCAGGTTCAAAGCTTCCTATTCAGTTACATACACACTACACCTCAGGTGTTGCTGCAATGACCTATATGAAGGCTGTTGAGGCAGGTTGTGATGTTATTGATACAGCTATTTCACCTCTTGCTATGGGTACTTCACAGCCCGCAACAGAGGTTATGGTTGAGACATTCAAGGGAACTCCCTACGATACAGGTCTTGATCAGAATCTTCTTTCGGAGATTGCAAATCACTTCGCACCTTATCGTGAGGAGTGCTTAAAGAGCGGTCTTCTTAATCCCAAGGTTATGGGTGTTAACATCAAGACTCTTATGTATCAGGTTCCCGGCGGTATGCTTTCCAACCTTGTTTCACAGCTTAAGGAAGCAGGAGCTGAGGATAAGTTCCAGGCAGTTCTTGAGGAAATCCCCAGAGTTCGTAAGGACTTCGGTGAGCCTCCGCTTGTTACACCTTCATCACAGATCGTTGGTACTCAGGCTGTTCTTAACGTTCTTCAGGGCGAGAGATACAAGATGGTTACCAAGGAGTCAAAGAAGATCCTTTCAGGTGAGTTCGGTCAGACCATCAAGCCTTTTGACAAGGAAGTTCAGAAGAAGTGCATCGGCGATGTAAAGCCTATCACTTGTCGTCCCGCAGACCTTATTGCTCCTCAGCTTGACAAGTTCAAGGAAGAGTGCAAGGAGTGGATCCAGCAGGATGAGGATGTTCTTTCATATGCATTATTCCCTCAGGTTGCTACCGATTTCTTCAAGTATCGCCAGGCACAGCAGAAGGGTGTGGATGTTGCTGCAGCTGATAAGGAGAACAAGGCTTATCCCGTTTAATATACCTACTGCCAAACTTGTAAGTCAGGTTTGGGTATGATATATTATCTTTAACAAACAAGGCTCTTTGACAGACCCGAATGTGTTTGTCAAAGGGCCTTTTTATGTGATTGGAGACACAATGGAAATTAAAAGCTACAAAAAAGATTTTGAATATTCCTATACACTTGGCGCATTTCCGACCTTCGAGCTTATCGATGCAATGCCCGAATGCGTAATTGAGGTACTGGTGCATACTAGCTTTACTGACCGGGAAAAGCTGGATAACAAATGCAGAGCTGCAGGTATAAAACTTTCCGAGAACAATAAGCTTATTGCAAAGCTTGCCGATAAAGGCAATGTCTATGTTGTCGGAATCTTTAAGAAGTTTGAGCAAATGCTTGATGCGGAAAGACCACATGTGGTTTTGGTAAACCCTTCGGACATGGGAAATCTCGGAACCATTGTCAGAACCGCATGCGGCTTTGGAATTTGCGATATGGCGATTATCGAGCCTGCAGCGGATGTGTTTAATCCAAAAACGGTCAGAGCCAGTATGGGTTCTGTTTTCAGAATCAGACACAGTTCTTTCTCTTCATTCGGGGAATATATGAAGGCATTTGATTGCGGAACGTATTCGGACGGCAAACGTCGGGTCTTTACTTTCATGCTGAACGGAGAGAAACCGCTTACGGTTGCGGATTGCCCCAAACCTGAGCTTTACAGTCTTGTTTTCGGTAACGAAGCGACGGGGCTGCCCGATGAATTTCTTGATTACGGAACCAGTATTATTATTCCGCAGACGGAGTTTGTCGATTCTTTGAATCTGACTATTGCGGCAGGAATCGGAATGTATATGTTTTCTTCGAAATAGTGCGGCGTTATTTCACTAGATTTTGTGGTTTTGCCTTGACTTGACCCCTACAATTATTTACACTATTAATTGTAGGGGATTTTTTATGCATCTTAATATTGTGTGTTTTTTGCAAGAAAACCTGCATTTTAAAGCATTTTGGCTGCGGCACGATGAGCCGTCGGCGTGAAACGGAGAATTATTATGAAGTGTCCTTATTGTGGTGACGAAAATACGAGAGTAATTGATTCAAGACCGGCTGAAGACGGAGATTCAATCAGAAGAAGACGTCAGTGTGATGCCTGCAATAAAAGATTTACGACTTATGAGAAGGTTGAGACCATTCCGGTATTTGTTATTAAGAAGGACAACACCCGTGAGCCTTACGATCGTTCAAAGATTGAAAAGGGAATTATGCTCTCCGTACGTAAACGCTCGGTACCGCTTGACAAGATTACCCGCGTAATCGATGACATAGAAAACACAATCTTCAACATGGATACCAAGGAAGTTCCGAGCTATATAATCGGTGAGCTTATCATGGATCGTCTGCAGAAACTGGATCAGGTTGCATATGTTCGATTTGCTTCGGTTTACCGCGAATTCCAGGATGTTGATACTTTCATGGCAGAACTTCAGAAAATTTTGGTTCGCGACAGATAATTTTTCTAATTGTCAGAAAATATATAAAAACAATATTGATTTATAAGACTTTTTGTGATATCCTTCGGATATAGGATTTATTGCAAAAAGTCTTTTTTGTGGCAATCGCCATGTGTCTTTGTGCATTTCGCACGTTTTTTCCATGCAGTGATTTTGGAGGATTTATATTGTTCAGCAGTGTTTCATGCGCAGCCGTATATGGCATTGAGGCGCAGATTATCAGATGTGAGGCGGATGTGAGTGACGGTCTGCCTATGTTTAATATGGTTGGGTTCCTTGCCAGTGAGGTTAAAGAAGCAAAGGACAGAGTTCGTACCGCAATCAGGAATTCAGGGTTTGCAATGAAACCGAAACGAATTACGGTCAATCTTTCGCCTGCGGATAAAAGGAAATTCGGAACAGGTTTTGATCTGCCCATTGCTTTGGCTGTGCTTTGCGCATCTGAAGTGATTCCTTGCGAAAGATTGTCGGATATTTTGTTTGCGGGGGAGTTGGGACTTAACGGAGAAATCAAAACGGTTCCGGGAATTTTGCCGATTGTTATTGCGGCAAAAGATGCCGGATATAAAAAAGTTATCATTCCGAGAGGGAATGCGGGTGAAGGAGCTGTAGTCGCGGGAATAGACTGTATTGGGGCTTCGTCGTTAAAAGAGGTGGCAGAGTACTTATACGGATATGAAAGCGAAGAGATGCGGCCTGTTCATGTTGACGTCGAAGAATTGTTTATGAAGGGCAGCGCTGACGGAGGTGAAGACTTTGGGGAGATAGCGGGCCAGAGTGTGGCCCGCAGGGCGGTTGAGATAGCTGTGACGGGTCAGCACAATATATTGCTTGCCGGACCTCCGGGGGCCGGTAAAACAATGCTGGCAAAAAGAATTCCGGGAATAATGCCGAAGCTTCGGTTTGAAGAAAGCATGGAACTGTCGAGGATTTACAGTGTAGCCGGAAAACTTGACAGTGATAATTTTCTTGTAACGAAACGGCCCTTCAGAAATCCGCATCATACAGCTACGGTAAATTCCATAGTGGGAGGAGGTCAGTACCCGCTCCCCGGAGAGGTAAGTCTTGCGGTTAACGGAGTTCTTTTTCTTGACGAGATGCCGGAGTTTAACCGCGAAGTTATCGAGGCACTCAGGCAGCCTCTGGAGGACAGAAAGGTAAATATTTCAAGACTGAATGCATCCTATTCATACCCTGCCGGGTTTATGCTCGTCGCGTCCGCAAACAACTGCCCGTGCGGTTTTTACCCGGACAGGAACCGATGCAGCTGCACTGCAAGCATGATAAGCAGGTACAGACATAAAATCAGCAAACCGATTCTCGACAGAATTGATTTGGCGGTAAACGTCGAAGAGGTTGATTTTGCTTCGCTTAAAGGGAACATAAGGAATGAATCATCCGAAGTAATCCGGGAACGGGTTGAGAGGGCCAGAAAAATTCAGGAAGAACGTTACAAAGGGACCGATATCAGATTCAATTCTCAGCTGAATGCCTCATCAATTAAAAAGTTTTGCGGGCTGGGAAAAGAAGAGGAGGATTTGATGGAACAGGCTTTCAGCACAATGAATTTAAGTGCCAGAGGATACCAGCGGATACTGAAAGTAGCAAGGACCATAGCGGATATGGAGGAGGCGGATAACATAGGCTGCAGGCATCTGGCCGAAGCACTCGGATATCGTCCGTCGGCTTCCGGAGGTGAAAATGCAGTATGAATTATGAAGACAAATATATGAATCTGATTTGCGGAGTACCAGGACTTGGAAAAGTTTCGTTTGAACGCCTGATCGAATACTTTGAGACACCCAAAGCAATAATCGAAGCCGGGTACGAAGAAATACTGGCAAGCAGTACCGTACCCTGCAAACTGGCGGGAGAAATGCGTACCTTTTTTTGCGGAAAAGATCCGGATAAAGAGATGGAAATGATTGCCGGTAAAAATATTAAATTCGTACATGCCTATGATGAGCATTATCCGCAAAGATTGTCTGATATACCTTCACCACCGCTTGGACTGTATTATATCGGAGATTTGCCGGAAGACTCGCGTGCCTCGATTGCGATAGTCGGCAGCAGGACATGCTCAGCTTACGGCAGGGAGGTCAGCCGGAAGTTTGCTTACGAGCTCGCAGGTGTGGAAATAGATATTATCAGCGGAATGGCACTGGGAGTGGACGGTCATGCCCATCGCGGCGCAATAGCGGCAGGCGGAAGAACGTTCGCGGTTTTGGGTAGCGGGGCGGATGTGTGTTATCCGGACAGGAACAGGGATATATATGACATCCTTTGCAAAAAGGGCGGGATTATTTCGGAATTTTATCCGCAAACAGTACCGATACCTCTTAACTTTCCCATAAGGAATCGTATTATATCGGGGCTGTCGGATGCAATACTGGTTGTGGAAGCAAGAAAGCAGAGCGGAACGAGTATTACGGTTTCCATGGGGCTTGAACAGGGCAGGGAAATATTTGCTGTTCCCGGAAGAATCGACGATGCGCTGAGTATAGGATGTAATCTGGTAATACGTCAAGGGGCCGTGCTGGTTACGGCGCCGGAAGATATTATCGAGGATCTTGCGCCAAGATACGGATATCTGGTTGATAAAAAGGCTTCGAAATATGCAAAAGAAGATAAGGCTGCAATAAAGGAACTGTCACAGGGAGAGAAGAAGCTGTATAAGATTTTGGGATTGGAACCTAAGGGAATTGACGATTTGGCGCTGAAAGCGGGAATAAGCGTATCGGATGCTGTTTCGTTTCTTTCGGTGCTGGAACTTAAAGGCTTGTGCAGGCAAGTCGGATTAGGACGATATTCACGATTGCACTTGAAATAATTACGGCATTAAGATATAAAATGAAAATATAAGTCAAAACAAAGGACGGCACAATGATGAAACAGAAATCAAAAGGCCGATATAAAAATCAAAATGCAGATATAAAAGAGAGATATATTTATGAAAAGAAATGTAAGTCTTGAAGAGATTACCGACGGAAAGCTTTACGGAATCAACGATCTTGTGAGAGTAGGCAACAACGGGTGCAGAGGCTGCCACAGCTGCTGCAGGGATTCGGCAGATACAATAAAGCTCGATCCGTGGGATGTTTGTACTTTGACAAACGGACTTAATAAGAGCTTTGAGAAACTGATGGGCGAAGGACTGGTTGAACTTAATGTCGTTGACGGTCTGGTGCTGCCTAATCTTAAACTCGATAAAGACAAGGGCTGTTCATTCCTGAATGAAGAAGGACGATGCAGCATTCACTCGATACGTCCCGGCTTTTGCAGGCTGTTTCCGCTCGGAAGATATTATCATGATGATACGTTTTCATATATTCTTCAGATTCATGAGTGCCCAAGATGTGACGTAAAAGTCAAAGTTTCAAAATGGCTTGATACTCCGGACTGTTTAAAACGCGAGGAATTTGCGGGAAAATGGCACTATTATATTAAGAAGCTTTCCGAGGAAGCAACAGCTTGCGCAGGCAGCGAGAAAAGCCGCAATATCAGTATGAAAGTACTGACGAAGTTTTATCTTACACCTTTTTGCAAAGATACGTTTTATGACGCGGTTTATGAGCGTATGGCAGAAAATGATGCATAAAAATACATAAAACAGAAAAAAGAGGGTTGCAACTGGGTCTGAAAAAGTGTATGCTATGCTCGTTTAGACCAAAAGGAGGCAAAAAGGATGGCAAAAAATCTTGTAATTGTGGAGTCACCTGCCAAAGCCAAGACTATAAAAAAGTTCCTGGGTACAGGATATGAAGTTATTGCATCAAACGGTCATGTGAGAGATCTTCCCAAGAGTTCAATGGGTATTGATGTCGAGCATGGGTTTGAGCCTAAATATATAACCATCAGAGGAAAGGGAGATCTTCTTGCGGAACTTAGGAAAGAAGTAAAGAAGGCAGATAAAGTATATCTCGCAACCGACCCTGACCGTGAGGGAGAGGCGATTTCATGGCATCTTGCCGAACTGCTTAAGTTAAGCGAGAAGAATTTCAGCAGAATTACATTTAACGAAATTACCAAAAATGCGATCAAGAATTCGATTAAGCAGGCCAGAGACATCGATATGGATCTTGTCGATGCTCAGCAGGCAAGACGAATCCTTGACAGAATGGTTGGATATCAGATAAGTCCGCTCTTATGGGCAAAGGTTAAGTCAGGTCTTTCTGCAGGAAGAGTTCAGTCTTCGGCATTAAGAATTATTGCGGACCGTGAGGCTGAAATTGCTGCATTTGTTCCCGAGGAATATTGGTATATCGATGCTTTACTCAGGAATGCAAAAGGTAATAAGAGCTTTGTGGCTCATTTAAGCGGCTATAATTCAAAAAAGATTAATATATCTTCTGCCGAAGACGCAGAGAATATAAAGAAGGCGGTTGAAGGAAAGAATTTTTCAATCACCGATATCAAGCATGGCGAGCGCAGACGTAAGGCTCCGCTCCCGTTTACCACCAGTACCCTTCAGCAGGAAGCTGCAAAGCTGTTGAACTTTTCCACTCAGAAGACTATGCAGATTGCACAGCAGCTTTATGAAGGCGTCGATGTAAAGGGTCACGGTACGATAGGACTTATTACATACCTTCGTACGGATTCAACCAGAATTTCGGAGGAGGCGGATGCAGCGGCACGTGAATATATTGCTGCCGAATTCGGTGACAAATATCTTGCCCTTAAGCAGCAGGAGGCAGCAACAGGAAAGAAGATTCAGGATGCCCACGAAGCAATCAGACCTTCGTACGTCGATCTTACTCCCGATTCAATCAAGGATTCACTGGCAAGAGATCAGTTGAAGCTTTATAAGCTTATTTGGAAACGATTTATCGCAAGCCGTATGGATCAGGCTGTTTATGAGACCACTTCCGTTAAGCTTGACGTAAACGGATATAATTTTACCGCCGGAGCCGCAAAGCTTTCGTTTGATGGCTTCATGTCGGTATACAAGCTTGATGAGGATAAAAATCGTGAAGAGGACAGTAAGGATCTTTCATGGTTGGAGAAGGACACCGAGATTGTTTGCGAAACAATAGATGCGGAGCAGCATTTTACACAGCCACCCGCACATTTCAACGAGGGCTCACTGGTAAAGGCACTCGAAGAACTCGGAATCGGACGTCCAAGCACTTATGCACCTACTATTACGACAATCATTGCCCGTCATTATGTGGCTAAAGAGAATAAAAATCTTTATATCACCGAACTTGGCGAAGCGGTTAACAGTATTATGCTCAAGTCATTCCCTGCTATTGTAGATGTAAACTTTACAGCAACCATGGAAAGTCTGCTCGATGCCGTAGGCAACGGAGAAGTTAAGTGGAAAACCGTAATCGAGAATTTCTATCCCGATCTTGAAGAGTCGGTTAAGGAGGCAAATAAAGATCTCGAAAAGGTTAACATTAAATACGAGGAAACCGATATAGTATGTGAACAGTGCGGAAGAAATATGGTTATTAAGTACGGTCCTCACGGTAAATTCCTTGCCTGTCCCGGATTCCCGGAATGCAGAAACACAAAGCCGCTCATTGAGACAACCGGACAGAAGTGTCCCAAATGCGGCAAGGGTGACGTACTAATAATGAAAACCAGGAAGGGCAGACGTTTTTACGGTTGCTCCTGTCATCCGGATTGTGACTTTGTTTCCTGGCAGAAGCCCGATGCTCCTGCTGCTGAATCGTAAATTGTATATCTAGTCTTTGAATTGTATTTGCAATTCGGAAGAAATCCTTGAATTTCAACAAATTCCTATTGCATAAGTGAAAGATTGTATGCTAATATTTTAATTGTATTCATGCATACTTAACATTTATGGGGGAATTGTAAGGATGAGTGTACAGTTATTGGATAGGACCAGAAAGATTAACAAGCTGCTTCACAACAATAGTTCTCACAAGGTAGTGTTTAATGATATCTGCCTTGTTCTCAGTGACATACTTGAGTCGAATATTCTGGTTATCAGCCGTAAGGGAAAAGTATTGGGAATTAAAAATCGGAACGATATAGAACCCATAAAGGAGCTGATTAAGGATACGGTCGGCGGACATATCGATTTCGAGCTTAATGAAAGACTGCTTAACATCCTTTCCACAAAGGAAAACGTTAATCTTGAAACACTTGGTTTCGAGTCCGGTAATGTCGGAGATTACGTTGCCATTATCACTCCTATCGATATTGCGGGTGAGCGTCTTGGAACTTTGTTCCTTTACAGAAAAGGCCGTACTTTTAATATCGATGACATTATTTTAAGTGAATACGGAACAACGGTTGTCGGACTTGAGATGATGAGATCCGTGAACGAAGAGAATGCCGAAGAGAGTCGTAAGGTTCAGATTGTTCGCTCTGCTATCGGAACACTGAGCTTTTCGGAACTGGAAGCCATCAAGCATATTTTTGATGAACTTGACGGCAATGAGGGAATTCTGGTTGCAAGTAAAATTGCGGATCGTGTCGGTATTACCCGTTCGGTTATCGTAAATGCCCTCAGAAAGTTTGAAAGTGCAGGGGTTATCGAATCAAGGTCTTCGGGTATGAAGGGTACTTACATCAAAGTTCTCAACGATGTGGTGTTTGAAGAATTAAGGAATACAAAGTGAATATTATCTGAATAATAAAGGATTGGCTTTTATTAAAGGGATTTTGTTTAAAAACAAGGTCCCTTTTTGTTTTGCCATATTCGGTACACACAATTTATAGTGGGAATTTGTTTTTTTGTAAATATATCTTGTGTTTTAATTCCATTATAATATAATTATATATGTATAATTACGTGAAGTGCCGAAATATGAGTATTTTGAGCAAAATCGGAAGAGGACACGAAGGATTTACGTGACCGAATAAAGGAGGATAAGATGATTGGATCTAATGCGTTCAACTACATAAATGTTCTTAATAAGGCAGCAGACGCAAGCTGGACCAGAAACGAAGTTATTGCGAACAATATCGCGAATGCTTCGACCCCCGATTACAAGCGTAAGGATATTTTCTTTGAAGATTATTTGAAGTCCGAGATTATGAAGGCGCCTGAAGGTACTGCAGATTTAAACCGCAGAGTGGCGGACGTTGACCTTAGTAAGCTCGGTACGAGAATATATACCGATCAGAGCAATTTAAGCTACCGCAAGGACGGCAACAATGTTGATATAAATACCGAAAACGCGAACCTTGCGGAAAATCAGATCAAGTATTATACACTGCTTGATTCCATGTCACAGGAATTCAGCCGTATCAAGTCGGTGCTTTCCAAGGGTTGATTTGCAATCGGTTCATAGGACCGTGAAAGGATGAATTATGAGCGGAATTTTTAACGGACTGAACATCAGCGCAAGCGGAATGACGGCCCAGACACTTCGAATGGATACTATTTCGCAGAATATTGCGAATGTAAATACAACAAGAGATCAGAACGGAAATCCTTACAGACGTAAGACTGTAGTATTTGCGGAGAAAACGGACGATGCTTTTCAGTATGCTCTTGAGCAGTCTCAGGCCAGACATGCAATCAGACCGGACGGCAAGGGTGTAAAGGTTACAGCAATAGTTGAGGATCACGTGGCTGCAATGAAGAAGGTGTATGATCCTTCTCATCCCGATGCGGACGAGGATGGATATGTTACTTTACCGAATGTCAATACGGTCACCGAGATGACCAATCTTATTGATGCTACGCGTTCTTACGAGGCGAATGTTACCGCATTCAATGCGACAAAGAACATGCTCCTTAAGGGACTTGAACTAGGCAAATGATGGTGGCGGACGTTCGGCCTGATGCCGCGTCCCAAGAAGGATTTATTTTGGAGGTAGTGTATGGCAGGTGCATCGGATATCATGAAGCTGCCCGGACTTAACGGCGTGTCGGAATTAAGCAGTGCCGCAAGTCTTAAGAATCCCGGAAAATTAAAAATGCTTGAAGGCTTTCAGGAGTCGGTATTAAGATCCGACCTTGAAGAAAAACAGGGATCGAGCTTTGACTCACTTCTCCGGTCTGCAATGCAGATGGTGAAGGAAACAAACGACTATACAAATGCTGCCGCAGAGGCGGAACTTTCATATGCGATGGGTATTACAAACAGTACCCATGATCTTCAGGTTGCGCAGATGAAGGCTAATATATCATTGCAGTATACCGTTGCGGTTCGCAATGCGGTTATGGACGCATATAAGGAAATTATGCAGCTGCAGTTCTAAGTTTTGATTTATTAACTCGGATGGAGGAGGGTAGGCTATGCCCGACAGTATAAAGAAGTATTGGACCAAACTGGTCGACATGTGGAAAAAGCTCACAAAAAGGCAGCGCGTGATAACCATCAGCTCTGTCGCTGTTGTCGTGATTACAATTATCATACTGATCGTCCTTCTCAATAAGGTTACTTATACTACGCTTTCCACATTCGATTCCACCGCTATGGCCAAGAGTGCCATGGATGCGCTTAACGAAAGCGGAATCCCAAACAGACTTGAAGAGGATAATTTGACCGTATCTGTCGACATCACCAGAAAACAGGATGCTGTGCTGGCGCTTACCGGAAGCGACACTACGGGCGAGATGACCCTTGCGATGCTGCTCAACAATGACCTTAGTACCACCAGCAATGATAAGAGCCTCAAGACACATCTGTATATGCAGGCAAGCATTGCCTCGGAGCTGACTCAGATTGACGGTGTTGAAAAGGCCGAGGTTATTTATTTCCCCGCAGATAATTCAAATTCGATTCTTCAGACCGCAAAAGAGGTCAGCTGCAGCGTCTTCGTAACAATTAACGATGCTTTTAATACCAAGGTTACACCGAAAACCATTGCTACCGCTGTGGCTTACTCAATAGGCAATGCGACCACCGACAGTATTAAGGTTGTCGATCAGCACGGTAATCTGCTTTTTGGCGGGGACGAAGAGGACAGAGATATTCAGGACTTAAATGCCAATCTTGCATACAAGAAACTGGTTGAAAAATGGTATAATGACAAGCTCTTTGAACTTGCCATCAAGAATGGCTACGCGGATGCGGAGATTGTCAGCTCACTCAGCGTAAACTGCGACAAGGAGTCGGTTCTTTATACCGAGTATCTTGCGGGTGAAGGTCTTGAGCAGGGTCTTTATGATACTTACACAAAGATTTCTTCGGAATCCACGGGTGCAAGCGGTGATATTCCGGGAACCGATTCGAATGATGAGACCGACTATTATATTCAGAATACCGGTTCGGGAAACAGTTCGTACGACCAGTTGAATATAAAGTATAAGCCCAGCGAAAGAGTTACCGAGACCGTAAAGGAATGGGGTGTCATCGACAATGCGGCATCTTCTCTCGGAATCGTGCTTACACAGGTTGAAACAATTACAGAGGAGGCACTTGAAAGGGAAGGCCTTCTTGATGAGATTTCTTTCGATGAATACACATTCGCACACAGCGAGAGACGTCAGCTTGAATTCCCCGAAGAACTGTATAAGCTTTTCTCGGATGCAAGCGGCATTCCGGTAAACAATATTTCGATTTCGGCATATGCACTTCCGAACTATATTGCCAAGGAAGTATCCGAACAGAATGTTTCTCTGTATCTTGAGATTCTTCTTGCAGTGCTGATTATCGGACTTCTTCTGTTTGTTGTATTCAGGGCTATGAAGCCTGAAGAGATTATCGAAATCGAACCCGAGCTCTCCGTTGAACGTCTTCTTGCAACCACAAAGGAGAATCAGAGTCTCGAGGATATCGAATTCGGCGAAAAGTCGGAAACCAGAAAACTTATCGAGAAATATATCGACGAGAATGCGGAGGCGGTGGCTGCACTGCTTCGAAACTGGCTGAACGACGACGGATGGGAATAATTAATCAAAGTGTTCACATATGTTATGGGGCGGGGATTTATCCCTGAAGGAACGGAGATTATATGAGTAATATAAATGCAAAAAATCTGCTTGATTACAATGGAGTTCAAAAAGCTGCGATTCTGATGATCGCACTCGGGCCCGAGCGTTCATCGAAGCTTTTCTCTCACCTGAAGGAAGAAGAAATAGAGGCGCTTACTCTGGAGATAGCCAATACAAAAAGTATTGACCAGGGAACCAAGGATGCGGTTATAGATGAATTTTACGAGCTTTGTCTCGCACAGCAGTATATTGCTGAGGGTGGTATCGGATATGCGAAGGAGCTTCTTGAAAAAGCACTCGGAAACGATCGCGCAATCGATGTTATCGGAAGACTTACCGCATCTTTGCAGGTACGTCCTTTCGAATTTGTCCGCAAGACAGATCCCACTCAGCTGCTTAACTTTATTCAGGATGAGCATCCCCAGACTATTGCTCTTATTTTGAGTTACCTTTCATCGGCTCAGTCAGCTCAGATTATCGGTGCATTGTCGCCCGATAAGCAGGCAGATGTCGCAAAGCGTATCGCTATGATGGACAGAACCTCGCCCGATGTTATTCAGGAGGTTGAAAAGGTGCTCGAAAAGAAGCTTGCTTCACTTGTTAATCAGGATTACACCATTGCCGGCGGTGTCGATGCGGTTGTTGAAATCCTCAATACGGTTGACCGTGCTACCGAGAAGCATATTCTTGAAACTCTCGAAATCGAAGAGCCCGAGCTTGCCGATGAGATCCGTAAGAAAATGTTCGTATTCGAAGATATTCTGTTGCTCGACGACAAGTCTGTACAGCGTGTTCTGCGCGAGGTTGAAAATTCGGATCTTGCTATTGCGCTTAAGGGTTCAAATGAGCAGGTACAGGAAGCAATCTTCAACAATATGTCCAAGCGTCTTGTTCAGATGATTCGCGAAGATATGGAGTTTATGGGTCCTGTTCGTATGAAGGATGTTGAGGAGGCACAGCAGAAGATAGTTAATATTATCCGTAAGCTTGAGGATACCGGTGAGATTATTATTTCACGTGGCGGAGGTGACGATATAGTTGTCTAATGTTATAAAAGCCAGCCAGATTTCTTATGCGGAAACAATCAGAACAATAGATATGAACGGTCGTGCGGACGAGATTCATCAAAAGCTCATGGAGAAGATGATGGATGAGGCAGCGATGACCGAACGGCTTGAGGAAGTCTCAAGACGACTTGAAGAAGAAAAAATTCTTACATCCGACGATGTCGATTTTGTGCCCGGAATCGTAACCGAACAGCTTTATCTTGAAGATGAAGACGGTGTTCCGGGTGCCGAAGGGGCTGCTGTGGGCCTTGAAGGCAGACTTCTTGAGAAAAGACGTGAACTCGAAGAGTTGGAGCAGGAGCTTGAACAGCGGCGTTTGGAGGCTGAACATATTATAAACGAAGCCAACGAGCAGGCAAAGCAGATACTGGAAAAAGCGATGGATCAGGCGGAAGAACTTAAGGCCGATGCCGTGCGGGAAGCGCAGGAGCAAGGCTATGGTCAGGGTATGGCGATGGCTGAGGAAGAATTAAAAGCAGCCAGGCAGAAAGTTGAAGAGCTTGCACAAAAATATAAAGAAGATTATGAGAAGCAGGTGGAAGAGTTGGAGCCTGCTTTTGTCGAAATAGTGATTAAATATGTCCAAAAGCTTACAGGAATATATGCTGAGGACAAGCGTGACATTATCCTTCACCTCATCGACGGTGCAATGAAGGATAAGAAGGGAATCGAAAACTTTATTATCAGAGTTTCCGAGGCCGACTTTGCGATGGCCTCGTATTCGAAAGATTCGGTCAGAGGTTATTTAAGTGAGAATGCTTCGGTTGAAGTGGTTGCTGACAAGCTTCTTGAGAAGAACCACTGTATGATTGAGACTGAATCGCGTATTTTTGACTGCAGTCTTGACGGTCAGATGATGAACCTCATAGAGGATATCAGACTTCTTGCCGAAAGAGAGTAAAGTGCGGAGAGTTAAAAAATGGATTTATCAAAGTATGAAGCTTTGACAGAGAAAAATTATGTGAAGGAACTCGGAAGAGTAACCAGAGTAGTCGGCCTGACGATTGAATCGCAGGGACCGGATGTGGTTCTTGAAGATATGTGTATCGTAACTTCGAAGGATCATACGGTTTCGGCTATGTGCGAAGTCATCGGATTTAAGGATGACTATGTAATTCTGATGCCCTATGAGGATATCTCGGGAATCGGAGTCGGCAGCACGGTTATGAATACCGGAGCGAAATTCAGTGTTAAGGTGGGACAGAAACTGCTCGGCAAGGCGCTTGACGGCCTGGGAGCACCAATGGACGGAAGTGAATTAAGAACGGCTATGACCTATCCTTCCGAAGCGGATCCCCCGGATCCTCTTAAAAGGGCGATGATTACCGAACCTCTGACTCTGGGAGTTAAAGCAGTAGACGGACTGCTTACGATAGGCAAGGGACAGCGAATCGGAATCTTTGCCGGTTCCGGAGTCGGCAAGTCGACACTTCTCGGTATGTTTGCGAGAAATACAAAGGCGGACGTCAATGTTATTGCTCTTATCGGAGAGCGTGGTCGTGAGGTTCGTGAGTTCATAGAACGGGATTTGGGAGAGGAAGGTATGGCCAGGTCGGTTGTTATTATTGCGACTTCCGATAAGCCTGCACTTACCAGAAAGAAGGCGGCCAAGACAGCAACCGCCATTGCGGAATATTTCAGAGATACGGGAAAGGATGTCCTTTTGATGATGGACTCGCTGACTCGTTTTTCCATGGCACAGCGTGAAATCGGTCTTGCGGCCGGTGAGCCTCCGGTATCGAGAGGCTATCCCCCGAGCGTATATACGGAAATGCCGAAGCTTCTGGAGCGAGCAGGTAAATCCGACAAGGGGTCGATTACAGGCCTCTATACCGTTCTGGTTGACGGTGACGATTTTAATGAACCGATAACCGATACCGCTCGAGGTGTATTGGACGGACATATTATTTTGTCACGAAGTTTGGGCGCGAAGGGGCATTATCCCGCAATCGACATTTTGTCGAGTATCTCCCGTGTAATGAGTTCTATAGTTACGGACAGGCAGAAAAAACTTGCTTCGAAGCTTAAAATGATTATGGCAACCTACAGAGAGTCCGAGGACCTTATTAATATCGGAGCTTATAAAGCCGGTGCTAATAAGAACATTGACTATGCAATAGCAAAAATTGATGCGGTCAATGATTTCCTGCGCCAGGAAACTCATGACAAATTTTCTTTTGATGACACATTGGCCGGCCTCGAAGCGATTTTTGAGGACGAAGGCTGATTGATTCGGTGATTTGAATGAATAAGTTTGTATTTGAACTTCAGGGAGTCCTGGATATTAAGCAAAAACTTGAAGGGCAGGCTAAAATAAACTTTGGCGTGGCACGTGCAAAACTCACGGCAGAGGAAGAAAAAAGGGATGCCATCAAGGTCAGAATCGATGAATACCGTGACAGGCTTTCGAGTCTTGTAAACGGAAAACTAAACCTTGTGGAACTTGGAAGATGCGAAGATGCGATTGATATTCTCGGTGAGCAGCTGTCACAGCAGGAGATGGCCGTCAGAAGGGCCGAAAAGCAGGTAGAACTGATGAGAACCCGACTTAATGCCATTGTAATGGAGCGAAAGACCATCGAAAAACTTCGCGAGAAGCGATTTGAAGAATATATGCAGGAATACAACGCCGAAGAGCGCAAACAGGTGGATGAGTTGATAAGCTACAGACACGGCAATACCGGAAAAGATGCACGGCAGGCGGAGTCTTGATGAAGGAAGGATAAGTAATGGCAAAAAAGGACGATATTATTACGACTACCGATGAAGAGAGTGTCGGAAGCAAAATCGGAACCGGGCTTATGATAGTTCTTATAGTTCTTATTTGGCTGGCGATATTTGCTCTCCTGATAAAAATGGATGTCGGAGGAATGGGAACCGCTCTCAGGCCTCTTATTAAGGACGTTCCCGGACTTAACATTATTCTTCCGGACGTATCGGACGATGTTCTTATCAATGAACAGAATTATCCGTACAAAAACATTTCCGAGGCTGTTGAGGTTATAAAGGAGCTCGAACGTCAGGTGGATGATCTTGATACCGAAAACGGTGTATACGCCAGAAAAATTCTTGAACTTCAGTCTGAACTTGACCGACTCAGAGCATATGAGGAAGAGTATAAGGCTTTTGAAGAAAGAGTAAAACGATTTGACGTTGAGGTTGTTTACAATTCTCAGGCTCCGGACATTTCCGAATATAAAAAGTTTTATGAAGAAATAAATCCCGATACGGCAGCCGAGATTTACAGACAGGTGGTTGAACAGCTTCAGTATGACGAATCCGTAAAAGAAAAAGCCGCAATATTAAAGACCATGAAGCCGGGCAATGCCGCAAAAGTTCTCGAAGAGATGACAGCGGATGTCGAATACACCTGTAAGCTTCTGCTTTGCCTTAAAACCGATGAAGCGGCAGCGATTATGGATAAAATGGATACTTTGTTCGTGGCTCGTGTTCTTCAGACAATGCATGATATGGATGAAGAATGGTACAACAGAATCCAGAGTAATTTGTTACAGAATAAGTAAAAAAAACAAAAAAACCACATTATCTTGTTATCCTTTTCGATGTTTATGCCGATATATATATTGTAGGGCAGAAAAGCCCGAACGGTAAAACACGGAAGCAGGAAGGAGGATAATAATGACTGCAATAGGAATGAGTGCGGCGGATATGCAAAGCCGGGCAGCTTCCTTTGTATCAGTCAGGGTAAGTCAGATATCGGTAACCGGCGGTTCGAAGTTTTCAGATTCGTTTGCGAAAAGATTGGAAACCGCAAGAAGCAATGAAGACGTAAGAAGCGTATCGGTTATCAAATCACAGAAAACTGAATACAGTAAGGAACAGCCCAAGGCAGCAGAAGTATCCGAAAAGGGTGAGACGGCAAATCAGGTTGAGAAAATCAATACAGCTAAGGCCGGTGAAAAAGTTGAAGCTAAAGCGGAAAACTTATCGCCGGAAGAGACGAAGAGTGCTTCAAACACCGAAAAGACGGAAGGGATTTCGGAGGAGGAAGTTGTTAAGGCTCTTGAAATTCTGAATTCTTTGATGCAGGGAATTGCAAACATTCTTGAGGTGTCACTCAGGGAACTTCAGGGGAGCTTCGAGGAACTTAATCTGGAACCCGCTGATTTGTTCGACACATCAAAACTTACACAGCTGGTACTGAGCGTTGAAAATACCGAGGACATTTCACAGATGCTTACCGACAGCGATATGCTCGAAAGTTTCAATGAAATCAAAGAACTTGTCGGAAACGTTTTGCAGGATATGTCTATGGAGGCTGAAAGGTTTAAGGAAATTACCGAAAACGGACAGTTTAACGAACAGCTTGAAATTGCCGAGGATGAAACGGGAGAGGTTCTCGTCCTGAATGAAGTCGGCAAAGAAAAGCCCGATGCGAACAAAACTTCGGTGAAAAACGAAGAAGCGAAAGACTTTACTGTTGAGGTTAATAAATTTGAAACCGCGAGCAAAGAGGTTGAAACATTCGGAACCGAAAACAGCAGGGACAACGGTTTCGGAACCGGAAAATCGGATGATCGCAAGTCGGGAACCGAATATAAATTAAAGACTTCGGAACTGACAGCCGGAGAGAATTTTGTTGCGGGACTTGAAAAAGCCATTGCAAGCGATACGGTTGAACTCCCTACGGGAGAGCAGATAAGCGTAAGAGACATAGTATTTCAGCTTACCGAAGCTGTTAAGGTAAATATCGATTCTGAGCATACCAGCCTTGAGATGAATTTAAATCCCGAGAGCCTCGGAAGAGTAAACCTTAACATTACTTCCAAAAACGGAGTAATGACAGCACAGATCACAACCGAGAACGAGGTTTCTAAAGAAGCACTTGAGTCACAGCTTCAGATTCTTAAAGAAAATATTGAAGCGCAGGGCGTAAGAGTAGAGGCAATCGAAGTTACTGTTTCAAGCTATACCTTTGCCGACAGCAAGAATGCCCAGGGAGAGTCAAGAGAACATCCCGAGAACAACTCCGATAAAGTAAGAGGCAGTCGTTCGTTTGTAACCGATGCGGAGACAGCCGATACCGAAGAAGAGTCGTTGACACAGGAAATTATGCGTCAGAGCGGAAGTACAGTAATGTACAGAGCATGACAGAAACAGAGAGGACATAAGGAATGAGCGATAATACAACAGGTCTTATGGCCGGAGTCAAAAACGGAGTCGTAAATTATACCGCTTCATCAGAGACTCTGGGAGATCAAAAGGTCAGAGGAAGTTCTGAACTCGGAAAAGATGCTTTTCTTCAGCTTCTGGTTTGCCAGATGCAGAATCAGGACCCGCTTGAGCCCAGCAACGATACCGAATTTGTTTCGCAGCTTGCGCAGTTCTCGTCACTTGAACAGCTTCAGAATCTCAGCGGCGAATCCGAAAAATCACAGGCGTTTTCACTTGTCGGCCAGTATGTTACTTTTGAAATTAAGGATACGAACGGCAAGACCACTTATCCCGAAGGTGTTGTTGATTATGTGAGCATGGTCGGCAGCAAGATTAAGCTTTCGGTAAACGGGACCTTATATGACTATTCGGATCTTCAGAGTGTTGTTGATACTGAATTTTATGTTTCTCAGAATCTGCCTAAGATTCCGGCAGCTTATGATTTCAGCTACAATGCGAAGAGCCCCGAAAATCTCATTATCGAGGTTGATTACGGAAAAGATGATTACAAGGCTTCGGAGGTTGCAATCGTTATAGGCGGAAAGCCAATCGACGGTTCATATCTGACATATCGAAACAATACTGTTACAATTGATAAAAAGGCATTTGCGGATATGCCCAACGGTGAATATCCGGCATCAATCGTCTTTAACAATTCACTTTACACTACAGTCAGTGACAAACTTAAAATAACAATTTTTAATTCGGAAGTTACACCCGGAGCAGATGAAGCTCCTGCCGAAGAAGAGGCTAAAGGATAATTTCCGATAGGAGGAAAGGATGCCTGCTAATATAATTAACAATTTCCCTTCCATCCAGCAGATGACCGAACAGATAGGACGTTCGGACAAAAACGGAAGCTCAAAAACTACGATTCAGGGTAAGTCTTTTGAACAGATTTTACATGAAAGAACAAGCATAGGTTCGGGACTTAAATTTTCAAAGCATGCCAGCCTCAGAATGCAGGATCGTGACATCGATCTTTCACAGGATCAGTGGGAAAGACTTGAAAACGGAGTCGAAAGAGCAGGACAGAAGGGAATCAAAGAATCATTGGTTATGGTTGACAACCTTGCGTTTATCGTGAATGTCAGCAACAATACGGTGATAACGGCAGTCGGTGAAGGAGAAGACAAGATTTTTACCAATATCGACGGTGCAATAATCACATAAAATTCAGAAACTTAACCGCCGGACCTGATGGAGGCGGAGACAGCCGAATGCCAGAGGCTGTCAGGTTTCACAATCCATGGAGGTAAAATATTATGATGCGTTCGTTATATTCTGGTGTTTCCGGACTTAAGGTACATCAGACTAAGATGGATGTTATTGGTAACAACATTTCTAACGTTAATACCGTAGGCTTCAAGTCAAGCTCGGTAAACTTTTCAGATATTCTTTATCAGACAACAAGCAATGCTTCGGGCCCCAATCCCACAACCGGTACTGCAGGTATCAATGCAAAGCAGATCGGTCTTGGTGCAAGTGTTGCTGCGATTTCTTCGACCGTTGCGGTTTCGGGCGGATCTCAAAGAACGGACAATGCACTTGATATTATGATTGAGGGCAGCCAGTTTTTTATCGTAAATAACGGAGTCCAGAACTATTTCACAAAAGCAGGTGCCTTTACCGTTGATGCGGCAGGCGTTCTGTGCAACACAGCCGGCTGCAAGGTTATGGGATGGCAGGTTGACAAAAACGATCCCACAAAGACTGTTCAGGACACTGTTTCCGAACTTCGCGTTATGTCTCCTGAGACTCAATATATTGAGCCTCAGGCTACTTCCAACGTATATGTAAGCGGCAATATCGATTACAAGGATACCCAGCTTACTACAGATACCGGAAAGACAACAACTCTTTCTTTCTATGACAGACTCGGACAGAGTTACATGGCAGTCATGAAGGTGGTTCAGTCGGAAGAAAGTACCAATGAGTACAATGTAAGCATTACAAATATTCTTGATGCAAAGGGTGAATCGATTTTTATTAAGAAGACCGTTGCAGATGACGGAACAATCGAGTATTCGCGAAACGAAGCATACTTAGGATTTTCTTTCGGCGGAACCGATTTTACGCCCGATGTTGATGAAGACGGAAATCTTGTTATAGACGCTGATTCTCCTGTAAGACTTTCCTTTGATGCGGCTACCGGTAAGTTTAAGTCGGTAGGCGAAGAAGAGGGCGGCAAGAGCGTTAAGTTTAATGTAACGACAGATCCTTCTCCTTTCGAGGAAATCGATGTTGACTTTTCATCGATGACTATGTACGCAAGCAGCGGTTCTTCAAGCTTCTCCTGTTCAAGAGGTGCACTTGCGGACGGCAACGGCGCAGGTTCTCCCAAGGGTGAGATGACCGGTATCAGCGTAGATACTTCCGGACGTATTTACGGAACATACGACAACGGTGATACAAAGCTTCTGTGTCAGATTGCCGTAGCAAGCTTCGCGAATGCCGCAGGTCTTGAGGCAGTAGGTAATAACCTTTATGCAGCCACAATGAACTCCGGTGATTTTGACGGTGTAGGTGAGGATATCTCTGCAGCGGGCGGAAAGATGAACACAGGTGTACTTGAAATGTCAAATGTAGATCTTTCTACGGAATTTACCCAGATGATTACCACTCAGCGTGGTTTCCAGGCAAATTCAAGAATTATCACTACTTCGGATACACTTCTTGAGGAACTTATCAACCTTAAGAGATAAAATTAAAGTGAAATAAATAAGTAACACACCGACAGCGGCCCTGAAAAAGGGGCTACTGTCGGTATTTGGCGTATTTTTTTATAGGCGTCGGTTATGTGCCGGTGACTGTATATTATGATTTTACGGGGATTGACTGATGATTGATGTAACGCTTTTGAGCGGAAAGCAGATTACGGTAAATGCCGACCTTATCGAGACAATTGATGAGGTTCCCGATACCGTTCTGGCGCTTACCACGGGCAAAAAAATTATTGTCAAAGAAAGTAGACAAAAGGTTGTAAGTCTAGTAAAATTGTATAAGCGGGATATTTATGCCCGTTATTCTGCAATGGAAGAATAAATATTTTGACATTTATGAACTTTTGGGTGTTTCTTTTATAGAATCTGTTTTCTGATTTTTATCGAATAGGTGGTGTATTGTTTTGGATTTAGCTACATTGGTTGGTTTGCTTGCGGCCTTCGGACTGATGATTTTCGGTATTGCGCAGGGTGATGACGGTATTCTTTGTATCAAAGCATTCTGGGATCTGCCTTCGGTTCTGATTACCTTCGGTGGTGCGTTTGCCGCTACTTTGGCAACAAACTCCAGTATTCCTGCGTTCCTCGCAAATCTTAAAACTTTTAAGCTTACACTTAAGAAGGTTGAGATAAACGAAGAGGAGACCATCAAAAGCATTATCGATCTTTCGAATACAGCCCGTAAGGAAGGTCTTCTTGCACTTGAAGAGGCTGCCAACGGTATTGAGGATGCGTTCCTGAAAAAAGGACTTTTGCTTATTGTCGACGGTACCGACCCTGAGCTTGTACGCTCAATCATGGAGACCGAGCTGGCATGCGTCGAGAGCCGTCATAAAGAAGGTATAGGCTTCTGGGAAGGACTCGGAGCCGCAGGACCTGCGTGGGGTATGATCGGTACCCTTATCGGTCTTATCAACATGCTCGGTAACCTTAGTGATATTAACTCCGTAGGTCCCAACATGGCGGTTGCTCTTGTTACAACCTTCTACGGTTCACTGCTTGCGAACTGGGTATGTACGCCTATTGCCTCAAAACTTAAATCAAACAATGCTTCGGAGATTGCCATGAAAGAAGTTGTGGTCGAAGGACTGCTTTCCATTCAGGCAGGTGAGAACCCTCGAGTTATCGAGGAAAAGCTTAAGTCGTTCCTTTCACCCGACAAGCGTGAAAACATGACGAGCAACCAAGGCGGTGAGAATTAATGGCTAAAAGAAAGCAGGAGGAATCCGGCGGCGGTGGCTCACCCGCGTGGATGGCGACGTTCTCGGATCTGATGAACCTGCTGCTTTGCTTCTTCGTTCTTCTTTTCTCAATGTCGAGTGTAGATGCGAATAAGTGGGAGCAGGTTGTGGCTTCAATGTCAAGTGCTTTCAGTGTATTCAGTTCCGGAAGTACTTCGATAGGAAACGGAAGCCTTGTGGGTATCGGTACTTCACAGTTATCGAACCTTGATGAATATTACAGCAGTTTGGGCCAGACCTCAAAGGATGACGGCGAGGATCCCAAGGATACATCACAGGACAGGCCTGTTGAAGGAGAATCCGACAGTCAGGGCAACGAAGGTGATATTTCCACGGGAACAGGCAACAAAGTGGATGACAATGCCGGCGGCGCAAGCGAAGACACCTCGGAAGGCGGAAAGACTCTCATGGATCAGCTTGCTGCCATGGGCCGTGTGGAAACCGAAGAGATGCTCGACAACATATCCGAGCGTACTGAACTTTACAATATCGA
The DNA here is from genome assembly GCA_045616585.1 of Lachnospiraceae bacterium. GTDB lineage: Bacteria > Bacillota > Clostridia > Lachnospirales > Lachnospiraceae > RUG11977. Next base: position 42,737 of record JAZLGZ010000088.1, read on the forward strand.
CGGAATGCTCGAAGTATCGATGGACGGTCAGGGCAAATATGTTGAGATTACTTTGAGCGGATCGATGCTCTTCGAGACAGGAAGTGCCGAACTTCAGAATTCATGTCTGCCGCTTCTTTCAAAAGTCGGCGATATATTGAAGGTATATTCAGGCCATAATATCGATATTATCGGACATACCGACAATGTTCCGATGAAGTCAAGCAAGTATGCGGACAACGATATTCTTTCGTCTGCGCGTGCAATCAGTGCCGCACAGTATCTTGTAAAGGAAAAGGGTATCGATGTAAACCGTTTAAGCTGGACGGGACGAGGAGAATATGAACCTGTGGCATCCAACGCGACAGCGGACGGAAGAGCCCGCAACAGACGAATCGAGATCAGAATTTACAATTCGTACAATTCAGACTGAAACTCATTTTTGTACGGAAAGCAGTGAAATGCATGTTTGTTTTACAGTGTGCGGACCGTATGAACGAAAGGAGAACTTCGATTTATGAAGAAAAATATGCTGGCAATGCTGATACTTATTGTGCTTGTAGTGGATCTTACACTTACGGCATATATGGTATTTACGGTTGTTCCCAATGCCAAGAGAACGGATCAGCTGATCACAAAGATTATGCAGATTATTGATCTTGAGCTTGAATCACCGATTCCTTCGGATGTCACGGTGTCCTGGGACATAAAGGATGTTGAGAAGTATGAACTCGGCGAGATGACTACCAACCTTGCACTCGGTGACGACGGAAAGCCTCATTATGCTGTTGTTAATGCAAGCCTTACCATCAATACAAAGGATGAGGATTACAAGGATCTCGGACCTAAGGTTGATGTTATGAAGAGCGATATTACTGCTGTAGTTAAGAACGAGATTTCGAAATACAGCTATGAGGAGATAAATGCGGCAGACACAAAGGCTGCAATTAAGGAGCAAATCCTTGCGGACCTTCAGAGTCTGTTCAAGTCGAAGATGATTGTCGACGTTACTTTGGATTATCTGGTTCAGTAATTTTGAGGAGGAACAGCTATGGGTGATGTATTATCCCAAAGCGAGATAGATAACCTACTGGCCGCTTTGAGCAGCGGTGAACTTGATGCCGATGAAATAAAAGAAACTGCGAATGACAAAGTTGTAAAGAACTACGATTTCAACCGACCTTCAAAATTCTCCAAGGAGCATTTAAGAACCCTTGAAATCATATTTGAGCATTACAGTCGTCTTTTATCAACATCACTTCCTGTTTACCTGCGCAAGAACGTTCAGGTAGAGGTGATCAATTCGGAAGCACAAATTTATTCGGAGTTTTCAAACGCTCTTTCAAACCCCGTACTTTTGGGCATTATCGATTTTGCGCCTCTTGAGGGTAATATTATCATTGAAATAGCTGACAATATCGGCTATGCGATAGTTGACCGAATGCTCGGAGGCAACGGTGTACCGCTCGAAAAATCACGAGAATTCTCCGAAATCGAGTTGGTCATTATCGAAAGAATTTTTACGGTTATTACAAACCTGCTGATGGAACCGTGGAACAACGTAGTTCATCTCGAACCCCGACTTCAGCGAATAGAAACCAACTCACAGTTCGCCCAGATTATTTCGCCCAGTGAGATGGCTTCAATTGTTACAATGAACATGAAAATCGGAAACATCGAAGGAATGATAAACGTATGTCTTCCTTACGAAGTTCTCGAACCCGTTATAGATAAGCTGAACACAAAGTACTGGTATTCGTCGGTAAAGACAACGGATTCCTTTACTTACAAGGATCAGCTTGAAATTGCAATTGCAAAGGCCAAGATTCCGATTAAGGCCGAGCTTGGAAAGAGCACTATTTCTCTGAAGGATTTTGTAAATCTTCAGAGAGGTGACATTATCAAGCTCAATACCAAAACGAGCGATGAGCTTTCGGTATATGTCGGAAATATTAAAAAGTTTCTCGCACTGCCCGGATCCGCTTCGGATTCGTACGCAGTTAAAATATCACACGTTATAAGGGAGGAGGAGTAATTATGGATGGCATGCTTTCACAGGAAGAAATAAATGCTTTGCTTAACGGCATGGGCTCCGACAACTCCGCACCTGCTGCTTCGGATGATTCGGCTCCCGCTACATACAGCGATTCACTTACCGACAACGAAAAAGATGCTGTCGGTGAAGTATCGAACATCAGCATGGGTACAGCAGCGACTACACTGTCCTCGCTGCTGAATCAGAAGGTAAACATTACAACACCCAAGGTTTCTTATTCAAGATGGACCGAACTTCTTAAAGAGTACGAGAGACCTTGCGTATTTATCCAGATTTATTACACTGCCGGACTGGACGGAAATAATATCCTCATTATGAGGGAGTCCGATGTTAAAATTATCACCGATCTTATGATGGGCGGTCCCGGAGTTGAGAATGAGGGTGAACTTTCCGAACTTCACCTGAGTGCGATTTGTGAGGCTATGAACCAGATGATGGGTTCGTCCTCGACATCTATGTCGGCGATGCTCGACAAGAAGATCGATATCAGTCCTCCGACAGCAAGCCTTGTTGATCTTTCAACAATGATGGATGCGGGAGACATCGCGGAGTTCCTTAAAAAGGATTTCGTAAAAGTCAGCTTCCGTATGGAAATCGGAGACCTCATTGACAGTGAGATTATGCAGCTGTATTCATTCGACTTCGCAAGAGGTCTTTACAGTCAGTTTATGGCAAACAGCGGCTTGACGGATTCGGCACCGGCTCCTGCAGCGGCACCCGAGCCTGAGCCTGCAGCGCCTGCACCTGCAGCGGCACCCGCTCCCGATCCTGCCATGATGCAGCAGCCGATGATGCAGCAGCCCATGATGCAGCAGCCCATGATGCAGCAGCCGATGATGATGCCTCAGGCTATGCCATATCAGACGATGCCCGTACAGGATGTTAATATTTCCCCTGTTGCCTTTCAGCCCTTCACTCAGGTCAATTCACCTCTGCTTCAGACGGAGAATATCGATCTGCTGCTTGATGTACCGCTTGAGGTTACAGCGGAACTCGGACGCACATCAAAATCGATCAAAGAAATTCTTGATTTTGCTCCGGGAACGATTATCGAGCTTAACCGACTTGCCGGAGAACCTATCGATGTACTCGTCAACGGAAAGTTTGTTGCAAAGGGTGAGGTAGTAGTAATCGAAGAAGCTTTCGGTATTCGAGTCACTGAAGTTGTAAAGTAAGGAGAGTGCATATGCTGTTTCTTGCTACAAGTTTTACCGGACTCGGCAATATCATGAAGCTTATTGGTCTGATTATTCTTTGTATCATAATAATAGCTGCCAGCTACTATACAACAAAGTTCATCGGACAAAAGCAGATGGGCAATGTTGGAGAATCGAATTTCAAGTCCATTGATGTTTACAGAATCAATCAGAATAAATACATTCAGATTCTTAAGGTTGCCAATAAATATTTGGTAATTGCGGTATGCAAAGATACCGTTACTCTGCTCGGAGAACTGGAAGAAAGCGAGATTACTTTCAAGAACAGGGATAAAAAGCGCACCTTCAAGGATATTCTTGATAAAGTTTCCGCGGAGAAAGCAGATACAATGCTTGAGAATCCCGACGAGTCGGAGAATCTTGAGGAGTTTTGTGAAACGGAAGAGAATCCGGATTTGGAAAAGTTTTCTGCCGAGGACAGTGTTGAAAAAGCATGTGACACAGAGGATAAAGCGGATTTGACCGATGGGGAACAGCTTTTGAACGGTGAATGCATATCTGATTGTGAAACAGAAGCGAAAACCGAATAATAATACGATATTTTGATGGGAACAGGCTTGCCTGTTCCCATAATTTGTACTATAATTATTATGAATAACGAGATATTGTGTTATTCGCAACTAAATATATACATAGAAAAGGTTGATATACCATGTATTTTCAGAAAATGAGAAAGAAGTTAAAAAAGACTCTGGCCTTTGGAGCTTTTCTTTCGATAGTGTGTCTGTTAACCTTTATTTTTCATGCTCCGACGCAGGTAGACGCTACTGACACTGTGCCCGGAGCTTCTTCAATTTCCGACTCAAATGAAGACACCAATACCGATAACGGCTATCTTGAGGGAGATTTGGGAGGCCTGACTTTCAGATTCTCGGGAGACGGAACGGGTTCGCTTTCCGCGACGCTGCAGATCCTTCTTATACTTACCGTAATTGCGCTTGCACCTTCGATACTGATTATGCTGACTTCGTTTACGCGTATTATTATCGTCATGCATTTTCTTCGAACGGCTCTCGGTACTCAGACAACTCCTCCGAATCAGGTTCTTATCGGTTTATCTCTGTTCCTTACATTGTTTATCATGGCTCCCACTTTCAATACGATCAATACTCAGGCGGTACAGCCTCTTTCAAGAGGTGAGATAAGCTATGAGGAAGCCTTTGACAAGGGTATGGAGCCTATCAGAGAGTTTATGTTCAATCAGATGGACGGAAGCGAAAAGGATTTAAGACTTTTCCTTGATATAGCCGGAATCGAAAATGTATCTTCCAGAGCAGAAGTACCCAACAGAGTATTGATTCCCGCATTTATTATCAGTGAGTTAAGAATTGCGTTTATCATCGGATTCCTGATCTATATACCGTTCCTCATTATTGATATGGTTGTTTCTTCAACACTTATGTCGATGGGTATGATGATGCTGCCTCCGACGACTATTTCAATGCCTTTTAAGATACTGTTGTTTATCGTCGCCGATGGATGGGATCTGATAATCGGCGAGGTCGTACGAACGTTTTTCTAGCGGAGGGCAGTGAATTATGGATGAAAACACGCTTGTAACACTGCTGGTTGAGACACTTTACCTGATTATTAAGGTTTCCGCGCCGATGCTTATTGTTTCGCTTGTTGTCGGACTGATAGTCAGTATTCTCCAGACCGTTACATCGATTCAGGAACAGACACTTACTTTTGTTCCGAAGCTTTTAAGTATATTTCTTGTTCTGATGATTTCGGGAAACTGGATTTTGAAGAACATAGTGGAATACTTTGAGTATCTTTGTCAGAACTTTTCAATCTTTATACGATGACTGAAAGGAGCGGGCTGTGAACTTTACACTTGAGCAGCTGGAGTTTTTTCTGGCAATACTTGTGAGAATCACCGGTTTTATATATACCGCACCGTTCTTTGGATTAAGGAACGTTCCGTTCAGAGTTAAAACGGGACTGTCGATGGGAATAGCGATTATTATGTTTTATTCGATTCCCTATACGCCTCTTTCGTATTCGGGCACTATCGGTTTTGCGGTGGTAATAGCAGGAGAGGTGCTTGCCGGTGTAATACTCGGTTTCCTTGCGAATATATGCTATCAGATACTTGCTTTTGCAGGACAGCTGATGGATATGGAAATCGGTTTCTCGATGATCAACGAAATTGATCCGGTTACCAGTGCACAGGTAACCGTCAGCGGTAATTTGTATTCATATGCGGTAATGCTGATGCTTATGGTTACTTATATGCATCATTTTCTGCTGGATGCTTTGATTGACAGCTATGTGATTGTTCCTGTAGGGGGAGTAAGCGTTAATCCGCTCATATATAACGTGGCCGTGAATCTGATGCCGCAATATTTCATTATCGGTTTCAGAATCATCCTGCCTGTTTTTGCCGCAATGCTGATTGTGAATACGGTTTTGGCAATTTTGGCAAAGGTAGCACCGCAGATGAGTATGTTTGTTATCGGTATTCAGCTGAAAGTTATTATCGGACTTGCGGTAATGGTAGTCATGATAAAGATGATTCCGGGTATTTCGGAATTTATATTCGATAAAATGATGGAGGTTATGCGTGAGGCAATATCTTATTTGTGATCCGGCCTCGGAGCGTTTCCTTGCGATGAATCTTCAATTCTTTGCCGAGGGAGACTCGGGCGGAGAGAAGACTGAAGAAGCAACACCCAAAAAGCTGGAAGATGCAAGAAAGGAAGGCCAGGTCGCCAAAAGCCAGGAACTTGTTACGGCCTTCAGTCTGATTGCACTGTTCGGAACCCTTAAAGTGTTTATAGGCTATCTTGCAAGCGGCTTTATTGATAATTTCAACTTGATATACAATTCCATAAGCACTTATTCCAAGGAAATATTTGAAAGAAACTATGCGGTGCAGTACATAAATACCGCTATGGGAAGAATAGTACTGATAGTGCTTCCGATGATTTTGATTGCGGTGACGGTTGCAATTGCGGTAAATGTACTGCAGGTGCAGTGGAAGCCCACAGCAAAACCGCTTGAGCCGAAGTTCAGCAAGCTGAATCCCATAAAAGGCTTTAAACGTATTTTTTCTTTGGACAAGCTTGTGGAACTGCTCAAGGCATTTTTAAAAATAGGCGTGGTTGCTTATTTGACTTACTCAACCTTTAACAGCCAGATAGGTATAGTGAGTCTGGTATACGGACTTGATCTGTTTTCGGCGGTTATGCTCATCGGCAATCTTGTAATAAACTTCGGACTGAAAGTAAGTGCGGTATTCCTGGTAATAGGTTTTGCGGATTTTATTTATCAGAAATTCAAGTTCGCAAAAGAAATGAGAATGACCAAGCAGGAAATTAAAGACGAGTTTAAGCAAACCGAAGGAGATCCGAAGATTAAAGGGCAAATCAGGCAGCGAATGCGTGAGGCTTCGCAGCGAAGAATGATGCAAAGGCTGCCCGAAGCGGATGTGGTTATTACGAACCCGACTCATCTTGCCTGTGCCATAAAATACGACAAAGAGGTTTCGGAAGCTCCGATTCTTATTGCCAAGGGAGCGGATTATCTTGCTCAGAAAATCAAAGATGTCGCAAGAGAGAACTTTATTCCGATAGTGGAAAACAAACCTCTTGCGCGTATGCTTTATCACAATGTCGAACTGGAAGAACAGATTCCCGAGGAACTCTACCAGATGACGGCAGAGGTGCTTGCTTACGTATATGCGATAAACGGAAAAACATAAAAAGTGAAAAGACGTAAAAGGCGGAAAGGAGGAGCGATATGAGATTAAATTACAAGACACTCTCAAACTACGGTATAGGTATTTATACGCTTGCCATAATCATATTCTTTATCGTTCCCATGCCGTCTGTTATTCTTGATGTTCTTGTGGCACTTAACATGTCTATTGCGATGATAGTCTTATTCAACGCACTGTTCTCGGCAGAGGTCCTCAATATGTCGACCTTCCCGACGATCATCCTTTTTACGACACTGTTTCGAATATCGTTAAATGTTTCCTCGACACGACTTATCCTTTTGAACGGAAATCCCGGAAAGGTTATCACTCAGTTCGGAGCCTTCGTAGGAGGCAACAGTTTTGTAGTAGGAGCTATTATTTTCATAATTATCATTCTTGTGCAGTTCCTTGTTATCAACAAGGGTTCCGAGCGAGTATCGGAAGTAACCGCACGTTTCACACTCGATGCGATGCCCGGTAAGCAGATGGCAATCGATGCAGATCTGAATACGGGAGCCATTACTGATCAGGAAGCGAAGGCTCGAAGAGAAAAGATTCAGGAAGAGTCAACCTTCTTCGGTTCCATGGACGGTGCTACTAAGTATGTTAAGGGAGATGCGGTAGCGGGTCTTATTATTACTCTCATCAACTTTGTAGGCGGTCTTGTAATGGGTGTTACAAGCGGCGGCTTAAGTGCAGGGGATGCATTGGCTGTATACGGACAGCTGACGATCGGTGACGGCCTTGTAAGTGCGATGCCGTCTCTGATGATTTCACTGGCAACAGGTGTTCTTGTAACAAAGGTATCGAAGGAAGCCGATGTCGGAGAACTTCTTATATCACAGCTTTTCTCGATTCCGAGAGTTCTTTATATTGTCGGTGCAGCCATGATTGTGCTTGGTCTTACACCGCTTCCGTGGTATATTTTTATACCCTTTGGAGCAATGTTTATTGCAGCCGGACGTTCTATAGCAAAGAGGGTAAAAACAAGCGAGGTCGAGAAAGAAGTATCCGCGGACGAGACGGATGCCACCGAAATCAGGAGGCCGGAGAATGTCGTTTCGCTGCTTCAGGTTGACCAGATTGAGCTGGAGTTCGGTTACGGTATTATTCCTCTTGCCGATACAAATCAGGGAGGAGACCTGCTCGACAGAGTAGTTCTTATCAGACGTCAGATTGCGCTTGAACTTGGATGTGTGGTACCTACGATTCGTCTGCGAGACAATATTCAGTTAAATCCCAACCAGTACATCATTAAGATAAAGGGTGTTCCGGTTTCCGAGGGAGAAATATTGTTTGACCATTATATGGCCATGAATCCTGGTTATGTGGAGGAGGAAATCACGGGTATTCCGACATTTGAACCGAGCTTCCATCTGCCGGCCATATGGATTACGGAGTCTCAAAGAGAGCGTGCGGAATCTTACGGCTATACGGTTGTCGATCCGCCTTCGATTATTGCGACTCACCTTACCGAGGTTATCAGACGTCACCTTGATGAACTGCTTACAAGACAGGATGTTCAAAACCTTATCAACAATATTCAGGAGCAGAACCAGACTCTGGTTACCGAACTTGTTCCCAAGCTTCTGAATGTCGGCGAGATTCAGAAGGTATTGCAGAACCTTCTGCGAGAGGGTGTTTCGATTCGCGACCTTGTTACGATTTTTGAAACACTTGCCGATTATGCACCGACAACGCACGATACGGATGTGCTTACCGAATATGTTCGCCAGAGTCTGAAGCGTGCGATATCGACGAAGTTCTTTCCTAAGAACGAACAGAATCAGGTGGTTACGCTCGATCCCAAGGTGGAACAGGAGATTATGGCCAGCGTGAAGACCACCGAGCAAGGATCTTACATAAGCTACGATCCCGATAAGGCACAGAGATTAATGAATTCGGTCAAAGAGGAAGTCGAGAAGCTTGAAGGACTCGGACAGAATCCGGTTATCATTACTTCTCCGATAGTGCGAATGTATTTTAAGAAGATGACCAGAGATTATTTCCCGGACCTTATTATTGTTTCGTACAATGAAATTGATTCCGATGTTGAATTACAATCAGTTGGGATGGTGACAGTTAAGTGATTATTAAAAAGTATACGGGGGCAACACAGCAGGAGGCGATGCTGTTGGCCAAGAACGAGCTCGGGCCCGATGCAATCGTTACGAATGTCAGGAAAATTGTTCCTAAGGGACTCAGACGATTATTCAAAAAGACTTCGTTCGAAATTACCGCGGCTATCGATGACACGCCTCCGAAGAATGAGTTATCCAGACGTGAGAGCATGAAGGCTCTTTTCAAGGATAAGGGTGATGTTATTGTTGATGACGAACCTGAGGAGAAGAAGAGCAGAAACACCTTTACGGATACTTCTGCCATAGAATTAAAACTTAATAATCTGACTTCGATGATTGAAAAGCAGATAGGCGAAAGCTCACAGGCAAAAGTTTCTGTCGAAGCTTCGGGTGCAAGCGAAATAGCGGATACCGATTCCGACAAGAATGTATCCTGCATCAGACTTGTCTACAATCAGCTGGTTGAAAACGAAGTTGATGAGAAATATATCAATCAGATAATCAGTGAGATAGAGCCTACTTTGAAGAAGGATGCTCCGGTTGAGAATATCATTTCAGCCATCTATCAGAAGATTGTGCTTAAACTCGGGAAAACCGAGGTGCTCGATGTTACTCCGGGAAAGGTGAAATATATTTTCTTTATAGGACCTACCGGTGTCGGAAAGACAACCACAATAGCGAAGCTTGCTTCAAAGCTTAAGCTTGATAAGAAACTTAACGTAGCTTTCCTTACATCTGATACTTACAGAATTGCCGCAGTGGAACAGCTTCAGACTTATGCGAATATTCTGAATATTCCTCTTAAGGTAGTATATAACGAGGCAGAGCTTACCGCAGCAAGGGAAGACCTTAAAAGCTACGATGTGGTCCTGGTGGATACTGCGGGAAGATCGCACAGAGACAAGAACCAGAGGGACGATATCGAGAAACTTATCAATGCGATTCCAAAGGAAGAACGAGATATATTCCTGGTTCTGAGCGTTACAACAAAGTACAGGGATTTGGCTTCGATTACGGAAGCATATTCGGAGATATCAAATTACAGGCTGATTTTTACTAAGCTTGATGAGACGTTGTATCTCGGCAATATTTTCAATGTGAAGATGATGACCGGGGCTCCGCTTTCGTATGCGACCTTCGGGCAGCAGGTACCGAACGATATAAGCAGAATCGATGCCCAGACTATTGCAAAACAGCTGTTAGGAGGTGCTAATTAATGGACCAGGCCGATCAGTTGAGAAAAATGGTAAGCAAACAAAAAAAGACAAGAAAAGTGTCTCGTGTTATTACGGTTACCAGCGGAAAGGGCGGAGTGGGAAAGTCCACACTTACGGTAAATCTTGCGATTGAGCTTTCGAGACTCGGGAAGCGTGTAATAATACTGGATGCCGATTTCGGTCTTGCAAATATTGAAGTAATGCTGGGTATCAGACCGCAGTTTAATCTGGCGGATCTGATGTTCAGAGGAAAAGAACTCAAAGAAATAATTACTCCGGGTCCCGAGGGAATAGGCTTTATTTCGGGAGGTTCGGGCATACAGGAACTCTCGAGGCTGACCAGAGACCAGGTTATTTATCTGGTACAGAAACTGTATGAGCTCGATGAAATCGCAGATGTAATTCTGGTCGATACAGGTGCGGGCATTGCGGATACGGTTTTGGAGTTCGTATCTGCCAGCAATGAGGTTCTGGTCGTTGCGACTCCCGAACCCACATCGATTACCGACGCTTATGCTCTCCTTAAAACGCTCAACAGGAAGAGTGATTTTGTGAAGGAGAACACTTCCATTAAGATGGTCGCAAACAGAATCAAGGATGCACAGGAAGGCGAAGGACTCCATCAAAAGCTCGGAGTCGTAGTGGAAAAATTCCTGAATATAAATATCGAGTATATGGGCGGAATATTGAACGATGTAAACTGTCAGAAAGCGGTAATGCAGCAGGAACCCGTCACCATCAGTTATCCGGATTCGGGAACCGCCAAGTCGATGAAGAAGATTGCGGCTAAGCTTGCTGATGTCGAGATTGAAGACAATTCCGACGGCGGTATTGTTCAGCTGTTTAACAGATGGATGAAGAATATTTATTCCAAAAAGAAGGTATAACCCATGATTTCAAAGGTCTTAAAGGTGGGAGACAAGGTTGAAATGAAAAGGGTTGAAACGGTCGTTCGTGAAGACGGTCAGGAAGCACTTTTCAACAGTCAGCTTATCGACATTCAGGGATCGGATAAGCTGAACATCTCAATTCCCATTAAGGGCGGTGCAATAATACCGCTCGAGGTCGGAGAACGGTATGAATTAAGATTCGTGACGAGCTCCGGTATATATAAATGCAAAGCCGAAATATCAAACCGAGGTAAACAAGGGGTGGTTTACTATTTGGGAATGATGATTCTGTCCGAACTTCAAAAGGATCAGAGGCGTCAGTATTTCAGACTTGATAAGATAAAGCAGCTGGAGTATCACAAGCTCTCAAGGGAAGAAGGCGGGCTTCTGGCCATGCTTGCGGCAAAAAAATATAATGATGAATTCGAACGAAGAGCGCTGCGGAACAAATTGAACAATATTGAGACCGAAGACCATGACGGAACGGTTCTTAACATCAGCGGGGGTGGAATTAAATTTAATTCCAAAGATGAGTTGAAGCAGGGAGATTTTATCAGAATAAAAATATTTCTCGAAGACACCGATACCGAACCGCTTGATTTGTTCGCAAGGGTAATTGCCTCAGAGTATATACCCAACAAAAGTATACACAACGAGCATCGTATTGAGTTTGTAAACATAAACAGAGATACGAGAGAAAAAATCATTAAATATGTTTTTAACGAGGATAGAAAACAACGTCAAAAAGAAAAAGGAAGTTTTTAATGTTAAAATGTGAAAAAATACTCGTTAAAATGTGAAAGGAAGTAAAAATGCCTAAAAAATTACTTGTAGTTGATGATTCTGCACTCATGAGAAGAGTGTTGTTTGATATAATTGACACTGATAAAAGATTTGTACAGGCGGATACCGCCAACAACGGTCTTGAGGCCTATGATCTTATAGTTTCCAACCCCGGAAAATACGATTTACTTATTCTTGATATCAATATGCCGAAGATGAACGGTATACAGTTGATGGAAAAGATGAACGAGAAGAATATTCATATTCCGATTCTCATTGTAAGTACTATCGCAAAGGAGGGCGCAGCGGAGACTATCAGATGTCTTGAACTCGGTGCTTTCGACTTTATTACGAAGCCGGACAGCTTCGTGGAGACAAAGAGCGACAAGTTCAGAGATAAGATTCTCGGATTTATGTGTGCAGCACTGTCGATGCCGTTTACGGCTTCTGAGGCAGAGGCATCCACACCTGCGGCATCAAAAACCGAGCAGCTCGTCAGAAACCATATTACTCCCACAGCACCGATAGCATCACGTGTAAAGGGTGACGGTGTTTCGGGTGATGGCCCGATGTCTTATGCAAAAGTTTCGGATTTCAAGAGAAAACCTCACACCGCTGTAAGTGCTTCGGCCGAAAAGCTTGTTGCGATTGCCTGCTCGACAGGCGGTCCCAAGGCTCTTCAGCAGGTTATCCCGAAGATTCCCAAGAACATCAACGCACCCATCGTTCTTGTTCAGCATATGCCTGAGGGATTCACCGGTACTCTTGCTCAGCGTCTTAATGAAATGTCTGAGGTTGAGGTAAGCGAGGCTGTTGACGGCGAGGCTCTTAAGAAGGGACATGTTTACATCGCCAAAGGCGGTAAGCATATGAGAATCGTGAAGAAGGGAAAAGAGAATATCATTGTTCTTGGAGACGATCTTCCACGCAATTCACTTCGCCCCTGCGCCGATATCATGTATGAATCTATAATGGATCTTAACTACGATGAGATCGTATGTGTAGTCCTTACCGGAATGGGAAGCGACGGAACACGAGGCATCGGTCAGTTAAGTTCAAAGAAAAACTGTTATGTTATCGCCCAGGATGAGGCCAGCAGTACGGTTTACGGAATGCCGAGAATGGTGAAGGAGGCAGGCTTGACCGACGAAGTTGTAACTCTTGGGTCTATAGCCGGAGCTATGGCAAGTGCAATAAGCTCCCGCTAAATTTTACACGGAGGTTGTATTTGTATGGACGTTAGCCAGTATCTTGAAATTTTCATCGAAGAAGCAAAAGAACATTTGCAGAGTCTTAACGACCAGCTTCTTGTTCTCGAGAAGGAACCGGAGAATAAGGAAACTATTAACGAAATCTTCAGAGCCGCTCACTCACTCAAGGGTATGGCCGGAACCATGGGTTATAAGAGAATGCAGAAGCTTACCCATGATATGGAGAATGTATTTCAGGAGATTCGTAATGACAAGATGAAGGTTTCTTCAGAACTTGTTGATGGTCTTTTCAGAGGTCTTGATGCTCTCCAGGAGTATCTCGACAATATTATAAATACTCAGGATGAAGGAACGAACGATAATCAGGAACTGATTGATTTGTTTGCTCATGAGCTTGAGGTCGGACTTAACGGAGGTGGAGCGGCACCTTCCGCAGCTGCTTCTGCTCCTGTGGCTGCAGCAGTTGAGACAGCAACCGAGAGTAAGTCCATTAACGGAATTGATTCTATAGTATACAGCTCAACAGATAAGGCAGCCATCGCTCATGCTTATGAGGAAAAGATGTTTGCCTATGCGATCAACGTTGAGATTCAGGAAACCTGCGTTCTTAAGGCAGCAAGATCTTTCCTTGTATTTAAGGCAATCGAGCCTATCGGAGAAATCATTAAGTCTCTTCCCGACGCTCAGAAGATTGAGGACGAGAAGTTTGATTTCGATTTCTCAATCGTGGTTGTTACCAAGGAGTCCGCTGATGCAGTCAAGGCAGCAATCATGAATGTTTCGGAGATTAAAGACTGTACTGTTAAGCAGCTTGAACCCGAAGCACAGGCAGCACCTGTCGAGCAGAAGGCAGCATCAGGCACAGCAGCTGCCGCAGCTGCAGCACCTGCGGCAAAGAGTTCTGCTCCCGCAGCAGCAGCTTCTGCTCCTGCAAAGGGCAAGCCGGTTGTAAACCGTTCGGTACGTGTCGATATCGACAAGCTTGATGACCTGATGAACCTTGTCAGCGAGCTTATTATTGCGAAGAACGGACTTGTTTCGATTTCTCCCACAGATATCGGAGCCGATGAGAATAAGAAAGGTAACTTCCGTGAGCAGGTTGAGTACCTTGAAAGAATCACAACCAATATCCATCAGAGCGTTATGAAGGTTCGAATGGTTCCTATCGAGAGTGTAGTTAACAGATTCCCTCGTATGATTCGTGATATTTCAAAGAAACTCGATAAGAAGATGGAATTATATATGTCCGGTGAAGAAACAGAGCTTGACCGTACGGTTATCGACGAAATCGGAGATCCTCTTCAGCATATTCTTCGTAATGCTGCAGACCATGGTCTTGAGAGCAATGAAGAGCGTATTAAGGCAGGTAAGCCTGAGGTTGGTTCTATCATGCTTAATGCTTACCAGGAGGGCAACAACGTAGTCATCGAAGTTAAGGATGACGGCGGCGGAATTGATGTCGAGAAGGTAAGACGCAAGGCTATTGAGAAGGGTACCATTACCGAGGAACAGGCAGAGGCTATGACAGATAAGGATGTTATTGACCTTCTGTTCAGACCCAGCTTCTCAACAGCAGAGAAGATTTCCGATATTTCCGGTCGTGGAGTCGGTCTTGATGTTGTTAAAACAAAGATCGAAGCACTCGGCGGAAATGTTGAGTGTAAGACAGCTCTCGGTGTAGGAACAACCTTCACTATCAGACTTCCTCTTACTCTTGCAATTATTCAGGCTCTTATGGTTGTTATCGGAACCGAGAAGTATGCGATTCCTCTCGGAAGCATCCAGACAATCGAGGATATCCCCGCAGCAGAAATTAAGTATGTTGAGGGAAAGGAAGTTATCAATCTTCGCGGTTCTGTTATTCCGCTTGTTCGTCTTGATAAGATTCTTGATGTTACAAATGCAAAGCAGGATGCGGAGAGCCTTACCGTTGTTATCATTTCAAAGGGTGACAAGCAGGCAGGTCTCGTAGTGGACGGTCTTATCGGACAGCTTGAAATCGTTATTAAGTCAATCGGTAAATACATTAACAACTGCAAGATGATCAGTGGCGCTACCATCCTCGGTGATGGTGAAATCGCATTGATTCTCGATGCAAATACATTAGTTTAAGGAGGGCAAATTAATATGGCAGATAATAATTTAACCTCAAGCCTCGACGCTACACAGTACATCGGCGTTGTGATCGGAAATGAGCAGTACGGTATTGATATTAAATATGTCGACAATATCGTAAAAATGCAGAGAATTACACGAGTTCCCAAGGCGCAGCCTTACTTTAACGGTGTTATCAATATCCGTGGAGAGATTATTCCCGTTATGAGTCTTAGAGTTAAGTTCGGCAAGGAACCTGATGAGTTTACCGGAAAAACCCGTATTCTTATTATCAAGCCCGAGCAGCAGGCTGCAATCGGATTCATTGTTGATGAAGTTAAAGAGGTTGTAAACCTTTGTGAGAGCGACATAGATAAGAAAAACAGCGCTGACAGCAGCGCAACCTACATTTTCGGTGTAGGAAAACATGCAGACGGTCTGATTTCTCTTTTGAATATTCAGGCAGTACTTGCTGAGAAAGAAGAAGCTAAATAATTTACTTATTATATATGGGGGGGCATAATTGTGTCGGCACGTCTTGAAGAATTTTCTGAAATGGAATTTGATGTTCTTAAAGAAATAGAAAATATCGGTGCGGGTAATGCAACCACCGCTATTTCGGAAATGATGGGAATTAAAGTAAATATGGATGTTCCCGTTATTAAGTTCCTTGAGTTTAAGGAACTTGCCGAAGTAATAGGCGGCGCTGAGAACATCGTTACCGGTATCCTTTTGGGACTTGAAAAAGACATTGACGGAATGATGATGTTCGTTATGGATTGCTCATCGGCACAAAGACTCATCAGTCGTATTTTGGGAACGGAAGTCAAAGAAGGCTGTGATTTTACCGAAATGGGACTTTCTGTTCTTCAGGAGCTTGGAAATATCATTGCAGGCTCATATTTGTCGGCGATTTCGTCTCTTACCGGACTTTCAATATCGCCTACGGTACCTTATTTGTCAGTTGATATGGCAGGCGCCATTTTATCGGTACCTGCCATAGAATACGGAAAGGTCAGTGACAAGGCATTGCTTATTCAGTCGGAATTCGGTGACGAGGATATGGCTGTTGACGGTTATTTTATTCTTGTTCCTACTCTCGAAGCCTTCGAGACCATATTTAAGTCTTTGGGGTTGCCAATAAACTGATAAGGACAGAAAACTATGGGTGAAATGATAAAGGTCGGCATGGCCGACATGAATGTCTGCAAAGCTCCCAATGCCATTACTACTTTGGGGCTGGGTTCATGTATCGGGGTTGTGCTTTATGATGTAAGAACCAAAACGTGCGGCATGGTCCATATTATGCTTCCGGACAGCACTATTATCAAGAACAATGAAAACCCCGCCAAGTTTGCCGATACAGGCATTCGGGATATGATAGATAAATTGTCGAAGATGGGTATCATGCGGAACACCCTTTTGGCTAAGATTGCCGGAGGGGCTCAGATGTTTGCGTTCAATACCAATAACGAAATGCTTAAGGTTGGACAAAGAAACGCAGAGGCAGTAAGAAAGATACTTGCCGGATACGGAATTAAAATTGTTTCCGAGGACTGCGGCAGTACATACGGACGAACTATAGAATTTTATCCCGAAACCTCCGAACTTTATATCAAGGCTATTGGGAAACCATTAAAAATAATATAATAGGTTGGTGTCATTAGTGAAAGACAAACCTTTGGCAATTATCATAACGTTACTTGGTGGCGCGGTCTGCAGTATCTGTTGTATACTGAAAGGGGTCGGGCTGCTTTGGACGTTGTTGACAACACTTATTACGCTTTTGGTATTCCTTCTGATAGGATTAATCGTAAACAGAAACCTGAGTGCAGTTAAGAAGGAGTACGAAGAAGCCGAAAAAGAGAGAAAAGAAATGCTCGAAGCCGAAAGGCTTCGTGAAGCGGAACTTTTGGAAGCACGCAATTTGTGGGAGCAGGAGCATCCGGGTGAACCTTTTCCCGAGGATATCGCACCCAAGGAAGAAAATCCTGATAAAGAAGGCGAGCTGCATTTGTAATGTATGCTGCTGATTTCGATTAGTTTTTTATAAAAGGGGAATAATGGCGTATGGCAGTTGATAAGGATAAATTATGGAGTGAGTACTCTCTCAACAGAAGTGCCGAACTTCGTGAACAACTTATAATTGAATATGCTCCTTTGGTTAAACTGGTAGCCGGGAAACTCAGTATGTATCTGGGCTACAATGTTGAATTTGATGATTTGGTGGGCTACGGAGTATTCGGACTGATTGATGCAATCGACAAGTTTGATTACGGAAAAGGCGTAAAGTTTGAAACTTATGCTTCTCTTCGAATCAGAGGAGCGATTCTTGACCAGATCAGAAAAATGGACTGGATTCCGAGAACAGTAAGACAAAAGCAGAAGGAACTTGACAATGCTTACAGGAAGATCGAGGACGAGACCGGAAGACCTGCAACGGATGAACAGGTCGCGGAGGAACTCGGTATTTCCATGGATGAGCTTGACGAAATACAGAACGAGACCAAGGTTTCGAATATTATTTCACTGGACGAGTACATGGACCAGGGAGAAGTAAGGGTTGAACCCAGAGCCGATAAGGATTATATGCAGCCGGAGAAGGTAGTGGAGAAGGCCGAACTCAAGAGACTGCTGCTGGAGGTTTTGCAGACACTTACGGATAAGGAAAAGAAGGTTATTACTTTATATTACTATGAAGATTTAACTCTTAAGGAAATCAGTCGTGTACTTGAAGTGTCTGAGTCCAGAGTATCACAGCTTCATTCAAAGGCACTTGTGAAGATGAAGCAGCGACTCGGAAGCAATATGGAGATGTTTTTAGGTTAGCAAACTGTAGTGGGGAGAATAAGATGCAGAACGGATATTTTAAACTTGACAGGAGAAAAGATGGAGCTTATCTGGTTGTTTATCCTCCTTTTGATATGGGAACACCGGTCGACGCCGTAGAGGTCACAAGATATCTTGACGGGTTTAATATTGATTATGAGAAGAGCGTTGTTTACGATTTGGTGAAGCGTGCCGACAAAGAAGATCCCGTTGAGGCAAGACTGACAACTCTTCAGATCGGAAGCATCGACGAAATGGTTGTGGTATCTATGTCCTCAGACTGCTTAAGCGCAATCGGACGTTTTTATCCTCCGTCGAATGACGGACGGTTTATGACCAAGGAAGATATTTTGCATCAACTTTCACGTCAGGGCGTCAAGTTCGGAATAGATGATACACAGGTCAGTTCATTCCTTGAAGCAAGAAAGTATTGTACTTCTTATATTCTTGCTGAGGCAGAGATGCCGATTGAGGGTCATGATGCGGTTATCGAATATCATTTTAATACTGACCTTTCGAGAAAACCCAAGATGAACGAAGACGGATCGGTGGATTTCCATCAGCTTGATACCGTAAGTCATATCGAAAAGGACATGGTGCTTGCAACCCTTACTCCCGCGGTTCACGGAAAGCCCGGTACCGATGTAATGGGAAAGCCTATAAAGCCCCGTAATGTTGCAGTTAAGTTTTTACGTCAGGCAAAGCATACACATTTGTCTCCCGACGGACTTCAGCAGATCAGCGATGTAAACGGACATGCTTCTTTGATTGACGGTGTTCTGTTTGTTTCGGACACATATCTTGTTCCCGCAAATGTAGATCCCACAACGGGAGATATCGATTATAACGGAAATGTCGAGGTTGTCGGTAATGTCAATACCGGTTATAAGGTTACTGCTACCGGGGACATTATCGTAGACGGTATCGTAGAGGGTGCGGAACTTTATGCCGGCGGTCAGATTATCCTGAAAAGAGGAATTCAGGGAATGACAAAGGGTATTCTTCAGGCCGGAACCAATATAATCACGAAGTTTATTGAAAATGCGGAGGTTTCAGCCGGAGGTTTTATTCAGACTGAATCAATCATGCACAGCAATGTTACCGCAGGTGAAGAGATTATCGTTAAGGGGCGAAAAGGTTTCATTACAGGCGGAAGTGTCAAATCAGGCAAATATATTGATGCAAAGACGATCGGATCGGTTATGGGCACAAACACTAATTTGGAGGTCGGTGTAAACATGAAGCTGACTCAGGAGGTTAAAGCTCTTGAGAAGGAACATGCCGATGTAGTAGCGACCATTGACCGCGATGAAAAGATTATCGCATTTATTTCAAACAAGATTAAGAATCATGAACAGATTCCTCCGGACAGACTTCAGCAGTTCCAGCTTGTTGTTGCCGAGAAGAAGAAGCTTGAATCCAGGGAAATTGAGATTATGGATTCGATAGATCATCTCAACGAGCAGCTTGATAATGCGGTCGGAGGATATATCAGAGTGGATGATGTTATTTATCCGGGATGTAAGGTTACCGTATCGAATATCACCACATATATAAGAACAGAAACCAAACACGGAAAACTTGTAAGAGACGGAGCAGATGTAAGAGTTTCGGCATATTAATGGGGAAGTGCAGCTATGATTACGCCTATAGAAATGTATACTATGGTTCCGAAGAACCAGGAGGCAACACATATTCGGGCCGGCGAACAGGCCAGGGATATGTCGCAGCAGGCAGGGACTCTTCAGTCAATCGAACAGCGTGCGGTTGAAAATACTCAGCGTACGACAAAAATGAGCGAGACGGAGAATCCCGATTACCGCTATGATGCAAAAGAGAAAGGAAACGGCGAGTATTCTTCTGATGGGGAGAGGAAGAAGAAAGAGCAGGAGAAACGGAATCATCCTTCGGGACCGGTAAACATGTCCAGGCATCCCGGCGGAATAGATATCAGAATTTAGAGGGGAACGTTGAATATGACAGGGCTTGAGATTACTTTATTCATATTGGGTACAGCCTTTATTATTATCAGCTTTTTTATCGTGGGAAATAACGAGAGTTCTGCAAAGAACTCTGCGATGAGTGCTCTGGAAGCAGATTCTTTCGAGCAGCTTCGCTCGGATGTTATGACCAAGACGGTTAAAGAGGCTGATATTATTTTGCATGAAGCCGAGGATAAACTCGAGACTCTTTCAAACGATAAGATTATTGCCGTCGGTGAATATTCCGATCAGATGCTTGAGAAAATCAGTGCAAATCACAAGGAAGTTGTTTTCCTTTATCAGATGTTAAATGAGAAAGAAGAGGAACTTAAAGCAACTGCATTGAAGATGGAGAATATTCGTGTGGACTGTGAGAAGCTGCTCAAGGAAGCGAAGAAGGCTGAGCAGTACGAGCAGGCGGAACAGCCCGAACGTTCGGAGCAAAAGACTGTGGAAGCGGTAGTTCCTCGCAGACTCGATGAGGCCAGGCAGGCTGCCGAAAATTCAACTTCGGCGCGTGCTTCTTCCGGAACTTCAAAAAACGTGACCCCGGCTGCAAAAGGTTCTGCTGCGGCAGCAAAGAAGACAGCAAATGCTTCGAAAACAGGTACGGTCAAGAGAAAACAGCCTCCTGTATCCGAACCTATAGACAGCGGGGTGCTTAATCGTAATGATGAGATAATCGCACTTCATAAGAGCGGTAAATCGGTTATGGAGATATCAAAGCTGCTCGGAATGGGGCAGGGTGAAGTAAAACTGATTATATCGTTATATTGCTGATTGAACGGGAGAAATGACAATGAAACTGAAATATTATATGAGGGGTGTCGGAAGCGGCATTTTGTTCACGCTCTTCATATTCGTGGTTATTATTATCCCGAATTTGAAGCTTGAACAAAAAATAAGCGATAATACCAATCCTTCTTCGATTGAACAGCCCGGAGACGGTGTGGCATCAATTGTGGGTAAGAATCCTGAAGTTGAGCTCGGACCCGACGACAGTTCTTTTACTCCGCCGGTAAAACAGGAGGACAGCACCGCTGAGAATCCGGATACTTCCGGATCTTTCGATACAAACGTGTCAGACAAGAATGCGTTCGTAAAATCCGAAGAAACAACCGAGAAGATATCCGACAGTCAGACCGGAAATCCATCGGATAGTCTGAGCACCGATGACAATGAGGACTCGCCTGAACGGAATAATCCGCAGGAGAACGAAAGCGAATCCGAAGTTGATGAAGGCGATGGTAGGGAGTTGGCGGATGAGACGATACAGGCCGACAACAGTACCGCAAAAAGCGATTACGAAGCTTCGAACTCCGATAACGCCATCGAAAAGAACGGAGCAGTGGATTCATCGACTGGGGATGTTACGTTTTCCATTACCAAAGGGATGACTTCGGAAACTTTCTGCAAGGCTATGGAGAAGTACGGAATTATCAACGACTGGAAAGCTCTGAACGGATACATCAGCAGACATGGCTATTCCGGCAAGATTCAGATCGGAACCTTTACTTTTAAAAAGGGAATGTCACACGAAGACATCTGCAGAAAGATAATGGGTAAAAATGTAAAATAAATTCTTGCATTAACATAATTGTTGTGCTAAAATTTAAAAGGTTGTGCGAGTGTACAGCTGTGTTTGTGTGTTTACACATCACAATATCAATCACGTATGTTATTGGAGAACTTGGTGCGGCCCGCTCATGGTCGTCAGTTCGATGAAGACAGACATGCGGAAGAAAAACCAAACGGAGGATTTTAAAATGAGTGTTATTTCAATGAAGCAGCTCCTTGAAGCAGGTGTTCATTTCGGACATCAGACCAGACGTTGGAACCCTAAGATGGCTCCTTACATCTATACCGAGAGAAACGGTATCTACATCATCGACCTTCAGAAGTCAGTTGGAAAGGTTGACGAGGCTTACTTCGCAATCAAGGACAGCGTTGCAAACGGCGGCAAGGTATTATTCGTAGGAACAAAGAAGCAGGCTCAGGACGCTATCAAGAGCGAGGCAGAGCGTTGCGGTATGTACTACGTTAACGAGAGATGGCTTGGTGGTATGCTTACCAACTTCAAGACTATCAAGACTCGTATCAATCGTCTTAAGGCTATCGAGAAGATGAGCGAGGACGGAACATTTGATGTTCTTCCCAAGAAGGAAGTTATCCAGCTCAAGAAGGAGTGGGAGAAGTTAGAGAAGAACCTTAGTGGTATCAAGGATATGGGCGGAATTCCCGATGTTATCTTTGTAGTTGACCCTAAGAAGGAGAAGATTTGTGTTCAGGAGGCACATGCACTTGGCATTACACTTGTTGGTATTGCTGATACAAACTGCGATCCTGAGGAACTTGATTATGTTATCCCCGGAAATGATGATGCTATCCGTGCAGTAAAGCTTATCGTTGCTAAGATGGCTGATGCTGTTATTGAGGCTAATCAGGGTGCTGATGCTGTAGTTGAGGAAGCTCCTGCTGAGGAAGCTCCCGCTGAGGCATAATCTTATTTGAGCAGAAAACCTTTAGGGGCGAGGCTTGCCTCGCCCTATTTTTATATTTCAAATTTATTAGGAGGATACTTACATGGCAGATATTACAGCTAGCATGGTAAAAGAGTTAAGAGAAATGACCGGTGCCGGAATGATGGATTGTAAGAAGGCACTTACAGAGACAAACGGTGATATTGAAGCAGCGGTTGACGTTCTTAAGAAGTCAGGTCTTGCTAAGATGGAGAAGAAGGCAAGCAGAATTGCAGCAGAGGGAATTGCAAGAGTAGCTACCAACGGAACAACAGCAGTTGTTGTAGAGGTTAACTCAGAGACAGACTTCGTTGCAAAGAACGCTATTTTCCAGGAGTTTGTACAGGCAGTTGCTGATAAGGCGCTTACAGTTGATGTTGAGAAGGCAGGCGACGGCGAGGATGTTACTTCTATCCTTGATATGAAGGATGTAGTTGCAGAGAAGACACTTACAATCGGTGAGAAGCTTTCAATCAGAAGATTTGCCAAGGTTTCAGGTGATTGTGTTGCATCATATATTCATGGCGGCGGAAGAATCCGTGTTCTTGTTGCAGGAACAGGCGCAGCTGATGATGCTGTTGCAGAGGCACTTACAAACATCGCAATGCAGGTTGCAGCTATGAACCCTCAGTACATCAGCAGAAACGATATTTCAGCTGATGAGCTTGCAAAGATTAAGGATATCACAATCGAGAGCTCATTAAATGATGCATTCTCACTTCCCAGACCTATTTTCCAGAAGCTTGTTGATAAGGCAATCGCTGAGAAGGTATGGAATGATGACGCTATCGCAATCTACGAGGAGAAGAAGGCTGATAAGACATTCAACATGACTTACCTTCCCAACTTCATTCCCGATGAGGCAAAGGCTGCTCTCGGACAGCTTGCATTAGCTGATAAGGCTAACATTTCTGCAGACAAGATGTTCTCAGGAGCTGTTGAGGGACGTGTTTCAAAGCAGCTTAAGGAAATCTGCCTTCTTGACCAGGTCTATGTTAAGGCTGAGGATGGAAAGCAGACAGTTGCAGCTTACCTTGCATCAGTAAACAAGTCTCTTGTTATCTCAAACGTTGTTCGTTTCGAGGTTGGTGAGGGTCTTGAGAAGAAGAACGAAGACTTCGCTGCAGAAGTTGCAAAGCAGATGGGTCAGTAATTCTTTAAAATCAGACTGAATATGTTTTTTTACCTCCGGGTCATTTGTGGCTCGGAGGTTTTGTATAGGCGGTACGGTTTTGCTTGCAAAACCGGATGAAGTCACGATGAACCAACGTGACTGAAGAGGAGAATATGTATGATTTACGATATCACACAGCCATTGTTTGAATGCACAGTATTTCCGGGGGATCCCAGGCCTGAGAAGAGAACGGTTATGAGCATTGCGAACGGGGATATTTGCAATTTGACCGCTTTTTCAATGTGTGCGCATAATGGTACGCATGTAGATGCACCGTTCCATTTCATAAACGAAGGTAAGGCTATCGATAAGGTTGCACTCGAAAAGTTTATCGGGCCTGCTTATGTTGCGGATCATGCGGGTAATGTAACCGCAAAGGATGCGGCAGACATACTTAACAGGGCAAAGAGTGCATATGATGGGGCAGAGAAGAAGCTGCTTATCAAAGGGAAATCTACCGTTACTTTTGAAGCAGCCGAAGTCTTTGCGGAAGCAGGAATCGATTTGGTAGGAAATGAATCGCAGACAGTAGGACCGGAAGATTCACCTAAGGAAGTACATCTGGTTTTACTTGGCGCCGAAGTTGTATTACTCGAAGGCATCAGGCTTAATGAGGTCCCCGAAGGCGCATATATGCTCAATTGCGCACCGTTAAATCTTTCTAATACCGACGGAGCACCCTGCAGGGCAACTCTCATGGATATTAGCAATTATTAACTATATGTAAATCAAAGAAAAAATGGTATAATCAATATATTACTCATTTGGCTTGTTTGGATGTGTTTGACATAAACAGCTTAGTGATTTTTTGGGGAGGAACAATGAAAAAGATTGTCGGAATTGTATTTACATCACTTGCTGCGGTGGCAATAGCGATTGCGGGAATTTGCTCGGGATTTGAGCTTACTCCCTTGCAGTCGGAAACATTGAAAACAGTTTCAATAATTGCGGGAATTGCCGCTGCATATTGCTTCATAGTAGGTGAAATATCAAGAAATAATTCTCAGATGGATAAAATATGGAGTATTACTCCCGAGATATATCTGTGGGTAATAGCTGCCAAGGGCGGCTTTGATTTGCGCCTCGTTACTATGGCAATACTTGCCACGATTTGGGGAATCAGACTTACAATCAACTTTGGAAGAAAGGGAGCTTATTCAATCAAATTCTGGTCGGGAGAAGAAGACTACAGATGGGTAGTTCTTCGAAATAAAAAGATACTCTCGAATAAATATGTATGGGCTCTGTTTGATTTATTTTTTATTTCGATATATCAGAATTTTGCAGTGCTTGCTATTACATTCCCTGCAATTGTTTCGATGGAGTCAAAAGAGCCTTTCGGCTTCATTGATATTATTGCGCTTGTGCTTACTCTCGGATTTATTGTTCTTGAGACTGTCGCCGATGAGCAGCAGTGGAGATTTCATTCCGAAAAGAAACGTCTTATGGCGGGGGGAAAGAAGCTTGAGGAGATTCCGTTCCCTTACAGCAGAGGTTTTAATACGACCGGATTATGGTCTTGCGCACGCCATCCGAATTATTTGGGAGAACAGTGTATCTGGATTTCTCTTTATATTTTCTCGATAGGTGCAGGTGTGATCGGGAAGTATTTCTTCAACTGGACTGTAGCAGGAGCTATGCTTCTTGTACTTTTGTTCCAGGGCAGTTCCGTATTCGGCGAGGCGGTATCTTCGTCGAAGTACAAGGAGTATCCTGATTATTGCAGAAAAATTTCTAAGTTTATTCCGGTACCCTGGAAGAAGTATTAAGCTTTTCGGACATTAAAGATTGAAAACGGAGTTTGGCTATGAAACTGATAAAAACGGAAGAAGCGGTCGGACACGTTCTGTGTCATGACATTACGCAGATTATCAAAGGTGTTACAAAGGATGCCGCATTCAGAAAAGGACATATAGTAACGTCTGAAGATATTCCTGTTTTGCTCAGTCTCGGCAAGGACAACCTCTATGTTTGGGAGAATGATGAGTCCATGCTCCATGAGAATGAGGCAGCCGGGATTCTTTGTGAATTATGTGCCAATGCTTATATGAGGAAGGGCGAAGTAAAAGAAGGCAAAATAGAATTATTCGCGGAATGTGACGGATTGCTGAAGGTGAACTCATCCGGTCTTAAAACAATCAATTCCTTCGGGGAAATGATGATTGCTGCAAGACACGGCAATTTCCCGGTAAGGAAAAACGATAAGCTTGCAGGTACCAGAATTATTCCTTTGGTTATAAAGAAAGACAAAATGGAAGCTGCCAAAGCAGCATGTCTTGAAGCCTGCGGCGGTAATCCGATTCTTGAATTAAAACCGTTTAAGCCGAAAAAGGTCGGCATAATCACAACCGGCAGCGAAGTGTTTTACGGACGAATCGAAGATACTTTTACACCTGTTGTTGCCGAAAAGTTTGCAGAGTATGACTGTACGGTCGCGGCACACTCGACATTTGCGGATGACGATAAGAGTGTAACCGACTGCATACTTAAAATGATAGAGGACGGGTGTGAAATCATATGCTGTACGGGTGGCATGAGTGTGGATCCCGATGATAAGACACCTCTTGCGATAAAGAATACAGAAGCGGATATAGTAACCTACGGAGCACCGGTTCTTCCGGGTGCCATGTTTATGCTGGCATATGTTAACAGACAGGATGGCAGCAGGATTCCCGTAATGGGGCTCCCCGGATGTGTTATGTACGCAAAAAGAACGATATTCGATCTTGTTCTTCCGAGAATTGTTGCAGAGGATGAAATTACGGCAGATGAGTTAGCTGCACTTGGAGAAGGCGGACTTTGCTTGAATTGTCCGGAGTGTACCTTCCCCAACTGCGGATTCGGTAAAGGACACTGATATGGATTTTACACATTTTGATAATGACGGTAATGCTATAATGGTTGACATAAGCGGCAAAGACATTACCGAGAGAACCGCAGCTGCGGTTGGGTCTGTGACTATGAGCCGCGAGTGCTATGAGAAAATTAAAGCAAATGATGTTGAAAAAGGCGATGTCCTTTCTGTTGCCAGAATTGCGGGAATTATGGGTGCCAAGCGTTGCAGTGAACTGATTCCTCTTTGCCATAATATACCGCTTTCAAAACTCAGCGTTGACTTCGAGACGGTGGATGATGAATGCAGAATCATTGTGAAGTGTACGGCAAAGACAATCGGAAAAACCGGAGTTGAGATGGAAGCTCTTACCGGAGTGAATGTTGCACTTCTTACGATATATGACATGTGTAAAGCGGTCGACAAGCGCATGGTAATGGGAGATATCCATCTTCTTGATAAGGATGGCGGAAAGTCAGGTTCTTTTATTTATTAACAAACTTGCAGAGGTGGGCTATGACAGACAGATACGGCCGGAATATCGATTATCTGAGGATATCCATTACCGACAGATGTAATCTTCGCTGCAAATACTGTATGCCCGAAGAGCCTGCCAAAAGATTGCCGGGGAACGAACTTGAGACCTGGCAGTTTCTTGAGGTGGTGAAAGCCGCAGCCTCTGCAGGGATTGCCAAGGTTAGGATTACCGGCGGTGAGCCGCTTGTACGTGACGACTGTATAGATATCCTTGACAGAATAAAGAGGATTGACGGCATACAAAGCACGGGCATTACAACCAACGGCACGCTTCTTGCCGGAAAGCTTGATGAACTGGAAAAGGCAGATACAGATGAAATAAATGTCAGTCTCGATACGATGGATGCGGATAAGTACCGTACTATTACCGGAAGAGACTGCTTCGATGAGGTACTTGAAGGAATTGTATCGGCCTCAGAAAGGGGCATAAAAACCAAAATCAATACCGTAGTATTCGATGATGATTCCCAAACGGCCGAATTGGCTGCGAACGGCATACTTACTGAAGACTTCAGAAGCCTTATTCTTCTGACGAAGAACCTGCCGCTTGATGTACGTTTTATAGAGGCTATGCCGATTGGATGCGGGAAAAACTGCCGAACTGTATCAAATGCAGATTTGTTAAAGGCAATCGAAAATGAATTCGGAACGCTTATTCCGGATAAAACGAACCATGGGTTTGGGCCGGCAGTGTATTTTAGACCGTCGGGTTTTAAAGGAAGTATCGGGTTGATTAGCGCAATCAGCTCGGGCTTCTGTAATCAATGCAGCAGGGTGAGACTTACTTCACGAGGTTTTTTAAAGGCGTGTCTTTGTTATGATGACGGAGAGGATTTATCAAAATATCTGACCTGCGCGGGAACTGTGAGTGATGCTGTTAGACATGAACTGAAAATGGCAGTGGAGAGGGTTATTTATAATAAACCCGCAAAGCACTGCTTTTGGGAACCGGATAAAATTACCGAAGCCGGAAATATGTTTTCGATAGGCGGATAAACGGTGTTGCGGACATGGAGAATAATTGTGTTATGCAGGGTGTTGTAAAAGCTGTATGCATCAGCGAGAAACGGGGGACTCAAAAGATTAATGTACATGCCGGCCATTTCATAGCGGGTTTTGGAATAGAAGGCGATGCACACGCGGGAAAGTGGCATCGTCAGGTGAGTCTGTTAAGCAGTGAGAAGATTGAAGAATTCAACAAAAAGGGTGCGAATGTTGCCGACGGAGCGTTCGGAGAGAATCTTGTCGTAGCCGGGATAGATTTTGCGAGTCTGCCGGTTGGGTCTTTGTTGAAGGCAGGAACGGTGGTTATGAAGATGACCCAAATAGGCAAGGAATGCCATAATCATTGTGCAATATATCATAGAGTCGGAGAGTGTATCATGCCGCATGAAGGTGTCTTTGCGGAGGTCCTTAAAGAAGGAATGATTGCCGAAGGGGATATTATGACGGTTGAACTTCCCGATATCGACAGGCCGTTTACAGCTGCGGTAATTACTCTGAGCGATAAAGGCGCAGCCGGAGAACGAATCGATGAAAGCGGTCCGTTGGCTGCAAAGATACTCATGAATAACGGTTACGAAGTTGTGGAAACAATTCTTCTTCCCGATGATGAAGAGGAACTTAAAAGCCGGCTTATACGGCTTTGCGACGGCCGAAGTGTTGATCTGATAATTACTAGCGGAGGAACCGGTTTTTCGTTGAGGGACAGAACTCCCGAGGCTACTTTGGCGGTTATGGACAGAAATGCACCGGGAATTGCCGAGTATATCAGAATGAAATCCTCACAGATTACAGACCGTGCGATGCTTTCCAGGGGAGTATCGGTTATCAGGGGAAAAAGTCTGATAATCAATCTGCCGGGGAGCCCCAAAGCAGTGGAGGAAAGTCTTGGGTTTATCATGAACGGATTGGAACACGGTCTTAAAATATTAAGAGGTTCAGCTGCGGAATGTGCAAGAAAATGAGAGGAGTGGAAGGATTATGACTGTTATTGACTTAATCGGCAATAATTTTGCTTCTTTTTTCTGCGTTACAATCTTGTTGTTGTTTATAATCATAAATAAGCGAGTTGAGACTAAAATCAGAATCGGTTTTCTGGTTCTCGGGCTGCTGATTATTGCCGAAACACTCAGAACCGCATTTGAGGTCGAAACAGGTATTGCTGCGGATAAAAACGGACGGTATGTGCTTTTGTACGGTATCGGCTGTATCCTGCGTCCGTTTATGCTTTATATTCTTGTGCTTATCATGGTTCGTAAGCATAGGAAGTTTACAAAGCTCTTGCTTGGAATACCGCTTGCTGTTGCCGTCGTTATGGTGGCATTGGCCAATACTTCGGAACTTGTATTTTTCTACAGCGAAGGAACTATAGTATACGGTCCGCTTTATGTGGTTTTGAAGTTATGTATTGCGGCATATCTGATTATATCGATTGCTGTCGGAATCTCCACTTATCGGGAAGGAACACATGAATATATAATCGTTCTGACCTGTGCGGCATTTATCGCGGCCAATCTGGTAAACGAGGCTTTTTTCGATTTGAAGTATGATATTCGAAATGAGGCAATCGCAATATCCGCGCTTTCTTATTTTATGTATTTCTGCTCCCTGCACTATCACAAGGAGATAAAAGCACTTGATGTGAATTATCATGAAAACGAAGAGAAAATCACTGCACTCATGATTGATCAATCCATCGAAACTTTGGCTTATACGATTGATGCAAAGGATCGATATACCAGAGGACATTCGATAAGGGTTGCGAAGTATTCCAGAATGATTGCCGAAAGATGCGGCAAACCCGAGGAAATGTGCCGTCAGGTATATCTTGCGGGACTGCTGCACGATATCGGTAAAATTGCGATTCCGGAGGAGATTATTCACAAGTCTGGAAAGCTTACAAAAGAAGAGTTTGATGAGATTAAAACGCATCCGGAAAAGGGAGCGAAGATTCTTGAGAAAATGAAAAGCCTTCCGTACCTGCAGGTGGGAGCGCTTCATCATCATGAGCGCTACGACGGAACAGGCTATCCTTCGGGACTAAAGGGTGAGGAGATACCCGAAATTGCGAGAATCATAGCGGTTGCGGATGCATATGATGCGATGTCGTCGCATCGAAGCTACAGACGCGCACTTGACCAGAGCGTTATTCGTCAGGAAATCTGGAAGGGGGCAGGATATCAGTTTGATATTCGTTTCTCGAAAGCCATGATTTCCATTATCGATTCGGATATCCGTTATGAACTCAGGGAAATAGATTCATCCGATGATGACTATATTTTCGGCGAAACCGAGGAAGAAGAGAAATTCGGTGAACCTGTGAAAATGGCAATGGAAAGCAACAGCATACTGAACGAGGAATTCAGATATTTCGGAGAGCTTGCATTGCATGCGGCTACCTGGTGTGAACCTTCGCAATCTGTTGCCGTATCGGATAAAAAATGTACCTTCGAATTCGAAGCGATGACAAATGCCGAGGCGAATCGAATTTGGCATGTACCTTCACTGATTGTATTCAGTTCGAATGACGGAAAGGTTGCAGGACGGAATTACAGTGAAATGGCGGTTGTGAAATTTACCGGCTACAGCTGGGGTGCTGAGAATGTCAAGCGAAACAGAACAACCTTTTTTAGGAAGGATGCCTTTGAGAATTGGGACCGGTGGTTGGCAGCTAACAAAGCCGGCATGAAATATACCGTTTCGTGCGTACGTAAGGATAAAGAGGTTTCCGTTACAGTCGACAGCGAATATTATCATATCGATACTCATATTACTCTTGCAGACTCTTTCGACAGAACCGTTTATCTTGCAACTACGGGTGAACTCTGTGTTATTGATGTTATTCACACAATTGAATCATAAAAAGGTATGGAAGATTTATTAAAGATAAAAACGTTTTACGAAGAAAATGTATATGGTATATGGAGAAGCGGCGAAAAAGTTTCGTATACCGTATATAAAGAAAGCAAAAGGGAGGTTATTGTCGATCCCGACAATCCTTTCCTGTCAATGTTTAAGCTGTCGACTGTCGATGATGGAATCGATGTCGAAATCCATGTCGAAAAGGATGGCACAAAAGTCACATTTACTGTCAGGGTATACTTGCCGCCCAAGGAATTGAAAGCAAAATATAACAGCGGATTTCCGTTCATTGTCTGCATGCATCCCGTTGGGCCGAAGGATTTTGCACTTGAGAACGGATATGCGATGATCTTTATGGACACATCCATGATTGCGGAAGATAACTGCTTCAGACGAGGCTGCTTCTACGATTTGTATCCATACACAGCTGCACCCGATACGCAAACCGGTGAACTTATGGCCTGGGGCTGGGGTGCGGCCAAGGTATTGGATGCAATAGAGAACGGACTCGGTGAAGAGTTCGGACTTAATTCTTCTGATTCTTCGATTACAGGAGTTTCCCGATGGGGAAAAGCAACCGCTGTTTGCGGGGCCTTTGAAGAACGTTTCAAAAACGTAATTCCCGTCTGTTCGGGGGCCGGAGGGCTGGCCCTTTGGAAGGTTTCATCCGAAGGAAATAAATATGATCTTTCCGATTGCGGGGGACCGGAGGATTATGTCTACGGAAGGAACGAACCGCTTGACTGTCTGCAGTCGGATGCGGAGCGCGGATGGTTCAAGGACAGATTCCTCGAATATAAAAAGTATGAAGATATTCCCGTAGAACAGTATATGCTGCCTGTTTTGGCTGCATCTTCAAAGAGAAATTATTTTATCGTGGCGGCCTGGACGGGTGAAGACTGGGTGAATGCACCTGCGATGTGGGAATGCTTCAAGGAGGCAGAAAAGCTTTACGAGGAACTCGGACTTGCCGGGAAAATACATGCATTTTTCCACAAAGAAGGGCATGCGCTTTTACGTGAGGATCTCGAGAAAATCTTTACGGCATTGGAAGGATAGGTCATTCCTCTGAAGCTGCAACCGATACCGTCTGTTTTTTGCCGTTACTTGAAAATGCGGAGTCGAAGCGGAAGGCTTGCAAATTGACAGCATTATAAGATTGATATAGAATAAAAAACAAAAATATACGGAGGAAGTACAAGATGAAAAAGAGACTATTAAGTTTATTGATGGTACTTGCCATTGTGTTTGCATGTACAGCCGTACATGTGCCCGAGCAGACATTCGCTGCAGCAAAAGCCAAGCTCAGCAAGACAAAGCTCACTCTTACCGTGGGAGATACAGCTAAGCTTGAACTGCTCAATTCCACTGCAACCGTAACCTGGAAGAGCTCCAACAAGAAAGTTGCGACCGTTTCAAAGACCGGTGTTGTAACCGCAAAGAAGAGCGGCAGCACTACCGTTACCGCAACCACCCAAAAGGGTACAAAGTTTAAGTGTAAAGTTACGGTAAAGGCAGCAGAATCTTCAAACAAAAAGATGGAAGCTTCATTCGATAAGCTTGCAGCTTACTTAAAAGAGAATCCCGAGGTACTCAGTGTCGAGGATACGGAATCATACGGAGTTTATGCCAAAGTGGAAGGCAAGAAGATCATCCTTACCGATATGCTTGCAGGCGAAAGTGGTTTGTTTATCTCAAATGAGTATGTGATTACCAGAGGAAATAAGGTTGTTGAGATTAAGCCTTTAGAGTTAAGTCTCAGTGATTTCTTTGAGGTTAAGTCGATTAAAGTTGATGCAAGCACGCTGGGTGATACCGATGTGGTATTCACCGAAAAGGACGTTACTGTTAAGGATGCATCCCTGGAGTCTATGGAGGCTGATATTGCTGAGCTTTATTCCTCTACATTCATACTTGCATTAATCAGTCTTGACACCAGGGCTTCGGAATGCGGAACAGGTATTGATGAACTGTTCGACATGAATATACTCGATTAACGGCTTTTTCTTTCTGATGTCAAGCCGAGGGTTTCCTTTATGCTTGACTATTGAAGTTTTATCAATTACAATAAAGGGAAGTTAGCAAATTAGCAAATATTTCGGAGGTAACATTATGAAGCGTATTCGTACAATTAAGACACGTGATCTTTGCAAGAGCGCAAAGAACGGTGGATGCGGTGAGTGCCAGACTTCATGTCAGTCAGCTTGCAAGACAAGCTGCGGTATCGCAAACCAGAAGTGTGAAAATAGCAAGAAGAACTGATTAAAGGTTAAAAAGAGTGCCGCCTTTGTGGGCGGCATTCTTAATGTTACGGGATAATTAACGAAAGAGAGAATACAGATGATACATCAGTATAAGCTTGGCGGATACAATATAGTCCTTGATATCGCATCGGGAGCAACACATGTTGTCGATGATGTTGCATACGATATCATTGAATTGTACGAGAAAGACAGCCGTGAGAGCATAGTTGCCAAAATGCTTGAAAAGTACGGAAACGCCGAGGATATTACAAAAGAGGAAATTGAAGAGTGCTATGACGATATTACGGAACTCAAAAACGACGGTCAGCTCTTCACGGAGGATACCTTCGAACCCATGGCGGGTGAATTAAAAGAGCGTACAAGCGGAGTTGTCAAAGCCCTTTGTCTGCATATCGCACATACCTGTAATCTTAACTGCTCGTACTGCTTCGCAAGTCAGGGCAAGTACAACGGCGAAAGAGCTGTTATGTCCTTTGAGGTCGGAAAACGTGCCCTTGATTTTCTGATTGAGAATTCCGGTACCCGCCACAACCTTGAAGTAGACTTTTTCGGCGGTGAGCCGCTGATGAACTTTGATGTGGTTAAGCAGCTGGTTGCTTATGC
This sequence comes from Lachnospiraceae bacterium, assembly GCA_045616585.1. Classification (GTDB taxonomy): domain Bacteria; phylum Bacillota; class Clostridia; order Lachnospirales; family Lachnospiraceae; genus RUG11977. The sequence continues at coordinate 76,573 of JAZLGZ010000088.1, forward strand.
GAGAAGTATCGAGAAAGAGAAGAACAAGAACTTCAGATTTACTCTCACGACAAACGGAATGCTTATTGATGATGATGTGATTGATTTTGCAAACCGAGAGATGAGCAATGTCGTATTGAGTCTTGACGGACGTAAAGAAATTCACGATCGCTTCAGAGTGGATTACGCCGGAAAGGGCAGTTGGGAAAAGATTGTTCCGAAGTTTCAAAAGCTTGTTGAAGCACGCGGCGGCAAGAACTATTACATGAGAGGAACCTTCACTCATGCAAATCCGGATTTCTTAAATGACATAAAGACAATGCTTGATTTGGGCTTTAATGAGCTTTCAATGGAACCCGTTGTCTGTGCGGAAAGCGATCCTTCGGCACTTACCGCAGAGGATATGCCTGTTATTCTTAAGCAGTACGAAGAACTTGCCGAGCTTATGATTGAGCGCAGAAAAGAAGGCAGACCGTTTACTTTCTATCATTATATGATTGACCTTTCAGGAGGTCCCTGCATTTATAAGAGAATTTCGGGCTGTGGCTCCGGAACGGAATACATGGCGGTTACTCCCTGGGGAGACCTCTATCCCTGCCATCAGTTCGTAGGCGATGAGAAGTACAAGCTGGGCGATATTTATAACGGTGTTGACAATAAAGAGGTTCAGGATGAGTTCCGCTCCTGCAATGTATATGCGAGAAGCGAATGCCGCGATTGCTGGGCAAGACTTTACTGCTCGGGCGGATGTGCTGCAAATGCATATCATTCGACGGGAAGTGTAAAGGGTGTATATAAGTATGGCTGTGAACTCTTCAAGAAGAGAATGGAATGTGCGATAATGGTGGCAATAGATGATGAATGCTCCGATATGTGATTTTGTGAAAAAATACAATAAGGCAGAGTGTATCCGTATGCATATGCCCGGGCACAAAGGAAATAATATATTAGGGTTCGAGGCACTTGATCTCACCGAGATTTCAGGTGCCGACAGCCTTTACGAGGCAGATGGCATTATAGCGGAAAGCGAAAAGAATGCGTCTGCCCTTTTTGATTGTCCGACCTTTTACAGCACCGAAGGTTCTTCACAATGTATAAAGGCGATGCTGATGCTGGCGGGCCGGATTGTCGGGAAAAAGAGTGTAAAGGTATTGGCCGGACGGAATGCGCATAAAACTTTTATTTCGGCAGCTGCACTTCTGGATGTTGATGCGGAGTTTATCTGTGACTATGGAATTGAAGCTTTAAAAGAAGCGATAGAAAGGTTCGGACCTGATGCGCTTTATCTTACCAGTCCAGATTATCTGGGCAATATGCTCGATATGGAAGCTTTAGCGAAGCTGTGTCATCAAAAGGACGTTCTTTTGATGGTTGATAATGCTCACGGGGCCTATTTGAAATTTATGGGTGTCGGGATATACCCGATGGAACTCGGTGCGGATATGTGCTGTGATTCGGCGCACAAGACTTTGCCCGTTTTGACGGGGGGAGCGTATCTGCATGTCAGTAAAGCTGTGATGGATGCATACAGAAAGCGGACGGGTTTTGAACTTGAAGTTAAAGAAGCACTTGAAATGTTCGGATCCACCAGTCCGTCGTATCTTATTTTACAGTCACTTGATGCGGCGAATGTATACATTGCTGAAGCTCTTGCGGGTGATTTAAAACGCGTTTCTTCGAAGTTGGAAGAAGTTAAAAGCGAATTGACGGCAGCGGGTTTTGAACTTATGGGTGCGGAACGGATGAAGCTTACAATAAAGACCAAGAGTTTCGGATATCGCGGGGATGAGTTTGCCGAAGAACTGAGAATTCGCGGAGTTGAATGTGAATTCGCCGACCCTGATTTTGTGGTACTTATGCCTTCATGCAAAACCGGGGATGAAGAATTGGATCGTCTTAAAAATGTGCTGTTTTCGGTTGAACGGAAGGACGCTGCAGTTGCCGAAGCACCTGATTTTTATGTCCCTGAAGGAAGGATGAGTATTAAGGAGGCGTATTTTTCCGAGAGAGAAAAGCTGCATGTTCAGGATGCGCGCGGCAGGATATGTTCGCATGCGCATGCCGGCTGCCCGCCCGCGATTCCAATTGTAGTGAGCGGTGAACTGATAGATGATGAGGTGATAAAACGCCTTAAATATTATGGGGTTGAGGAACTGTTTGTGGTTAAATGACCGATTGAATCGGCAGAAACAGGAGGTATTTGTTATGAGAAAAAATGAAGTACCCGAGCGTGTGCTGACAATGAGACGCGAATGGGCTGCCAACGATGCATTAAGAGATAAGGACAATGTTTGTCCCAAGGGAGTCTGCGCGGAGCTTGATCTTCGCTACAGTGACTATGAAGAATTCGGCCTTTTGGATCTTTACAGGCCCGAAGACTGCATAGGAAAGCTTCCGGTAATGCTTTCGATTCACGGCGGAGGCTACTTCTACGGAGATAAGGAGTTGTATCGCTTTTTCTGCATGGATATTGCGGCAAGAGGTTTTGCGGTAATTGATTTTAACTACAGACTTGCTCCGGAATATAGGTTCCCTGCGCCTTTGGAAGATATAAATTCCGTTCTGGCCTGGGCCGTGGTAAATGCAGACAAGTATAACCTTGATGTCAAGAATGTTTTTCTGGCCGGAGACTCTGCGGGAGCTCAGCTTACAAGCCACTATGCCGCAATCTGGTCGAATCCTTCGTTTGCCACATTGTTTGACTTTGAGGTTCCGGAAGTTGTAATCAGAGGCATCTGTCCTGCCTGCGGAATGTATGATCTTAAGAAGCGAATGGACGGCTTGAAGGAAGAGGGAATCATGCTCGACTATTTCGGAGGGGATTTCGACTGTGAAGACAAAAGGGTTGAGGTTCTTCAAAATATCACGAAGGACTATCCGCCGGCTTTTGTATTCAGTTCCTTCTGCGACTTTTTGTATACCGAATGCGAACCTATGGCTGAATTTTTGAAAGGAAAAGGCGTGGAGGCCGTAAGCAGAATTTACGGAAGTCCCGACAAGCCCGAGATAGGGCATGTGTTCCATGTTGATTTCAGATATCCCGACGGTGAAGCGGCGCGTTCCGATCAGGCGGAATTTATGAGACAGCATATCAGAAGCGTATAAGGTCGTATATGGCAGCTGACAAATTGCTGCGGCTTGGTTTTCGGATTATCGTAAATGAAAAGGGGATTGATATGAGCATTAAAGTGATTGAACTGGACGAAAAAACAAAAAGAATCGAAGATGGATTTGTTTACTGCTATTTGCTTGAAGGAGATGAGAAAGCGCTTCTGCTTGATACTGGTGTTACAGGCGAAGTCAATGCAGAGTGTGTAAAATCGCTGACCTCACTTCCTGTTATTCTGGCAAATACTCACGGTGACGGCGATCATGTCGCCGGAAACGGAAGCTTTGACGGGTTTTACATTCATCCTCTTGATTATGCCAACAGGGATTTGAAGGGAAGATTTAATGATACGGTGCAAAAGGACCTGACAGACGGAATGTGCTTTGATCTTGGAGGCAGAATCGTAAAGGCAATCGAGATTCCGGGTCATACTCTCGGAAGCGTAGCTTTTCTTGATGAGACTTATCGTGTTCTTTACTCGGGCGACAGCGTACAGAATTCCACCATTTATATGTTCGGAAATCACAGAGCACCCGGCAAATTCGAAGAATCGCTGAAAAAACTTATTGCATTGAAGGATGGTTATGATCGTGTACGCGCCTGTCACGGAACTCCTTCGGTTTCGGCCGATTACGCAGAGAAAGTCCTGTCGGACTGGACTGCCGTTTTATCGGGAAAAGCATCATATACGGATGAAGAATTATATTGCAATCCGGTCAGAACTTATAAGGGTGAAAGCTGCGGTTTTTACTGTGAACGTACATTTACGGCGGGAGAGAAAAATGAGATTTGAGATTATTGATTCTCACAGGAACATGTCAGGAAGAAATTTAAAGGCCCTTGGGCGTTTTTTGAAAGAAGTCAAGGAACTGTCCGATGATATGGTTGAAAAGCAGGTAAACTTTTGCAACTGGTATGAGAAAACCTACGGTGTTAAGTGCTTTGAGTCGGTGGCATACTGCGGAAACAGAATAGCAGGTTTTATGCGGTGCTACCGTCATCCGAGTGACCCCAAAAGATGGTTTTCGGGGGACGTTCATGTTGCAAAGAGGTATCGCAGACGCGGCATAGCAACAGGAATGTATGAGAATGCAATCAGAGAAATAACCGAATATGAAAGTTCACAAACCATTATAGCAACCATCGCTTCGACAAACACAGCATCGGCAGCGCTTCATAAGAAGCTCGGATTTGTCGACACGAAAGTGTTGGGTGAATTCGGAGATTTTATATTCAAACCGGATGAAACATTTTACGAGCTGAAGCTGTACAGACGCTTCCCGGTAGAATCGCACGAATGGAGCAAAACAAGCCTTAAAAGTGTATGGCTTCGCTTCAGAAGAGGCAGGGGAAGTTACGCATCGGAAGCGGATATTCAGAGTGAACTTGAGCAGCTTATATGCGATGTAATCGACAATCGTAAATATGATATGGAAACCATCTGGTATGACGGTAAACTGGTGGGATTTGCATACTGGAATGCGACGGAAGAGCTTGAATTTATAGTCGAGGATTCGGCCGCAGAAATCAATAATTGAGAGAGGTAATGCTTTATGAATATGGATTTTGAACGGAAACTCAGTATTCCGATGGAAGTAAAAGAAATGTTTCCGTGTGATGAGAAGGTTAAAAAGACCGTAGAAGAGGGGACGGAGCGCATCAAGGATATCATTGCCGGAAGGGATAATCGTATTTTGCTTATTATCGGCCCCTGCTCAGCAGACAATGAGGACAGTGTCATTGATTACATTTCAAGACTCAGAACTGTTCAGGATGAGGTTGCCGAAAAAATCCTGATTGTTCCGAGAATTTATACAAACAAGCCTCGAACAACTGGAGACGGATATAAGGGCCTTGTTCATCAGCCGGATCCTTTGGAAAAGCCCAATCTTTTTAAAGGAATCATTACTACCAGAGAAATGCATATGAGAGCCGTCCGGGAAACCGGCTTTGTTTGTGCGGATGAGATGCTCTATCCGGAAAATCACAAATATCTTGACGATTTGCTCGGATATGTTGCCGTAGGAGCCCGGTCGGTGGAGGATCAGCAGCACAGGCTTACTGCAAGCGGAATTGAGGTTCCCGTCGGAATGAAGAATCCCACAAGCGGCGACCTGGGAGTAATGATGAACGCCATCCATGCCGCTCAGGGTGCACATACTTTTATATACAGAGGCTGGGAAGCTCACTCTCACGGCAATCCTTATGCTCATGCTATTTTAAGAGGCTACAGCGATAGATACAATCAGGCATTCGGAAACTATCACTACGAGGATGTGTCGAGACTGTGCGATTTGTACGAAGAGTCGGGGCTTGCGATGCCTGCTGTGATTATAGATACAAACCACTGCAATTCAAATAAGGATCCCTTCGAACAGCCCAGAATCATAAATGAAGTAATGAACTACTGCAGATATAATAATCGCGTGTCAAAAATTGTCAAAGGATTTATGGTCGAGAGCTATATCGAGGACGGCAAACAGGCTGTGGGCGGAGGAGTGTACGGAAAGTCCATTACCGATGCCTGTCTTGGCTGGGAAAAGACAAAAAAACTCATATATGATATAGCAGAAACATGATAATTGTTTTTTGTGAACTTTTTCTTCATTCTATATGTGCAACTTGTACAAATATTAACATAAAAGGCAAGTGGGCAGTATTTGTTTTTTGTACAACACTAACAATTAGAATGTCAATATTTGATATATGGTGGGAGAAAAATAGCAATATTTAACAAGACTGTCACTTGGCAAAAAGTTATCATTATATGGTAATGAGTATAAAAGCTCGCATTTTGGGCAATTTTATACGAAATTACGGAATAATTATTAATCATCATTAATAAAAGAGGTTAGTATGAACAAGAAAGTCAAAACATTGTTAATCACCGTAGGCGCAATCGCAGCATTCGTTCTCGTATGTGTATTATTGTCGCTTGGTGATGTCGACGACTATCATGAGAAGTATGCGGGCGTCGATCTTAAGCAGGATGTAGAAGGTATGGAGCGTGGCGGAACTTATTCCGGCTATGTTCGCAAGCATGAGAATGCGGCTCAGCCTTCAAATTCGGTAAGCGTTGACATTTTCAACTATGCTGCCGAAGGTGAAGTAAAAGAACTTGCAAACTACGAAGGCGCAGATCGTGCTTTGTTTACCGAGGTTAATTCAGAGGTTACTTGGACTGTCAATGTTCCTGCGGCAGGTTTCTATAACATCTCCTTGGATTTCCTCATCCCTCAGTCACACGGCGTACCTGCGGAGAGAAGTGTAAAGCTTAACGGCCAGCTTCCTTTCGAAGATGCAGACAACATTTCACTCACCAGAATCTGGACAGACGGCGGTAAGAAGACCATTGATAACCAGGGCAATGAAATCAGACCCACACAGGTTGAGGTTTTCGCGTGGCAGCAGGCTCTTTTAAGAGATGACCGCGGTTATGTTACCGAGCCTTATATGTTCTTCTTTGAGGAGGGTGAGAACACAATTACATTTGGTGGTGAGAATGAGCCCCTTATCCTTAAGGCTGTCGACCTGACACCCGTTCGTTCTCTTCCCACATATGCGGAGTACCGCGCAGCAGCTCCTGCGAAGACCGCAAATGCAACAGTTGACGATTTTCAGCTTCTTGTTCAGGGCGAGGATTCAACAATTCGCTCGGAATCATCTCTTTATGCTAAATATGACCGTTCATCACCCACTACACTTCCCAACAGTGTAACCAACACTGTTCTTAACTACATCGGCGGTGAGACATGGAGCACAAACGGACAGTGGATTGAATGGGATTTTGAGGTTCCCGCTGACGGCTTCTACAACATTATGATTAAGGCTCGTCAGAACTATTCACGAGGAAGCGTTTCGAACCGTCTCATTTATATCGACGGCAAGATTCCTTTCGATGAACTTAAGGAAGTAAGCTTCGGATTCGATAACGACTGGTCAAGCAAGACTCTCGGCGACGAAGAGGGCAATGCTTACGAGTTCTATCTTACAGCCGGAAAGCATAATATCCGTGTTGAGGCAACTCTCGGAGGAATGGGAGCAATCCTTTCTGAACTTGAGGATTCTACATTCAGACTTAACCAGATTTACAGAAAGGTTCTTGTATATACAGGAGCTTCACCCGACCTTTACCGTGACTACCATATCGAGACAACCTATCCTGAAGTTCTTCAGGCTATGGATCTTGAGTCAAAGCGTCTCTACAAGATCGTAGACGACATGGTAGCTTATTCGGGACAGAAGGCCGATCAGATTGCAACAGCGCAGACAGTTGCACAGCAGCTTGAGCGTTTCGTTGAAAAGCCTCAGAAGATTACGACAGAGTTTATTACTTTCAAAGACAACATCACAGCAATCGGTACTGCTTCACTCAACATGAGTGCAACAAGACTTGACGTTGACTATCTCGTTGTTTCCGGTACCAATGCCGATGTCAAGAAGGACAAGGCAAACTTCTTCTCGAAGTTATGGCATGAGTGCAAGTCCTTCGCGGCTTCCTTCTTTGTAGATTACAACTCTGTAGGTAACGTTTACGAAGATGACAAGACAGTTAAGGTTTGGATCCTTACCGGTCGTGACCAGGGTACAATCCTTAAGTCTATGATTGATGATACCTTCACTCCTCAGAGCGGTATCCCGATTAACGTAGAAGTTATTGATGCAGGTGCGCTTCTGAATGCGGTTATGGCGGGACAGGGGCCCAACGTAGTTCTTTCCGTAGGTGCCGATCAGCCTGTAAACTACGCTCTGCGTGGTGCATCCGAAGATATCACACAGTTCCCCGACTGGCAGCAGGTACTTGCTCCTTACTCAAAGAGCTCGTATGAGCAGTACAGCCTTGACGGACACATTTACGGTGTTCCCGAGACACAGACCTTCAACGTAATGTTCTATCGTAAGGATGTTCTTGCGGAACTTGGTCTTGAGGTTCCCCAGACATGGAAAGAACTTATCGAAATCCTTCCTACAATTCAGGGTAACAACCTTTCGGTTGGTATCCCCAGTGCGGCAGGTTCATCAGGTGCAGGTACTGCAGCTACAAACACCATGTCCGCAGCTCCCGACCTTGCGATGTACTTCTCCTTGTTGTTCCAGTACGGCGGAGATATGTACAACCAGTCAGGTACAAAGACAACAGTTAACACCGAAGCAGGCGTAAGTGCTTTCGATGATTACGTAAGATACTTCAACGACTACGGCCTTCCTGTTATTTATGACTTCGTAAGCCGTTTCCGTTCGGGCGAAATGCCTATCGGTGTTTCTCCTTATTCTACTTACAACACTCTCATGGTTTCGGCACCTGAGATCAGAGGTCTTTGGGACTTCACTCTTATCCCCGGAACCGAGAAGGTTAATGCACAGGGTGAGAAATATATCGATCATTCCGATTTCATCACAGGATCGGCAACAATGATGATTACCACTGAGGACCAGGAAATCAAGAACAATGCATGGGAGTTCATGAAGTGGTGGGCAAAGGCTGAGACACAGATTCGTTTCGGCCGTGAAATTGAGGCTCTCCTCGGTTCATCAGCCCGTTATGCAACAGCAAACCGTGAGGCATTCAGAAGCCTTTCATGGAGTGCCGATGACATCGCTGTTCTTGATGCACAGTGGGAACAGACAGTAGGTATCCGAGAAGTACCCGGCGGTTACTTTACAGGTCGTCATATTGGTAATGCGGTTCGTAAATGTATTAACGAAAAGACCGATACTCGTGAAACAATTATCGACTATTCGATTCTGATCGATGAAGAGATTGTAAAGAAACGTAAAGAGTTCGGATTACCTTATGAAGAGTAGAAACCAGTAGGAGATTGATTTATGAAAGAGTACTTTAAGAAGTATGTGCAGTTACGTAAGCATAACGTATCTGTAGCCTGGAAGAAGGCAAAGCTCAGCAAGAACTGCTATTTGTTCCTGCTTCCTTACGCAATACTGTTCTCGATGTTTTACATCTATCCGGTATGTGCATCAATTTATTACAGCTTTACATATTACAACATTCTGGAAAAGCCCAGATTCTTGGGCCTCAACAACTACATAAGCCTTATTCTTGAGGACGATATCTTCCTTATCAGTTTGAAGAATACATTGATTATCGCCCTTATCACAGGACCTTTGGGATATATCATGTCCTTCCTGTTTGCTTGGCTTATCAACGAACTTCCCCGTTGGATCCGAAGCATCGCTGTAGTTATTTTCTACGCACCTTCGATCGCGGGTAACGTTTACACCATTTTCTCCATCTTCTTCAGAGGAGATGCTTACGGATGGGCAAACTCATTCCTGATGGATTTGGGTATTATAGATACGCCTATTCTATGGTTTATCAATCCAAGGTTCATGCTTCCGATATGTATGGTAGTTATCCTATGGATGTCACTCGGTACCGGATTCCTTAGCTTCGTTGCAGGTCTTCAGGGCGTTGACAGTGCCCAGTACGAGGCCGGCTGTATCGACGGTGTAAAGAACCGTTGGCAGGAGCTTTGGTACATCACCCTTCCGAACATGAAGCCTATGCTTATCTTCGGTGCGGTTATGACTATTACTTCTTCGTTCGGTGTATATGATGTTACCGCAGCCCTTTGTGGTCAGCCTTCAACAGACTATGCGGCAAACACAATCATCGCTCACCTTGTTGACTACGGTTTCTCTCGATTTGAGATGGGTTATGCCTGCGCCATAGCAACAATCCTGTTCCTGCTCATGATCCTTTGCAATAAGGCTATTCAGGGTCTGATCAGACGTGTAGGAACCTGATGAACAAAACTTTTCAAGTTAAACTACTGAATGGAGACAGATATGAGTAAGAAGAAAAAGGAAAAGGCACCGAAGCCTTATAAGAAACCGCTGATTACAAGGCGTAAACCCAATCGTTCGGTTGGAGGAGATATAGCTCTTTACATTTTCCTTGCACTTGTTGCCTGCGTTATGGCCTTCCCGCTTGTTTATGCGGTAGCAAATGCTTTGAAGCCACTGGATGAGCTTTTCAAGTTCCCTCCCACAATTTTTGCACAGCATCCCACAACGGATAACTTCTCTGACTTGTTCGTAAATATGGGTAAGTCATGGGTATCATTCTCGCGTTACCTCTTTAATACAGTGTTCATGACACTGCTCGGTACCGCAGGACATCTTATTATTGCATCAATGGGTGCGTTTGTTCTGGCTAAATATGATTTCCCCGGAAGCAAGTCTTTCTTCAAGCTTGTTACCATCGCGATCATGTTCACCGGCTGGGCAACAGCAATCCCTAACTACATCCTCTTAAGTAAGCTCGGCTGGATCGATACTTACTGGTCAATCGTAGTACCTGCGATTGCCTCTCCCATGGGTCTGTTCCTTATGAAGCAGTTCATGGAAGGTCTTCCTACCTCACTTGTTGAGGCTGCAAAGATTGACGGTGCTTCGGAGTGGAGAGTATTCAGACAGATCGTTATGCCTAACGTAAAGCCTGCATGGATGACACTGATTATCTTCTCTGTACGTGATCTGTGGAACAACAGAGCATCTACATATATTTACTCTGAAGAGAAGAAAACACTTCCCTATGCAATGCAGCAGATTCAGGGCGGTGGTATTGCAAGAACCGGTCAGGCTGCCGCGGTTATGGTAGTTCTGATGGTTGTACCTATCGCAACATTCATTTTCTCGGAGAGTCAGATTCTTGAAACAATGGCTTCATCCGGTATGAAAGACTGATTTTGACTAGAGAGGTAAATTATGAAGAAGACATTAACTAGAATAGGAGCGCTGATGCTCGGGATTTTATTCCTCGCCGCAGCTGCTGCTCCCGTAGGTGTTCTTGCAGAGACAAGCTACACATATACCTACGACTATTGGGAAGAATATCAGGAATGTCCCGATGCGTACACTGTATGTAAGGTTTTCACTTCTGTAGAGCTCGGACTTGACAAGAAGTTGAAGAACCCTCAGGGCATTACCGTTGTAGGTGATACCATCTACATTTGCGATACAGGAAACAACCGTATCATTGAATTAAAGAAGATTTCGAGAGAAAAGCTCGAAGTTGTAAGAATTATTGAAGAGTTCCAGGGGGATGTCGAGGTCAATACCTTCAACGAGCCCATGGATATCGCAGTTTCCGAGGACAACAACCTCTTTATCTGCGACAAGATGAACGGAAGAGTACTTAAGCTTGATATGGATTTTAACTACATCTGTTCATTCGTTAAGCCTGATGATACCACTCTCGCTGCGGACCTTGAGTTCAAGCCCGAGAAGCTGATTGTTGATACCGCTGAGCGTGTTTACTGCATTTCGGAAGGTATCAATAAAGGTGTTATCAAGTATGAATCTGATTGTACTTTCTCGGGATTCATCGGAGCTACTCCCGTAGTTTACAATACCTGGGATTACATCTGGAAGAAGATTGCGAGCCAGGAGCAGCGTGCGAGAATGGTAAACTTCGTACCTACCGAGTACTCAAACCTTTATGTCGATAAGGAAGGCTTCATTTACACCACCTGTGATTCGATGGAAGAGACTGATTTAAGAAACGGAAAGATTGATGCGGTTCGTAAGCTTAATCTTCTCGGAAGCGACATTCTTGTAAGAAACGGTAACTATCCTGTATATGGTGACCTTTACATGGGCACCGGCGGAAACTGTACCGGACCTTCACGATTCAGTGATATTACTGTATTCGACAACGATGTTTACACCTGTCTCGATGCAACAAGAGGCCGTCTCTTCTCATATGACGATCAGGGAAGACTGATGTTTGCATTCGGCGGCAAGGGAAGTATGGACGGATACTTCAGAAGTGCAGCCGGAATCGAGCATATCGGTTATGACCTTTATGTTCTTGATTCACTTGACAACTCAATTACAGTATTTATTCCTACAGAGTTCGGTTTAAACATTTTCAATGCTATCGATCAGTTCGATGACGGACAGTACGATGCAGCCGGAGAGTCGTGGCAGAAGGTAATGGATACTGACGGAAACTACGAACTCGCTTATATCGGAATCGGACGTTCTCTGTTAAGAAAGAAAGAATACAAAGACGCTATGGGCTACTTCAAGCTCAAGTATGATGATGAGAACTACTCAAAGGCGTTTAAACAGTATCGTAAGATTTGGGTTCAGGAGAATATTGGTATTATTGTTACGGTAGTACTTATTCTTTTCTTCGTTCCGCTTATTATCGGACGAGTAAAATCCATCAAGCGTGAAATTGATACTGCTGAAATATTTAAAAGATAACGGAGAATAATCAAATGAATAAAGCACTTTCGATTAAACGGAATCCGAAGCTTAGCAAATATTTCGACTCGCTAAAGTTCGCATTCTATTGTATGTCTCATCCTATGGACGGTTTCTGGGATCTGACACATGAAAAAAGAGGTACTATGGCGGCAGCCAATACAATTTTCATCAGTACCCTTATTGTTCGTATCATGAAGCTTAGATTTACAAGCTTTATTATGCTTCGTGTTAACTGGGAAGAAATCAACATTTTCCTCTACCTTGCAAGTATTGTTTTCCCGGCTACTTTGTTCGTAATCGGTAACTGGGCTCTTACAACACTGTTTGACGGTAAAGGACGTCTCGGACAGGTTTACATGGCAACCTGCTATGGAATGCTTCCTTACGTTGTTGTTCAGATTCCCCTGATGCTTTTCAGTAATGTTGTTACCACTGACGAGGCCGAGTTTTATGCGGTTGTCAGCGCACTCTCTCTTGTTTACTGCGGTATTCTGATTGTGAGCGCTATGGGACAGATACATGAGTACGGCGGCGCAAAAAACATTTTTTTCACAGTTGCGACACTGTTTGCAATCCTTGTTATGATTTTCATTCTCGCATTATTCTTCAGTATGATTTCTCAGGGTGTTGCATACTTTATCTCACTTGGAAAAGAGCTGCTGTTCAGACTGTAGCAGATCATAAAAATCCGGAATATTAGATTGGAGCAATCATGAGTAGAAGACGTGTTAGTGAAGACGTAAGAAGAGAACGCAGAAATGAACTTAAGAAAACACTTAAGAGCATGATTTTCCCTGTAGTTCTTTTAGCCATTATGGCTATAGGCGTTTATGCGATTATTTTATTGCAGAAGCCTGTACCGGAGGAGCCGCTTATCGTTCCGAATTCATATGCGGGAGATACCGATCCTATTATTTGTGAGAATGATGCATTAAAGCTCACTCTCGATCCTACAACAACACAATTTACCGTAGAGGTAAAGGCAACCGGCAAGGTTTGGAGATCAAACCCCGAAGGAGCATCATCGGACCCCATTGCCCTTCATGATGAGAAGGGCAAGCTGCAGTCGACACTTATTATGTCGTATGCAACTCAAACAGGTCTCGAAGTTGTTTATGACAGTTATAGCTTCAGTGCCGAGAACGGTATTTACACCATCGACAAGGGTGATAACTGGGTTCAGGTTAATTACTCAATCGGTAAAATCGAGAAGGAATACTTTATTCCTCCGATTCTTATGGTAGAAGAGTTTGAAGAGTGGATGGCAAAACTTGACGAGAAGACAGCCACACTTGCAAGGGACTATTTTAAGAAGTACGACAAGAACAAGCTTTCAAAGGCAGATAAGAAAATCGAGAATGAACTTCTTGAGCAGTATCCTATGATGAACGATCATATTATTTACGTACTTCGTGATACTACAAAGGAAGAGACAAGAAAGATTCTTCAGGCCGGTTTTGCAGAGGCCGGATATACCTACGAGCAGTATCTTGAGGATAAGGAACTTGTTTCAAGCGAGACAGCAGCAGATAAGGCTGTATTCAACATCCCGATCAGATATACTCTTGAGGGTGATGAACTTGTTGTAACGGTTCCGCTTACCGAGACAGAATATCTCAAGTCATATCAGCTATATACGATTTCAATGCTCCCTTACTTCGGAGCAGGTTCTAAGGCTGATGAAGGATTTGTATTCGTTCCTGAAGGCGGCGGAGCAATTATCAACTTCAACAACGAAAAGACAGCTCAGAGCGATTACTATTCCAATTTCTATGGTTGGGATATGTGTCAGCGAAGAGTTGACAAAGTACATGAGACAGATGTTTATTTCCCTGTATACGGTGTTTCGAATCCCGATGGTTCATACATCTGTATCGTAGAAAAGGGTGCTCCTTACGCAGGTGTTCAGTCATCTATCAGCGGCAAGAAGACCAGCTACAACTACGTAAACTCTGTTTACACTGTTGCACCTCGTGAGAAGTACGATGTAGGTCAGATTGCAAACTCTGATATTTATGAGTATGCTCCTCATCTTCCCGAGGAGACACTTCAGCAGCGTTACAGATTTATCGATTCTTCGGACTATGTGGATATGGCAAAGAATTACGGTTCATACCTGAAGAGAGAGTACGGCAATTACCTTACACTCAACAACGATTCATCGGCTCCAATCGTAGTTGATATTATCGGTGCGGTTGATAAGGTAAAACAGATTGTCGGAATTCCTGCTTCAAGACCTCTTGAGCTTACCAATTTCGATGAAGCCGGCCAGATGGTTAAGGAGCTTTCGGACAAGGGACTCAAGAACCTGTCGGTAAAGATGCTCGGATGGTGCAACGGCGGTGTTTACCAGAAGTACATGAACCGAATTAAGGTATTATCGGATCTCGGCGGAAAGAAGGGTCTTAAGAATTTTGTTGAGACCGCGAAGTCGGCAGGAGCTGAAGTTTACCTTAACGGTGTTACACAGTATGCATACGACAGCGACCTTTTTGATGGTTTCTTCTCATATTCGGATGCAGCAAAGACCATCAGTAAGAAGAGAGCGGAACTTACGGTATTCAGTTCCGTAACATACGCCGCTCGTGACGGTGCTGCAAACTATTATCTTGTTCACGCAAGCAAGGCACTTGAATTTATGCAGAAGCTTGTTGATTTTGCAAATGAATACGGAGTGGGAGTTGCTTATGAAGATGCCGGAAAGGATGTTTCTTCCGACTTCTATACAAAGGATTATTACACACGTGATAATGTAAGAGAACTTCAGGAAGAGAAGTTCAAGGCTATCGATGATGCCGGAACAAAGGTTATGATCAATATGGGTAACGACTATGCCGCACCTTTCGTTGATATGGTAACCGATATGGACCTTACCGGCAGCGATTATACAATTCTTGATTACAATGTACCGTTCTACCAGATAGCACTTCACGGTTATGTAAATTACACCGGTGAGGCACTTAATATCTGCGGTAACCTCGAGGATGAACTGCTTGCATGTGCAGAGTATGGTGCAGGACTTCATTTTGCACTTATGAAGGAGAGCGCATTTACTCTTCAGGACAGTCTTTATACAAAGTATTACGGATGTGATTACGATGTATGGGGAAGCAAAGTTGTGGAAATTTATACCAGATACAACAACGAACTCGGACATGTATTCAACCAGGAGATGGTTGATCATGACCAGCTCGAAGGAGAAGTATCCTGTACAATGTATGCCGACGGAACAAAGGTTTATGTAAACTACTCATACGCGGATTACACAACCGAGGACGGCGTAAAGGTTCCTGCACGTGATTATAAGGTAGTCAGATAATTAACGAGAGAAAGAAAGGTAGTTGTTATGAAGAAAAAGAAGTCAAAATACGAGGGTCTTCAGAAACGTAAGGCTATATCCGGATATCTTTTCATAGCTCCGTTTATTATCGGATTCCTTATGTTCATGGTAAAACCCATGTATCATTCGTTCTATATGAGCTTCAAGACAGTAGAACTCGGCGGAGGAACAATTGGTTATTCGCCCGCAACCGTTGACGGTGAGCCCAACCTGTTTGCCAATTACATTCATGCATTCCGAGTTGATCCCGAGTTCAACCAGCTGCTTGTTGAAGAAGCTTCGCGAATGATTATTTACTCTATTGCAATCATCGTATTCAGTTTCTTTGTTGCGTTGATACTGAATTCGGAGTTCAAAGGAAGAGCCCTGGTTCGTGCGGTATTCTTCCTACCGGTAATTCTTGCTTCCGGTGTCATGCTTG
Organism: Lachnospiraceae bacterium; assembly: GCA_045616585.1. Classification (GTDB taxonomy): domain Bacteria; phylum Bacillota; class Clostridia; order Lachnospirales; family Lachnospiraceae; genus RUG11977. The sequence continues at coordinate 92,659 of JAZLGZ010000088.1, forward strand.
GTCTTGAGTCAAACAACACAGTTATGGCAAACCTTGCGGAAACAATCGAAGCGAGCGCCGGAAACATAAGTATCACGGCTGCGCTGGAGGATATCCTGCGTACCGCCGGAGTCGGTACAAGAGCCTTCGAGAAGGTATTCGAAGTCATCGATAACATTTATGACGTTGCAATCTCGTCAGGTATTCAGATTATTATCTTCCTTTCGGGTCTGCAGACGGTTTCATCAAGCCTTTATGAGGCTGCTGACATTGATGGATGTACAAAGTGGGAGAGTTTGTGGAAGATTACTTTCCCTATGGTAAGTTCACTCTTCCTTGTTAACTGGATTTATACCGTAGTTGATTTCAGTATGAGATCCGATAATAAGGTAATTGATAAGATTCAGAAGGTACTTCTTCAGTTGGAGTATCATCACTCATCAGCTATGGCGTGGGCATACTTTGCAATTGTTATGGCGTTCGTTGGAATAACTTCATTCATCATTTCGAAGGTGGTATATTATAATGACTAAGACAAAGACAAACTCAAAGGCAACCGGTTTTACTTTCTGGGAGCGAAACAGACTTTCTCATGGTTATCTTCTCCAGAAGAAGATAACCGGAGTATTGCTCAGCATTTGTCGTGCAATCCTCCTCTTCGGTATGTGCTTCCTGATTTTACAGCCGATTCTTAATAAGATTTCCATCAGCTTCATGACTGAGTCGGATCTTTACAACCCGATCGTTATTTCGATTCCTCAGCATTTCACGGTTGAGAACTATGAACTTTCGGCTCAGATTATGAACTACAGCGAGGGCTTCAAGAACTCACTTATTATTTCGCTTACAATCGCTGTTCTCCAGATTGTTATGTGTACTCTGGTAGGATACGGTTTTGCAAGATTTAAATTCCCTCTGAAGAAGTTCTGGTTTGCATGTGTATTCCTTGTAATCCTTGTTCCTCCTCAGACAATTTCATCATCACTTTACTTACACTTTAATTCGTTTGACTTTTTAGGCCTTATTTCACTCATCAACGGCGGACCGGTAAACCTTCGTTCATCGATTTTACCTTACTACCTTATGAGTGCGGGGTGTATGGGACTGAAGAACGGTCTTTACATTTACCTTGTAAGACAGTACTTCCGTAATATCCCTTACGACCTTGAAGAAGCTGCATATATCGATGGCTGCGGTACACTTCGTACCTTCTCCCAGATTATGCTTCCTCAGGCAAAGCCTATTATTACATCATGCTTCCTTTTCGCATTTGTATGGCAGTGGACAGACGGCTTCTACTCAAGACTTTTCCTTAACTCAAAGGTTCTTGTAAGCCGTTCGCTTGCAAACATCGTAGAGAAGCTCGGTGTTGAAATTCAGAGAATTAAGGGTATCAAGGTTACGGTATCCGTTGCATATTCGAACTGTATTCTTGCTACCGGTACACTGATGATTATTATGCCTCTTGTTATCCTTTATCTTTTTGCACAGCGTACATTCGTTGAGAGTATCGCAAGCACAGGTATCAAAATGTGAGAAGAAGATGACAATATTTGCGTAGTGCAATTTGCACAATGTTATGGTACAATTTTTTCGAAGGTATATCAACTTTGGCAAAAGGGATATCCCGGAAGATATTTTCCCGAGAAATTGTCGAAGTTAATATAGGTCATCTCGGATGATGACCCAAATTTTAAGGAGGATGAAATATGAAAAAGAGAAACTTACAGAGAATCTTTGCAGCATTCATGGCATCTGCACTGGCTCTCAGTACAGCGGCTTGTTCAAAGAAGGCAGATGAGCAGAAGCCCGCTGATGACAACAAGCCCGTTGATCAGACACAGACAACAACACCTGACGCTTCAACAACAACACCTGACACAACGACAGATGTTAATACTCCCGATGATCAGGTAGATGAGATCGAAGTTATCATGAAGGACGGCAAGCCCGTTGACCTTGGTGGTATGGAAATCATCATCCGTAACTGGTGGTCACCCGAAGAGCCCGAAGCTCCCCAGAATGAGTTCCAGGAAGCACAGGCTGAGTGGAGAGATTACATTCAGGAAACATATCACTTCAAGATTAGAGAGCTTGCTATCTCTGACTGGGGTTCAGCTCCTCAGGACTTCGTAGATTACGCTACAACAGGCGGCGACGAGAACTACGTATTCGTACTTCGTGAAGATCCCGCTATTGTTTCAGCTATGTCTTCAGGTCTTATGTATGACCTTGCAACACTTGATTGCCTTGACTTTACAGATGATATGTTCATGCGTAACCAGCTTCATAAGCAGTACGGCAAGGGCGCTTCTGTATATGGAATGGCAGCCGGCTTCTCAGAGGCTCGTACAGGTGTTTACTTCAACAAGCAGGTTCTTCGTGATGCAGGTATCGACCCTGAGACAATTTACGATGCACAGGCTAACGGAACATGGGATTGGCAGATGTTTGATGATATGTGTGCAGCTTGCCAGCGTGACCTTGATGGTGACGGTATGGATGATATCTTCGGTATCACTGTAAACGAAGGTAACATGACAAACGCAGCTATCTTCTCAAACGGCGGATCATACATTGATATGGATGCATCTGGTAACTTCGTATACAACCTTGAGGCTCCTGAGACTCTTGAGGCTCTTGAGTGGACAGTTGATATGTATGCTAAGTATGATAACCATGATCCTCAGGATGCAGCTTGGGATTACTACAAGGAAGAGTTCCTTAGTGGTAAGGTTGCTTTCATGCCCGATGATGCATATGCTGCAGCTGGTAACAACTTCCTTGATGATGTTGAGTTTGAGGTTGGTTTCGTTATGTTCCCTAAGGGACGTAGCTCAAAGGCTTCATATGTAAATATCTGGTCAAACAACATCGTTGCTATTCCTTCATGCTACTCAGCAGAGAAGGCTTGGAACCTTGCATTTGCTTGGAAGCTTTACAGCACAATGCCTGCTGGTTATGAGAACTTCATCGACCTTTCAACATATCGTAACGCAGGTCTTGTTGATGAGCGTGCTATCTCAGAGACCATCGTTATGATGATGCAGCCCGAGCATGGTACAGTTAAGTACGAGGGACTTGTTCCTAACCTTAACCTTGGACCTGACTTCACATGGGGTGTTGGCTGGTATACAAATGTATCTACACAGGTTGAGTCAATCCGTGATACATGGCAGTCATATGTAAACGATGCTAACGCTAAGTAATTTTTACTTACATTGCTGAATTTATAAACTAATAAATAAAGGACAGTGTTTTCCGGGCACTGTCCTTTTTTATTGTTTTTTGCACATTTTGTGATATAATAAATGAGTACGTGTCGGTATCATGAAGTGCCGAAACGATAGGTCAAAGACGTACATTATTAAATTTGTGCTTTTGGCACGGAACGGAGTTTTATGGCTGTTGTAGCATCGAATCCTATTCTTCCCGGATTTTATCCGGATCCTTCTGCGTGTGTTGTGGGGGATGACATTTATATAGTTAATTCATCGTTTGCTTATTTTCCCGGACTTCCGGTTTTACACAGCAAAGACCTTGCTCATTGGGAGCAGATCGGCAATGTATTAAACAGAAACGAGCAGCTTCCCCTTGGTGAAGCTGAAGTATCTCAGGGCCTTTTCGCACCCACTATCAGATATTATAAGGGTGTTTATTATGTTATCTGTACCAATGTTTCATTTGGAGGCAATTTTATTGTAACTGCAACCAGCCCCGAGGGACCCTGGTCTGAGCCTCATTTCATTGAAGGTGCCGATGGTATCGATCCGAGCCTTTTCTTTGACGAGGACGGAAAATGTTATTATACCGGTACACATCCCAATCCTGATGGATGTAAGTACGACGGCGACTGGTATATTTATATCCAGGGGCTTGATATTGAGAATTTTAAACTTGTAGGTGAGAAGCACAATGTTTGGAACGGAGCCATGAAGGGAGTTCATTGGCCTGAGGGACCGCATCTTTATCATATAGGAGAGTATTACTACATTCTCCATGCAGAGGGCGGTACCGGTCCTGAGCATGCTATCTCAGTAGCAAGAAGCAAGACTGTATTCGGACCTTACGAGAACAACTTCTGCAATCCTATATTTACTCACAGACACCTCGGAACCCGTTATCCTGTACGCTATGTTGGCCATGGTGATATGTTCCGGGTTGCGAACGGCGACTGGTATATGATTATGCTTGCGGTCCGCCAGATTAAGGGATTTACTACACTAGGACGTGAGACTTTCCTTGCGAGAGTGGTATGGGAGAACGGCTGGCCTGTAGTCAATGCGAATCTCGGAGTTCTTTCGGAGAAGCTCAATGTAAATCTTCCTGAGTGGGAGCCTGAATACTCCCAGAATGCATTGCCGGGAATGGACAAGTATTACGATTTTACCAAGTACAGAAAGCTTGGTAACGAGTGGATGTTCCTTAGAAATCCTTCAGAGGATATATATAATCTTACTTTGAAGCCAGAAGCAAAGGAACTTGGCGAACGTCCCGAAGCTTCTGAGTTCAGACCCGGACTTAATCTCAAGTGCGGTAAGCATATTACCGGCAAGAAGGATGTTACATATCTTTCCATCCGCCAGGATGCTCATATGTTTGAAGCGAAGACTATTCTGTATGAGGATAATCTCTGCGCAGGCGCAAGTGCCGGAATTATGCTTTTCCAGAACAACAGATTTAATCTCAGATTCGAAGTTTCGAACTGGATCGGATATATTATTATGTGTAAGGACGGTCAGGATGAGAAGATCGGTTCGGTTCGCCTGAACGGTTCGTATGTCGGTATTATTCTGCGAGTAGTAGGACTTAAGGCTTCGTTCCTCGTTCGTAAGTTTGGTGAGAAGCATTTCTCCGAGGTCATTGAAGATATTGATATTTCGGATCTTTCAACTGAAGTTGCAGGCGGATTTGTTGGCTGTACGGTCGGTTTGTATGCTCAGGATGTCGAAAAGGACCGTGATAAGGCAGTATATGCAAACTTCTCATCATTCTCATATGACAAGCTTGTTGCTTTAAGTACCGATGAGGATGAGACTACGTGATATATCACACATCGATAATATGTAATTCAGATAGCTTTCATTTAAAATGATTTATTTTTGGAAGGAGAATTCTCATGAGCGAAACACCTCGCGTTAGATTTCATTTACCCGGCTTAAGATTTAATTATCCTTTGAATATGTTCTGGGTCAGCATGCTTGACATGCATCCCGAGTATTTCAGGGAAGGCGTTGAGATTGGGTCTATGTTCGGCTGTTTTCCTGTTGCGTTGTGGAATGGCGGCAGGCTTATTTCGAACGATCAGACGGATGCTAAGTATATATCGGAGGTCATCAAGAGCATTAATGCTAAAGGCATCCCTGTAAGATATACCTTTACCAACCCGCTTATTACCGAAGAGGACCTTGACGATTCTTTCTGCAATTTCTGTATGCAGGCAGCTGACAACGGTATGAATGAGGTTATCGTTGTATCGCCTGTACTCGAGCAGTATATTCGCGATAAGTATCCTTCATTTAAGCTTACCAGCTCTACCTGCAAGGAAATCAGAAATGCTGAGGAACTTGGCGCTGAACTGGAGAAAGACTATAAATACGTTGTTCTCGATTATAATCTCAACAACAATATGGAAGTTATCGATGGCTTGAAGAGTCCTGAAAAGGTTGAAGTTCTTATCAATCCGGTATGTCAGCCTGCCTGCCCCGAGCGAGGAGAGCACTATAGATGGATTGCCAAGCAGCAGAAGACTATTTTGGAGAATCGTAAGCTTCCCATGGAACAGAGAAAACCTGTCGAGACCTGGGATTGCCACTTCGGTGAGATGAACAACCTTTATACAATTATGGAGTATCCCACATACGTTTCGCCTGAAACTATTTGGGGAGAATATGTTCCTCGCGGAGTAAACAACTTCAAAATTGAAGGACGTACCGGCAATTTATTCTCGCTTATCGAGACATATACTCATTTCATGATCAAGCCCGAAAAGATCGGTGCAGCAAGACTTCTTCTCTTAAGAAATCTTGAAGCTTCAAATATCATTACGGTAAATAAACCCAAGCCTGCGAGATTTATTGCTCCTGCGGATTTTAAACTTTGATTAAAACGATTAAAGACGCTGTGGAAAAAGATCATATTTTTCACAGCGTCTTTTAATTTCGTAAAACCGGGTTTAAGTCGGTTTGTTTAATATGAACGTATATATACACTATGTAACCATAGCCGCATTGTTTAATGAACCGTATCAATGCTTGAAAAGTGTTCCGATGACACCACGGCCGAGAGTTGCACCGAGGTTTCCTCCGATTTTCTTTCCGAAGCTTCCGCCGAGTGAGTTTCCGACGGATTTGCCGAGCTCTCGTCCGACGGTACCTGTTACGGATTTTGCAGCACTGCTTACCAGAGCTTTTTTCTGCCTATCGGCTGCCGCGGCTTTCTTTGCAGCTTCTTTTTCTGCCTTTTCTGCAGCCTTTATGGCTGCTTTTTCCTCGGCAATCGCACGCTTTTCGGCCTCTTTTTCTTCGATTGCACGAAGGCGGGCTTCTTCGAGTTCGGCGGCTTCCTGTTTAGCCTGCTCTGCAAGTTCGACACTTCGACGAAGGAAGAACTCATATGCGGAATCACGGTCGAAACTGTCGTGATATCTGAAGTACAGGAAACTTCCTGTAATCAAACTCTCTCTGGTGCCATCGTCGATAGCACCGAACCTGGACTGAGGAGGCAGAATGGTTGCTTTTTTAACAACGGTGGGAATACCACTTTCATCAAGAACAGAGATAAGTGCAACTCCCGTACCGAGCTCGGAAAGGGTAGTATAAGTATCAAACTCGGGATTTGCACGGTAGGACATTGCAGCTGCCTTTACACCCTTCATTTCTGCGGGAGTGTACGCACGGAGGGCATGCTGAACCTTGTTGCCAAGCTGTGAAAGAATGCCGCCCGGAATATCAGCCGGAGACTGGGTGATGAAGTAGATTCCCACACCCTTTGAACGAATAAGTTTTACCACTTGTTCGGTTTTTTCAAGAAGCAGCTTTGAAGCTGAATTGAAAAGAAGGTGAGCTTCGTCAAAGAAGAATACCATTCTGGGCTTTTCAAGGTCACCTGCCTCGGGAAGTGTTTCGAAAAGTTCAGACATCATCCAAAGAAGGAAGGTTGAGTACATCTTGGGGTGAAGGATGAGTTTCTGGCAATCGAGAACCTGGATGTTGCCGCGTCCGTTGCAGTCTGTACTGAGCCAGTCAGTCACCGAAAGAGCAGGTTCTCCGAAGAAGTACTCCGCGCCATCGGCCTCAAGAGCAACAATAGCTCTTGTGATGGCTGCAAGAGAGGCATTGGCAATGTTGCCGTACACAAGTGAATATTCTTCCCGCTTTTCGCCTATGTACTGAATCATGCTCTTTAAATCTTTTGTATCAATGAGAAGGAGGCCTTCATCATCGGCTATTTTGAAAATAATGGTAAGTATGTCACTCTGGGTATCGTTAAGATCCAGAATACGGCCCAGGAGAATAGGACCCATTTCCGAAATGGTTGTACGAAGCGGAAGACCTTTCTCGGCATAAACATCCCAGAAGTTTACGGGAAATTTTGTGAAATTGAAGCCACACTCGTTGAGCTTTAAAGCATCGACTCTTGATTCGATATTGGAGTTTGAAACACCTTCGCAGGCAATGCTTGCAAGGTCACCTTTAACATCTGCGAGAAAAACGGGAACACCTGCAGCGGAGAAGGATTCTGCCATGACCTTGAGGGTGGTGGTTTTTCCTGTACCGGTAGCTCCGGCAATGAGGCCGTGTCTGTTGGCCATTGAAGGATAGATATAAATCGGTTCGTCACCTGACTTACCTATCAGAATTTTGTTGTCGTAATACATTATTAACCTCCGGGTATTATATTTCATGCATAAAAACGTCAAAATAGTACCTCTTTTATTATAATTTTTTACATGGTAAAATGCAAAGGTAAAGGTCAAAATAAAAGAAAAGATTGAAATGCGTGAAATGATATTACAGACCGTTATGAATATGCTGCGGGAAAGGACTTTACCTATGAGAGAAGAAAGACTGTTTAACAATAATTGGGAATTCATAAAGCTTGCATGCGGAACCGAATTAAAAGATTTAAAGGATGTAAAGGACGAGTGCTGGCAGAAGGTTACGTTGCCTCACGATTGGCTGATTTATGATACCCTTAATCTTTATGAGGATTCGACAGGCTGGTACAGGAAGTTCATAGGTATTGAGAAGGAGGAGGGAAGAAGATACCTTCTTAATTTCGGTGCGGTATATATGAACAGTACCGTTTATATTAACGGCGTAGAAGCGGGGACACATCATTACGGATATTCCGCGTTTGAATATGATATTACGGACTTGCTGATGAACGGCGAGAACGAGATACTGGTGCAGGTCAGATATCAGTCTCCGAATACGCGCTGGTATTCGGGCGCGGGAATCATCAGGGATGTAACCTTTAAAAATGTTCCGGATACTCACATCGCAAGTGACGGAGTGTATATTTCACCCAAGAAAGTAAACGGACGCTGGGTGGTTATTGCTGATGTTGAAATTGAAGGGCCCGAAGCTGATGAGGTTTCTTTCGGTGTTGATATAAAGCTTTGCAAGTCCAACCCCGGATGTGCCGGAACGATATCGAAACCTTGCGGTGATGCTGTGGGATTTGTTGTGGATGACGCTTCGCACGGAGATAACTGTGCAGCATGCGGACACCCTTGTGCTTCCAGAGGCGCTGTAAGAGTGTCTGAAGTTTCTATCGAAAATCACTGCATTACTTTTGTGATTGATAATCCTTTTGTATGGGATATCGAAAGTCCCAATCTCTATGAACTGAAGATTGCTTTGTTAAAGGGTGAGGAAGAACTGGATGAGGTTGCGGTTAAATTCGGTTTGAGAGAAATTGAATTCACCGCTGACAGGGGATTTTTCCTCAACGGCAGAAGAGTAAAGCTTTACGGTGTTTGCGAACATCATGATCTGGGATGTCTCGGGGCTGCTTTCAACAAAGATGCTATGCGCAGAAAGATGCTTGTCCTTAAAGATATGGGAGTCAATGCAATCAGAACTTCTCATAATATGCCTGCCCGAGGCCTGCTTGAGCTTGCGGATGAAATGGGTATCATGATAAATTCCGAATCATTTGATATGTGGCGTCATCCGAAGACCGAGTATGATTATGCTCGTTTCTTTGAGGAGGATTGTGAAGCTGATATCAGATCCTGGGTTAGGGAGGACAGAAATCACCCCTGCGTCATCATGTGGAGTATCGGTAATGAAATATATGACTGTCATGCCGATGCGGATGCTCCGGAACTTACGGGAAGACTTAAAAAATTTGTAGAAGAAAGCGATTATCTTCATAATGCTCCCGTTACCCACGGATCCAATTATATGGCCTGGGAAGGTGCTCAAAACTGCAGTGATGTGCTTAAACTTGCAGGATACAATTACGGTGAAAAACTTTATGATGCACATCATGAAAAGCACAGTGACTGGATGATTTACGGAAGTGAAACTTCTTCTACGGTTCAGTCGAGGGGAATCTATCATTTCCCCTATGATGTATCTGTTATGGCGGACGATGATGAGCAGTGCTCGGTATTGGGAAACTGTACCACCAGCTGGGGAGCGGAGAATGTTGAGTACGTTATTAAAGCCGATCGCGACAGGGATTTCAGTGCGGGACAGTTTATATGGTCGGGCTTTGACTATATAGGAGAGCCTACGCCTTATCATACAAAGAATTCATATTTCGGACAGATTGACACCGCGGGTTTTGCCAAGGACACTTACTATATTTTTAAGGCGGAGTGGACCGATGCGAAGAAGGCTCCTTTTGTTCATGTGTTCCCTTACTGGGATTTTAATGAAGGCCAGCTTATCGATGTTCGTGCGGCTTCGAATGCAGATGCGGTTGAACTCTTTGTAAACGGTGTATCGAAGGGGCGCAAGGTGATTGACCATGAGCATGGTCAGGTGCTGTGTCCTACCTGGCAGGTACCTTACGAGAAGGGATTTATTGAGGCTGTTGCATATGATTGCGAAGGAAATGAAATATCCAGACAGCGCCGCAATTCTTTCGGAGATGCTGAGGAACTTAAGGTTAAAAAGTTCGATTTTAAAGGAACTGATGTAAATCCTGAGCTGGCGGAATTTTTGGGTGAGTTCGGGGGATATGCCGGCAGCAGTGTTGATTTTTACGAGATATATGCGGTCGATAAGGACGGCAATGAAGTTGAGAATGCAGACTGCCGAGTAAATGTTGAGGTAAAAAACGGCATTCTTCTCGGACTGGACAACGGTGACAGTACGGACTTTGAACAGTATAAATGCAGCTCGAGAAAGCTTTTCGGCAACAGACTTCTCGCAGTTGTGGGCGCCGAGAAAGGCAAGAGCTTGAAAGACGCTGAGATTTGCCTGTCTTCACCCGAGATTGACGGAAAGAAGCAGCAGGGTATCAACATCAACCATTACGGAATCGATACCGACTGTGAGATTCCGATCAGAAAGCTTGAGATAGTATGTCCTTCGGACAGGAAGTTTACACCCGGCAATGCAGAGATGGTTGTGTCTGCAAAGATTTATCCCGCCAATGCGACTCATGATGATATCTGCTGGGTTGCGGTAAATGACTTTGCGGTTAAGACAAACCTTGCGGATCTTGAAAGCGAAGGAGCAATGTGCAGGATAAAAGCGAAGGGCGACGGCAAGTTCAGACTTCGCTGCATGACCAAAAACGGAACGGACAAGTTTAAATGTATTTCCACGATAGAGTTTGAAGCGGAAGGTCTCGGAACCGCATGCTTCGATCCTTATGATTTCATTGCCGGATCGTCCTATACTGATTCGAAAGGAGATATCGGAAACGGAAACGAGAAGGGTGTCGCCACTTCGAGAGATGCTGAAAGCTATGTCGGATATGAGAACATCGATTTCGGCGAGTTTGGATCCGATGAGATAACCATGCCGATTTTTGCGCTTGACGGAAACGAGTATATGGTCCAGATTTGGGAAGGCCGCCCCGGAGACGGCAGAAGCGAGCTGCTTTGTGACGGAAAGTACTGTAAACCTTCGATTTGGAATGTATATCAGCCTGAAACCTACAAGCTTTCAAGACGTGTAAAGGGAGTTACAAGCATTTACTTCAAGGCTGATGCCAAGTACCATATAAAGGGATTCAGCTTTACAAAGCCCGACAAGGCGTTTACCTGTATCGGAGCGGTTGAAAACAGCAGGATTTACGGAGATACCTTTAAAGTTCTTAAAGAAGAGGTAACAGGAATCGGCAATAACGTAACTCTGGAGTTTGACAATATGGATTTCGGCGGCAGAACCGCACGGAAACTTGTGATTTGCGGCAGCTCACCCATCGAAGTAAACTCGATTCATATTAAAGCAACGGATGTGAATACAGGTGAAACGAAGACTTCTTTGGTTGAATTTACAAAGACAAACGGATACGAGGAGCGGACTTTTGATATCGAAGGAATTACCGGTGATGTTAAAATAGGTTTTGTATTCCTCCCCGGAAGCAACTTTGATTTCAAATATTTTAAATTTGAATAAGCAATAAAAAAGGACTGCAATTTGCGGTCCTATTTTATTGCTTTTAAAATTTTTTACTGGTCGGTTCGAAGGAGTACTTCGATTCGAATATGTTAGCCGACATGAGAGGGCAGAACCGGATCAGGGATTTTCATCAGGGTTAGAAGAGCATCCTCCCGTAACCACTTTGGTGGCACAGCCGGCATCACCTATAAATGTGTTGTTGAGTCCTTTATACTCCGAAGGCGTACAATTTTTGAGATTTTTAAATACACGGTTGAAAGTCGAAAGTGAATTAAAACCGGACTGCATCGCAACTTCCGTAATTGAAATGTCGGGAGTGATGAGCAGTGTCTCGGCATGTTCGATTCGCTTTCGCGTAAGGTAATCATAGTAGCTGACGTTTGTGAACTGCTTGAAGAGTCTTGCAAAATGGAACTTGCTGAAGCCTGCAATGTCAGCCAGTTCGTCAACGGTCACATCCTCTGTACAGTGTTCGTTGATATAATTGCATACATTCATGAACTTCTGGACGTATTCGTGCTGTTTGGTGGTTGTGAAGCTTGCGAATTTGTTGTCATGATTGGTTGACTCACGTCCCAAATCGACGAAGAAGCTGATCAGCAGCGCATATATGCGGGCTTCGTGATAAGGTGCCTGACCGAAATACTCTGACTCTATCTGAAGCATGTAGTTTCGAAGAATCTCTGCAAGTTCGTCGCGGATTTCGTCGTTGTTGTGCTCTCTGATAACCGTGTAAGGATGGAGTGTGTGAAGCAAAGAATCCATACCCTTAAGATTACAAAGAAGAGAGTAGTCGACAAGAATAATCATACGTGATCCTGTTTCGGGAGCGGTAAGCGAATGGAGCTCTCCGGGAGGAATAATGATGATATCTTTCTCGTTGAGTACGATTTTGTTTCCGCCTATGTCAACTGTATAAATGTCTTTGTATGGCATAATGATTTCCATGGCGGTATGCCAGTGAATAGGATATGCTTCGTCCTCACGGTTGTGATAGATACGAATTCCGTTGACGTTTGAGAACGAAACAGTTTCAACTATACCATTTAATATTTCAATCATAAATATCCCCCTTTTGGCTATAGTGAATTGCTGTGAAATGTGCGATTATCAAATTGTGCGATTGAATGCTAACTGCTACAAATGCCTAAATTGTTGCAAAAGTTGTGAAAATAAGCACAAAACCCATAAAAAATACACATAAAATGAAAAATTTTAAGGCGATGACTATTTTCTCTAAATAAAATAATAAATCATTTTGATGCAAATAGCAATATTTGATTATCAAACAGTACTAGGTGAAATGCCACGAGCTTTCACATTGTCTATACTGAACCTATGATAAGACGAATTATGGATTAGTAGGTGGAACAGTATGGGATATGAATCAGCTTGGCTCAACGGTAAGATTTCCTGTGCCGTAGCGGGACTTAAAGGAATTGATACCGTTTACATGATAAACGAGCATGCGGACGAAAAGAACGGCGCGGTTTTTGAAACAGCTGCAATTGAGGTCGTTCGTGCATCGTTTGAGATGTTCGGACACAAGGCGATTACGAAAAACGTATCCAATCTATCTGAAGTATACACCAACTCAGTGGATAATGCAAATATTGTTCTTTACTTATCAAATAGTGCTGACGAACCGGTTAAAGGGTCTTATTCAATTGTGGCGGATGCACTGAAAAAAGTTATCATAATCAAGGCTTTCGATGCATCCGGAATTCTTTACGGAGCATTCAGACTGATGTTCAGACTCCGTCTTGTCGAATGCTTTGAAAAACTGAGCTTTTGCGAAACACCCGCATCTCCTTTAAGAATGCTGAATCATTGGGACAATCTTGACGGAAGTATTGAGCGAGGATATTCGGGACGTTCGTTTTTCTTCGACAACAATGTCATGCTGGTAAATGACCGAATCGATGCATATGCAAGAATGATTGCATCGGTAGGCATCAACGGCTGCGTTATAAATAATGTAAACGTAAAGGAAGAAGCTACAAAGCTTATTACTTCCAAATACAGAAAAGAAATAAAGGCTTACGCCGACAGCTTCAAAAGATACGGAATCGGTTTCTGGCTGTGTCTTAACTTTGCTTCACCTATCGAATTGGGCGGACTTGATACCTGTGACCCTTGTGATGAAAAGGTTGTTGCATGGTGGAAGCAGACTCTTGATGAACTTATGCATGATGTGCCTGAATTGAAGGGCTTCCTTATCAAAGCGGATTCGGAAGGACGTCCCGGTCCGTTTACCTACGGAAGGACACATGCGGAAGGTGCGAATATGCTTGCCGATATAATTGCTCCCTACGGCGGAACGATTATCTGGCGCTGTTTTGTATACAATTGCAAACAGGACTGGAGAGATACGGTTACGGATCGTGCGAAGGCTCAGTTTGACAACTTCATGCCTCTGGACGGACAGTTTAGAGACAATGTTATTCTCCAAATCAAAAACGGTCCCATGGACTTCCAGCCCAGAGAACCTGTTTCGACTCTGTTTAGCGGACTGAAAAATACAAACGAAATGATAGAGTTTCAGATTGCACAGGAGTATACGGGTCAGCAGATTCACGTTTGCTATCTGATTCCCGAGTTTAAAGAGATTCTTGAGTTTAAAACATATATTACCGACAATGCCGGAACACCTCTGAAGAACGATACGGTCAGAGATGTGGTTACCGGAAAAACTTTCGGCAACAAAGCATGCGGTATGGCAGCAGTTACCAATACCGGCAACGATTCAAATTGGACGGGTCACGATCTTGCGGCAGCGAACCTTTACGGATTCGGCAGACTGTCCTTTAACCCCGAACTTTCTTCCGATGAAATTGCGGAAGAGTGGATTGGGCTGACATTCGGAAGAAACAAAAAACTTTCTGATAAAATATCATACATCCTCAACACCTCATGGCCGGCATACGAGAAGTACACTTCACCTCTCGGTGTCGGTTGGATGGTGAACCCGAGTCACCATTACGGACCCAATGTTGACGGATATGAGTTTTCGGAGTGGGGAACTTATCACAGGTCCGATGAACTCGGAATGGGTGTCAATCGAGGCAGCAGCGGAACGGATTATATTCATCAGTACAATGAGCCGGTGGCTTCTATGTACGAGAACCTTGAGACCTGCCCCGATGAACTGCTGTTGTTTATGCATCATGTTCCTTATACTTACAGGCTTCATTCCGGTAAAACGGTTATCCAGCATATATATGATACTCACTATGAAGGAGCGGAACTTGCTGAGTCTATGCAAAGGGCATGGGAAGAACTTGAAGGCGAAGTTGAGCCCGAGGTATTCAACCGCACTCTCGAAAGATTCAAAAAACAGACCTTAAATGCCTGTGAATGGAGAGATCATATTGTCGGATACTATAGGAAGAAGAGCGGTATCGCGGACGAGAGGGGACGTGTCTGAGGTACGTGAATTATTTAAAGGCCGCATCACGGCGGTTTTTATAAGGTTATAAATGGAGGGGTTTATATGGCTAAGAAAGGTTCAGGTCAGGTAACGAAGCTTACCTGGAAAGCATCCTTTAAAAAGTACTGGCAGCTGTATTTGCTGTTGCTTGTACCTATCGTATATTTCCTTGTGTTCCGTTACGGACCGATGGAATTTATACTTGTGGCATTCAAGGAATTCAAGCTCAACATGAGCGTATGGGAAATGCCCTGGGCTACCGAACGTGACGGCTCCGTTGCGGTGTTCAAATATTTCATTAAGGCGTTTAAGAATCCCAGATTCTTACAGGCTCTTCGAAATACCTTTACACTCAACCTGCTCGATATGATCGTAGGTTTTCCGGCACCCATTATTTTCGCGCTTATCTTAAACGAGCTTGTGTTTAAGCGTTACAAGAAGGTAGTGCAGACTATTGCGTACATGCCTCACTTCCTTTCGTGGGTTATTATTTACAGCTTGGCTCTTCAGCTTTTTGCACCTACCAGCGGACTTGTAAATATGTTTATTACAAAGCTCGGAGGAACTGCCATTCCTTTCCTTGACAGCTCCAGCCACTGGGTTTGGACCTACGTATTTATAGGTGTATGGCAGAATTTCGGATGGGGATCCATTGTTTATCTGGCAGCGATTGCGGGTATCAATACCGAGTTGTATGAAGCTGCTTCAGTTGACGGCGCCGGTCGATTCAGAAAAATGTGGCACATTACATTGCCGGGCATCAAGCCTACTATCGTGGTACTTCTTATCATGAACCTCGGAAATATCATCGGCGGCGGTTTCGACAGACCCTTCGCAATGCAGAATAAGCTTGTACTTGATGTTGCGGAAGTTATCCCGACATTTGTATATAAAAACGGTATCAAGAGTCTTCAGTTTTCACTTACTACGGCGGTTGGTCTGTTCCAGTCCGTTGTAGGAATCGTGTTCCTGTTGATGGCGAACTGGATTTCGCGTAAGCTTGGAGAAAGGGGGCTCTGGTAATGATTAAATCACGTAACAGCAGATTCGGAGATTGGATCTTTGCATTTATCTGTCTCATCGTGAGCCTTATCTGCCTGCTGCCCATGCTTAATCTTGCAGCACGTTCCTTAAGCGGTTCGTCTTACCTTATCAGACATGAGGTTTGGCTCTGGCCCAAGGGACTTAATTTCGAGGCTTACAAAACGGTTCTTGGAGATTCGAAGTATGTATACTCGTTCTTCTGGACCATTATCCTTACTGTTATTTGTACATTCTGGTCATTGTTTATGACTACAATCTGTGCCTACCCGCTTATATTCCCTAAGCTTCGCGGTCGCGGATTGATCAACATTATTTTTACAATTACCATGTTCTTCAATGTAGGAATGATTCCGAACTTCCTCTTGATGACTAAGTTAAACCTTCTCGACACACCTTACGTACTTATTGTTCCTTCGTGTCTGAGCGTTTACAACATGATTATTATGCGAAGCTTTTTCTATGGAATTCCCGATTCACTTCGTGAGTCCGCAGAGATCGACGGAGCAAATTATTTTACAATCCTTTGGAAGATTTACGTGCCTCTTTCGAAGCCGGTTCTTGCGACACTTGCGCTTTTCTATGCGGTTGGACGCTGGAACGGATATCAGGATGCACTTATGTATCTTCCTAAAAGAAAAGATCTGTATCCCTTACAGCTTTTCCTTTACAACATTCTCAACTCAATCAACAGTGTTGAGATTACCACGCAGGAGGGTGCTACGATGCCCGGTCTTTCGGATTCCGTTAAGGCCGCAACCGTTATGTTCTCAACGGTTCCGATTCTCATCATCTATCCGTTCCTGCAGAAGTATTTCATCCATGGCGTAACCATGGGTGCGGTCAAGGAATAATCGGATTAAATCCGTTATTCATATAATTATTCTTATGGGAGGAAACATATGAAAAAAAGAGTATTGGCAGTTCTGCTCGCAGCATGCATGATTCTTTCACTTGCAGCTTGCGGTAAGAAGGGTGGCGACAATGCAGCTACACCCACACCCGAGACAGTTACCGATGCAAACGGCAATCAGGTAGCGGTTCTTACTCCTGCACCTACAGATGTACCTGTAGAGGAGATTAAAGACGTTGATGAAATCAGCGCACTTACAAATGGTGAGCTTGTAAACGGTAAGTTTGCAACCACAAGACATATCAAGGTTGAGACATTCGATCGTGATGGAAAGACACCCGCAGACAACAACATGTACACCGATTACATCAAGCAGCAGATGCTTGAGAAGTACAATGTTGAGGTTGAGTTCGTAGCAGTTCCCCGTTGGACTGAGGTTGATCAGATTAACAACCTCCTTGCTGCTCAGTCAGCTCCCGACATCTGCTACACATACAGCTATCCTACAATTCAGCAGTACGCTAACTACGGCGGAGTTCTTGATTTAAAGGATTGGCTTACAGATGAGTACAAGGGCCTTTTCCCTAACCTTTGGAACTGGCTTGGATCAAGCAACATCTACTATGATCAGGATCCTATCGATGGAACAATCTGGGCTATCGAGGGTAAGAGAAATAACATCTACCGTATCAACACATTCGTTCGTCAGGATTGGCTTAAGAAGTTAAACATGGAGGCTCCTACAACAACAGCTGAATTCGAGGCTATGCTTGTTGCTTTCCGTGATAACGCTGAGCTTCTTCTCGGAGCAGATGCAGACAAGATGGTACCTTTCTCGGTAAGCTTTGATATCGGTTGGAGAGCAGCTAACCTCATCGAGAGTAAGATGGATCCCAACATCACAGACAAGGAACTTTATGTAAACGGTTACGATGACAGAAAGTTCACAGAGAACGGAACAAAGGAAGCTGTTCGCCTTCTTAACAAGTGGTACAATGATGGTCTTATCTGGAAGGATTTCGCTCTTTATCCCGCAGGCGATACAACAGAGGATGATATGATCAAGGCTGGTTACGTTGGCGCATTCATGCACAACTATGACTATCCTTTCAGAAACGGTGTTGACAGCATGAACGCTCTTCTTAAGGCAACTTACGGAGACGACGCTGCATTCGTAGCAATCAACTGCTTCGAGGACAGCACAGGAAAGTACACCAAGTATTCATACAGTGCAGCCGGAGACCGTAAGGCATTCTTCCCTGCAACAAACACAGAGCCTCTCGCTTGTATGCTCTATCTTGATTTCATCAGCACTCAGGAAGTAGTTCAGTACCTCCAGACAGGTGTTGAGGGAATCACACACAACGTTCTTCCTGATGGTGCTATTCAGACTATCGCAGCAGATGATGGTCACGTTGCAAACACCATGAATTCAGGTAACAACATCGACCTTACAATGACATGTAACGGTCTTAGACTTGCTACAGAGGAACTTACTCAGAAGTCACTTGCTTACGGCTATGCTGAGAACGATCCCGCTATCGTTGCAGGCGCTATGGCAGCTGCAGCAGTAGATGCAAGAGAGCCCAAGAATGTTAAAGTTGGTGTTATCGAGTCAGAGGCTGAGGTTGGCTCGGGTCTTGGCGATATCCGTGACGCAGCATATGATAAGGCTGTAGTTTGTTCAGTAGCTGATTTTGATTCAGTTTGGGAGCAGGGTATGACAGAGTATCTTGCAGCAGGCGGACAGGAAATCATGGATGAGCGTCTTGCAGCTTGGGAGAGAACATACGGCTCAGCTACTATGCTTCCCTGATTCTCTTTGAAAAACAAATATTATGATGTCTCATGATTGTGAGATATCTGCAGGAGCCGCCGCACCGGCAAGGTGAGGCGGCTCTGTTTTTTGCAGAAAAAATAACTGGACAAATTCAGACAGTATTGGGTATGATAGTGATTGTGTGCGAAATGAGGAATCAATTTCGCAGTGTCTGATTTTACAAAAGAAAGGAATTCGAGAATGAGAATTGCTGTAACTTATGATAACGGTCAGGTTTTTCAGCACTTTGGAAGAACCGAAACCTTTAAGATTTATGAGGTTCAGGAAGGCAGGGTAATGTCAACGGAGCTTATTTCTACCGATGGTGTGGGTCATGAGGCGATTGCTGAGGTACTTGACGCAAACGGAGTCAATATGGTTATCTGCGGCGGACTCGGAGAAGGTGCGCAGAATGCACTTATCGATGCAGGTATACCTGCTATTACAGGTACCGAAGGAGAAGCCGATGAGGTGGTCGCTGCATTTTTAAGAGGTGAACTTACAAGTGCCGGTGTTAACTGCAATCATCATGAAGAAGGTGAAGGCTGCGGATGTGGCTGCGGTGACAGCTGCACAGGAGGCTGCGGCGGATGCTCCGGCGGCTGCGGCGGAGGTGAACCCGAACTTCTATTTGAAGGACCTAATGCAGGCAAAGCGGTTTCGGTTCACTACAGAGGAACTTTTAATGACGGTACCCAGTTCGATTCATCATACGACAGAAATGAGCCACTCAGCTTTGTATGCGGAATCGGTATGATGATTCCGGGCTTTGACAAGGCGGTTGTTGATATGATTCCGGGAGAGAAGAAGAGTATCCATCTTATGCCCGAGGAAGCATATGGAATGCCCGACCCAAATGCGATTTTTACGGTTGATCTTGCTGATATGCCCGGTGCCGAAGAATTAAGTGCCGGCGAACAGGTTGTACTTACAAACGGATACGGACAGCAGATTCCCGTTACGGTTACTGCCAAAGACGATACAACCATCACCTTTGATGCAAATAGTGAAATGGCCGGAAAAGAGCTTAATTTTGAAATCGAGTTCTTAGGCTGAGGATGTAAGGATTTGTGAAGCAAATCCTAATGAGGTCACGAAGAATCAACGTGACCGAATATGAAAGGTAAGGATTTGTGAAGCAAATCCTAATGAGGTCACGAAGAATCAACGTGACCGAA
>JAZLGZ010000089.1:0-29163 GCA_045616585.1 Lachnospiraceae bacterium
GGATTCTATCATGAAAATTATTACTGACAATTTGTCATAAATTAATAATCTTATATTCTTTCAAAAATTCATTTTATTATACTGTGAATATAATTCATTTGTAGGAATACTTTCTTGTATTTATTTGATCATTAATATGATAATTAATACTTGTCAGTACTAGAATCTTTTCTCGAAAATGTTTCACGTGAAACATATTTCAAACGTAAAATAAAGATTTAGAAAATGTTTCACGTGAAACATTTCTAAATAAACATATAATATATAAACAGTAAAATTATTTAATAGGAGCACTGGACGGTTTACCACCTGCCCTGGGATACTTAGCGGGCGTAGATTTTATCTTATTAATTTTAATCAATGATCTCTCGAAGTCAGTATTCGGAATAATAAAATCAACCTGTTCAACTTTTCCACCACCTAAAACCTGAATTGCTTTTCCGGCTTCGTTGACTTCTTCGGAAGCTTTACTTCCTTTATAAGAAATGAAACATCCACCGACAGAAACTAAAGGCAAACAATATTCTACAAGGGTAGAAAGAATAGCAACTGCACGTGAAACAACAATATCATATCTTTCTCTATGATTATTATTTACACCAACTTCTTCCGCTCTGGAATGAAGAGTTATTACCTTCTCAAGTCCGAGTTCTTCTATTACTTCATTTAAAAACACCAGACGCTTATTAAGCGAATCCAAAAGAACCAAATCAATATCCGGATAAAGAATCTTCAACGGAATACCCGGAAACCCGGCACCGGTTCCGATATCAATTATCTTCTGATTATTCAAATCTGCTATCTTATATATTGATAAGCTGTCAGAGAAATGTTTTACCGCAACTTCTTCAAAATCAGTGATGGCAGTAAGATTCATAACCTTATTTTTCTCGACCAGCATCTCATAAAATTTAACAAGCTGACCGGCCTGAAAATCCGAACACTGTATTGAATTTGCAGCAAGTATTTCTGTTAATCTTTTATTTAAATCCATATTCTGTCAAAATTCCAATCAATTAATATCGAACAACCTGATCCGATTTAATTAACATACATATTAAATAAACTCATACCATCCGATAGGATTTCAATGTGACATTGCTTTCGTAATATAAACAAGCAATACATTTATATCCGCAGGTGAGACTCCTGAAATTCGAGAAGCCTGACCGATAGAGAGCGGCCGAATTTTTGAAAGCTTCTGTCTTGCTTCAATTCGAAGAGACGGAACATCATCATAATCAATATCATCAGGTATCAGTTTTTTCTCAAGCTTTTTAAACTGATTTACCTGAATCATCTGTCTCTTAATATATCCATCATACTTAACTTCGATATTAACCTGCTCAGCGACATCTTCTTCAAGTTCGGGTCTGTCCGAATCTATAGCGGAAATAAGTTCATAAGTAAGCTCAGGTCGACGAACAAGTTCGGCAAGCGTTGATCCGGTAGTAAGTTCCGTACTGTTATTATTTTTCAAAAATTCCTGAACTTTTTCATTTGTTCCTACAGTTGTAGAATTAATTCGTTCAATCTCTTTATCAATAAGAGCTCGCTTCTGCTTAACCTTTTCATATCTCTCATCACTTAACAGACCGACACGATGTCCATATTCATACAATCTCAAATCAGCATTGTCCTGACGAAGAAGAAGTCTGTACTCCGCACGGGAAGTCATCATTCTGTAAGGCTCCTGTGTTTCTTTTGTTACAAGATCATCGATAAGCACACCGATATACGCATCCGAGCGATCAAGAATCAAAGGCTCTTTTTTAAGAATCTTAAGAGCGGCGTTGATACCTGCTATAATTCCCTGCGCTGCAGCTTCTTCATATCCCGAACTTCCATTAGCCTGACCTGCACTGAAAAGGCCATCAATATTTTTAAATTCAAGAGTTGCTTTGAGTTCGGTGGCATTGATACAGTCATACTCAATCGCATATGCGTTTCTGACAATAACCGCATTCTCGAGTCCGGGCACGGATCTGTACATTTGATACTGAACATCCTCAGGAAGGCTGCTCGACATTCCGGAAATATACATTTCATTATTGTCGAGTCCCTCAGGTTCAATAAATACCTGATGACGATCCTTGTCGGCAAATCTCATAACTTTATCTTCAATCGAAGGACAATATCTGGGACCGATTCCTTCAATCATTCCCGAATAAAGGGGAGAACGATCTATATTGCTTCGAATGATATTGTGTGTGTTTTCATTTGTATAAGTCAGCCAGCAGCTTTCCTGCTCACGCTCAATATCCTCACGCTTGTTGGTGAAAGAAAAAGGTACAATTTTCTCGTCGCCTTTTTGTTCTTCCATTTTTGAAAAATCAATCGAGCGTTTATCTATTCGCGCAGGAGTACCTGTTTTGAAACGTCTGACTTCGATACCCAAATCTATCAATGACTGAGTAAGATGATTTGCAGCGGGAAGGCCGTTCGGTCCGGTGTAATAGCTTACATCTCCGGTAATGCATCGAGCTTTTAAATATACGCCGGTACATAAAACCGCACATTTGCAGGGATAAACATTTCCCGAAAAAGTCTTTACTCCGTTAACCTTTTTAATTCCGTTTCCATCACACTCAGAAATAATCTCTGTAATTTCATCCTGCCGAACAGTAAGTCCGGGAGTATTCTCGAGAACCTTTCTCATCTCGTAGGAATAATTTCTTTTATCCGCCTGAGCACGAAGGGAATGAACTGCGGGGCCTTTGGAAGTATTGAGCATTTTCGACTGAATAAAAGTCTTGTCAATATTCTTTCCCATCTCTCCTCCGAGAGCATCAAGTTCTCTTACAAGATGGCCCTTTGAAGTTCCTCCGATATTCGGATTGCAGGGCATCATTGCAATGTTATCTACACTAACGGTAAATACAATCACCTTGAGTCCAAGTCTTGCTCCGGCAAGTGCGGCTTCACATCCGGCATGTCCGGCACCGATAACCGCAATATCATATTCGGGATATATCATATCCGCTCCAATCCTATCCTTTCGGATATTATTTATTTACCCATACAAAATTCACTGAAAATTCTGTCTGCCAAGTCGTCCTCAACATTGTCTCCGGTAATGAGTCCCAATGAAGTGTAAGCCGACATCATATCTATTGAATAGAAGTCTTCGGGCATACCCGAATCAATACTGGTAAGCACATTTTGAAGACTCTTTTCCGCATCTGTCAAAAGATTTTTCTGTCTGATATTAGTAATATAAATTTCATCGTTGATATCAATATCTCCGTTAAAAAACAGATTTTTGATACAATCTTTGAGATTATCTATTCCGGTATTGTTCAGAGCGGAAATTCCGACAATTTTATCTTCTGAATTCTTTGATAAGTCAGTTTTAAGCTGTAATGACAAACTCTCAAAAGCCTCGGGACATATATCTGTCTTATTGATAATATATATGATTTTCTTTTCTCCGATAAGATCTATGATTTCTTTATCATCGGAATTTATGCCTTCAGTCGCATCGATAACATACAAAACCAAATCTGCCTCAAGCGCAGCCTGCTTTGCTTTATCAACACCGATTTTTTCGATAACATTTCCTGTTTCTCTGATACCGGCTGTATCTGTCATATTAAGAACTATACCGTCCAAAATAACAGACTCTTCCAAAGTATCGCGTGTTGTTCCTGCGATATCAGTAACAATAGCACGTTCTTTACCGAGAATAACATTCAGCAAAGAAGATTTTCCTGCATTCGGACGTCCGAGAATAACAGTATTAATACCTTCACGAATAAGTCGACCGTTATCCGCAGAAGAAATCAGTTTTCTAATCTGATCAAGTATAAAATTGATATCCTGCTTCAGAGCTTCATCAAAGCCATCCAAAGTATAATGTTCCGGATCATCAAGTGCTGCTTCGATAAATGCGGTTTTACTAAGAAGCGTATCACGAAGTTCGGATATCTTATTTTTAATATCACCGCGCAGCTGATTAATCGAATTTTTAAGTGCCAGTGTACTCTTTGCGGAAATAATATCACTTACTGCTTCAGCCTGGGATAAATCGATTCTGCCGTTCAAAAATGCTCTCTTAGTAAATTCCCCGGGTTCGGCAGGTCTGGCTCCCGCACGAAGAACTGCTTCAAGCACTGCCTTTGTCACAACGATTCCTCCGTGACAATCAATCTCAACTATATTTTCCCGAGTATATGTATGAGGTGCTTTCATTTTTAGCAGAAGCACTTCGTCGATTATTTTTCCGTTGTCAATAATGTGTCCGTAAGAAACCTTAAATGAATCTGTTTCCTCTATTGTTTTTCCGGACACGGCCTTAAATATTTTATCCGCAACGGAAAAAGCTTCTTCACCGCTGATGCGAATAATACTTATTCCTGAATTGGACAATCCCGACGCAATAGCCGCAATTGTTTCTGTATTCATTTCGGGACCTCCTTATCCGATGATATAAATATCCATAATAACCTAACGTACATTATATACCAACTTCGTCAAATAATCGACTACCAAATAAAAAAAGAAAAGCGGACCAAAACGATCCGCTTTTAAAAACATATTAATTGTTTTCTGATTTTGCCTGAGCTTCGGCTGCTGCCTTAGCTGCTGCCTTTGACTCGAGATAATCGGCATAGTCTTTCTTGTAATCGGTGCTGTAATCCTTTGTCTCTGCTCCGTACTTTTTGTGGAACTCACGGCTGCTGCTGACCTTCTTGGTTCCGCCGTTTCTTGAATCGTAACGTCTGTTGTTTCCGTAACGACCACCTCGGCGTCTGTCCTCGTAGTTCATACCCTTCTTGGGAGTTACGATAACCTTACGGTAAGGCTCTTCACCTTCACTGTGAGTTTCAACAAATTTATCAGCCTGAAGTGCTGAATGAATAATTCTTCTTTCGTAAGGATTCATGGGCTCAAGAGCAACTGACTTGTGGCTCTTCTTAACCTTCATTGCAATGTTCTTTGCAAGATTCTCAAGTGTTTCCTTACGTCTTTCACGATAGTTTTCGGTATCAAGTTTAACCTTTACGTACTTCTGTGTTTCCTTTGTAACCGCAAGGCTTGCAAGATACTGGAGTGAATCAAGGGTCTGTCCTCTCTTACCGATGAGAATTCCCATATCATCTCCGATAATCTGTACTTCAAGAGTTTCTGTTTCTGCGTTGTTTACCGCTTCAACAGTAGCTTCAACACCCATTGCTCCGAGAACATCAAGAATGAACTTCTTAACGATTTCTTCGGCATTTACATCCTTTGCGGGAGCTGCTGCTGTTTCGACTGCTGCAGGAGCAGGAGTATGCTCAACAACAGTTTCTTTCTTCTGAAGTTTTACAATAGCAGGCTTCTTGTTAAATCCAAGAAAACCCGAACTGCCTTCCTCAACAACTTCAATATTTACGTTGTCTCTGGTAGTGTTAAGTTCGGCAAGACCGGCTTCAATAGCTTCATCAACTGTCTTGCCGGAAAATTCTTTCCAATCTTCCATTATAATTTTGGTCCTTCCTTTACGGATTCAGCGAATCAATCCTTCTTTTCTTCCTTTGCTTCCTCAGTAACTTCCTTTGCGGGTTCGGAAGAATTTGAAGAAAGAAGTCTAGCGTTTGCCGCAATGCTTGAAGCAGAGTATGAAACCGTACTTCTCTTGTAATCCGCACCGCTGCCTGATCTACGCTTGTTGTTTTTCTTATAACTTGTATTATCGCTTGCTGTATTCTCATATGACTTAGTTGCAGTCTTTGCAACACCGGCCATCTTGTTATCGTATACTACACCAAGCTTTTCTTTTTTCTTGTTTGCTTTCTCGACGTTCTTTTCAATCATTGCATCGATATCAGCCTTATCAATGTATTTGTTGATAAAGATTGTCTGAACGATGGTGAAAAGTGAAGAAGCAATCCAGTAAATACCTACACCGATAGGGAGCATCAAACAGAATACACCGGACATCAAAGGCATAATCGTATTCATGCTCTTCATTGAATTGGCCATAGCATTGTCATCTTTGCCGTTGGGCTGAGATGTTGTAGTCATCTTTCCCTGTACCATCTGTGAAACAACAGCGAGAACAGGAATAATAAGTGACCAGAGATTGCTGAATGTAGGTGTATCAAGAATGTTTAATCCAAAAAGGTTGTTGGCAGATGTAATGCTCTGAATCTGAGCAGCACAAGCTCCCGCAATTCCGGCAAACGCACTTCCTGCGGCTGCAAACGCATCCCAGTTAGAAGTAGAGAACTTTGCAAGAATATCAATAATAGGACTGTAATCGTTGTTAATCTTGGCAATTTCGAAAATCTGTGAAATATCAACATTATTGCCGATCATAACACTGTTGTCTGTAAGGAACTGAGAAAATACTCCTGCATCTCCGAGAGTAGTAAGATTCTCAGCAATTGCACCGTACCAGTTTCCTACTTCGCCTACGTAAGCGGGAATAGCGTAGATAACACGGTAAAGAGCAAACATAATAGGCAGTGAAATTAAAAGAGGAAGACATCCTCCCAAAGGACTTGTACCGTACTTAGCATAAATTTCCTGTGTTTCTGCCTGCTGACGACGTAATGATTCTTCGTCTCTTTTTCCTTTGTACTTTTCCTGAATCTTCTGAAGTTCAGGATTCATCTTAGATGAGAGTCTCGTAAATTTCTGCTGCTTTATAGTAAGAGGCAGCATGAGCATTTTAACTACAAATGTAAATAAGAAAATACATAACGCAAGATTATGTATACCGAAAATACTGATAAATTTGTAGATTGCATCGAGAATAACTCCCATTATCCATGCGAAGGGTTTAAGAATACCTCCGACCTGGGTTAAAAACAGGATATTCAAAATAACCTCTCAATCTGTTACAAAACCGCTATTTGTAACATAAACACATTTTTTAGGGAACGGGATCGTACCCTCCCTTAGCAAACGGATGACATCTGAGTAATCGTTTCGCTGCTAAAAACGTACCTTTCAGTGCTCCGTATTTTTCGATTGCCTGAAGCGCATAAGATGAACAAGTGGGTATGTAAATGCAGACACCCCTTCTTTTAAGGGGTGAAATATATTTTTGATATATTCGGATTAAAAAAATAAAAAATCTTTTCAAAATGATTATACCCTGCTGATAACGCGATGAAGTTTGCCCAGATGCAGCATGGCATCATTGACTTCATTGCATTTTTTGTTTTTAACTCCGCTTCTGGCAATTACCACAATGTCCAAACCACTATTGAACATGCTACCCGACAATCTGTAAGATTCCCGGATAAGTCTGGTAATACGATGTCTGACAACGCTGTTTCCGACTCTTTTGCTCACTGAAATCCCAAGACGATTGTAAGGTAATTCATTTTCCAAAATATACATAACCAGATATTTGTTGGCAAAAGATTTTCCGTTCTTATAAACGTTATCAAACTGTGAATAGTTCTTTAAAGAAACTGTTTTTGACACAATAAATCTCCCTCATGCATCTGTAAAAAATCATTACAGAAGAAAAGGTCACATAAATGCGACCTTAGGCTGATAATTTATGTCTTCCTCTAGCTCTTCTGGCTGATAATACCTTACGTCCGCCGGCAGTGCTCATTCTCTGACGGAAACCGTGAACCTTTGATCTCTGTCTGTTCTTAGGCTGGAATGTCATCTTCATGTTGTATACACCTCCTTCAAGGATAAATTAATTGACTATATTCGATTTGTATAAAGTGCATAACCACCCTTTATAAACAATAGTCAAAATAACAGCATTCACATTATATTTTCGAAATCTCAATTAGTCAAGCAAATTATACACATAACAGTTATTTTTTAAGTTTTTTAAAAGTTATCCACATTTTGCTGTGGATATGTTGATAACTTTCTGTGCATAGCTTGTGGATTATATAAAATTAAGGTTCACAGCGTGTAAAATGAACACTTTGTGTTCAAAACGCGTGTATTATTTAAATATTGAAAAAAAAGTGGCACTGATATAAAATAATTATGTGTGGCATTTTCGCCTTTTTGTAGATTTGTAAAGACGGAGTATTATAATATGAAGGAACTTCTTTTTGAAAAATGGGATGAAATAATTGAATTTTTAAAAGTCAATTACGGAATCAAGCTTGTATCGTTTAATACATGGATTAAACCTCTCTCTTTCAGAGATTATAGGGATGACAAGGTTATTATCGTCAATACCGATGAAAACAGTATTTCAAATTCCTTCATTATGACAAGATATTCCGGATATATAAAAAATGCCATTGCCGAAGTTCTCGATATGGATTACGAACCTGATATCGAAATTATTTCCGATGCGGTTGTTTCTCAGCCTGTGGCAGCAGTTCCTAAAAATGCTCTTTCGGACAATTCGGATATTATTCTCAATCCCGATTATACCTTCGATAACTTTGTTGTCAGTGACAGCAATGCAATGGTTCATGCCGCAGCTTTAAAAGTTGCGGAAGTTCCGGGAGATATTTATAATCCTCTGTACATTTACGGAGAACCGGGACTCGGAAAAACTCACTTAATGCATGCCATTGCTCATTTTATTCTTGAAAATTCACCTAATCTTAAGGTTATGTGCGTTACAAGCAATAAATTCATGAATGACCTTATCGATAAAATCAGACACGGAAACGGCGATACAGCTGAATTCAGAACAAAGTACAGAAATATTGACGTTCTTCTGATCGATGATATTCAGTTTATTATCGGAAAAGCCAGTACCCAGGAGGAATTTTTCCATACTTTCAATTTCCTTCGTGAGTCAAGAAAACAGATTGTTATTTCATCGGATAAACCTCCTAGAGATTTCTCGGATCTCGATGAGAGATTCCGTTCCCGTTTTGAAAGCGGTTTGATAGTTGATATTACTGCTCCGGACTTTGAAACCAAAATGGCCATTCTTAAAAAGAAAATAGAAATGAAACAGAATGAGCTGGGAATGAAGATTGATATCGATGACGAATGCCTTTCTTATATAGCCAACAATATCAATACAAATATCAGATCACTCGAAGGAGCTCTCAACAAAGTAATAGCAATGGCAAGAATCAATCATACTCCCATTGATTTGACTTTGGTTGAATTTGCATTGAGGGATATGATTACTCCCAATCAGAAAAAAGTTATTACTCCCGAATTTATTATTGATATTGTTTGTGAACACTTCGACGTCAATGTTTCGGATATTATGTCTCCTAAACGTGACAACTATATAGCCGTTCCCAGACAGATAGCTATGTTCCTTTCAAAAAGATATACCAATCAATCATCAACGGATTTGGCCAAAATATTCGGAAGAGATCATTCAACCATTATTCACGGTGTTGATAAAATCGAAAAACAGATTAAAAATGATCCTTCCTTTGAAGCCCAGATCGATACGCTTATAAAGAAGCTTAATGTGGATTAATTGTTTATATCATTTTATTTTTTGTGGATAAGTTTTTATTTTTGTGTATAACATGTTTACTACATTTTTTATTATTTTTTCAATCGATACAAAGAATTAAAAGTTATCAAATTTCATACACATCTCTTAATGATGCTGAAAAGCTTCATTATAAGGACTTTGAGAACTTATCAACAGTCACGGAGCCCCTATAACTACTATTAATTATTATTTATATATTTATATATGCCAGCCAAGGAGGATATAACAAATGAAAATCATCTGTGCAAAAAGTGATCTCTTAGCGGGAATCAATATTGTATTAAAAGCTGTTCCCGCAAAGACTACCATGAATATTCTTGAATGTATTCTTATCAAAGTTTCAAACGAGCAGATTAAGCTTGTAGGTAATGATATGGAACTCGGAATCGAAACTGTAGTAAAAGGTCAGATTGAAGAGAACGGAATTATTGCCATTAATGCAAAGATTTTTTCAGATATCATCCGAAAGCTTCCTGACAATGATGTTACCATCGAAACAGATTCATCATTAAATACTAAGATCACATGTGAAAAATCAAAGTTCAATATTTCCGCAAAGGAAGGAAATGAGTTTCCTGCTCTTCCTTCAATCGAAAAGAACAACAGCATCAGTATTTCTGAGTTTACTTTAAGAGAACTTATCAGACAGACAGTTTTTTCTATATCGGACAATGAGAGCAACAAGATAATGACCGGTGAGCTTTTCGAAATCAAGGGAAATAAGATGAGAGTAGTGGCTCTTGACGGACACAGAATTGCTATCAGAAGTGTAGAACTTAAAGAAGACTACGGCAATCATAAGGTTATTGTTCCCGGAAAGGCCCTCAATGAAATAAGCAAGATTCTTTCAGGTGAAATGTCGGATGAAATGAATATTTACATCAACGACAAGAATATTATGTTCGAACTTGAAAATACCGTTATTCTTTCACGTCTTATAGAGGGAGATTATTACAAAATCGACCAGATGATTTCAAATGATTTCGAAACAAAGATTCTTATCAACAAGAGAGAAATGTTGAACAGTATCGACAGAGCTACTCTTCTTATAAAGGAAAGTGACAGGAAGCCTGTTATCATCGGAGTAAACGATCAGAGTATGGAACTTAAAATGAATACTCAGATCGGTTCAATGAATGATGAAATAAGTGTTGAAAAAGAAGGAAAAGATATAGTTATCGGATTTAATCCCAAGCTTATCATTGAAGCTCTTCGAGTTATCGATGATGAGAATATCAATATTTATCTTATCAACCAGAAGGCTCCCTGCGTAATCAGAGACGACAACGGAAGCTACATTTATCTGATTCTTCCCGTAAATATCAATGCCTGAGTAAAAGGAGATTCTATTTATGGAAAAAATAATGATCAGAGACGAATTCATTAAACTCGGTCAGGCTATGAAGCTTGCCGGAGTGGTTGAAAGCGGAGTAGAGGCAAAACTTGAAATAGAAGCAAATAAGGTAAAAGTCAACAATGAACCCGAAAACAGAAGAGGAAGAAAACTGTATAAGGGTGACAGTTTCACTTACAAAAATCAGACTTTTACCATCAGTTAAATCAAATGAAAAGGCGTGGATTGATATATGATTATTGAAAAACTGGAATTAAGTAATTTCAGAAATTATGAAACGCTTGAAATAGAACTGAGTAAGGGAGTAAACATCCTTTACGGAGATAATGCTCAGGGAAAAACGAATATACTCGAGGCTCTTTATATGGGATGTACAACAAAATCGCAGCGTGCCGTAAAAGAAAGAGAACTCATTAAATTCGAGAGCAATGAATCTCACATCAGATTGTACATCAGAAAAAAAGACATCGGCAGAAAAATAGATATGCACATAAGAAAAAACAGTGCAAAGGGAGTTGCGGTTGACGGCATACCTATCGCTAAATCGGCCGAACTGTACGGAATGATCAATATCATTTCATTCTCACCCGATGATCTTACAATTATTAAAAGCGGACCGGCTGAAAGAAGAAGATTCATAGATATGGAGTTGTGTCAATTGGACAGAACTTATATGTACAACCTTTCGGCTTACAATAAAGCTCTGGCACAAAGAAGTGTTCTTCTTAAACAAATAGACGGGAACAAAGAACTTGAATCTACCGTTTCAATTTGGGATGAACAGCTTGTCAGATACGGCGAATACATAATTGAAAAGCGAGAAACCTTCATAAAAGAAATTGGTGAAACCGCAGCGAAGATTCACAGCCGAATTACCGACGGAGAACAGCTGAAGCTCATTTACAGACCGAATTCCTCCAAAGAACAGCTCGGAGTGAATATTGCAATGAGCCGTGACAGAGATATAGCTTTAAAAATAAATAACGTTGGACCTCATCGTGACGATCTGGAATTTGAAATTAACGGTGAAGATGCCAGAAAATACGGTTCTCAGGGACAGCAAAGAACAGTTGCCCTGACACTTAAGCTTGCAGAAATAGAACTTGTGAGAGAGAAAATAGGTGATGATCCGGTGCTTCTTCTGGATGATGTTTTATCCGAACTGGACAGAAACAGACAAAATCAGCTTCTGAACAGTATAAGTGATATTCAGACTGTTATTACCTGTACCGGACTCGAAGAATTTGTAAGCGACAGAATCAAATATGACAGAATTTATTA
Source organism: Lachnospiraceae bacterium (assembly GCA_045616585.1). Lineage (GTDB taxonomy): Bacteria > Bacillota > Clostridia > Lachnospirales > Lachnospiraceae > RUG11977. Next base: position 12,027 of record JAZLGZ010000089.1, read on the forward strand.
TGTCGAAAAAGGAAAAGTTGAAGAAGTAAAGCAGTAAGCTTTTACGAAACGGATTGTTTGAATGTGTTATCGAACACAGAATGGAGAAAATTATGAGTAACGAATACGGTGCTGACCAGATACAGATTCTGGAAGGACTTGAAGCGGTAAGAAAAAGACCGGGTATGTACATCGGAAGTACATCTGTAAGAGGTCTTCATCATCTTGTATACGAAATAGTCGATAACTCAGTTGATGAAGCACTTGCAGGATATTGTAAAGTAATCGATGTTTCCATCAATCCCGATAATTCAATTACAGTTATAGATGACGGACGTGGAATTCCTGTAGGAATTAATAAAAAAATGGGAATTTCATCCGTAGAAGTAGTATTTACCGTTCTTCATGCCGGCGGAAAGTTCGGCGGTGGAGGATACAAGGTATCGGGCGGACTTCACGGAGTAGGTGCATCTGTAGTTAATGCTCTTTCGGAATGGCTTGAAGTAGTTGTCGAGCAGGATGGAAAGATGTACAAGCAGCGTTACGAAAGAGGTAAGGTAAAGGAACATCTTCAGGAAATCGGACCTTCCGACAGAAGAGGAACAACAGTTACTTTTCTTCCCGATAAAGAAGTTTTCGAAGAAACAGTATTCGATTTTTCCACTCTTAAGCAGAGATTAAGAGAAATGGCTTTCCTGACCAAAGGTCTTAAAATTGTTCTTCATGATAAGCGTGAGGGACAGGAGCAGACAAAGGAATTCCATTACGAAGGTGGAATCAGGGAATATGTTCAGTATCTGAATCGCAGCCAGGTTACTCTTTATCCCGAGATTATGTACTGCGAAGGACAAAAGGGTGATGTTTACGTCGAAGTTGCCATGCAGCACAACGACGGATTTAACGAAAGCTGCTACAGTTTTGTAAATAACATTACTACTCCCGAAGGCGGAACACATTATACAGGTTTCAAGAATGCTCTTACAAAAACCTTTAATGATTATGCCCGCAATATGAAACTTTTAAAGGATAATGAAGAAAATTTAAGCGGAGAAGATATCCGTGAGGGACTTTCGGCTATTATCAGTATTAAAATTCCCGAGCCTCAGTTCGAGGGCCAGACAAAACAGAAACTCGGAAACAGTGAAGCAAGAGCAGCGGTTGATTCTGTTGTAAGCGAGCAGCTTACATATTTCCTTGAGCAGAATCCCGGTGTAGGAAAGATTATCGTTGAGAAAGCAGTTCTTGCACAAAGAGCAAGAGATGCCGCAAGAAAAGCACGTGATCTTACACGTCGTAAGTCAGCTCTTGAAGGAATGAGTCTTCCCGGAAAGCTTGCGGATTGTTCGGATAAGGATCCCAAAAACTGTGAAATCTTCATCGTAGAGGGAGACTCCGCGGGCGGATCTGCAAAAACAGCCCGTCACAGAGCAACTCAGGCTATTCTTCCTCTCAGAGGAAAGATTCTTAATGTTGAAAAGGCAAGACTCGATAAGATTCTCGGAAACGAAGAAATCAGAGCCATGATTACCGCTTTCGGTACCGGTATAAAAGAAGATTTCGATATCAGCAAACTGCGTTATCACAAAATCATCATCATGACCGATGCCGATGTTGACGGAGCACATATTGCAACTTTAATGCTAACCTTCATGTACAGATTTATGCCCGAACTTATCAAGCAGGGACATGTTTATCTGGCTCAGCCTCCGCTTTACAAGGTTGAGAAGAATAAGAAGGTTTGGTACGCATACAGCGACGAACAGCTCAACAATATCATGAACGAAATCGGACGTGACAACAATTATACCGTTCAGCGTTACAAGGGACTTGGTGAGATGGATGCGGAGCAGCTTTGGGATACAACCATGGATCCTCAGACCCGAACATTGAAGAAGGTTATGATGGATGAAGGCAATGTTGCGGAGCTTGATGTTACTTTCAATGTACTTATGGGCGACAATGTCGAACCCAGACGTGAATTTATCGAGACCAACGCTAAGTATGCTCAGAATATAGATTTAGGTTAACGATAATTTATTATCAAAAAAGAACTCACATTTAGTTTAAGAATGGAGATTACATGGAAGATAATATTTTCGATAAAGTCAATCCTGTCGACTTAAAAGACACGATGGAGACTTCATATATAGATTATGCGATGTCGGTTATTGCTTCACGAGCACTGCCCGATGTTCGAGACGGACTTAAGCCGGTTCAGAGACGTATTTTATACGCAATGATAGAGCTGTCCAACACTCCTGATAAGCCTCATCGTAAATGTGCGCGTATCGTCGGCGATACCATGGGTAAGTACCATCCCCACGGAGACAGCTCAATTTACGGTGCACTGGTAAATCTTGCTCAGGAATGGTCAACTCATTATCCGTTGGTTGACGGACACGGAAACTTCGGTTCGGTTGACGGCGACGGAGCCGCAGCTATGCGATATACCGAGGCACGTCTCAGCAAAATTGCGATGGAAATGCTGGCCGATATCAACAAAGATACCGTTCAGTTTATTCCGAACTTCGATGAAACGGAAAAAGAGCCTACGGTTCTCCCTTCAAGAGTTCCGAACCTTCTTATCAACGGTACCACAGGTATCGCGGTAGGTATGGCTACCAATATTCCTCCCCACAATCTCGGAGAGGTTATTGATGCTGTTGCAAAGATTATCAACAACAGAATCGACGAAGATCGTGAGACTTCCATCGATGAAGTTATGGAAATAGTAAAGGGACCTGATTTCCCTACGGGCGCAACCATTCTCGGAACCAGAGGAATCAAAGAGGCATACCGTACCGGACGCGGAAAAATCAGAATTCGTGCGGTTACCGATATTGAGCCTATGGCCAACGGCAAGAACAGAATCGTTGTTACCGAACTGCCCTACCTTGTAAACAAGGCACGACTTATTGCAAAGATTGCCGAACTTGTCAAGGATAAGAAAATCGACGGAATCACAGATCTTCGTGATGAGTCCGATCGTCAGGGTATGAGAGTTTGTATCGAACTTCGCCGTGATGTGAATCCCCAGGTTGTTCTTAATCATTTATACAAGCATACTCAGCTGCAGGATACCTTCGGTGTAAACATGCTCGCGCTTGTCGACAACGAGCCCAAGATGCTTAATATTCTTCAGATTCTTGAACTTTATATAAAGCATCAGGAGGATGTTGTTACAAGACGTACAAAGTACGATCTCAATAAAGCCGAAGAACTTGCACACATCAAGGAAGGCTTATTGAAGGCGCTTGATATTATCGATGAAATCATTGCGCTTATCAGAGCATCAAAATCTACTCCCGAAGCTAAGCAGGGACTTATCGACCGCTTCGGTTTCGATGATGTTCAGGCACAGGCTATCGTTGATATGCGTCTGCGTCAGCTTACCGGTTTGGAAAGAGAGAAGCTTGAGGCAGAATACGCAGAACTTATGGAGAAAATCAAATATTACAAGTCGATTCTCGGCGACGAAAAGATCCTTCTCGGAGTTGTCCGTGATGAGGCTGTTACAATCGGCAACAAGTATCGTGACGAAAGAAAAACAAGTATCGGTTTTGATGACGATATTTCAGATGAGGACCTTGTTCCCGATGACGATACCGTTGTTGCAATGACCAGACTCGGATATATTAAGAGAATGACTCCCGACAACTTCAAGGCTCAGCATCGCGGAGGCAAGGGAATCAAGGGAATGCAGACGATAGAGGATGACATCATCGAAGAGCTCTTCATGACGACAAATCACCACTACATTCTGTTCTTCACAAATATGGGTCGTGTATATCGACTCAAGGCATACGAGATTCCAGAAGCATCGAGAACTTCCCGCGGAACGGCTATTATCAATCTGCTTCAGCTTCAGCCTGATGAGCATGTATCCGCAACCATCGCGGTTCGCGGCTTTGACGCCGACAGCTATCTGCTGATGGCAACGAAGGGCGGTATTATTAAGTCAACCAGACTTTCGGAATATGCTAATATCAGAAAGACCGGACTTATTGCAATCACTCTTCGAGAGGGTGATGAGCTTATCGGTGTTAAGTGTACAGATGAGAAGCAGGAAGTAATTCTTGTAACAAAGCAGGGAATGGCAATCAGATTTAAGGAAACCGATGTAAGACTTACCGGACGTCAGTCAATCGGAGTAATCGGTATCAATCTTGATGATGATGAGGTAGTTGCAATGCAGCTTACCGATCAGGGTCAGTATCTGCTCACAATATCCGAATTAGGTTTCGGAAAGCTTACTCCCGTAAGTGAGTTCAATACTCAGCACCGTGCCGGCAAGGGACTTAAGTGCTACAAGATTATGGACAAGAGCGGACCGTTGGTCGGCGCAAAGATTGTTGACCTTAGCGGCGATATTATTCTTATCACAAACGGAGGAATTGTAATTCGACTTGAAATTGCGGATATCAGAATCTGCGGAAGAAGTACAACCGGTGTTAAGCTTATCAATCTTGACGGTGAGAAAAATACAATGGTAGCCCGCTTTGCAAGAGTTCGCGAAACCGAAGAGGATGCGGAGAGCAATGCAGGAATGTCGGGAGAGGTTGAAACAGCCGTACCTCTTGACGACGAGGATGAAGATTCGGAAGAGGAAAAAGCAACACTCCGCGAGGAAGAATTATCAGAAACTGAGGAACCCGAAGACAATTGATTTTGAATTAAGGGCCGGGGCAAAACCCGGCCCGTTTTTTGAAAAATGAAAATAATCGACGTAAAAGAAATCACTAAAAATTTGAGCGAGATGTGTGTTGAAGCAAATCTTTATCTCGCAGATGATATGAAGGCTGCACTTGATAATGCGGCAGCAACGGAAGTCACCGCTCTCGGAAAAAACATACTCGGACAGCTCGAGGAAAACCTTAAGATTGCAGGAGAAGAAGCGACTCCCATCTGCCAGGATACCGGAATGGCAGTTATCTTTATGAATATCGGTCAGGATGTCCATTTTGAGGGAGGAAGTCTTGCAGAGGCTATAGATGAAGGTGTCAGAAAAGGATATATCGACGGTTATTTAAGAAAGTCAGTAGTTGCCGATCCGCTTATGAGACTCAATACAAAGGACAATACTCCCGCTATAGTTCACTATTCCATCGTTCCCGGAGAAAATGTTGAAATAACCGTTGCTCCGAAGGGCTTCGGAAGCGAGAACATGAGTCGTGTTTTCATGCTTAAACCCGCAGACGGAGAAGAAGGCATCAAAAACGCAGTCATTACCGCGGTAAAAGATGCGGGAGCAAACGCCTGCCCTCCGATGGTTGTCGGAGTAGGTGTAGGCGGAGATTTCGAAAAGGCAGCTCTTATGGCAAAGCATGCACTTACCGGAGAATTAAACGGTGTGAAGGTATTTGCATGCGACGGAATTACAGAGCCCAAGGCAGCAGACACTTCAAAAGAAGCAAAAGAAAACTGGATCAGAATTCAGAAGGATCTTTATAATACGCTTAACGGTTTGAATATCGGACCCGGAGGAATGGGAGGAAAGAATACCGTTCTGGGTGTAAACCTTGAAACTTATCCCACTCATATTGCCGGAATGCCCATGGCGGTTAATATCTGCTGTCATGTAAACCGGCACGTAACCAGAACATTATAATAGTCTGATAAATGAAATGGAGAGCACATGGAATACCATATTACTCTTCCTCTTTGTGAAGAGGATATTACAAAAATAAAGGCCGGAGATATTCTTTATCTTACCGGTGAAATGTATACAGGAAGAGATGCCGCACATAAAAGAATGTACGATGCAATCTGTGAATACAAGGAAGCCAATCCTTCGGAAGAACTTAGTTTTGCAAGCCTTGTGAACAAGGGGGTACTGCCGGTTGACTTGACCGGAGCAACAATCTATTATCTCGGACCCACTCCCGCGAAGCCGGGTCAGGCAATCGGTTCGGCAGGACCCACCACTTCCGGCAGAATGGACAAGTATACACCCACCCTTCTTTCACTCGGTTTGGAGGGCATGATAGGAAAGGGCCGCAGAACCGAAGCGGTTCGCGGATCCATAGCAGAGAACAAAGCAATATATATGGGTGCCACCGGCGGCGCCGGTGCATTGTTATCGAAGTGCATCAAAAAGGCCGAGGTTATAGCTTACGACGATTTGGGAACCGAAGCAATCAGAAAGCTTTATGTCGAGAATTTCCCGGTAACCGTGCTGATAGACAGCGAAGGAACAGTTTTCCCCGCACAGTCATGATGAAGCCGAGATTAGGCTGACTTTCAAAATGCGGACAAACGATTTATCTTGACAAAGGATATACCCTTTGGTATACTATCATTTGCTGGTCGTAGTGTTGTGCAAACAATCGGACCGGAATTGAATATCGAACTATGAAGTTCGACATCTGGAGAAATACTCAAGAGGCCGAAGAGGCGCCCCTGCTAAGGGTGTAGGTCGTTCACGCGGCGCGAGGGTTCAAATCCCTCTTTCTCCGTATCATTGCAAATCGCTTAAAACTTTCGGTTTTAAGCGATTTTCTTTTATTTCGAAATATGCGATAATATTCGAAAAGCAATTGAAATTTACGGTAAATCAATAAAGATGATTTTGAAGTAAAAAAAGATTATAAAGGAATCGGGAAAGGAAAATTTATTATGGCAGAATTATTGAAAGGAGCCCCGGTTGCGGCAGCAATTACCGAGGATTTGAATAAAAGAGCGGAACAGTTGAAGGCAAGAGGTGTGATTCCCACACTTGCAATTGTCAGAGTCGGAGAAAACGAAAGCGATCTTTCTTACGAGCGCGGGGCCATGAAACGCTGTGAGAAAGTCGGCATCGAAGTAAAAAATATTGTCCTTCCTTATACGGTTTCCACCGAAGAACTCGAGAGTGTAATAGACAATATAAATGCCGATGACAGCATTCACGGATGCCTTATGTTCAGACCTCTTCCGAGGCAGATTATCGAAAGACCTATCTGCCAGAGGCTTAAAGCCGAAAAGGATGTTGATTGTATGACCGACAGTTCGCTGATTACAGTATTTACCGGTCAGGGTCTCGGTTTTGCACCCTGTACCGCGCAGAGCTGTATGGAAATACTTGATTATTACGGATATGATCTCATCGGAAAAAATGTTGCTGTAATCGGAAGAAGCCTTGTAATCGGAAAACCGGTTTCAATGATGCTTCAGGCAAAGGGTGCTACAGTTACCATGTGTCATACAAAAACCCGCGACATCGCGGCGGTTTGCCGCAATGCCGAAATACTTGTCGTGGCAGCAGGACATGCCAATACCGTAACTGCGGATTTTGTTAATCCCGACCAGGTAATCATTGATGTGGGAATTAATGTCGATGAGGACGGAAATCTTTGCGGAGATGCTGCATTTGCGGAGGTGGAAGATAAGGTTGCAGCGATTACTCCCGTTCCCGGTGGAGTAGGCGCGGTTACTACCGCGGTTCTTTGCAAGCATGTAATTGAAGCAGCGGAGCGTGCATTTTGATTATTATATCGAAGAATTCGAGGCGGCATTCGCAAAGCGACAGGCGGAATAAATAAAAATGGCTTGCTTTTTGAAAAAAATGTGTTTATAATAACTGCAAGTTTAAGGCTATGAAGGAAAAGAGTAGTTTTGCATAGAACTCTTCAGAGAGTGTCCGGGTGGTGCGAGGACATGGGATCGGCAGAATGAATACGTTCCGGAGCTGCTTCCTGAAATTTTCAGTAGGGATAGACGGGTACGCCCGATACAGCGTCAGGTGTGTGATGGCACATCATAAGGAGCCGCTCGTGAGAGCTGCTTAAACAAGAGGTGGTACCACGATATATTCGTCCTCTGTCCGTAACCGGGCAGGGGACTTTTTTGTTTTGCCCTTTGCCCAAAACTATATTTGGTGCGATGCACAGAATGGAGAGAAATATGGGAATTTATGAAGAGTTACAGGAGCGTGGACTTATCGCTCAGGTAACAGACGAGAAAGAGATCAGAGATCTCATCAACAACGGAGGAGCAAGATTCTACATCGGATTTGATCCCACAGCAGATTCACTTCACGTTGGACACTTTATGGCTCTTTGCCTTATGAAGAGACTTCAGATGGCAGGCAACAAGCCTGTAGTACTTATCGGTGGAGGAACAGGTTACATCGGAGATCCTTCCGGAAGATCCGATATGAGAAGCATGATGACTCCCGAGATTATTCAGCATAACTGCGACTGTTTCAAGAAGCAGATGGAGCGCTTCATCGAGTTCGGCGAAGACAAGGCTATCATGGTAAATAATGCAGACTGGCTTTTAAAGCTTAACTACATCGAGCTTCTTCGTGATGTAGGAGCTTGTTTCTCCGTTAATAACATGCTTCGTGCGGAGTGCTACAAGCAGCGTATGGAGAAGGGCCTTTCCTTCCTGGAGTTCAACTACATGATTATGCAGTCTTACGATTTCTATCATTTAAATCAGCACTACGGCTGCAATATGCAGTTCGGTGGTGATGACCAGTGGTCAAACATGCTTGGCGGAACCGAGCTTATCCGTAAGAAGACCGGTAAGGATGCATTTGCAATGACAATTACACTTCTTCTTAACAGTGAAGGCAAGAAGATGGGAAAGACCGCAAAGGGAGCTGTTTGGCTTGATCCCAACAAGACTACGCCTTTTGAGTTCTACCAGTACTGGAGAAACATCGAGGATGCCGATGTTATGAAGTGTCTCAAGATGCTCACCTTCCTTCCTATGGAGACCATCAATGAGATGGCAGCATGGGATGACAGCAGAATCAACGAGAAGAAGATGATTCTTGCTCATGAGCTTACAGAGCTCGTTCACGGTAAGGAAGAGGCTGACAAGGCAGAAGCAACCGCAAAGGCTCTTTTCTCAGGAGAAGGTGATGATGAGAACATGCCTACTACCGAGCTTTCCGCAGCAGATGTTCCTGCAGAAGGAATCAGTGCAATCGATCTGTTAAGCCTTTGCAAGCTTATTCCTTCAAGAGGTGAGGGAAGAAGACTTATCGAGCAGGGCGGTGTAAGCGTTGACGGAGAGAAGGTTCCTTCCTTCGACACAAAGATCAGTGCTGAAGCGCTTACAAACGGTGTTAAAATCAAGAAGGGAAAGAAAATTTTCCACAGAGCTATAATTAAATAATTTTTGATACGCAGCAGAGAACCATAATCTGCTGCGTATTTTTGTGCAAGCGTTTCACATTTTCTTCACTTGATTTGTGGGTTGAAATGAGATATGGTATAAAATAAGGTATGGTGGGTAATAATGCTCTTTGCAATTTTTGAATAGAAGGAAATATGCAAAGAAATGTTTACGAAACGGAGATTATGATGTCAGAAACAAGAACAGCAAAACATCGTCTGGACAAGACGGACCGATTTATAAATCTTGGTCTGTTTTTTGTGACGCTTGCTATTCTGGGAACTTTGGTTCTTCAGCTGAATGTTGCGCCTGTACTCGATGAAGTCGGAACCCTGGCCAATACCGCATTTTTAACGGGAATGGATTGGACCGAATGCGTAAGGTCCATGGGCAACCACTATTACAAAGCAGGTATGCCGATATTCTATCTTCCGTTCTTCTTATTGTTTGAAAATCCGTTTGTTATCTATAAATTGTCGCTGTTTGTGAATGAGATATTCATGAGTCTTATCCCGGTGTTTGCCTACACCATTCTCAGAAAACATCTCCTTTCTACGGCAGACATAAAGAATCGCACGGTATGGAATGAAAGAGTATTACCTGCGGCAATTGCACTTATTGTCGGCTTCATACCTTCGGTTGATCTTCATTCAATGTATACCAAGTCGGATCCCATGCTTATTTTTCTTGCATGGCCCATTATGCTGTGTATTTTTGAGGGACTCGATGCGGCAGAAGAGAATCGCCGCGTGAAGAGTATTCTTATCTCGGTACTTGCGGGATTTTTAAGTGTATATGCATTCTTTTCGCACACCAGAGGCGTTGTGGTTATCATTGCGCTTGTAATGACCAATGCCTGCATGCACCTTTTTGTCAGACGCAAGCCCTTTAAGTGGATACCTTTTGCGGCATCACTCGGTGTATTTTTGCTGCTCGAAAAAATAACCACAAACTATTTTGTTACACATGTAATCATTTACGGAGCCGATCACGGAACACTTGAGAGTGCGGGACTCGGGGCACTTAAGCAGCTTTTTTCAAAGGCCGGCATCCTTACAATGATAAAGCTGGTTATCGGCTGGTTCTACAATGTATTCGTTGCTTCATACGGAATGATTATTATCGGACTTCTTGTTGCGATATATTTCATATTCAAGGCATTGGCATATAAAAAAGCATACGGAACACGTGAAGCGATTCCTTATAAAGAAACCGCTGCTGCGGCATTCAGCTTTTTAAATTTCTGCGGATCGTTTGCAATGGGTGCATTGTTCTTCTTCAGACCGGTGCACGAGTTCTTTACCGGCGTTGAAGTGTCGCGAGGCGATAGAATAATATTTGGAAGATATACCGTCTGTACCGTCGGACCTTTGGTAATGATTGCACTTTTTTATCTGCTTTACAGAAGTGACATTCTCGGGTTCAAGACCAAAGTTATTACGGTTGCGATTTATGCTGTAATATTCCTTTTGTTCGTATTTTACCTTTCACCCTGGCTTGATGGAGTATCGGTAAATTCCAGATATTTTATTTCACTTACTACTTTTCTTGAGTACCCGTATAGGGGCGGTACGTCCAATCCTATGGAAAACTTATGCGAAGCACTCAGGTGGGCGGGCGAAATTGCGGGTATCGTTTTACTGGTGATACTTCGTCTTTCGGTTTCACTTTCGGACAACGAGAGCGAAAAGAGAAGATGCGTCAGAATATCCGCACTGGCAGCGGTAGCCATTGTATATTCACTTACGATTATGTCCGTGAACTATTACAACAACAGACTTGCGAGAGATTCTTTCCTTTACGGAAGGGTTAAGCGCAATTCCGCTCTGCTCAATGAGATTGCGGCCAATACGGATATTGAAGAGCGTTTCCCTTACGTTCTTGTTATTGACTGCGCAATTAATATTAAGAACTACCAGATGGCTTCCATGGAGTACAGTTTCGGTAATTACAAAACGCTTGCCGCCAAGCAGGACAACTGCTTTATATATGCGCGTAAAGATAGATTTTTGGAGTATTATTGCGACGATGATTACTATGTATTCAAGAAATATAATTACAACAAGAATCTTCAGGATATTGTCTATGTAAAGGGACATGAACTTGCCGAAGCGCTTGAGGCGGCCGGATATAAGATGAAAAAATACACCGGGCCTTTGATTGAGAAGAAAACCCACTGACGTAAATCATGACTATTATTAAGAAAGATGAGGATATAAAAATGAAACTGATTATTCAGATTCCCTGCTACAACGAGGCAGAAACTCTTACTATTGCACTTAACGATCTGCCCAGGCACATTGACGGAATCGATGAAATTGAATATCTCATTATCAACGACGGAAGCAAGGACGATACCGTAAAAGTTGCAAAAGACTGGGGCGTAAACTATGTTGTTCATTTCTGCAAGAACAAGGGTCTTGCGAAGGGCTTCATGGCAGGTCTCGACGCGTGTCTGAGAAACGGTGCGGACATTATCGTCAATACCGATGCCGATAATCAGTACGTAGGTGAGGATATTGAAAAGCTTGTTCGTCCGATTCTTGATAAAAAGGCAGATATTGTTATCGGAGAACGTCCGATAGATGATACCGCACATTTTTCACCGCTTAAAAAGAAGCTTCAGCATCTCGGAAGCTGGACAGTGCGTGTAGCATCGGGCACAGACATTCCCGATGCGCCCAGCGGATTCCGTGCGTACAGCAGGGAAGCGGCATTAAGACTGAATGTTACCAATCAGTATACATATACTCTCGAGACCATTATTCAGGCCGGATACAACAGAGTTCCCATGGAGTCTGTTCCGATCAGAACCAATCCCGAGCTTCGTAAATCAAGACTGTTCCACAGTATGTTCGGATATATCAAGAAATCTTCGATAACCATCACACGTTCATATCTTATGTACAGACCTTTGAAGTTCTTTGGAATTATCGGATCGCTGTTTAACCTCGTAGGTCTTGCGCTTGCAATCAGATACATCGTTTATATGTGTATGGGTGAGGGTGCAGGTCATGTTCAGTCACTGATTGTAATGGGTGTTTTCCTTATGATCGGAATATTGAGCTATCTCTTTGGTCTCCTTGCGGACATTATCGCATCGAACAGAAAACTGCTTGAAGATGTTCAGTATCATGTAAGGCGTGCCGAGTATGATATTTCTGCACTCAAGGCGGAGCAGGACAAAGACAGCAAGAAAGACTGATTTATTAGTTTTACTGTGAGGGAATAAAATGCGAGATATTACTATTGCGATTACTGCAGCCAGCTATAGCGGAAATAAAGGTGCCGCTGCTATGCTTCAGAGTTCGATTAAACAGCTGAAAAAGAAATACGGCAGCAGACTGAATATTAATCTTATGTCTGTTTATCCCGGAGAAGACAGGAAGCAGCTGCCTCATGATTTTGTAAAGGTAGTTCCCTGCAAACCCGAGAGACTGCTGTTTATTGCATTTCCCCTTGCAATTCTTTACAGAATTCTCGGCTGGATACCCGGAATGAGAAAAATTTTATGCAAGAATAAAATTTTAAGAGCATATCGCGATACGGATCTTGTTATCGACGAAGCGGGCATCTCTTTTGTAGACAGCCGCGGCTTTGTTATGAATACCTATGCTTTTGCGACCATGGCGGTGCCTATGCTTTTGAAGGTGCCGGTTGTAAAGTATTCTCAGGCAATGGGAACGTTTAAGAATCCCTGGAACAGATTTCTTGCAAAGTGGATTCTCCCTAAGATGATGCTCGTATGTGCGCGAGGTCAGGGTACTTATGACAATCTTAAAGGTATCGGAATCGAGAAAAACGTTAAGCTTTGCGCCGACGGAGCCTTCACCATGGAGGACGACGATACTATTGCAAAGGAAGTAGAGGAATTTACCGCTGAGGATAAATTCTTCGATACATCCGCGGAGAATAAAATAGTCGGTTTGTCCGTAAGTTCGGTTGTCGATAAAAAATGCACCAAGCAGAATATCGATTACCGCAAAGCCATGGTAGATTTTATCGATTACCTTACGGAGCATGGCTACAAGGTTTTGATTATCGCCAATGCGGCAAGAATTAACAGTGTAAAGCCCAGAAACAACGATCTTATTGTCGGAGACGATATCTTCTCGAGAGTTAAGAATAAAGATCTTGTTCGCTGGTATCATAAGGAAATGGATGCGGAAGAGATTCGTGAATATATCGGTCGCTGCCGCTTCCTGGTTGCGTCGCGTTTCCATGCCATGATCGGTTCGCTTCAGAGAAAGGTGCCGGTGCTTCTTATCGGCTGGAGCCACAAATATCAGGAAGTACTTGATATGTTCGGACTCGGTCAGTATGCAATTGACTTTTCAAAGCTGGAACTTACGGCTTTTATTAAGGAGTTCGAGCGTTTTGAAGCTGCCGAGAATGAGATTCGCGAATGTCTCGACAAGAATTATGATGCCGTAATGTCAAGCTCTTACGACAACATCAAATATATTTCCGAAGTAATAGATAAAACTGTTGAAAATCCCCGCAAGAGAAAGAGACTTCTTGATGTGGATCATCCCGAAAAATATATGGGCGAATATATTGCGTGTCGTATGGGATATGCAGCCGACGAGAATATTCGTGCAAATGCGGCTTCGGGCGGAATGATTACCGGTCTGCTTGTAAATTGGCTTGAGACCGGAAAAATCGACGGTGCCTGGGTTACGAAGACAGCATTTACGGACGGAAAGCTCACATACAAAACATTTATTGCCACTACAAAGGAAGAGCTCATGGACTGCTCTTCAAGTATATATATGGAAATGCCGCTGCTTAAGGAGATTAATATCCTTAAGGAATTCAACGGCAAAGTTGCGGTTGTGTTTACTCCCTGCATGATGCGTGCTTTTAATGCCATGATTGAAAAAGATGAGTCATTGAAGAGCAAGGTTGCAATCAGACTCGGACTTTACTGCAGCGGAAATCATACCGAAGAAGCTACCACTTTTTCTATGATTAAATCGCATGTACCTGCAGAAGGCGCAAAGCGTCTTTATTACAGAAGAGGACACTGGAGAGGTGAGTCGACCGTTATTTACGAGGACGGAACTGAGAAAGCTTTTTCATATCCTAAGACAATCTGTGCTTACAAGAATGCATATTATTTTGAGAAGCCTGCATGTATGACATGTCAGGATCATTTTGCAAGCGGTGCGGACATCAGTTTCGGCGATATCTGGCTGAAGTCTATGAAAAAGAATCCCATCAAGCATACCGGATGTGTCATCCGCAATGAGGCTGCGCTTGAAATGTATAATTCCGTGGTTGAAGCAGGTGCAATAGTTGATACACATATGAGTTCAACAAATGCGGTAAAGAGCCAGAAGCGTGCACTTGTATTCAAATTCAATGCGGCAAAGGCAAAGGTTAAATATTTTGCAAAGCGCGGAAAGACCGTAGAACTTGATACTTCGTCAAAGTGTAAATGGAATCATAAGCTGGCATTTAAGCTCGCCGAAAAGAACAGAAAGTTCTCACAGGAGCATCCCGATAAATTATTAAAGAGGCCTATGTGGTTCATATATTATTACATGTGCTTCATCAGAGTTCTTCTGAGTTTCTGATAGAATAAGTGGTAAACAGAGGTTGATATGGAAAACGAAGAAAAGAAAACGCCCTCAAAGAAAAAAAGAATAATGAAGTGGGTAAAAATTATATTCCTGATTGCCGTTGTGGTTTTTATGGGAAGATATTTTTACAAGAACTGGGACGATTTCAAGTCACTTGACATGAAATTCAACTGGGGCGTATTTGCAGGATCGATGCTTTTGTATTTTGCATATAAGCTTACACTTGCTTCGTTGTGGCATTATATTACCCGGCTCGATAATGCATCGATCAGTTATCCCAAGGCAATTACCTGTTATCTGTATTCAATCCTCGGAAAATATATTCCGGGAAAGGTTTTTATGCTTGCGGCACGTATTCCTTCATATGAAGAAGAAGGAGTACCGATGAGAAAGGTAACTATATGTTTCCTTCTTGAGAACGTGTGCACATTGCTTGGTGCGGGATTTCTGTTTCTGGTGTCACTCCTGTTTTTCCCCAATGATGTACTCAGTGAATATATGATTTGGGTAATTCTTTTTATTGTTGCATTCTTTATCTGCATCAATCCGAAGATTATCAATTTCTTCCTCAGAATACTCGGAAAACTTATGAAGAAGGATGATATGGAGATTCCTTTCTCATATTTCCAGATGATAAAAGTAGTAGTATTGTTCATTCTTAACTGGCTGATTGTCGGAACAGGATTTTATTTGCTTACAATATCAATAGTTCCGCTTCCCGTATCGCAGCTGTTGTATGTCGGCGGAATTTACGGTCTGTCGGCCATTATCGGAATCATCAGTATATTTGCCCCTTCGGGAATCGGAGTCCGTGAAGGAATTATGGTGCTCGGATTGAGTCTTGTTATGACTTCCGAATACGCGGTGGTTGTAAGCATTGTTTCAAGACTTTGGGCAACCGTTGCCGAACTGATTCTTATTTTGGCGGCATTTATTGTAGACAGAATCAAAAAACATAAATCAAAAAACAGATTAAACGGAGAGGTTGAAGTATGAAAATTGCGGTAGCAGGAACAGGATATGTCGGATTATCACTGGCAACATTGCTTTCACAGCATAATGAAGTACTTGCGGTAGATATAGTTCCCGAGAAGGTCGAGATGATTAATAAAAGAATTTCACCTATTCAGGATAACGAGATAGAGGAGTATTTTGCTTCACACGAATTGAATCTTACGGCCACAACCGACGGAGATGCTGCATATGCTCAGGCAGAATATGTAATTGTGGCAGCTCCCACAAACTATGATTCCGAGAAGAACTTTTTCGATACATCTGCGGTTGAGTCGGTAATCAGGCAGGTGCTTCGGGTAAACGACCACGCCTATATTATTATAAAATCAACAATTCCCGTAGGCTTTACCGCCAGAATCAGAGAGGAACTCGGATGCGACAGAATTATGTTCAGTCCGGAATTCCTTCGCGAATCGAGAGCTCTTTATGACAATCTTTATCCCAGCAGAATTATTGTAGGAACCGATAAGAATAACGAAAAGCTTCTGAATGCGGCAAAGACCTTTGCGGAGCTTCTTAAAGATGCAGCAATAAAAGAGAACATCGATGTACTTTTTATGGGCTTCACCGAAGCTGAAGCAGTAAAGCTTTTCGCAAATACCTATCTTGCCGTCAGAGTATCTTTCTTCAATGAGCTTGATACGTATGCGGAAGTTAAGAACCTTAATACCAAGGATATTATTGATGGAGTCTGCCTCGATCCAAGAATCGGAGCACATTACAACAATCCTTCATTCGGATACGGAGGATACTGCTTACCCAAGGATACCAAGCAGCTACTTGCAAACTATAACGGTGTACCGGAAAACCTCATCGAAGCAACAGTAGAAGCAAACCGTACAAGAAAAGATTTTATTGCGGATCAGGTACTTAAAAAAGCCGGATACTATGGATACGATTATGCGAACACCTACGATTCATCGATGGAAAAAGTTGTAACAATCGGTGTATACCGTCTTACAATGAAATCAAATTCGGATAACTTCCGCCAGAGCTCGATTCAGGGAATTATGAAACGAATCAAAGCGAAAGGTGCAGTTGTCATTATATACGAGCCTACTTTAAAGAACGGATCGACTTTCTTTGGAAGTGAAGTTGTAAATGACCTTGAAGAATTCAAGAAACGTTCGGCAGCGATAATCGCAAACAGATATGACGCATGTCTTGATGATGTTTCGGACAAGGTATATACACGAGATATATTCAGAAGAGATTAATGCTGAAAATTTTTGGATAAGGTAACAAAAGAGGTAACAAAATAAGGCTCGAAAGCTTGAAAATACAAGTATTTCGGGCCTTAAATATTTTTTTGCAAATTCTTAAAAAAAGGTGTTGACAAACCAATTTTTAGGTGTTACAATGGCAAAGCTGACTGAGTGAGGGACACAAAACCGAAGCTTAGGAAGCGGAACGAACCTTGATAACTGAATAATGAAACAACCTTGAAATTTCTT
>JAZLGZ010000090.1:0-21442 GCA_045616585.1 Lachnospiraceae bacterium
CTTACAGCCTCCGCAATCTCTTTTAAATACTCATCACTTCCCAAAAACCACTTCGGTTCGGTAAGTACGGAAATACAGTCAGCTCCTGCTGCCTCATATTCCTTTGCTATCTCAAGATAGGGAAAATCAGGAGCAATAAGTCCCTTCGAAGGAGAAGCTTTCTTGCATTCGCAGATATAAGAAGTGCCTCCTTTTCTAAGAGCCTTCTCGAATTCAAAATCTCCCATCGGAAGAGCAAGTGCCCGAGCTTTTATCTCTTCAAGCGAAATCATCTCTTTAGCCTTTGCGACTCTTTCTTTTGCATATGCCGCAAGCTCATCAAGTATTGTAGCCATAAATCACTCCAAATCACTGCGCACGATTGCTTACTTCGATCATCTTGTTAAGGGTCTCATATGCCTTACCCGAATCGATAAGTTCAGCTGCAAGCTTAATTCCCTCAGCAATGCTTTCTGCCTTTCCTCCGATAACAAGTGCCGCACCCGCATTAAGCAGAACAGCATCTCTTTTAGGTCCCTTAACACCCTTTAAGATGTCCTTTGCAATTTCGGCATTCTCTTCGGGTGTACCTCCCTTTAAATCCTCCTTGGTACATCTTTTAAGGCCGAACTGCTCGGGTGTAATGGTATATGACTTGAACCATCCGTCTTTAAATTCACATACGCTTGTAGGTGCGCTGAGTGAAATCTCGTCAAGCTTATCCTGTCCGTAAACAACCATACCTCGCTCAACTCCGAGGTTCATAAGAACCTGTGCAAGCGGTACGACCAGATACTCGTCATAAACACCCAGCAGCTGCATCTTAGGACCAGCAGGATTGGTAAGAGGTCCGAGAATGTTAAATACGGTACGAACACCAAGTTCTTTACGGATAGCACCAACATACTTCATTGAGGTATGATACTTCTGAGCAAAGAAGAAGCACATGCCTGCTTCATCAACCATTGCCCTGCAGGTATCGGGATCCTGCTGAAGATTTACACCGAGTGCCTCAAGACAGTCTGCGGTACCGCACTTAGAAGAAGCCGCACGGTTTCCATGCTTGGCAACTTTCATTCCGGCCGATGCCGCAACAATACCCGAAACGGTTGAGATATTGAAGCTCTGTGCATGGTCTCCGCCGGTTCCTACTATTTCAAATACAGGATAATCAAATTCAACCTTTGTAGCATGGTCTCTCATCGCCGCAGCACAACCTGCGATTTCATCCGTAGTTTCAGCCTTTGCACTTTTGGTTGAAAGAGCCGCAAGGAAAGCTGCATTCTGTGTAGGGCTGGTTTCGCCGCTCATAATTTCATTCATTACCGCATAGGCCTCATCATAGGTAAGATCCTCTTTGTTGACGATTTTGTTGATTGCTTCCTTAATCATAGTTTTAATTTCCTTTCGCTTTTGCTGTCTATGACATCAGCTATTGCTACCGCAAACAGATGCCATATTGGGTTGTTATCTGTCGGAATAAAAAAATCCCTGACAGAAAGAAATCTCTGTCAAGGACGAATATACTATCCGCGGTGCCACCTTGATTCATGAATAATCATGCTCCTTAAGAGTACTGACATACTCCCTGCCACTAACGCGGGCTAACGTTGCAGAATACTCTGTGCATGCACATTTGACTGCACCCTCCGTGGTCCATTTGATGATTCGTTTTTCATCCCATTCTCAGCAGCGGGGACTCTCTGTAGAAGCTTAATCACCTTTATCTCCACATCATCGGTTTAATTGAGTAAAGCATAACAGTGTTAAAGTAAAATGTCAATACCAAAATATCAGAACGGATAAAATCTTTGCGCAAAAAGAGCCACAGCAAGTCCCGCAGCCAGTACAAGAATCGTCACAAGAACAGGAACTTTGAGTTTATATCCGAAATGCTTCCACGCGTTTTTGAGCTTTACCAGACAAACAATGTAAAAAATCATAAACGGAATGGCTGCAAATACAAACACTCTGTAGGAAATCAGGAACATGATAAAGAATCCTATCATAATTCCTGCCCATTCCTTAACAAGCTCATTCTTCGGATGTTTGTCATCTACATTCTGCGTACAGTCTACAATATTGTCGATATCTGACGACGCCTTTTTAAAATTGATTGTTATTCTTCCTTTGGGATCTTCCCTTTTCTGTACTTCAGGATCCCATTCATCTCCCCAGTGTCCCATTTTTATTGTCTCCAATCTTTCATATTCAACCTAAAACCTTTAGCTTGCAGTTCTCAATGCCCTCACTCCAGAACTTTTCGACAGGCATTTTTTTGTATGCTGTAGTGATAGCTGAATTGATCCCTCCGTGGCCAACCACGAGAATATCTTTATCCGCCTCACAGTACACTTTCTCCTTTAAAAACGAATCAACACGTTCAAATATTTCATCGAGTGTCTCGCCGCCTTCGACGCCCCTGTATTTTTCAGGCTCGAAGAATATCGTATTTATTGGGCAGTCAGGTATTTCAAAACTGTTTTCAATGCCTTCATATACACCGAAACATATTTCTGCCAGACGCTCATCAACCACAATCGGTACATCACGTCCCTCGAGTAAAAGTTCTGCGGTTTGAACTGCTCTTTTGAGCGGTGAACAGTAACAAATATCAAAATGAATATTCAGATATTCATCGTGTGCCGCTTTAGCCATAGCTATTCCGGATTCATTCAGCGGAATGTCGGTGCGACCCTGAAGCTTCTTCAAATCATTCCAATCGGTCCTTCCATGTCTTATAATATAAAACATTTTCGTGTACCTCCCTCATGATACATGATTTTATTTTGCCTCATTTTATAAAAATAGTCAAACAGATGTAAGAAATGATGCAATATATGAAAAAGTGGTGTATAATAAAGGATAAACTACCGATGTATTTATATCTGAAAGGATTTAACACATACATAAGGAGCGATTGAATGAGCAAAAAGACAAAAGCATCTTATCCTGAAGAAATTGCATTAAGCAATGAATCTATTGAGTCCAAACTTTTAAAATTTTTCTTAAAAGCCGAAATTATATGGGCAACCATTAACGTGATTGCCTCTCTCCTTGTAAAGCTGCCTTTAGCATATACCGCTGTTTATGGTGTGCTTGATATCGGTGTAACCGTATTCTTTATCCTCGAGCGCTGCATTAAAAATCCTATTTTTGTGCGCCGCCTTCATTTCGTTTTCGTTTTGTTTACCATACCGGTTCTTTGGTACATATCGGGCGGCGGAGAAACCTCCGCAACCATTCTGTTCGTTTGCGAGATTATTTTGTTCGTAATGTGCCTGGGCGGAAAGCGTCAAAAAGTATTCCTGATTCTTGGCCTTGTATCCATACCGGTTACACAGAACGCTTCAATGCATTTTCCCAATCCGGTTTACCCCATGGATCCCAGACAGTACGGTATTGCGGGAACACTTCTTGGTTTATCGACAACTCTTTTGATTGCCTCTCTCCTTCTTCGTCAGAAGGCTGAATACATAAAGGAACGAGACAAATCAATCAATGCAAAGATTCAGTTTGAAAAGAGCAATCAGCTTCAGAAGAATTTCCTGGCCAATATGTCACATGAAATTCGAAGCCCGTTGGGTATTGTAATGGGCTTCAACAACCTGATTCAGGAAAGTTCGGACATCAATCAGATTCATGAGTATTCAAAAGATATTACACATGCAGGAGCTACGCTGCTGACTGTTATTAACGATATCCTCGATTACTCAAAAATCGAAAGCGGCAAGCTTGATATTATCAATGCGGATTACTCATTTAATACACTCATCTCCGATATTACAAAAGATATCGGCTTCAAGTGCAAAGAGAAAGGTCTTGTGTTCAATGTTGAAATCGACAAAGCCATTCCCGACAATCTCTACGGCGATAACATCCGAATACGTCAATGTCTTATCAATGTATTATCAAATGCCGTAAAATATACGGAATCGGGTTCGGTTTCGTTTACAAGCAAATGTATTGATAAAACGAATGACGGCTGCACAGTTGAATATACGATAAAAGATACCGGAAAAGGAATCAAAGCAGAATCCATCCCCAATCTGTTCACAGCGTTCCAGCGTTTGGATGAAGGCTTGAACAGAGGTATAGAAGGAACGGGTCTCGGACTTGCAATCACGAAAAATCTTCTCGACCAGATGGGCGGAACGATAAATGTCGAAAGTGAAGTAGAAAAAGGTACCGTTTTTGTTATCACTCTATTCCAGAAAACAGGTTCTTCTCCTGCCATGACTCCCGCTCATGCAGCTTCCGATAGTGTTCTCAATGAATCAACGTCACTTTCGGGAATCAAGGTCCTTGCCGTTGATGATACCCGATTGAATCTTGTACTTATCCAGAAACTGCTCTCTCGTGAAGGTGTAGATGTAACGACCTGTACCTCCGGCGTCGAAAGCTTGGAACTTATTGAAAAGACAAAATACGATGTTATTCTCCTTGATGACATGATGCCTGAAATGAACGGTGTCGAAGTTTTCACCGCTATCAAAAGCGGAAGCAGCATAAACGTCGCTACTCCCATAGTAATGCTTACAGCCAACGCGATGGAAGGAGCCATGAGAGAATACATAGATATGGGCTTTGACGGTTACTTAAGCAAACCTATATCCCAGTATGAATTGAAACAGACAGTATCGCAATTATCTTCCAAATAAAAACAACCTCTTTGTAAGTCTTTCGGGTATCACCGATAATACTTACAAAGAGGTTTTCTTTATACTTATACGTTGGCAAGCTCAGAAACCATATTCGCTACTTCCTTCAGATCGTTAAGATTGCGGGTCTCAATATTAAGTGTTTCATTCGTAATAGCGGTCACTTCCTCGGTTGTCGCCGAAATCTTTTCAACCGCAGCAACAATCTGGCGATTCGAATAAGTCAGATCATCAATATTGTCCTTAAGCATACCTGCAATAGCCAGCATCTCTGAAGTCTTGTTATCAATAGCATTAAAGTTGTCCGCAGCAACCGCTGTGTTTGCTTTTTCCTGCCTTATTACACTGGCCATATCTCCTACTGCCGACTCCACTTCGGCAAGGGCTGCAGCAACATTTGCTATCATTTCGTTAATATCAGCCGTCGCCTTCTTTGTCTTATCTGCCATTCCGGAGATTTCCTGAGCCACAACCGCAAATCCCCGTCCGGCCTCTCCGGCGTGAGCTGCTTCGACATTTGCATTAAGTGCCATAATGTTGGTCTGGAAGGTGATGCCGTCAATAAGTTTCGTAATCTTGTTCATGGCCTCCATATTTCCCTGAAGAACCGTAAGTTTCTCTTTAACAAGCTTACTTATTTCTACCGAACGGTCCGAACCCGAGACAAGTACTTCTATACTCTTATTACCGCTTCTCACCGACTCAATCGCTTCAGCAAGATGCGCTGTCATATCCGCCGTCTCATTCTGTACAAGCTCGATTTTATTCTGAATCTCACTGGTCTGTGTCAGCTGTCCCTGAACTGCGGCAGCTGTATCATTTGTACCGACATTGATTTCATTCATTGATGTGGTCATGGCCTCAGAAGCTTTGCTGAGTCCCATCAGCCGCAAATTAATGTCATCAATGGAGTTCATAATGTTGTCAGACATGCTTTGGATCTGCGCAATCTTGTTCTCATTGTTCGTAATGGAAATTCCGGTAATAAACCTAAGGGCTATGAAGTATATCGTAACACTGGCTACCTGAACGAACATTGCAGTCGCATCTACGGGATTGCCCGAATGCATCGCTTTGAGTCTTAATACGATATTAAGGACATCCAGAATATTTATGGTCGTAAAAGCAACAGCCATTGCATTGACAAGTTTCAAATCATAATATAAAACAAAGCTCACCGTAATGGGCATAATAATCACAAACAGGAAATCACTGCTGGAACCGAAAAGTCCCGCTCCGTAAATCACTGCATACCCCATGATGGTAACATACTTAAAAGCATCCGGATTTACTTTATACGTACGAACATTGACAATCAGCGAAATAGCAATAAGCCCTATAACGATTAATCCGAATACCGTCCCGATGGATCCATTTAAAATATCCATCACATAACCGGCAGCAATAAACACATCCATTACAACTATAAGAATCATTATAAATCGGTTGACCTTTTGCTGGGCGCTTAGCTGTGCCTGATCTGTTTTTTCCATAAAAATCTCCTCCGTAAAATGGTGTAAACCCTATTCACATTATAGGAAATAAAGCATTTTAAATCAATGAAAACTAAATAAATAATACCCATATTACTATAATTCTTCCAAATCTGTTATTATATAATATGACATAATATCAGAAATTGCGCAGGAGATATAATTATGAGAACAAACGAGGAATACGACATTATTTGTGAAAGATTATTGGAGTATGTAAAGAACGGTTTTTCCTCAGAATCCGGAGGCCATGACTATTTTCACACTTTAAGAGTATATAAGCTTGCTTCAACTATTGCCAAAGCCGAAGGCGCTGACTGCGGTATTGTTCGTGTCGCTGCCATTCTTCACGATGTCGACGACCGGAAGCTAAGCCCCGGTACTGCTGCGAACAAGGACAATGCCAGAAGACTTCTGGAGCGTGAGAATTTCGACTGCGATGAAATCAATAAGATTTGCAGAATAATAGATGAGGTCAGCTGGAAAGGTCGGGATTCGGTCAGACCTTCCGACATTGAAGGAATGTGTGTGCAGGACGCCGACAGACTCGATGCCCTCGGAGCCATCGGAATAGCAAGAGCTTTCGCATTCGGCGGCAAAGCCGGTCGTCCCATATATGACCCCGAAAATAAGCCCCTGCTAAACATGAGTAACGAAGAATACAAAGCCCGTACTGCCACTTCCACAACCGTAAATCACTTTTATGAGAAGCTGCTTCAACTGCGCAACTCATTTAATACGGCTGCCGCAAGCGAACTTGCCGACAGCCGTCATAAGTACATGGAATTATTTTTAGATGAGTTCTTTATGGAATGGGAAGGTGAACGCTGACAGCATCAGACCGCATCTTCTCTTGCGAAAATACGACGTCCGCGGACAAATTTATCCATAATGAAGCAGTCAGCATCATTGTATATCATACGTTCCACACGTTCTCTTACCGACATGTCGCGCATCGAGAGCATTCTGCTGTCATCGATTACAACCGCATCGAACTCGTAATCTTTCAAAAACGATCCTACTTTGCCGAAATAGCTTCCTCCTCCCATGGAAGCCAGATAGAATACTTCTTCGAAAGTCAGCGATTTCACATCAGTATCAACGAGTCGGTAATACATTTTGGACACCTGAATCGCACTGAGCATACACTTGAGCATGTTCATGGATGATCCGCCCGCAACATCCGTACCCAACCCCACGGGAATCCCTGCCTCAAGGAATTTTCTGACCGGTGCTATCCCACTGGTCAGGTTAAGATTCGACTCGGGGCAATGAGCAACATAGGTCCCATGCTTTTTCAATATTTCTGTCTCTTTATCATCACTGTGAACGCAGTGTGCCATAATTGCAGGATGCTCCTTATCTCCCATCGCATCAAACAATTCATAAGCTCCTGCATAGCAGTCCGATTCCGGAACCAATTCTTTTACCCATTCTATTTCAGACAAGTTCTCCGACAAATGCGACTGAATCCTAAGCCCGCTCTCCTTTGCCAAGGCTCCGAGCCCCCGCATCAGTTCATCTGAGCATGAAGGAATAAATCGCGGCGTAAGAATCGGATATGTGTTCCTGTAACCGACTTCTGTCTTCTTCAAAAATTCAAGAGTAGCTTTAAGTGATTCCGCAGCATCTGCTTCCTGCAGCCCTTCCGCACCGTTTCGGTCCATATTAACCTTTCCGACGTAAGTTACCATTCCCGAGGCTTCGAGCTGATTCATAAGTTCTATGGTACTCTCCGAATGAATGGTTGCAAAAATAACCGCACGTGAGGTAAAGCATCGGCGTAAATCTTCGGTAAAGAAGCGATAAGCGGAGCGGGCATAATTCATATCGCCGAACTTCGCTTCTTCGGGGAAAGTATACTTGTTGAGCCACTCCAGCAATTCCAAATCCATACCTATGCCTCTAAAAGTATACTGAGGTGCATGAACATGCAAATCCGTAAGTCCCGGAATAATAAGCTTTCCGGTGTGATCTACCTGCTCATAATCTTTGAATTCGTCGGGAAGCTCCGAAAAAGCTCCGACACAAACACCGTCGCGACACACCAGATATCCGTCTTTATAGGTTTTAATGGTATCCTTGTCGCAAGAATATGCAATATCTCCTTTTATGACGAAATTATTTGACACTATGTTCATATGGGCCTCCGCTTATTTCATGTATTTGTCAATCAGTCCTCGAAGATTTCCGAAGCACCTGTTAAGCATGGCATAGTCAATATTCCCGTCTTTTCCGAAGGCAGTCGCTTCTACGGTATAATCACCTTCATAACCATAAACCGACAGTCTTTTAAAGAACTCATCGAAATCGACATGTCCCTTTCCGATGGGAAGTACTCCGAGATTCGCCCAATCCATATATCCGCCGCCGTAGTCGTTTATATGAAGATGCTTAACCAGCTTGTCTTTAAACAACCATTCGTTTTCGGGCATAAACACAGCTTTGTTCTGGTCATGGAATTCAGCCATCTTGGTATCAAATACAAATGCGGCATCAGGATAAGACTGATGAACAAGAGTCATATTCGAAAGCGGATCATATCTGTTGCACAAAACGTTTTCTACCATAAGCTCTACGCCCTCATTCGAAGCAATATCACTCAAATATCCGAAACGTTCGATGTTCTTTTCGATTCTTTTATCGGACGGTATACCGTTCCAAAGATGGAGAACCATCTTCTCTGCACCGAATACATTTGCGGCCTTTATATTAAGCTTTAACTCTCTGAGTCCTTTTTCAAAATTTGCACGGTCTTCCTCGGGTGTCATTTCGTATTCATGATAACCCTGCCCGTCAAACCACGCCTTCATTCCGCACAAATATTCACCGAGAGACTTCTGGCAGTGAACTACCGGAATATTCAAATTCATAGCCTTTACGGTTCGCAAAAGTGCGTCAAACTCCTCGTACCAGGAGCTGTAAACCATAAATTCGATTCCGTCACACTCAAGCTTCGGTACAATTTCCTTAAGCAATCTGTAGTCACGATTATTCGGACGTCCGATAAGTGCTCCTGTTGAACATAATATTTTATCCATTGATTTTTCATTCCTTAACTGAACATATAATAAATCGATTGTTATAAATCACCACTCGATGTCGTCAATCGAAAGCGGGTTGTCGTTGGTAACTTCACTTACAACCGTTCCGCTTTTAAATCTTATGACTCTGTCAGCCATTGGCGCAAGTGCCGAATTGTGAGTGATAAGAACAACCGTCATACCGTTTTTGCGGCATGTCTCCTGCAGAACTTTTAAGATTTGCTTGCCTGTAACGTAATCAAGGGCCCCCGTAGGTTCATCGCATAAAAGCATCTTAGGTTTCTTTGCAAGCGCTCTTGCGATTGACACTCTCTGCTGTTCGCCTCCCGAAAGCTGAGCAGGGAAATTGCTTTTTTTATCGGACAAACCGACTTCGGCCAATATTTCGTCGGGATCGAGCGAATCCGTACATACCTGTGCCGCAAGTTCGACATTCTCCCTCGCGGTAAGATTAGGCACAAGATTATAGAACTGAAAAACAAAGCCTATGTCCAGACGTCTGTATCCGATCAGTTCTTTGCGCTTGCACTTTACTATGTTCTTCCCGTCGATGATTACTTCACCGGCAGTAACATGATCCATTCCACCGAGAATGTTCAGTGCCGTTGTTTTTCCGGCTCCCGAAGCTCCGAGAATTATCGCGAACTCACCTTTTTCGATTTTGAAACTGGCTCCGCACAATGCCATGATCGAAGTCTCGCCTGATTTATATTCTCTTTCAACGTTGTTAAACTCTATAAAACTCATATTTACTCCGCAACATTTACATATGATGCCGCTTTTATATCCACTATCGGCTCAGGCAAAATTATATCACACAAATGCCTCCTCCACAAGAAAACAGTCCGGTCATGCCTGTCATACTTTCCCCGAATATCATAGGTTCCGGCATAATACAGGTTGTAAAAACATCCAAAAACGTATACTCTGTATATAGCGGTGTATCATTATTCCTAGGTGCGCTGCATTATTTAAAAACTGATTAAGAGGATTACAAAATGACAGCCAAAACAGATGAAATCACAAGAGAATACTTCAACAGTATGCTTATTACTCCAAGATACCTCGACAGCGACCTTCCGGATCTTTCGGTAGACTTACTCGGAAGAAAATTCTCTACGCCCGTAATGACAGCAGCACTCTCTCACCTGCACAATACCTGCGAAGACGGAATGGTTGAATTCGCCAAAGGTGCCTTTGGCGCAGACGCGCTTCATTTCATGGGAATGGGTGAGGATGAGGAGCTTGAAAGAATTATCGCTACAGGTGCCGCAACCGTAAAAATCATCAAACCTCACGAAGACGACAACGAGGTCTTCAGGCGCATAGAGCATGCGGATTCACACGGGGCATTTGCCGTCGGAATGGACATCGATCACGCCGTTTCATGGAACGGCCACTATGACAATGTTATGGGCCTCCCCATGCATACCAAAACAACTGCTCAGCTTAAAGAATATGTTGATGCATCCAATATTCCCTTTGTCGTAAAGGGAGTCCTCAGTGCATCTGACGCGGAAAAGTGCATTAAAGCCGGAGCTTCCGCAATTATCGTATCGCATCATCACGGAATTATGGATTCTATGGTTCCTCCTCTTATGGTGCTACCCGAAATTGTTAAGGCTGTCAATGGCTGTGCACAGATTTATGTGGATTGCTGCATAGAGAGCGGAATGGATGTTTTTAAAGCTCTTGCTCTCGGTGCAAACGCAGTGGGCGTAGGCAGAAATCTGATGGAACCTTTAAAGAAAGGTGCTGCCGGAGTAACCGAAAGAATCAATGCAATCAATCATGAGCTGATGACTGTCATGGCACGTACCGGTGCCAAAAAAATCAGCGAAATCGATCCTTCGGTCATCAGATTCAGGAACTTCTGATTTGTTTTTCCCGATAATGGTTTTATCGGATATTAAAGAAAGGTTTGAAATATATGAGACTTGGTATATCATCTTCACTCTGGGGTCTTTCTCCCGGGGAATGGGCCGAAAAGCTTTCATCTATCGGCTGCCGCAGTGTTGTTTTTCCGGTCGATTCGTCGGCTCCGGAAAGCTTAATCACCGAATATGCCGCTGAGGCCAAAGCCAATGACTTACTGATTGCCGAGGTCGGCATCTGGCGAAATGCTGTTTCCGCCGACCCCGAAGAAGCAAAGCGCAACCTTGAGTACTCAGTCAATCAGTTAAAGCTGGCAGACAAAGTCAAAGCACGCTGCTGTGTAAATGTCGCCGGTTCATTGGGTACACGATGGGACGGAGGATATAAAGAAAATTTTTCTTCAAAAGCCTGGGACAAAACCGTTGCAATGATTCAGGAGGTAATCGATACCGCAAAACCTGTCAATACTTACTTTACAATCGAGTCCATGCCTTGGATGATTCCATCCTCTCCCGAGGATTATTTAAGACTTATCAAAGATGTCGACCGCGATCGGTTCGCTGCTCACCTTGACATTATAAACATGATAAACAGTGCAGAGCGCTATTTCTTCAGTGAAGAATTTCTCGATAAGACTTTTGAACTTTTGGGACCTTATATAAAAAGCTGCCATTTAAAGGACATCAGGCTTCTCGACGATTACACCTTCCAATTAAAAGAATGTGCCTGCGGAGAAGGCACATTCAACTTCGTAAAATATATTCGGAAAGCCGGTGCTTTGGATCCCGACATGCCCATGATTATCGAGCACTTAAAAAGCGATGCGGACTATGAAAACAGCGTAAAATATGTGCTTTCAAGCTTTGATTCAAATACCCGTTCATGAAATCCTGCATTCCTTATCGCTTGATTGCACAATGTATTATTCCTCATCGTGTAAGTCCGCCAATACTTCATTTATACGGTTTACTTCATGTTTAAAAAGCATGTGGGACAGAACCCAGACTAGTACATAAATAATCACCACGGATACCGAAAGCGATACAAATCCGCCGAATGAATCATACCAGGAGAACAGCAGTCCTCCGAGCATTACAACTGCATAAACAGTTATAAAATGAGCCACCAGGCGAAGTGCGAACTTCGCCCGTGTGGTTTCTTTTTCACTCCTCAGAATCAAAGTAGGCAAGGATGTAAGGAATGCAACAATCATCATCGAAATCGGGAAATATCCGTTGAGTTGATATACTTCTCCTGTTTTTATCAGAGAAATAAACTCAGACAACACATTCGCGCAATTCATCAAAAACATAACCAGAAGTGTCTGTTGAAAAATAAGTTTCGCTGTTCTCATTTTAAAGCCCCAGTCTTTTCTTCAATTCTTTAACATAGTTACGGTTAATCACAATCTTCTCCTCGTTGAGCAAAGTCGCAAGCATTCTTGAGTTTTCCTCCGCCCTGATGCTTTTGATTTTCCTAACGTTGCAGATCATTGATTTCGAACATCTGAAAAACCTTTGATCGAGTTTTTCCTCAAGCTCATACAATCGGCTCTTCAATTCCAAACAGTCATCCTTTGTATAAGCAAATACTTTGTCATCGGTTGCCTCTATATAATAAATCCTGGAAATTGGGCAGGGATAAAACTCCCCCTCCTTGTATCCCGACAATACGCTTTCTCCGCACTCAAGAAGTGCTATTGCAGCACTGATGCTTTCGGTAACCTCCGATGCACTGATAACAGCACTTTCATCGGCAATGTCTTTGACCTTTTTCAGCGTCACTTTCATACCCAAATTGTTCCTCCACTGTTTGTAAAAAGCCCGGTGCAGGAGCATCGGCCCTGCATCGAGCAGCTGTTGTTTCGAATCAGCCTTTTACAATTCTAGCCTACCCCGGGCTAAGTGGCAACCGCCGAACGTATTATTTTTTCTTGTAAACTCTGGGATATAACACTGCTATTGCAATAATAAACAGCAATGTAACGCCTGAAACATATAACGTTGTCTGTGTAATGCTTAATGTATTTCCGAAGAATTGTCCGTAAAATCCGAACTCTTCTCTCATAATCCGGGCAAACATACCGTTATCGAGCCCTCCGATACAATTATCCATATTGTCGACGAGTCCTGTAAGAATGAGTCTCTTGAGTATAACGGTAATTCCGGTTGCAGGAAAAAGATTGCAGAAATTCTGTATTCCGTCCGAGAATTCAGAAAGGGGAATATACGCTCCGATGACAAAACCCGAAGCTGCCGAGATGATTCCCATAAACGCACTTACCGCAGATGACTTTTTAAGAATCACCATTACAGGCATGAAAATCGCTGTTCCGCTGACGGATCCGAGAAATGCCACAAGGAATAATGCAGCGATTCTTACACCTCCGATATACATGGAAGAATTAAGTGAAATAACAATAATACCGAGGACAAGAATAATCGTGGTCATTATGAATGCCGAAAGAGCCGAAGCAACATAATACGCTAAAATGATCTGTACTCTCTTGATGGGTGTCGCGGAAATATCGAAATCAACTTTGGTTTCTCTGTCCGATACAATCGTTGAAAGAGTGTTATAAGGAACTGTAATCATAGCCGAACTTAATATTCCGGCCAGAAGCATTCCGTTTGCAAAAGCACTTATATCGTCGGGATTGATCAGTCCCATAACCTGCTGTGCGGCACTTTCGATTCCGTTTACAAAATTGCCTCTTAAGAAAAACATATATAAAACAAGCATAATAATAGGCGTAAGCATCGAGAAAACCACCGCCGATTTATCTTTAAAATACACAAGAAGGTTTCTTCTTATTAAACCAAACATCTTATTCATATCTTTATCCGATTTCCTTTCCGGTAAGTTTAAGAAATACATCATCCATAGTACCCTTTATTACCTCAAAGTCTTCGAGAACATCCGCATTCGCTGTTATAAAATCCGTTACCTTACCCTCCGGATATAAATTGTAGTGATCTGCATCATAACTGAATTCCGTCTTCCCGAACCGCTTTTCCGCGTCATCTGACTTGGGTGTATACCAGACGATTCTTGTCTTGGCGTGCTGCGCTTTAAGCGCGGCAGGAGTACCCTCGGCTATTATTCTGCCTTTCTCCATAATAATTACATTATCTGCATCCCTGGTCTCTTCCATGTAATGTGTTGTAAGGAAAATCGTAAGTTTTTCTTCATGCCGCAAATAATTGATGTAATCCCATACAATCTTTCTCGACATAGGATCAAGACCGGTTGTAGGCTCATCAAGAAAGAGAATTGCCGGTTTGTTTATAAGAGCTCTGACGATATCAACTCGTCTTCGCTGTCCTCCCGAAAGCTGCTCGTAACGCTTGTTCCATATCGACTCGAGTTCAAACTTCTTCCAGAACACCTGAAGTCGGTCCATAATTTCTTTCCTGCCGAAACCGTAGTAGGCACCCCTTGTAAGAAGATTTTCCTTAACCGTAAGTTTTGCATCCAGAACCGAATTCTGGAAAACAATTCCGATCAGATCTCTGATTGCATTGTCATTTTTTCCAAGTACATTTCCGAATACTTTTACTTCACCTTCGGTCTTTTCAAGAATAGTACTTAATATATTTATTGTAGTTGACTTTCCGGCACCGTTTTCTCCCAGAAATGCAAAAAGTTCACCCTCGTAAACATCAAACGATATATTGTCTACCGCAAGAAACTCGTTTTTTCCGTTTTTGTATTTTTTAGACAGATTCCTTACTTCTATCGCTCTTCTTTTTGTCTCCATACTCCTACCTCTCAAGTTCATTTATCTTTGACAATCGCATAGTACAACCGCCAAATTTTTATTGCAACATATTTTACGGTAAGTTGCATTTACCGGCTGTAAGATGCAAAAAAGGCCGTGAACCATCACAGCCTTTTTTGCATCTTATTTTGTATTCTATTTATTGTTCCGACAATCAGCCATGACCGATAAATGACATGGTAATCAGAGTTTTTTCTCTGTCGAAAGAATCTTGCAGTTAAGCAATGAATTCATACTTTCGGAAATATTGTTTGTAGCTCCCGAGAAATTCTCAATTTGGCCTGCGCTGTCCGCTACCGATAAACTGATATCATGAACACTCGAATTTACCATTTCAAGCATTGAAAGAATCTCATCGCTTCTCGATCTGAGCTCGGTCATCTTATCCAAAAGATTATCGGTTGTTTTACCGTAATCAATTCCCAGCTGCATAAACTCGTCATAATCACCGACTACATCCGTTGTCATGAAGCGGTCCATTTTCTCAACATAGCTTCGAAGATTCTGCATAGCCTCCTGAACAGTGTTGTTAACCACAACAATCTCTTCAACGGTTTGGGTGGTCTTGTCACTGAGCTTTGATATTTCGGTAGCTACTACCGCAAATCCTGTTCCGTAACGTCCCGCTCTTGCTGCTTCCACCTGAGCATTTAGACTCAGAATTCTTGTCTGCAGCGATATTTTTTCTATTTCCTCGGTCATGTCGGAAACTTTTGAAATAACGTTTGCCTGTTCCAGTGCCTTACGAATATTTGAATTGATTTCTTCAATCATATTGATTGCGCCCGCTCTTTTGGATGCCGCAAACTCAGCAGACTCATTGGCATGAACTTTCTCGCTGTCAACAAATGAATCCGTTGTTTTAACATCATTTACAAGTGCATCCATACGCTTTGCAACATCTGAAAGATAGTTGCTTGCGGTCTCTGATGTTGCACTGCACTCTTCCATATTCGCACTTAATGCCATAACGTCGGAATTCATTCTTCGCAGTGTATCCGCATTCTCATTTGAAGAAACGGCAACCTGTGAAACCAGGCCCTTTACGGTTTCTATAAACCTGTTTATGTTTTCGGCAATTACTTCCATTTCATCGCCTGTATTGAATACGACCTTTTTATCCAAATCGCCGTCTGCCAGTTCGGCAACTTTATCGTTAAGCGTATCGAAATAATGACTGAGCTTCTTCGAAATCAAATGCAGAATAAGTGTAATAGCTGCAATAATAATAATGGCTATAACTATCGTTCCGATCAGAAGCTTGTTGAATTGTGCGGTTACGTCATCGGCACCGATATCAACTCCGACAACTCCGACGGTCTTCTTACCGAGCAGAATCGGAGCATATCCCGTAATATGTCCTCCCCACTCATCGTAGGTTATCTCATTATTCGATACCACAATACCTTCAAAAGCGGTTTCGGTTACCTCATCGGCCTCGAATTCTTCACCGAAGCCGGACGGTTCTTCTTTATCGGTATCAACCACATAACTTATATGCCCGCCCTTGCTTTGCGACAGGGCATAAATGTACTCCAGATCACAGTTGTCCCTATAAAGAGCCAAGGCTTCATATACATCCTCATATTCGTCCTGATCATCGCCTTCTACCGTTGAGAAAACCTCAGGATCGATTGCCGCTGCGGCAAGCTGCGCATAGTTCTCGACTTTATTCCTAATCTGTGAAAGCACTATCTTCTTGCTTCTGTTATACATAAATACAGAAAGTACAAGAATATTAACCAGTGTTCCAACCATCAGATAGATAAAAATTCGAGTCGAAATTTTTGTCTTCCTAACCTTCATAATCTGACCCCCAAACGCACACCTTCACCATATGGTGAATCAACCGAATCAATACATATATATTGTACATTATTATCACAAAAAACGAAATATCTATTTTGGCTTTTGCGATGTTATAATATTCAAAATAATCACAATATTATATCTTAAAATGTAAAAATACCCTCTTTCCCGATGGAACGGATAAGAGGGTATACAACTTTGCTATATTATTATCATTCTTTACATCTCGCTGAGCAATAAGTGCAGAATCCGGTAAAGTTCTGCTGCATCTTTAGGTTCAAGCTTTACACAGTTTGCCATCTTCGCAGGAACCTTCACAGCCTCATCACGTAATTCCATTCCCTTTTCGGTAATTTCGGCAAAAAGCACACGTTCGTCTTCGCTTGAGCGATAACGTCTGATAAAGCCTTTCTTCTCCAGAGTTTTCAGCAAAGGGGTAAGCGTACCCGAATCGAGGTACAAAAAATCTCCGAGTTCCTTAACCGATAATTTCTTCTGCTCCCAGAGCACCATCATGGCAATATACTGGGTATATGTCAAATCGATTTCATCCAAAAACGGTTTGTAACGCTTCACTACTTCCTTCGCACAGGCATAAAGTGGGAAGCATAACTGATTCTCGATTTTTAATACATCATATTCTCCGCTCATTATTCCAAGTCCTTTTCATGTAATACAGCAATATTTTACACTAAAGAAGCCACACACTCAACAACTTTCTTCATATCTGCTGTAGGCTCGAAACGTGCAACCACATTTCCTTCACGATCTACAACGAATTTAGTAAAGTTCCACTTAATTTCAGAGTTGTTCTTATAGTCCTTATCAATCTTCTTAAGCATCAATGACATTGCAAGTGCTGCAGCTCCGTGTCCGAATCCTTCAAAACCCTTCTGAGATTTAAGATACTTGAAAAGCTCGATAGCATTTTCACCGTTGACATCAGCCTTCTTCATCTGAGGGAACTGTGTCTTGTACTTAAGCTGACAGAATTCACGAATCTCATCATCGTTTCCCGGTGTCTGACCTGCGAACTGATTGCAGGGAACATCAACAATCTCCAAGCCCTGATCATGATACTGCTCGTACATCTTCTCGATAGGCTCATAGTGAGGAGTAAATCCACAACCTGTAGCTGTATTAACTACAAGAACAACCTTGCCCTTAAAATCTGCCATTGATACCATGCTGCCATCTGCTGCTTCAACCTTTAAATCATAGAAATTCATAATTGTATACCTCCATCTTATATTCCTGCTTGTGATATGCTTTTTTTCTGTTTTTTGCTTTTTATCTGTTTGCTTTTATCTGTTTTTCAAATTATTCGGAATCAGAGACGACTCTTGATATCCTCGACAAGTGCTTCCTTGGGTCTGAATCCTACAAGGATGTCCTGCTTTACACCATCCTTCAATACAAGAAGTGCGGGAATATTGGTGATATCATACTTAACTGCAAGATCGGGCTCATCATCAACATCCACATTATAAAAATTTACATCCGAAAGCTCTTCCGAAACTTCTTCAAGAACAGGTGCAAGCATCTTACAGGGACCACACCAGATCGCCGAGAAATCTACTACTGCACAACCCTTAACTGCCTCAACTTCGAACTCACTGCCATTAATTTTCTTTACCATAATAGTATCCTCCGTTCTTTATAATTGTATTTAATTAAATTGCGTTCAACTCTTTATGTCATTACTATAACTCATGAAAATGCATTTGTCAAGCACAAAATTAAATTGTATTCAATTATTTTTTTGAATGTAATCGATAATATAATAAGCCCTGAGTCTGCATGATACGTCAAGCCTGATCTCCTCATTTTTTTATCAATGAATGGGGAATCTCAGTCCGGCCGCTCACGCACTCAGGGCTTTTCTTTGTGATTATTCCGCTAGACTTGATGCAAGATTACTCAGATTATTCATTGCTTCGACCAGTTTTTCAACTGTTCTGAGGTTTTCTTCGCATGATATCAGCGTGGAGTTGGCATTAACTGATACTTCTTCGGAAATAGATGAAATAGTTGAAATACTCTCCACAATCTCGCGGTTTGCATCATCAAGCTGATCCACAGCACCGGACATTTCGGTTGCGCAGCTCTTAATTGTATCTGTGTTCATCTCAATTCGCTCAAATGAAGTAACCGTTTCTTCAGTAGCTTTGGCCTGATCCATAATCTGGTTTATCATATCACCTGTAACTGAAACAAGCTCACTTATTGCCTTGGTTACGTCCTCAACCATATGCTGAATTCTGTCTGCAGCTTCACGCGTATCTCCGGCCATTTTTTGAATTTCAGAAGCAACAACAGAAAATCCTCGTCCGGCCTCACCTGCTCTGGCAGCCTCAATAGAAGCATTAAGAGCCAGGAGACTTGTCTGTGAAGTAATGCCTGAAATAATATCAACCGCAGAGTTCATATTTGTCATAATAGCATCAAGCTTTCCGAGCTTTGAATTAACCTCATTGCCCTTCTCAATAGTCTCACTCGACTTACTCGCAAGTGCGGACACAGTTACTTTTCCTTCTTTTATGGTAGTAAGTGATTCGCTTATGTTCTTTGATATCTCATCAAAGTTTTCAAGAACCTGTTCGATTTTCTGAGAAATATTCTTCGTATAAGTAATCTGATTTTGAACGGTTCGAGTGGTATTCTCGGCTCCCGAATCAACATACTTCATTGCTTCGGAAGTATTTCTTATAGATGAACCAAGTTCCGTAATCTCAGAGTGAACTTCGTCAATATTTGTATTTGTTGCTCGGGATACCTCAACTATATGATTAAGCAGCTCCTTGGTACGCTTCATTTCGTCATTTATTCTTCCCTCGCGCTTATGATTGTTCAGTTCTACTCTTCTGACTGTAAAATATGCGAATGTAGCAATCAGAAGTACAATCAGAAGGTGTATTTCGAGCATCGCAGTGTTCTCACTGTTATAGATGCCGTTTGCCAGGAAGTATATAATCTGTCCGATATTAAGCACAGTGAAGCCTATCGATTCCAGCAGTGAATATTTCGAATCGGCATATGCCGATGCAATAATAAGCACCGGAACAGCGTAAGTAAAAGTCAGAGTGTTCTCGGTTGTAAAAAGAACATATGCATAGAAAAGAGGGAAACAGATTCCCACAAAATGCTTGATTAATCCGTTGTCTTTCTTTTTCCCGTAAGTAATCCATGATGCAAGCGGTGTCGCTGCGCAGAACAAGCATGTAAATATTACATATGTCAGTGTCCTTGCCTCTTTCAAATATTCTGCAAGATAAGCAACAATAATGATTGCGCATTCAACAGTCACACAGATAGTAACCAATCTGTTGCTTCCCGCAAGTTCATCATCAAATGCTTTATTGGTATTAACATTTCTCTTTGCACTCGATAAAGTGTCAGCCATATATACTACCTCCAATAATTGTATATCCCTAAGACGAATTATATAATACTCAGTATTCTTTTGTCATTCATTATCTTGAACTTTATAAATATTTAATCATTTATCAATAGGGCTATTTCTCTTTTTGTTTTACATTCTTAATTTTCTTCTCTTTTTGTGATATAACGGATATTGCGGATGCACTATAATGAAAATGACGGTGTTCCAGAAATAATGGGGCCATCTATGCGCCATGGGACACTCCGCGAGCCATGGGACACTCCGCGAGCCATTTGCTACGTCCCCAATGCCACAATGCAAAAAAGACACATGAGAATCAATCCCATGTGCCTTTTATAATTATATTAATTACGATATTAGAGCATAAGCTTATAAATATTCTCTACATCCTTCTGCTCAAGAGATACGAAACCGCCGATGCGACCACCTTCATTGCCCTTACCGTAGCAACAGGTATATGCAAGCTTTTCGATATCTTCTTCCTTTGCGCCAAGTTCCGCAAAATTCTTCGGCATTCCAATGGAAATAAGGAAGCTTCTCAGTGCCTCAATACCTTCCCTTGCGGTATTTTCGGGATTTGCAAAGTCCATCTGGCATCCCCAGACCCTAACGGCAATCTGAGCAAATCTCATCACATCATGTGACAGATTGTAGGTAAACACCGCAGGCATTGTAACAGCAAGTCCCGCTCCGTGAGCACAGTCATAAAGTGCCGAGAGCTCATGCTCAATCTGATGGCTGGTCCAGTCCTGACTTCTTCCTACACCGACAATATTGTTGTGTGCTACCATTCCTGCCCACATAATATTCGCTCTTGCCTCATAATCCTCAAGATTAGCCATAACCTTGGGTGCTTCTGTTTTCATCGTAAGAATGAGTGCTTCAATAAGTCTGTCGGTCACTTCAACATCCTTTGAATTTGTCAGATAACGCTCATATAAGTGTGCAATGATATCGGTAATTCCGCATGCAGTCTGATATGCCGGAAGTGTCTCGGTAAGTTCAGGATTGAGTACCGAAAACTTGGGACGAATTGCGTCACCCGAAGCTCCGCGCTTAATCATGCCGTCTTCATTGGTAATAACTGAGTCGGGTGAACCTTCAGATCCCGCAGCTGCAATAGTAAGCACCGTTCCTACCGGAAGCGCTGCCTCAATTCTCTTTCCCTGATAAAAGTCCCAGAAATCGCCATCATAAGCTACGCCCGCAGCTATAGCCTTCGATGAGTCGATAGTACTGCCGCCTCCAACAGCAAGAATAAAGTCTACACCCTCCTGCTTGCAAAGCTTTATACCTTCGTAAACAAGCCCGCTTCTGGGGTTGGGCATTACTCCGCCAAGTTCGACAAAGCTTAATCCTGCACCGGTGAGTGATTTCTTTACTCTGTCAAGAAGTCC